>NZ_JAHVAB010000058.1 GCF_019264445.1 Hydrogenophaga sp.
GCTGGCGGACGGCCTGCTCGACCTGGATGTGTTCAAGGCCGCGATCCGCCCGGACACCATCCTGGCTTCGGTCATGTTCGTCAACAACGAAATCGGTGTGATTCAGGACGTCGCCGCGATCGGTGCGATCTGCCGTGAGAAGGGTGTGATCTTCCACGTCGACGCGGCACAGGCCACCGGGCGTGTCGACATCGACCTGCAGAGCCTGCCGATTGACCTGATGAGCCTGACCAGCCACAAGACCTACGGCCCCAAGGGCATTGGTGCGCTGTATGTGCGCCGCAAACCCCGCATCCGCATCGAGGCGCAAATGCATGGTGGTGGCCACGAGCGTGGCATGCGTTCGGGCACCTTGCCGACGCACCAGTGTGTGGGCATGGGCGAGGCCTACCGCATCGCCAAGGCCGAAATGCACGAAGAAAACATTCGCATCAAGGCGCTGCACGACCGCATGGTCGCTGGCCTCAAGGACGTGGAAGAGGTGTTCATCAACGGCCACGAATCGCGCCGCGTACCGCACAACCTCAACATGAGCTTCAACTACGTCGAAGGCGAGTCGCTGATCATGGGCATCAAGGGTCTGGCGGTATCTTCCGGTTCGGCCTGCACCTCGGCCAGCCTGGAGCCCAGCTACGTGCTGCGCGCGCTCGGCCGCAGCGACGAGCTCGCGCACAGCAGCCTTCGCATGACGATCGGCCGCTGGACGACCGAAGAAGAAATCGACTACGCGATTGCCACCATCAAGGAAAACGTGGCCAAGCTGCGCGAGTTGTCCCCGCTGTGGGAAATGTTCAAAGACGGTATTGACCTGTCCACCATCCAGTGGTCAGCGCATTGAAGGAGAAACACCATGGCTTATTCAGACAAAGTTGTTGATCACTACGAAAACCCCCGCAACGTGGGCTCTTTTGAAAAGGGTGACGATTCGGTGGGCACCGGCATGGTGGGCGCACCGGCCTGCGGTGACGTGATGAAGCTGCAGATCAAGGTCAACCCGACCACCGGCGTAATTGAAGACGCTCGTTTCAAGACCTACGGCTGTGGTTCGGCCATTGCTTCTTCGTCACTCGTGACCGAGTGGGTCAAGGGCAAGACGCTTGACCAGGCTGCCGCCCTCAAGAACAGCCAGATCGCCGAAGAGCTGGCGTTGCCGCCCGTGAAGATCCATTGCTCGATCCTGGCCGAAGACGCCATCAAGGCCGCGGTGGACGACTACCGCAAGAAGCACGTGAACTAAGGATCCCTGCGCCGCTTCGCGTCTTCCCCCATGGGGACCACGCCTGCAGCCCGGCAAAGCCGGTTCTGTGGCGTGTACTTGAGAAGACATTTCGCCGATGTGGCGCCATGGAGAGAGCAAACAAAGATGGCCATTTCGATTTCTGAAGCCGCTGCCCGGCACGTCAACCGCTACATCGCCAAGCGCGGCAAGGGCGTGGGTGTGCGCCTGGGTGTGAAGACGACCGGGTGTTCCGGAATGGCCTACAAGCTCGAGTACGCCGACGAGATCGCCCCGGAAGACGTGGTGTTCGAAGACAACGGCGTGAAGGTGCTGGTCGACCCCAAGAGCCTGGCCTACATCGACGGCACGCAGCTCGATTTCGTGCGCGAAGGCCTCAACGAGGGCTTTCGTTTCAACAACCCGAACGAGCGCGACCGCTGTGGCTGTGGCGAGAGCTTTCGCATCTGATCCCGTGACCTTCTACCGAGGCCGCCCGTGCTGAACAGCGCCGGCGGCTTTTTCTTGTCATGAACCTGAACCTGCAATCGAACGACTTCGAGATCTTTGGCCTCGACCCCCGCTTTGAGCTCGACCGCGCCGCGCTCGATGCCCGGTGGAAGGCGCTGCAGCGCGAAGCGCACCCCGACCGTTTTGCCACCGCCGATGCACAGGCCCAGCGTCAGGCGATGCAGTGGTCGGTGCGGATCAACGAGGCGTACCAACGCCTGAAGGACCCGCTCAAGCGAGCAGCCTACCTGTGCGAACTCCACGGGGCACCCATCCAGGCCGAGGACAACACCGCCATGCCGGCGTCGTTCCTGATGCAGCAGATGCAGTGGCGCGAAGATCTTGACGAAGCCACCCGCCTGGAAGACCTGGAGCGCATGGCCGACGAGGTGAGCACCGCACGGCGCGCCATGCTGCAAGACCTGCAGACCACTGCCGATGTGCACCACGACTGGTCAGCACTTGCCCAGCAAGTCAGAGCCCTTATGTTCGTTGAGCGCTTTGCCAGCGATGTGGAGAACCGGATCGATCTGCTGGGACAATAGCCAGTTACGTTTTTGAACCGATCGATCACCCATGGCGCTTCTGCAGATTTCCGAACCCGGCCAATCCCTCGACCCGCATCAACGCAGGGTGGCGGTGGGCATTGACCTGGGTACCACGCACTCGCTGGTGGCTGCGGTGCGCCACGGCGTTGCCGAGTGCCTGCCTGCCGAAGATGGCCGTGTGATCCTGCCCAGTGTGGTGCGCTACCTCGATCCCGCCCAGGGCGGCTCCGGACGGCAGATCGGCTTTGACGCGCTGGCGGCGCAGGTGCAGGACCCGGCCAACACGGTGAGTTCGGTCAAGCGCCTCATGGGCCGCAGCCGTGCGCAGGTGGCCGATGTCGACAAGCTTCCTTACAGCGTGGTTGAGCAGGACGGCATGGCGGTGGTGGACACCGTGGCCGGGCGCAAGACGCCCATGGAGGTCAGCGCCGAGATTCTGGCCACCTTGCGTTTTCGCGCCGAGGACAGTTTCGATGACGACCTCTACGGCGCGGTGATCACCGTGCCGGCTTACTTCGATGACGCGCAGCGCCAGGCCACCAAAGACGCCGCCCAGCTGGCCGGCATCAACGTGTTGCGACTGATCAATGAGCCCACCGCAGCGGCCATCGCCTATGGCCTGGACAACGGGTCCGAGGGTGTCTACGCGATCTACGACCTGGGTGGCGGCACGTTCGACATCTCCATCCTGCGCCTGACGCAAGGGGTGTTCGAAGTGATGGCCACGGGTGGCGATTCGGCCCTGGGCGGTGACGACTACGACCAGGCGCTGGCCGCCTGGGCGCTGGCGAAGCACGGCGTGAGCGCTGCGCTCACGGCTTCCGAGCGCGCGGCGGTGCACGCCGAAGCCCGCCGCGTGAAAGAGGCGCTGTCTTCCGCGACGAGCGAAACCTTTGCGGCAACCGTCGCGGGGCAGCGCATCGAGCACAGCGTGACGCCAGCCGATTTCGAAGCCAGCACGGCTGCGCTGACCGCCCGCACCATGACGGCGGTGCGCAAGGTGCTGCGCGATGCGGGCATCACCAAGGACGAGGTCCAGGGCGTGGTGATGGTGGGCGGCTCCACCCGCATGCCGGTGGTGCGGCGCACCGTGAGCGAGTTCTTTGGTCAGCCTGCGCTGACCAACCTCAACCCCGACGAAGTGGTCGCACTGGGTGCGGCCATTCAGGCCAACGCGCTGGCGGGCAACAGCCGCGACGGCGACTTGCTCTTGCTCGACGTGATTCCGCTGTCGCTCGGCATCGAGACCATGGGCGGCCTGGTGGAGCGCATCGTGCCGCGCAACAGCGCCATTCCCACTGCGCTGGCCCAGGACTTCACCACCTACAAAGACGGGCAGACGGCGCTGGCCCTGCACGTGGTGCAAGGCGAACGCGATCTGGTGGCCGACTGCCGCAGCCTGGCGCGCTTCGAGTTGCGCGGCATTCCGCCCATGGTGGCCGGTGCCGCGCGCATCCGCGTGACCTTCACGGTGGATGCCGACGGCCTGCTGTCGGTGAGTGCGAAAGAGCAGGGCAGTGGCGTGGAAGCGCGCGTGGACGTGAAGCCCGCCTACGGCCTGAGCGACGAGCAGATCGCGGCCATGCTGCAGGACAGCTTTGCCACCGCACAGCAAGACATCCAGGCGCGCGCACTCGTTGAAGCGCGCGTGGACGCCGACCGCATGATGGCTGCCACGCGCACCGCACTGGCTGCGGACGCCGACCTGCTGCAGCCCGCCGAGCGCGAACAGATCGAAGCACTGCTGGCATCGCTGGCAACGACGGCCGCTGGCGACGACGCCAAGGCCATCGAAAACGCCACCAGCGAACTCGCCAAGACCACCGAACCCTTTGCCGCACTGCGCATGAACCGCGGCATCCAGCAAGCCCTGTCTGGCAAGAAACTCGAAGAAGTCTGAACCTCCCATGCCCACGATCACGATCCTGCCCCACCCCGAATACTGCCCACAGGGCGCGAGCATCGCCGCACCCTCTGGCACGTCGATCTGCGAAGCCTTGCTCGACAACAAGATCAACATCGAGCACGCCTGCGACATGAGCGCGGCCTGCACGACTTGCCATGTGATCGTGCGCGAAGGCTTCAACAGCCTCAACGAACTCGACGAGACCGAGGAAGACCTGCTGGACCGCGCGTGGGGCCTGGAGCCCAACTCGCGTCTGTCCTGCCAGGCCCTGCTGGCGCAGGCCGATGTGACGGTGGAGATTCCCAAGTACTCGATCAACCACGCCAAGGAAAACCACTGATGCGCCAGATCGTCCTCGACACGGAAACCACCGGCCTGTCCGCAGACAACGGCGATCGCATCATTGAAATCGGCTGCGTGGAGCTGCTCAACCGCAAGCTGACCGGCAACAACCTGCACTTCTATGTGAACCCCGAGCGCGACAGCCATGAGGACGCGCTAAAGGTGCACGGCATCAGCAACGAGTTCCTGCGCGACAAGCCGAAGTTCGCTGCCATTGCCGATGAGCTGCTGGACTACCTGCGCGATGCCGAGGTGATCATCCACAACGCGCCTTTCGACATCAGCTTTCTCAACAAGGAAATGGAGCGGCTCGGTCACCCGCCCATCACCACCATCCTGGGCCAGGTGACCGATAGCCTGGTGATGGCCAAGGAAATGTTCCCCGGCAAGCGCAATGGCCTGGATGCGCTGTGCGACCGCCTGGGCGTGGACAACTCCGGCCGCACACTGCACGGCGCCCTGCTCGACGCCGAGCTGCTGGCCGACGTGTACATCAACATGACCCGCGGACAGGACGCGCTGCTCATGGACCTGGGCGATGCGCCTGGCGAAGACGGCCAGGTCGAGGTGCTGGACCTGAGCCGCTTTGACCTGCCCGTGCTGCGCGCCAACGCGTCCGAAGCCCAGGCGCACGACGGTGTGCTGGCGGACCTGGACAAGGCCAGCAAAGGAAAAACCGTGTGGCGCAAGTTGGAGCCGGCCTGAAGTCGCTCAAAATCCGGCTATAATTCGAGGCTTCCGAGAGATCGGCCAGATCAATCGGGCGGTTAGCTCAGTGGTAGAGCACTGCCTTCACACGGCAGGGGTCGCAGGTTCGAACCCTGCACCGCCCACCAGACCCAGAAAGCCTGCGAGTTCCTTGAACTCGCAGGCTTTTCTGCTTTTATTCTCGGATTTGCCTCCGCGCGCGAGGCGTACATTGGCCGCCATGTACAAGCCGCTTCCCCTGGACGCCATCGCGTTGCAACAGCCGGTGCCCGTGAACGTGTGGGACCCGAAGGGGGTGTTGTTGCTGCGCAAGGGCGAGCCCATCACCTCGGAGCAGCATCGCGGCCTGCTCATGCTGCATGGGCCGGTGGTGCTGGAGTCGGACTGGCGTGCCTGGTCGTACAGCTACACCACCGAGCTCGACCGCATGGTGCGCGACGACGCGCCCCTCAAGCGCATTGCCGGCCTGACCCATGCCGTGGAAGTGCCCCATGTGGTGGACCGCGACGAAGCGGGGCCGGTCGAGGTGTGGACGGACCTGCACACGTCGCTCAACAGCCTGCTGCAGCAGGGCTCTGCGGCCGTGCATTTCCACGAGAAGCTTGATCGCCTGGCGGCGCGCGCGCAACGCCTGTGGCGCACGGCACCCGACGACAGCCTGCTGGTGCTGGTGCAACTGCTCTTTGACGCCCGCATGGGCTACAGCGCGTCGCACGCGCTGCTGTCTGCCGGTTTGTGTGCGCTGGTGTCCCCGTCCACGGGTCTGTCGCCCGAGGAGCAGGGTTCGCTGTTTCGCGCCGCGCTCACCATGAACATCGGCATGACGCGCACCCACGATGCCATGGCGCGCCAAAGCGGTGCCCTGAACGATGCGCAACGCCACACCGTGCGCGAACACCCCTTGCGCAGCGCCACCGTGTTGCGCGAATTGGGCGTGAACGACGCGCTGTGGCTGCAGCTGGTGCAGGAGCACCACGAGCGGCCCGACGGCAGCGGCTACCCGGCGGGCAAGCCGGTGTCGCTGCTGGCGCAGCGCCTGCTGCAGATGGCCGACGTGTACGTGGCCTGCATCAGCCCGCGCCAGGGCCGTGGTGGCTTGCTGTCTCAGCAAGTGGCGCGCGAGCTCTACCTGGGGCCCGATCACCAGCCCGACGCGCTGGGCGCGCTGTTTGTGAAGCACATTGGTTTTTATCCACCGGGCAGCTATGTGCGCCTGGCCAGTGGCGAGGTGGCGGTGGTGACGCGCCGTGGCACCAAGGCCAATGCACCGCAGGTGTTTGCCATCGTGGGCCGCCAGGGCATGCCGTTGGGTGAGCCCACCTTGCGCGACACACTGGACGCCGCGCATGAGGTGAAAGCCAGCCTGCCTCCCGGCGAGGTGCGGGTGGTGGTGAACGTGCCGCGACTGCTGGCGCGTCGCTAGGCACGCACGCCGCGCATCAGCGCGGCAGGTACATCGTGGCTTCCACTTCCACGAGCACATCGTCGCCCGGCAGGAAGCGCGACACCTCCACCACGGTGCTCACCGGGGGCTCGCCCGGAAAGAACACGCCGCGCACGCGGTTGTAGTACGCGTAGTGCGGCAGCTGCCGGAAGTACTGCACCAGCTTGACCACATCGGACATCTGGCCGCCGTGCTCTTCGGCCAGCTGGCGGATGCGCTCCAGCACAAACCAGCTCTGCGCCACGATGGGCGCCTCGAACGCGTCCACCGACATCTGTCCCGTGACATAGCCCAGTTTGCGCAAGACCGCCAGGGCCTTGGTGGGCACATCTTCGTAGGTGTTCACGCCGCGGCGCGTGAGCGGGTCCACCGCCACCACACCGCTCATGAACACGAAATCACCCACGCGCCGTGCGGCGGCGTAATGGGCCATGGGTTTGCCGGTGCTCATGGAGGATCTCCGTGTTGAGGGCTGACTAGCTGGGCAAGCCCCAGGCACGCATTTTCCCTGGGTTGAGCAGGCCTGCGGGGTCAAAGCGCTGCTTCATGTCGATCACGTTCTGCGGCAGGTCGCCACCGACCTTGCCTTCTTCGATGATGAAGGTGTGCGGGTTGTTCACGCGGATGCCGTTGTCGCGGAAGATCTGGATGATCTCGTTGAGCCGCTCCTCGGTGGTGAAGCGCACCAGCGGCAGCGACGTGCAGGTGGTGAAACCGTCCATGCTGCGCAGGAACTCGACGTGCATGAGCACCTCGTCGCCAAACAGCTCGCGGATGCGGCGCACCTGGTCGAGGTGTTTGCCGGGCGTGAAGGTGGTCTGCAGGTAGGTCAGGCCCTTGTCCACCTTCAAGGCGTTCAGGGTGGTGTGGTTCCAGCAGTACTCCACCAGTGTGTGGTGCGCGGCCTTGGCTTCTTCCGCCGTCTTCCTGTAGGTGACTTGCCCGCCGTGTGCGGCAGCCACCTGCAGGGCGGCCGGTTCCGAGAACTCGGCCACCAGCACCAGTGCGGCATGGCAACCCGCGGGCAGGTGCCCGGCCAGCGCGGTCATGTAGCCCGGGATCGGGTCGGCCAGCACGGCGATGTTTTTCTTCACGATGCCGGGCGCGTGTGCCAGCGCGTTGCCGAAGTCCAGCGCGCGGTCGGCATCGTTGAAGGTGACGATCATCTCCAGCCAGGGGTGGGCGGGCGCCAATGCCATTTCCACTTCCAGCACGATGCCGTTGGTGCCCCACAGGTGGTGCATCAGCAGGGCCTCAGGGCCGCGCAGCTCCACCACCTGCGGGTCGGTGCCCACCGTCATGGCGCGGATGCCCAGGATGTTGCCTGCGGCACCGATGGGACCGTAGTTGATCGAGCCCGCGCCGCCAAAGCCGCCGCTGAACAGGCCGCCGAGCGACGCGCTGCGGAACGTGGACGGAATGCAGCGCAGCTCCCAGCCCATGGGGCGCGTGGCGTTGTCGAACTCGGCCAGGCGAATGCCCGCCTGCGCGCGGCCCACGCCCGGGCGCGACCACAAAAAGGCGTTGTAGCCGCTCATGTCCAGGATCACGCCACCATGCAGCGGCGTGGACTGGCCGTAGTTGCCCGTGCCGCTGCCGCGCAGCGTGAGCGGCACACGGTGGCGCGCGCAGGCCGCGGCCAGGCGGGTGATGTCGTCTTCGGTGCGTGGCTTCACCGCAATGTCGCCGCGCTTGCCGAGCAGCTGGCGCTTGAGCACCGGGCTGAACCACGAGAAGTCTTGCGAGAGGCGACCGATCTTCAGCGGGTCGGTGATCCAGTCGAGCTCGGGCAGCTCGTGCTGCAGTTGTTCAATGGGCGTTGTCATGTGAAGGGCTCCCTGTCAGTCTTGTGCAATTTCGCTGGCGTGCCAGGAGCCCAGCGACACCTTGGTCAGCCATGCCATGAGCACGAACAGGAACACGCCGGCCAGCGAGATCAGCAGCAGCGCGGCGAACATGCGGGGAATGTCGAGCTGGTAGCCGGCCATGAGGATCTGGTAGGCCAGGCCGGTGTTGGTGCCACCGGTGCCGGCCACAAACTCCGCGACCACGGCGCCGATGAGCGCCAGGCCCGAGGAGATTCGCAGGCCGCCAAAGAAGTACGGCAGCGCACTGGGAATGCGCAGGCGCCAGAGGATCTGGCCGCGCGAGGCGCGGTTCATCTTGAAGTAGCTCTGCAGGTCGGGGTCGACGCTGCGCAGGCCCAGCGTGGTGTTGGAGATGATGGGAAACAGCGCCACCAGCGCCGCACACACCACCAGCGAAGCCGTCGGTTGCTTCACCCAGATGATGATCAGCGGCGCAATGGCCACGATGGGTGTGACCTGCAGCAGCACGGCATAGGGAAACAGCGCGGTTTCGATGAGGCGGCTCTGCACAAACAGGAACGAGATCAGCACACCGACCACCACCGCCACCGCGAAGGACAGCACGGTGATCTTCATGGTTATCAGCAGTGAGCCAAACAGCGTGGACCAGTCCTTGATGAGCGTTTCCATCATCAGGCCTGGAGACGGCACCAGATAGGGTGGCAGTTCGAGGCCGACCACCAGGCCATGCCAGATCGACACCAGGGCAATCGCCACGAGCGCGGGGTACAGCACGCGCTGTACCTGGGGCTGGCGCAGGAAGGGGGTGTTCGTGCTCATGCGTTCGCGTCCTCGGTGGTGTCGCGGCTGGCGCGCAGCAGGCTGTCCTGCAGTTGTTTGGCGTGCCGGCTGAATTCGGTGGAGACCATGAAGTCGGGTGTGCGCGGGTAGGGCTGGTCGATCGGGAACGCCTCCACGATGCGCCCGGGCCGTGCGGCCATCATCACCACGCGGCTGGAGAGGAACACCGCCTCGTGGATCGAGTGCGTCACGAAGACCACGGTGAGGTTCTTCTTCTGCCACAGCTCCAGCAGGTCGGCGTCGAGCTTGTGGCGGGTGATTTCGTCGAGCGCACCAAAGGGCTCGTCCATCAGCAGCAGCGTGGGCTCGACCACGAGGCCGCGCGCAATCGACACGCGCATCTGCATGCCGCCGGAGAGCGCACGCGGCAAAGCCTTGGCGAACTTCGACAGCCCCACCAGCGCCAGCGCGTCGGCCACGCGGGCATCGGCCTCGGCGCGGGGCACACCCGCCAGGTCCAGCGGCAGGCGCACGTTGGTCTGCACGCTGGCCCAGGGCATGAGCGTGGGCGACTGGAACACAAAGGCCAGGCGGTGGCCCGATTGCTCGAGCTGGTTCACACCCTGGCCCCACAGCTGGAGTTTGCCGCCCGTGGGCTCCAGCAGGCCGGCCACCATTTTCAGCAGCGTGCTCTTGCCACAACCCGACGGGCCGAGCAGCGTGACGAACTCGCCTTCGCGCACGGTGAGGTCCACCGGCTGCAGGGCCACGGTGCCGTTGGGGTAGGTTTTGTGCACGCCCCGTATGTCGATGGCGGTGACAGCAGACGCTGGATCAGTTTTCATGGGCGGTTCAGAAAGTGAGGGCGGTGGCTGGCCGATGCGCGCCGCGCGGGCGCGCATCGGTTCGCTGGGGTCGTGCGCTCGGGCGCAGACCGTTCAGGGCAGGACCTTGACGTCCTTGATGAGGTCCAGGCGGTAGGCCTGATCGAGGTTGACCTTGGCCGGATCGATCATCTGGTTCTCCACCAGGAAGGCGTGCGTCTTCTCCAGGCGCTCGCGCGTCATGATGCCGATGCCCAGCTTGGCCGCGTCGTTGCCGGTGATGATCCCCATCTCCTTGAGCTTGGTGATGCCGTAGTTCAGCTGCTCGTCGGTCATGTTGGGGTTGTCCTTCTTGATCAGCGCGTTGGCCGGTGCAGGGTCGGCCAGGTAGCTCTTGTAGCCCTCCACAGTGGCCTTCACGAAGGCGGCCACGGTCTTCTCGCGTTCCTTCACGGTCTTGTCCATGCAGGAGATCAGGTTGGCGTAGGGCGGGTAGCCCTGGTCGGCCAGCAGGAAGGTGTTGGCCTTCACGCCGGCCTTCTGGATGGCGAACGGCTCGGACGACAGGAATCCCATCTGCACGATGTTCTTGTCGGCCACGAAGGGCTGGATGTTGTAGGTGTAGGGCCGTGCCTGCGCGTCGGTGTAGCCGTATTTGCCCTTGAGCCACGACCACATGCCGCGCATGGCGGTGGGCGCGATCAGGATGGTCTTGCCCTTCATGTCTTCGAAGGACTTCACGTCTTCGTGGGCGATCAGCACCTGCGGGTCTTTCTGGAAGATCGCGGCCACGTTGACGATGGGCAGGCCGTTGCCGCGCGCCACCATCATCTGCGTGTCGGTCGCGCCCATGATGCAGTCGGCCTGGCCGGCCGCCATGATCTGGATGATGTTGATTTGCGGTCCACCCATCTTGATCGTCACGTCCAGGCCGTACTTCTTGTAGATGCCGTTGGCGATGGCCTGGTAGTAGCCGCCGTGCTCGGCCTGCGCATACCAGTTGGTCATGAAGGTGAACTTCTCCTGCGCCTGGGCGGCGGTCAGGGTGAGGGCACCAATGGCGGTCGCGCCCAGGGCGCGGCACAGGCGGTTCAGGGAGGAGGACATGGCAGGCCTTTCTGATGAAGCGTGGGGACGTGGCGGAGGGACGGGGGAAACGAGAGGGAATCAGTCCAGCGTTTGCTGGATGTGACCGGTGTGGTGGCCGCGCTCCCAGGTGGGTTCGTCGCGAACCACCCAGCGCATGGTGTAGAGCTCGGTGATGGCCTTGACCCAGCTGTCGGCCAGGCTGTCGAGGATGGCCTCGCCCTGTTCGCGCGTGGCGGTAGTGGGGTCGCCAATCACGCCGCTGGGCCCGAAGTCTCGCGCCACCCAGGCGCAGGCGGGGCGGCCGTCGGCCGAGAGCGTCTTGGAAGGGAAGGGTGGCGGGAAGTAGGCCGCTGCATGCTCCATGTGCACGGTGTCGGGCGCGAGCGCGAGCATGAGCGCGGTTTCCGAGTGGCCGGCGTGCATGGAGAGCTTGCGCTCTTCCTCGCTGATGAATTTCCCGGACACGTTGGGCACGCGCGAGACACCGTACGGCACCACCACATAGTCGCCATGGCGCAGGCGCAGTTCGCGCGCAGCCATCTCCAGCACCTGGGGCTGGCCGCCGTGGCCGTTGGCAAACACCAGCTTGCGAAAGCCCGAGCGGTAGACCGACTCGCCCAGCTCGATCATGGTAGAGAGCAGGGTGGTGCCGGTCAGCGTCATGGTGCCGGCAAAGTGCAGGTGCTCCTCGGACTTGCCGTAGGTGATCGGCGGCAGGCCAAAGGCGCGAATCTCGGCTGGCAGGCGCTCGAACGCCTTGCCGATCACACCGGCGGCGATCACGGTGTCGACCGAGCAGGGCAGGTGCGGCCCGTGCTGTTCGGTGGCCCCCACGGGCAGCACGATGACGGTGTTTTCGCGGTCGGGCAGTGCGGTGATTTCCGTCCAGGCGAGGTAGGGCAGGAAGCGGTGTGGAGGGAAGTAGCCGTGCAGCATGGGCGGTGTCCTGGGAAGAGTTCAGGGGGCGATGGCTTGGCCCTGGCGCAGCACCACGCGCGGTGCGCTGCGGGAGGGCCAGGCGTGGATGTCGGCGGCGGTGAAGACCACCAGGTCGGCGCTGACGCCTTCGAGTGTGGCGCGCTGCAAGGGGGTGCGCTGCAGCCAGTCGCTGCGGCACAGGGCATCGGACCAGGCGTCGAACGGGGTGTCGAGCTGGCCCACCAGCGCAGCGGTCTGCATGGCTTCCAGCGGGTCCAGGCTGCCGGCGCGGCAGAAGGGGTCTTGCACGTTGTCGCTGGCCACCAGCAGCGGAATGCCGCGCGCGCGCGCTTCCTTCACCAGCGTGAGGCCGCGCAGGCGCGGGGTGCGGTCGGTCACCGCGTCTTGCAGCAGCAGGTTGGTGATGGGCAGCGACACCAGCGTGATGGGCGCGCGCGCCACTGCGTCGAGCGTGGCCAGGGCAATGGCTTCGGGCTGTGCGGCCAGCGCGCAGTTGTGGCCGCACACCACGCGCCCGGCAAAGCCGATCTCGCGCAGCAGTTGCGCCAGGAACGACAGCCCTTGCGCATCGGGGTTGAGCTCTTCATCCACGTGCAGGTCCAGGTCGAGATCGACCGCCTGCGCGGCCAGCACCAGGCGGCGCAGCGAGACCGGGTCCCAGTGGCTCGAATGCACGAAGCCGCCCAGCAGCGCGTGCGCTCCGGTGTCGGCCACGCACTGCGCCAGGCGGCGCGCCTCGTCGTCGTCCTTGAACAGCGCCAGCTTGATCATGGCCACCTGCTCCAGGTGCACGCGCCCGCGCCATTCGGCGGCCAGCTCGGCGATGACGTGCCAGGCCAGCGGCGGTGTGTGCGGGTCCCACCAGTCGATGTGGGTGCGCAGGTGCGTGGTGCCGGCCTCCCAGGCCCAGCGCAAGCCGCGCTCGGCGCGCTCGCGCAGGTCGGCGTGCGTCCAGTGCACGCGGTCGCCGATGACGGCGTCGATGGCGCCGAGCAACCCTGGCTTCACGGCACCGATGCGCGGGAGGATGAAGGCTTTGTCCAGGTGGGTGTGGGCATCGACGAAGCCGGGCAGCACCAGAGCGCCCTGCACATCCCAGGCGGGTGCCGCAGCGGCTGCGCCCGCCACCATCGGGGTCACGCGTGTGATGCGGCCTCGGGCGATCTCGATACCGGCCAGCGCGGGCGAGGCCTCATCAGACGGCCAGCCGACCGGCAGCAGCCACCGGGGCAGCCGCGCATGGGCGATGAAAGCGGGGGCGGTGGGCGGCGGCGGCATGGCGATGTTCAGAGGTCCAGCGTCAGCGTAGGCGAGTGGCTGCGAGCACAACAGACGGCGACATGCGTCGTGCGCTCCGCGTCGGTCATGCACGCGTCCTGGTGGTCGGGCGTGCCGTCGATGTACGGCGTGAGGCACGAGCCGCAGATGCCTTGCTCGCACACCGTGTCCACCGCCACGCCAGCGGCCTGGAGCACGTGGGCAATGCTTTTGCCGGGTGCCACGCGCAGGCGTTGCTGGCTGCGCGCCAGCAGCACCTCGAAGCCGGCGGTGTCGGCCGCAGCGGGCGTGGCGGGTGCCGCCTGGGGCGGTGCCGCGAAGTATTCGAAATGCACACGCTCGGGCGCCCAGCCGCTGCAGGCCTGGCGCACATGGGTCATGAAACCGGGTGGGCCGCAGAAGTACACATGGGTGCCTTCTGGCGCTTGCTGCAGCAAGGTGGCGGGGTCGGTGGGCGCGGGCACGTTGTCGAAGTGCACCTGCAGCCGGTCGCGCCAGGGCGCTTTGTCCAGCTCGCTGGCCAGGGCCAGGTGCTGGGCGCTGCGCGCAAACACCGCCAGCGTGAACGAGGCGCCCCGGGCATGCAGCGCATGGGCCATGGCCACCAGCGGCGTCACGCCGATGCCGCCGCCCAGCAGCAGGTGGTGGGCGGCTTCAGGCGCCAGACGAAACTGGTTGCGGGGCTGGCCGATGCGCAGGATTTCGCCTTCACGCACCCACATGTGCATGGCGCGCGAACCGCCTCGGCCGGTGGTTTCGCGCTTGACGGCGATCTGGTAGGACTCGGTGGTGTGCGCCGGATCGCCGCACAGCGAGTAGCTGCGCACCAGGCCGCCGGGCAGGTACACGTCGATGTGCGCGCCGGCCTCGCAAGCGGGCAGCGGCAGGCCATCAATGCGCTGCAGCACGTAGCTGTTGACCTCGTCCGTGTGGCGCACCACGCGATCGACGCGAATGGTCAGGTCACCGCGGCAGGGGACGCTGTGGGAAGGGAGCGAGCCGGTTGGGAGAGGCTCTGCCTTGATCGTGCTCAATGTCTGACCATTTAATTTGACTATTTGGTCAGTATAAGAACAAAGCCCGGCGCGAGAAGCGTAAAAACCCTCATGGGATCGACGGAAGGTCGGGGTGTTGTGTCGCTCGCGCCACAGGCCCGCAGCGCCCGCAGCCTGCGGCGCGGATGTCAGTCGCGCTGGAGCCCGCAGCCGCGCAGCACGAACGGAATGAGGTCGTTGGCCACGGCCTCGCGGTTCAGTGGCAGGGGGTCTCGTTCGCTGCCGCAGATCTCGCGCACCTGCAGCGCAAAGTCGGCGTGGTGTTGCGTCATGGCCCAGATGTGCATGAGCAGCAGGTGCGCGTTCATCGGCCGCATGAGGCCGCGCGCGATCCAGCCGTTGATCATGCCGACTTCCTTCTGAATCCAGACGCGGGCATTGGGCCAGTAGCGCCCCAGGTTGTGGCCGCCGTCCAGAATCTCCCGCGTGAAGATGCGCGAGACGGTGGGCTGGTCGAAGGCGTGGTCCAGCTTCTGGCGGATGTAGTGGGCGAGGATCTCGGCCGGGTCGGTCATGCCCGCCGGGGCGAACTCGATCTTCCAGGCCATCATCACCGAATCGAGCAGCTCGCTGTACAGCTCCTCCTTGCCGGTGATGTAGTAGTGCAGCTGCGGCTTGGTGAGGCCCGCGCGTTCTGCAATGGCCTGCGTGGAAGTGCCCTTCAGGCCATGCAGGCTGAACTCCTGGATCGCCGCTTCGCGGATGGCGGACAGGATGCGCTGGCGGCTCTCCCGCACGGCCCGCACGGGGCGGGCGGGTGCGCTGGTCTCGGCGCGCGGCTTGCGTCGCGCCGGGGGTGTGGCAGCTGTCATGGTCCAAAGACGCGTGGGCCTGGGGCCGGCCACACGCGCTGAAAAAAGGGGATTTCATGATAGCAGCCGCTCCATTGTGGTGCGCGGTTGCGGCGCCTTCTTCAGGCGCTGGGTCGCACGGCCACGGCCTCGATTTCGACCCGCACCGGCGCGATCAGACCGGCGATCACGGTCGAGCGCGCCGGCGCGGTGGCGGCGGGAAAGCGCTCGGCGTACGCTGCATTGAAGGCCGCGTAGTCCTGCGCGTGCACCAGCCACACGGTGGTCTTGACCACGTCGGCCAGCGTGCAGCCGGCGCGCTGAAGAATGCCTTCGATCAAGTCGATGGTGTAGTGCGTCTGGCTGGCGATGTCGTCGCCCACGGGCTGGCCGTTGCGCATGGGCACCTGGCCCGCCACAAAGACCAGCCGCTCGTCCACCACCACCGCCGGCGAGATCGGTTGCACCTGGCCCGCGCGCTCCACGGGCGGGCCCACATGCCGGATACCGGGGTTGTTGCTCATGCGCTTCAGTCCGGCTTGGCGCCCGAGGCTTTCACGATGGCCGCCCACTTCTTGGTCTCGGCCTCGATGAACGCCTTGTAGTCGGTGGCGCTGCTGCCGCCCAGCTGGAAGCCGCGCGAGACGAAGTACTCCTGGATGTCCGGGCTGGTCAGCGCGGCATTCACGTCCTTGTTGATTTTTTCGACCACGGCCACCGGCGTGCCGGGTGGCGCAAACAGGCCTTGCCACGACAGCGCTTCAAAGCCGGGGTAGCCGCTTTCGGCCACGGTGGGCACGTTGGGAAACAGCGGGTGGCGCTGTTTGGAGGTCACGGCCAGTGGCACCAGCTTGCCGCCCTGGATCTGGGGCATCACCACCAGCACGTCACCAAACATCAGGTCGATCTGCCCGCCCATGAGGTCGGTGAGTGCGCCCGCGCTGCCCCGGTACGGGATGTGCAGGAACGAGGCCTTGGTGGCGAGCTTGAACATTTCGCCCGTGAGGTGCATCGAGGTGCCGCTGCCGGGCGAGCCGTAGGTGATGGAGGCGGGCTTGGCGCGCGCGGCGGCGACCAGCTCGGCGAGGTTTTTCGCGGGCAGGTTGGGGTTCTTCACGATCAGCAGCGGCGCGCTCACCACGGCGGTGACCGGCGTGAAACCCTTGACCATGTCGTAGGGCAGGTTGGGATACAACGCGCCGGCAATGCCGTTGCTGCCGGTCACGCCCAGCAGCAGCGTGTGGCCATCGGGATCGGACTTGGACACATGGTCCGCGCCCACCGTGCCGCCGGCGCCCGGGCGGTTGTCGACGATCACCGTCTGCTTCCAGGTGACGGTGAGCTTCTCGCTGAGCTTGCGCGCGAGCAGGTCGGTGCTGCCACCGGGCGGGAAGGGCACGACGATGCGCACGATCTTGGTGGGGTAGGCCTGTGCCGAGGCCAGCGATGGCGCCAGCGCCGTAAAGGCCAGGGTCGCCACCAAGGCCAGTGTGCCCAGGGAGAAGGGGGTGCGTTTCATGGTGATCTCGCTTTCAAGTGGTTGGGTTCTCTGGTGTCACCCGCGTGTGGGCGGGTGCACCCCAAGCGCCTCCTCCGGCCGTTTCTATGACGAGCCTGTCCCCCGCTGACCACTCGGCGCGTGCCCGGGCGGACAACACGTCGATGCGGCCATCGGATCGTTCGATGCGGGCGGCCGACGGCGCGCCGTCGCCACCGCCATCGCTGCCGCGCGCGCGGCTGACATGGCGCTCGCCCCGGTAGGAGACGCTGCCCTGTCCTTCAAGCAACAGGTATACCCGGCGCACGCCGTGGCCGCCCCGGAAGCGGCCCGCGCCGCCCGAGCCTTCGCGAATGGCATAGGTGTGCACGCGCAGGGGCGCCTCGGCTTCGATCACTTCCACGGGCGTGTTGCGCGCATTGCCCACGTCGGTGGAAATGCCGCTGGTGCCGTCGCCCGAGGCGCTGGCGCCTGCGCCGCTGGCGATGATTTCCGTCATGAGCCAGCGCTCGCCGTTGGCGCGCGTGCCGCCGAGCGAGAGCACGGTGGCCACGCCCGCATTGGAGGCCAGCGGCTCGCGCGCCGCACCCAGCGACCACGCGCTGAGCATGGCGTTGCACGCGAGCTTCAGGGTGGCGGTGCGCGCGTTCACCGCGGCGGGCAGCCGGGGGTTGACCACACTGCCTTCGGGCAGCACCCAGGTGGCGGGCGCCAGGCAACCTGCGTTGTTGGGCGCTTGCGGCGCGAGCGAGCGCATGAAAAATAGGATGGCCGACATCATGCTGGAGGGCGAGGCATTCACCGGCCCGCGCGTCTGTGGCGACGAGCCGGTGAAGTCGATGGTGAGCGCATCGCCTTGCTTGCGCAGGCTCACGGCGATGCGCACGGGGGCGTCATCGATGCCGTCCCCATCGAGCTGGTCTTGCCACTGCCATTCGCCATCGGGCACCTGGCGCAGCGCATCGCGCGTCATGCGCTCGGACTGTGCGAGCAGCGCATCGCACACGGCTTCGAAAGCGGGGCCGGTGCGTACCTGCAGCGCGGCGGTCTCGCGCGCGCCCAGGCTCACGCCCGACCACTGCGCATTCAGGTCGCCCAACAGGTTGTCGGGCGTGCGGCTGTTGGCGGTGAGCAGGGTTTCAATGTGGCGGTCAATGGCGCCGGCTGCGCGCCAGCGCACCGGTGGAATGCGCAGGCCTTCCTGGTGGATGTCGGTGGCGTTGGGCGGGATCGAGCCAGCGGCCATGCCGCCCACATCCTGGTGGTGCAGGATGGTCGCGGCCAGCGCGATCACGCGGCCTTCATTCATCACGGGGCTGACCACGATCAGGTCGGGCAGGTGTGTGCCGCCAGACCATGGGTCGTTCATCAGGTAGGCGTCGCCCTCGACCATTTCGTGGGTGGGAAAGCGCCGCAGCACGCCGGCCACGGCAGGGATCAGCGAGCCCAGCAGCAAGGGCAGTGAGCGCGCCTGTGCAAGCAGGCGGCCATCGGGCAGGAACACGGCGGCGGCGCAGTCGCCGCCCTCGCGGGCAATAGAGGAGTAGGCCGCGCGCATCATGCGGCTCTGCATGCGGTCCACGATGCCCTGCAGCGCCAGCCGCACGGGCTCCATGAGGATGAGGTGTTCGTTCATGCCGCCTCCCTGGCAGGGCACTGGATGAGCAGCAGCGAGCCATCGGCCAGCAACTGCCAGCGCCAGCCAGCCGGCACCCACACGGTGGTGGTGGTCGCCAGCAGCGCCTGGGGTCCAACGCCCTCTGGCGCGCAGCCGGCCCACAAGGCGTGGTCGGGCTGCAGGTGCCGAGCGTTCACGGCGGGCGCCGGCACGGCTTGCTCGAACACGCCGCGCAGCAGGGTCACCTGCGGTTCGCTGCGCGCCGGCATCTGGCCGCGCAGCGATTCGTAGCGCGCCGCAAAGCGCGCCAGCAGGGTGGGCAAGTCGTCGTCGGGCAGCCAGGTCACCTCCACCGGGCTGCCCTGGCCACGCAGCAGGATGTCCAGGCTCCAGCGGATGGCGGTGCAGGCAATGCTGGGCTGCAGGGGCGTGCGCAGGCGGCCAAGTTCGGCGAGACCTTCGGGCGTGAGGGCCAGCGCGCAGGCCAGCTCCACCGTCTGCGTGGGCGGCGAGGCGAGCAGGCCGAGCGCGGCGATCACGCCGGCATGGGGAATCACGCGCACTTGGCCCACGCCCGCGAGTTCGGCCACTTCGGCCACGTGCTGGGCGCCCCCGCCACCGGCGGCCACCAGCAGGCAGTCGGCGGGGTGGATGTCGCGCTGGAAGGCGCGCATCTTCACGCTCTCGGCCATGGCGGTGGCGGCGGTGGCCACCACGGCGCGCGCCGCGTCCAGGGCAGACAGGCCCAGCGGTTGCGCAATGTCGCGCTGCACCGCGGCCTCGGCCAGGGCCGCGTCCAGCCGCACGCCGCCCGAGAGTTGGCGGGGCAGCCGTCCGAGCAGCAGCAGCGCGTCGGTGAGGGTGGCGCTGGTGCCACCCAGGCCATAGGCCGCAGGGCCTGGCCAGGCGCCTTGCGAACGCGGCCCCAGGCGCAGGCCCCCACCCGCGTTCACGCTGGCGATGCTGCCGCCGCCGATCGAGAGCGACTCGACGTCGGCACAGCGCAGGCGCAGGCTCAGGTCGCCGCAGAGCAGGGTGTCGGTGAACAGGGGGCGGCCTGCTTCGAGGATGCCGATATCCGTGCTGGTGCCGCCCACGTCGATGGACATCACCACGTGGGATGGGTCGGCGTCGGGCAGGCTCGCGGCCACGCCTTGCAACGCCGCGC
Source organism: Hydrogenophaga sp. (assembly GCF_019264445.1). Lineage (GTDB taxonomy): Bacteria > Pseudomonadota > Gammaproteobacteria > Burkholderiales > Burkholderiaceae_C > Hydrogenophaga. Next base: position 19,544 of record NZ_JAHVAB010000058.1, read on the forward strand.
AGGGGCCCGACATGGCCAGGCCGATGGGGCGCGCCGCCGCAACCGCCCAGGGCGCGATGCCACCTTCTGAGCGCATGAGATCGGGCGCGGGCAGGCCGCGCTCGCCCAGTGCCTGCGCCAGCGCGTACAGGTACTGCTGCACGGTGGGCTTGCTGTAGGCGTCGAATGCGGTGGCCAGAAAGCGTTCGAACTCGCGCGGCTTGGGGTCGACCTCGCTGGAGAGCGACACCATCAGCCCGGGCACAGCCTCTTGCAACCGGGCGCGCACCTGCTGTTCGTGCGCCGGGTGCAGGTGCGAGAACAGCAGACACACCGCCACCGAGCGCACGCCGGCGTCGGCGATGCGGCCCGCCAGGCGGGTGACCTCTTCGCGCTGCAGCGCTTCGATGGCGTGGCCCTGCGCGTCGATGCGGCCCGCGATTTCGAAGCGCAGCGCGGCGGGGAACAGCTGGCGTTCGGGGGTGGGCGGCTGCACTGCGGCGGTGTAGAGGTCGCGCCGGTCCTGCCGTGCCAGCGCCAGGATGTCGCGCATGCCGGCGTTGGTGATCACCGCCACCGGGCCGTCGTTCTGCTCCAGCAGCAGGTTGGTCACCACGGTGGAGCCGTGCACCAGGCGGGTCACCTGCGCCGTGGCAATGCCGTTTTCATCGAGCATGCGCTGCACCGCCTGCAGCACGGGAGCCACCAGCTGGCCCGCCTCGCGCGGGTGCTTGAGCGTGCGCAACTCGCCGGCCGATGAGCAGGCCACCACGTCGATGAACGTGCCGCCCATGTCGATGCCGATGGCCCATGACTGGAATCCCCCCCTGCGCCGCTGCGCGGCTTCCCCCCTCTCTTGCGCGACTTCGGCGCTTGGAGGGAGGACGGCATCTTGGGCCGGCGGAGCCGGACCCTTGATGCCTCCGGTTGGAGGCACGCTCGTTGGAAAGCGTGTGGCGGCCTTCATCCGAAGCGCCGTGCGCTGAAGGGCGCCAGGTCCACCTGGGTGGCGCGCTCTGCCACGAGGTGGGCCACCTCGCGCCCGGTGGCCGCGCCCATGCACATGCCCATGTGGCCGTGGCCAAAGGCGAGCCAGGCGTTGTCGGCGTCGCGGCTGCGGTCGATCACCGGCAAGCTGTCGGGCATGCAGGGCCGGTGACCCATCCACTGCGTCACCTCGGATGTGTCCAGGTGCGGAAACAGCAGCTGGCCCTGGCGCAGCAGCGCCTGCGCGCGTTCGTAGTTGGGCGCGCGCCGCAGGCCGGCAAACTCCACCGTGCCGGCGAGCCGCAGGCCCATGGCCATGGGGTTGACCATGATGTTGTTCTCGGAGGCCATCACGGTGTGGCGCAGCTGCAGGTTGGAGCTGCGCACGGTCACGTGGTAGCCGCGCTGGGTTTCCAGCGGCACGCGGTCGCCGAGTTGTCGGGCCAGCTGGCCCGACCAGGCGCCGGCCGCCACCACCACGCCGTCCACCGCCAGCGGTTCACCCTGGTCCATGCGCAGACCCGTGACGCGCCGGCCCTGGCGCTCGAAGCCGGTCACCGAGCGGTGGTCGTGTCGCGCACCGTCGCGCACGCTTTGCGCCACCAGCGCCTTGACCAGTTGCGAAGGGTCCAGCGTGGAGCCGTTGTCGGGCGCGAGGATGCCGAAACGAAAGCGCCCCTTGAGGTCGGGCTCGAGGGCTTCGAGCTCGTCGCGCTCCACGTTGACCAGGTTCACCCCCAGCGACTGGCGCAGCGCCATGCCCCACTTCCACTGGTTCGCCGCCTCGCGGGACGAATAGACGTACAGACAGCCACTGCGCCGCACCAGCGCGGTGGCGTCTGCGCGCTCCAGCAAGGGGCCGTAGCAGTCAAAGATGGGGCGCAGCAGGGTCTGCAGCGCGGTAGCGATGCGCGTGACTTCCTGCGGCGTGGAGTGCTGCAGCATGCGCACCAGCCAGGGCAGCACGCGCGGCAGGTAGGAGGCGCGGATGGTGAGCGGGCCCAGTGGGTCCAGCAGCCAGCTGGGCACCTTCTTCCACATGTTGGGCATGCCCACGGGCAGGCAGGCGCTGGGCGAGAGCGAGCCCGCGTTGCCGAACGAGCACGCCTCGCCGGGTTCGAGCGGGTCCACAAAGGTGATCTGGTGGCCGTCGCGCTGCAACCATGCTGCGGTGCACGCGCCAACGATGCCGGTGCCTACGACGGCGATGTGCATGGGACTAGGGGGTGTTCAAGAGGATCGGGCGGGTTTGCCGGGCATTCTATGAACCGCTCTCGTCATCAGACAAGCCAATTCTTTTGATACATTGATCATGAAACCTGATGGTGGTGCACAGCCGGGTGCACCCCCTGGCCAACGGACGAAAGTGGTGCATTCATGAACATCAGCCTCCGGCAGATGCGGGCATTTGCCGCGGTGACGCAAAGCGGCAGCTTCACGGGCGCTGCGCGCCAGCTCAGCCTGACGCAGTCGGCGGTAAGCATGCTGGTGCAGCAACTGGAGCAGGAGCTGCACCTGCAGCTGTTTGACCGCAGCCGCACCGCCATCACGCTCACCGAAGCGGGCAAGAACCTGCTGCCGCTGGCGCAGCGCATCCTGGAAGATGTGCGCCAGGTGGTGGACGGTGCTTCCGAGATCCGCGCGCTGCGCCGTGGCTTTCTGCGTGTGGCCACCTCCCAGATGATGGCCTGCACCTGGGTGGCCTCGGTGCTCACCGAGTTCGGCGCGCAGCACCCGGGCATCAGCCTGCGCCTGAAAGACGCCGTGGCCGATGACGTGGTGGACACCGTGCGCCACGGTGCGGTGGAGCTGGGAATTGGCCCTGAGCGCGCCACCGGCGACGACGTGACGCGCAGCTTTCTCATGAACGTGCCGATCCGGCTGGTGTGCCCCAAGGGACACCCGGCGTACGAGCGCGCCAGCGTGTCCTGGAAAGACCTGCGCGACGAGCGCTGGATCAGCTATTCCCACGAGTTCGGCCGCCATGTGGAGCGGGCACTGCACACGCACGGACACGATTTCTCGCTCAACACGGCGAGCGACGTGGGCTTTCTCACCACCGCGCTGGCACTGGCGGGACACGGCATGGGCGTGCTGCTGGCACCGGAATACGCGCGTTCGTTTGCCGACAACTTCGGCGTCCGTTTCGTGCCGCTGCGCTCACCGGCCATTCAGCGCGAGTACTTTGTGTACCAGCGCAAGGGGCAGTCGCTCTCGCCGGCCGCACAGACGTTTCTGCAGATGCTGCGCCTGCGTGGCGGTGGCGCCAGGCGCGCTGGCAAGGCGGCTGCGGCCGACTGAGCTCAGTCGGGCTGGCGTGCTGCCGCAGCGGCGGCCGCGCGCAGCTTGTCCTTTTTGCTGGGGCGCTTGCCCTTGATGCCACCGTCACCCGGTGAGGCGGGGGGCGCTTCCTCTTTGGGCTCGAAGCCGGGCAGCACCTCCAGCGGCAGGCTCAGGCCCTGGCGCTTTTCAATCAGCCGCCAGTGGGCCTCGCTGGCCGGGGTGACGAAGCTCACGGCCAACCCGCTGGCGCCGGCGCGCCCCGTGCGGCCGATGCGGTGCACGTAGTCCACCGCCGAGCGGGGCAGGTCGTAGTTGACCACCACGGGCAGCTGCTCGATGTCGATGCCGCGCGCGGCCAGGTCGGTGGTGACCACCACGTCCCAGCGCTTTTCCTTGAACTCGCGCAGCGCCTGCTGGCGCGCGCCCTGGCTCAGGCCGCCATGAAACGAGGTGGCGTACAGGTCGCCCTGGTGGAGCTTGGTGGCCACGCGGTCGGCCAGGTACTGCGTGGCCACAAACACCAGCACGCGCTGCCAGCCCTGGGTCTTGATGAGCTTGCGCAGCAGCTCGGTGCGGCGGGTGGTATCGACCCGGTAGGCCTGCTGCAGGATGACGGCGTCTTCCATCGCCAGGGCGGGCACGTCGATGCGCGCAGGCGCCTGCAGCAGGGTGCCGGCGAGGGTTTGCACGTCCGGCGGGAAGGTGGCCGAGAAGAAGAGGTTTTGCCGCTGGGCGGGCAACAGGGCCAGCACGCGCGCGAGCTCCTCGGCAAAGCCCAGGTCGAGCAGGCGGTCGGCCTCATCGAGCACCAGCAGCTCCACGGCGGACAGGCGCAAGGCGTTGTGCTCCACCAGATCGAGCAGACGCCCCGGCGTGGCGACCACCACATCGGCACCGCCGCGCAGCGCCATCATCTGCGGGTTGATCGACACGCCGCCAAATACCACTGCCACCTTGGGCTGGCTGGGCAGGTGCTGTGCCAGTGAGCGGATCACTTCACCGGCTTGCGCCGCGAGTTCGCGTGTGGGCACCACGACCAGCGCGCGCACGCGCCGCGGTGTGTGGCCGCCGCCCTGGCCGAGGCGCTGCAGCAAGGGCAGGGCATAGGCGGCGGTTTTGCCCGACCCTGTCTGTGCGGTGGCCAGCAGGTCCTGGCCTTGCAGAACCGCAGGGATGGCGGCGCTCTGAATGGGCGTCGGTTGGGTGAAGCCGAGTTCGGCTGCGGCTTGGGCGAGGGCGGGCGCGAGGCCCAGGGCTTGGAATGGCATGGATCGGGGCAGTGTACCGGGCGGGGTTGGCGCAGTTACCATGCGGCCCCATGAAGAACAAGCTCTCCCTGGGCGGCCTGGTGTATTCCACCGAAGCGGGTCGCATGTGCCCTGATTGCCGCCAGCCGGTGGCCCAGTGCGTCTGCAAGCAGGCCGCGAAAGCAGCGCCCGCGGGCGACGGCGTGGTGCGGGTGTCGCGCGAGACCAAGGGCCGGGGTGGCAAGGCGGTCACGCTGGTCAAGGGGGTGGCGCTGGATGCCACGGCACTGGCGGCCCTGGGCAAGCAGCTCAGGGCCGCGTGTGGCACCGGTGGCACGGTGAAAGATGGCGTGATCGAGATCCAGGGCGATCACATCGAGAAGGTGATGGCCGCCTTGAAGGCGCAGGGCCACACCGTCAAGCGCGCTGGCGGCTGAGCGTCAGCGCAAGACCTCGAGCAGGCGGTCGAGCCCGCCTTCGTGGATGGCCACCATGGCCTGGGCGCGCACCGCCGGCTTGGCGTGGTAAGCCACCGAGAGGCCGGCCACGCCCATCATGGGCAGGTCGTTGGCGCCGTCGCCCATGGCAATGCATTGCGATGGCTCGATGCCGAGCAGCGAGGCCACTTCCAGCACGGTGCGGCGTTTCTCCGCGCCGTCGCAAATGTCGCCCCATGGCTGGTCGACCATGCGGCCGGTGAGCTGGCCGCAGTTCGGGCCGCTTTCCACTTCGAGCACGTTGGCGCGCGTGAAGTCGATCCCCAGGCGCTCGCGCACGCGCTCGCTGAAGAACGTGAAGCCACCCGACACCAGCAGCACCTTCAGCCCCGCCGCCTTGCAGGCTTGGATGAGTTCGGCCGCACCCGGGTTTATGCGCAGGCGCTCGTTGTAGACCTGCTCCATGTCGGCCACCGTCACGCCGCGCAGCAGCGCCACGCGCTGGCGCAGGCTGTCCTTGTAGTCGGTGATCTCGCCGCGCATGGCGGCTTCGGTGATGGCAGCCACCTCGGCTTTCTTGCCCACCGCATCGGCGATCTCGTCCACGCACTCGATGCTGATCAGCGTGGAGTCCATGTCGAAGGCAATCAGCTTGAAGTCGCTGAGCTTGAGCGGTGGCGTGAAGCCCTGGACGGTGAGGCCGGGGGCGAATTCGGTGGCGGTTTTGATCGTGGTCATGGTCTGGGTGGGCGTGGACAGGCGCAGCCCGGCGGTCAGGCGGTTTCGGGGCTCTTGTGGGGCTGGCCGAGCGAGCGCAGCACGTCGCGCACCAGTTGCACGCGGTCTTTCACCTCGGGCAGGGCGCGCTCGATGCGCAGCTTCTCGTTGCCCGCCAGCTTGATATGGCGGTTCTTCTGGATCAGTTCGATGATGCGCATCGAGTCAAACGGCGGGTTGGCGCGGAAGGTGATCTGGATCACGCCGGGCGCCGCATCGACCTTGACCACGCCATACGGTGCGCTGATGCAGCGAAGGCGGTGCACGTCGATGAGCGTCTGGGCCTGTGGCGGGAGCTTGCCGAAGCGGTCAACGATTTCTTCGAGCAGCGCGTCCACCTGGTCGGTGTTCTTCGCGGTGGCGAGCTTCTTGTAGAACGACAGGCGCAGGTGCACGTCGCCGCAGTAGTCGTTGGGCAGCAGGGCGGGGGCGTGCAGGTTGATGTCGGTGGTGACGGACAGCGGCGAGAGCAGGTCGGGTTCGCGCCCGGCTTTGAGCGAGCGCACGGCTTCGCTCAGCATCTCGTTGTAGAGCTGGAAGCCCACTTCCAGCATGTTGCCGCTCTGGTTCTCGCCGAGCACTTCGCCCGCGCCCCGGATCTCCAGGTCGTGCATGGCCAGGTAGAAGCCGCTGCCGAGTTCTTCCATCTGCTGGATCGCATCGAGCCGCTGGGAGGCCTGCTTGGTCAGTCCCTCGATGTCCGGGACCATGAGGTAGGCATAGGCCTGGTGGTGGCTGCGGCCTACGCGCCCGCGCAGCTGGTGCAGCTGCGCCAGGCCGAACTTGTCGGCGCGGCTCATCACGATGGTGTTGGCGGTGGGCACGTCAATGCCCGTCTCGATGATGGTGGAGCACAGCAGCACGTTGAAGCGCTGCGCCACGAAGTCGCGCATCACGCGCTCGAGCTCGCGCTCGGGCATCTGGCCGTGGGCAATCGCAATGCGCGCCTCCGGCAGGATTTCCTCCAGCTTCTGCCGGCGGTTCTCGATCGTCTCGACCTCGTTGTGCAGGAAATACACCTGCCCGCCGCGCTTGAGCTCGCGCAGCACGGCCTCGCGGATCACGCCGTTGCCCTCGGTGCGCACAAAGGTCTTGATGGCCAGGCGGCGCTGTGGCGCGGTGGCGATCACCGACAGATCGCGCAGGCCTTCCAGCGCCATGCCCAGCGTGCGCGGAATCGGCGTGGCAGTGAGCGTGAGCACATCCACCTCGGCGCGCATCGCCTTCATGGCTTCCTTGTGGCGCACACCGAAACGGTGTTCCTCGTCAATGATGAGCAGGCCCAGGTCCTTGAACTTCACGCTTTCGCTCAGCAGCTTGTGCGTGCCCACGACGATGTCGACCGAGCCATCGGCCAGGCCCTTGGCGGCGGCGGTGATTTCTTTGGCCGAACGAAACCGGCTCATCTCGGCGACCTTCACCGGCCACTTCGAGAAGCGGTCGGAGAGCGTCTGGAAATGCTGCTCGGCCAGCAGCGTGGTGGGCGCGAGAAACGCCACCTGTCGCCCGCCGGTCACGGCCACGAAAGCGGCCCGCAGCGCCACCTCGGTCTTGCCAAAGCCCACGTCGCCACACACCAGCCGGTCCATCGGGCGCGGGCTGATCATGTCCTGAATGACCGCATGGATGGCGGCGCGCTGGTCGGCGGTTTCCTCGAAGCCGAAGTCGTTGGCAAACACCTCGTAGTCTTGCGCCGAGTAGCGGAACGCGTGGCCCTGGCGCGCGGCGCGGCGGGCATAAATATTGAGCAGCTCGGCGGCGGCGTCGCGCACCTGTTCGGCGGCTTTGCGCTTGGCTTTCTCCCATTGGCCACTGCCCAGCTTGTGCAGCGGTGCCTCGTCGGCGCTCACGCCCGTGTAGCGCCCGATCAGCTGCAGCTGGCTCACCGGCACGTACAGCACCGCCTTGTCGGCGTACTCCAGGTGCAGGAACTCCTGCAGCGCGGGCGATCCGTCCGGGTTCTTCTCGCCCATGTCCATGTTCACGAGGCCACGGTAGCGCCCGATGCCGTGGGCGTTGTGCACCACCGGGTCGCCGAGGTTGAGCTCGGAGAGGTCCTTGATCAGCGCATCGACATCGCTGACCTGTTCCTGCTTTTTGCGCCGCCGCGTCGTCGGGCTGGCGGCAAACAGCTCGGTTTCGGTGACGAAGTCGATGCTGTCGTCGAGCCAGGAGAAGCCCACCGTGAGCGCGGCGGTGGCGATGCCGATCTTCTCGTCGCTGGTCTGGAATTCCACCAGCGAATCGAAGGCAGGTGGACTGACGCCGCTGGCGCGCAGAAAGTCCAGCAGGCTCTCGCGCCGGCCATCGCTCTCGGCCAGCAGCAGCACGCGGTGCGCGGTGTTGCGAATGTGGGCCTGCAGCCGCGCGAGCGGGTCTTCCGCGCCGCGCACCACCGACAGGTCCGGCAGTCCGTTGAACTGCGCATACGCCGTTCGGGCTGAGCCTGTCGAAGCCTCGCCAAGCCCTTCGACAAGCTCAGGGCGAACGGATTTGATGGCCAGTTGCGCGTGCTGGTTGGCGCGCACATAGAACTGCTCCATGTCCAGAAACAACGCGTCGGGCGGCAGCACCGGTCGCTCGGGGTCGCCTTTGAGCAGGCGGTGCCGGTCTTTGGTGTCCTGCCAGAACCGCTGGAAGGCGGGCTCCAGGTCGCCGTGCAGGACCACGGTGGCGCTGTCGCCCAAATAGTCGAACACCGTGGCGGTGTCGTCGAAGAACAGCGGCAGGTAGTACTCGATGCCGGCCGTGGCCACGCCGTTGCCGATGTCTTTGTAGATGCGGCTCTTGGTGGGGTCGCCCTCGAGCAGTTCGCGCCAGCGGCTGCGGAATTTGGCTCGCGCGCCATCGTCCATCGGGAACTCGCGCCCGGGCAGCAGCCGCACTTCATTGACCGGGTACAGGCTGCGCTGGCTGTCGGGATCGAAGGTGCGGATGCTGTCGATCTCGTCGTCGAACAGGTCCACGCGATAGGGCACCAGGCTGCCCATCGGGAAGAGATCGATCAGCCCACCGCGCACCGCGTATTCGCCCGGACTCACCACCTGCGTCACATGCTGGTAGCCCGCCAGCGTGAGCTGGCCCTTGAGCTTGCCTTCGTCGAGCTTTTGCTTGACCTTGAAGTGAAAGGTGTAGCCCGCCAGAAAGGAGGGCGGTGCGAGCCGGTACAGCGCGGTGGTGGCCGGGATCAGCACCACGTCGGCGCCGGTGTCCTTGTCGCGCTGGGAGATGCGCCAGAGCGTGGCCAGCCGTTCGCTGATCAGGTCCTGGTGCGGCGAGAACGTGTCGTAGGGCAGCGTTTCCCAGTCGGGGAAGAGGGCGCAGCGCAGGCCGGGCGCAAAGAAAGCCATCTCGTCGATCAGGCGCTGCGCGTCGTTGGCGTCGGCCGTGACGATGGCAGTGATGCGGCCCGCGGTCTTTTCGCGCTCGCCCAGCTGGGCCAGCATCAGGGCATCGGCCGAGCCTCCCGGGTGGGGAACGGTGTGGCGCTTACCGGCTTGGAGTGGAGGCAAGTCCATGGGTGTGAAAGGGCGTACGAGGGTGGACTTGGGATGCGTGGGCCGAACCGGCCATGACGAACACCCCCGACCGGGCTGGTCGGGGGTGTTCAACCTGATTTTAGAATGCGGGCACTCATGTCCGATGCCGAAGCCCCATTGACCCGCCCCGGCACACCCCTTTGCCATGCACTGTTGCCCTGCGCCGGCACCGGCAGCCGCGCCGGCACCGACATCCCCAAGCAGTACCAGCCCATCGCCGGCCAGCCCATGGTCATGCACACGCTCGACGCGTTGCGCAGCGTGGTTCGCCTGGACCGTTGCCTGGTGGTCATCGCACCCGATGACGTGTTCTGGTCCTCACAGCCGGTGGGCATCACGCTGGCGCGCTGTGGTGGCGCAACGCGTGCTGAAAGCGTGTTCAACGGCCTGCAGGCCCTTCGCGACCACGGTGCCCATGAGCACGACTGGGTGCTGGTGCACGACGCAGCGCGCTGCCTGGTCACCCCTGCCCAGGTCGACGCCCTGATCGACGCCTGCTGGAGCGATGCCGTGGGCGGCCTGCTGGCCCTGCCGCTGCCCGACACGCTCAAGGCGGAGACCAGCGGACGTGTGGCGGCAACCGTGGACCGCTCGGACAAGTGGCTGGCGCAAACCCCGCAGATGTTTCGCCTGGGCGCGCTGCACGCCGCACTCGCGCTCACCGCCGGGCGCGGGTTTGCCGGTGTCACCGACGAAGCCAGTGCCATGGAAATGGCAGGGCACGCGCCGCGGCTCGTGCGCGGGAGCGCCCAAAACTTCAAAGTCACTTACCCGGAAGACTTCGCACTGGCCGAAGCCGTTCTCAGGAGCCGCCCATGAACACACCTGCACCGTTTCGTATTGGCGAGGGCTGGGACGTGCATGCACTCGTGCCGGGGCGCCGCTTGATCATTGGTGGCGTGCACGTGCCCCATCACCAGGGCCTGTTGGGCCATTCCGACGCCGACGTCCTGCTGCACGCCATCACCGATGCGCTGCTCGGGGCGGCCGCGCTGGGCGACATCGGCCGCCACTTTCCCGACACCGACGAGCGCTTCAAAGGCGCGGACTCCAGCGTGCTGCTGGCCGAGGCCACGCGACGCGTGCGCGACGCCGGCTTTGAGATCGGCAACGTTGACAGCACGGTGATCGCCCAGGCGCCCAAGCTGGCACCTCACATCGAGGCCATGCGCGAGGGCATCGCGCGCACGCTGGGAGTGGCACCCCATCAGGTCAACGTCAAGGCCAAGACCGCCGAGAAGATCGGGCCCGTGGGGCAGGGGCTGTCGATCGAGGCGCGCGCAGTGGTCCTGCTGATCACAAAGCCCGCCTGACGGGTTCTTTTCGTTCCCGACCCGCGCTCGCGCTCAGGACGACGCTTTCACCAGCTTCATGTGCGCGGCCAGGCCGCCAGTGCTGCTGTTGGCCAGCGCGAAGCGCCCACCCATGCGGGCAACGGCGCGCTCCACGATGGCCAGGCCCAGCCCGGTGCCCGTGGCCGCCGTGCGCGAGACATCGCCTCGGTAGAACGGCTGGGTCAGTTGTTCGAGTTGCTCCGGCAGCACGCCCTGCCCGTGGTCACGCAGCTTCACCAGCACCGCGTCGTCTTTGGTCTTCGCGGCAATGTCGATCTTGGTCACACCCGTCTCCGGGTTGCGGCCATAGCGCATCGCGTTTTCCAGCAAGTTGGCAAATACGCGCTGGAGCTCGACCGCGTCACCCATCACTGCCGTGTCGCGCGGAATGTTGGTCGTGATGTAGGTGTTCGGGTCCTGACCCACCGAGAAGATCGCAGCATCCACCACCTGGTTGAGGCTGACCCGCTCTGGCTTGAGGTGGTCGGGGCGCGCGTAGTCGAGGAACTTGTCAATGATGGCGTTGACCTGGTCAATGTCCGCGGCCATGTGCTCGCGCGCCTGCGGGTCATCCACGCTCATCTCGGTTTCCAGGCGCAGGCGGGCCAGCGGTGTGCGCAGGTCGTGCGAGATACCGGCGAGCATGAGGGCGCGGTCCTGTTCGATCTTGCTCAGGCGCTGGGCCATGCGGTTGAAGCCGATGTTCACCTCGCGGATCTCGCTGGTGGCCACGGCTTCGTTGAGCTGGCTGGCGTTGAAATCGCCCTCGCGCACGCGGCTGGCCGCAAACGAGAGTTTCGCGAGCGGCCGGTTGATCAGGCGCGCGATCAGCGCCGCCCCTGTGAGCGAGAGCAGGGCGGCCGTGCCCAGCCAGATCAGCCAGGTGGTGCCGGCCACGGGGCCGATGCGCGAGGGATCGGTGAGCAGCCAGTAGGGATCGCCGTCAATGGTGAAGCCAATCCACAAGCCCGGTGTGCCATTGACCTCGCGCGCCACCAGTGTGTCCGGGCCGAGGCGCCCGCTGAGCCGCTCGGCCACGTTGCGGCTCAGGGCGTCGGTGTTGTAGAGGCGAAAGGTGTCGGTGGGCTCGCGCGGTGCAATGCGCAGGCCTTCTTCACTCGCCAGGGTTTTGATGAGCGAGACGCGGGCGATCGCGTCCGAGTGCACCAGCGCTGCACGGCTCAGGTTGACGAGCGACGCGAGCTGGTTGGCGCTTTGCAGGGCGCGCGGCTCGTACTCCAGCGCGCGGAAGGTCTGCAGCCAGGCCACGATGCAGCCCACCAGCAGCAGCGCCAGGAAGAAAAACGTGCGCCAGAACAGGCTCACGCCCCGCCCTGGACGCATGTCCAGAGGGGCGGGCATGGTCTCCAGCGAGGCCGGCTGCGTCTCGAAAGGAACACGCGACTCGTCTGACATCAGGCATTGCCATCGGGTACGAATACATAGCCCACGCCCCACACGGTTTGCAGGTAGCGGGGTGACGCGGCGTCTTCTTCGATCAGCTTGCGCAAGCGGGAGACCTGCACGTCCAGGCTGCGGTCAAAGGGTTCGAACTCGCGTCCACGGGCCAGCTGGGCGAGCTTTTCTCGCGACAGCGGCTGGCGCGGGTGGCGCACCAGCGCCTTGAGCATGGCGAATTCACCGGTGGTCAGCGGCAGGTCGGCACCGTCCTTGCGCAGCGTGCGCAAGCTCAGGTCGAACTCAAACGGGCCGAACTTGACCACTTCCTGGTCCTGCGACGGTGCACCCGGCACCTCGGTGGGCGGGCGACGACGCAGCACCGCGTGAATGCGGGCGAGCAGTTCGCGCGGGTTGAAAGGCTTGCCCAGGTAATCGTCGGCGCCGACTTCCAGTCCGACGATCCGGTCCACGTCTTCGCTTTTTGCCGTGAGCATGATGATCGGCGTGCGGTCGCCGTTGGCGCGCAGGCGGCGGCAGATGGACAGGCCGTCCTCGCCCGGCATCATCAGATCCAGCACGATGATGTCGACCGAGTCACGCTGCAGGACGCGGTTGAGGGCCTTGCCGTCTTCGGCCAGCATGACCTCAAAGCCTTCCTGCATGAGGTAGCGGCGCAGCAGATCCCGGATGCGGACATCGTCGTCAACAACGAGTACTTTGTTGGGACGGACACTGGTTTGTGGCATGGCAGCAACTTCCGATAAATGTAACAAACTCGATTGTGGCAGCTGCAAGTGCTTGTCAGCACTCGATTTTTATTTTTCTGACACGCTGTTACAGATGTTGCCCCGATTCGCCGCAGCTTCACGCCACCCACATCACACAATCGGCGACCTGACCATACTTGAGTGCACCATGAATTCGTATCTGTCGAGTGGATTGCTGCTGATGACCATGGGTTCGGCCTTCGCCGGGCCAGGGGATCAGCGGCCGCATCCGATGCCCTCGGAAGCCCCTGCCGTTGCCGCCATGCCTGTGGTGGTCGACGAAGGTGATCCACGCAGCACGATGCGCTTGCGCGATGCGCTGCGGCAGCCCTTCGACGACATGGACGACAGCCGCAAACCCTACCGACTTTCGGTGGAGGAGCGCCAGCGACTGCGCGAACAGCTTCGCGACCAGCCGCACCACGACTTCAAGTTCAAACCATGACCCTGTCTGCCTCACGCCGCGTTTCCACCTCGTCTTCCCGCCTTCTTCTTCCTTCCATTTTGGCCTTCGGGCTTGCTGCGAGCACATGGGCCCATGCACAGATCGCGGCCCCGGTGCCCGCCAACGTGGTGAACATCGCCGCCAGTGGCGTGCTCGAAGTGCCTCAGGACTGGTTGAGCATGAGCCTGAGCACGACGCGCGAAGGCTCGGACGCGACCACCGTGCAAAACCAGCTCAAGCAGGCGCTCGATTCAGCGTTGACGGTGGCGCGCGCGAGCGCCAAACCGCAGCTGCTGGAAGTGCGCACGGGTCAGTTCAGCCTGTACCCACGGTACGACCGAAACGGAAAGATCACGGGCTGGCAGGGCAACACCGAACTCGTGCTTGAAGGGCGCGACTTCGCTCTGATCAGCAGCACTGCGGGCAAGATTCAGACACTCACGATGTCTGGCACCAGCTTTTCGTTGTCTCGCGACGCACGGCGCAAGCTGGAGTCCGACGTGCAGGCCCTGGCGATCGAGCGTTTCAAGGCGCGGGCCGACGAGGTGAGCAAGGGGTTCGGGTTTGGCGGCTACAGCCTGCGCGAAATCTCGGTGAGCTCGGCAGATCAGGAAGTGCGACCGTTCCAGCCGCGCGCCATGGCGATGGAAGCCAAAGCCGCCATGTCCGATGCGGTAGTGCCGGTCGAGGCAGGCAAATCCACCGTGAATGTGACGGTGTCCGGCTCGATCCAGCTGCGCTGATCTGCGCTGCACCCGGCGTCGGCACCGGGTGCGTTTAAATGCTCAGCGTGGTGCTAGGCGGATGGCGCCATCCAGGCGGATCACTTCTCCGTTGAGCATGTCGTTCTCGAAGATGTGTTTGGCCAGCTTGGCGTAGTCCTCAGGCGTACCCAGGCGGCTGGGGAAGGGCACACCGGCGGCCAGCGCATCCTGTACGTCCTGGGGCATGCCAAAGAGCATCGGTGTGCCGAAAATGCCGGGCGCAATCGTCATGTTGCGGATGCCGTTGCGGGCCAGGTCCCGGGCGATGGGCAAGGTCATGCCGACCACGCCCCCCTTGGATGCCGCATAGGCTGCCTGACCGATCTGTCCGTCGTAGGCGGCCACGCTGGCGGTGCTGATCATCACGCCGCGCTCGCCAGTGGACTCGGGCTCGTTCTTGCTCATGGCCTCTGCGGCCAGGCGGATCATGTTGAAGCTGCCCACCAGGTTGACCATGATGGTCTTGGTGTAGACGCCCAGGTTGTGCGCGCCGGTCTTGCCCACGGTTTTTTCGGCGGGGGCGATGCCGGCGCAGTTGACGAGCCCCATGAGCTTGCCCATGGACACGGCTTTGGCCACCACGGCCTGCCCATCGGCCTCGCTGCTGACGTCGCACTTCACAAAGGCGCCGCCGATGTCCTTGGCCACGGCTTCACCTTTGTCGGCCTGCATGTCGGCAATGACAACCTTGCCTCCGTTGGCTGCGAGCATGCGCGCCGTGCCTTCGCCCAGCCCTGATGCACCACCAGTGACGATGAATACCTTGCCTTGAATGTCCATAGGTTGCTCCTTTGAGATGAGGGGGATGTGACGTTGACGTAAACGTCAATGGGTGCGCGATTATGCGACACCGCAGCGTCACACCGATGTCATGTGGCGCTCCTAGGCTGGCGGTTTTGATTTGGATCTGGAGTCCTCATGTTTGACAGCCCTGACGAGCTGATGCGCCGCATTCACAACGACCTGATGGATGGGTACGACGAAGAGCTGGAAATGGAGCTGGAAGACCGCCATCTGGATGAGGCCTTGGCCGGCTCACCCGGCGCGGGCACGTTGAACGCTCAGAAGGAAGCGCGCCGCACTTACTTTCGCGAGCTGTTCCGCCTGCAGGCGGAGCTGGTGAAGTTGCAGGACTGGGTGGTGGCCACCGGGCACAAGGTGGTGATCCTTTTCGAAGGCCGCGACGCTGCAGGCAAGGGTGGCGCGATCAAGCGCATCACGCAGCGACTGAACCCGCGCGTGTGCCGTGTGGCCGCATTGCCCGCGCCCAACGACCGCGAGCGCACGCAGTGGTATTTCCAGCGCTACGCGGCGCACCTGCCGGCCGCCGGAGAGATGGTGCTGTTCGACCGCAGTTGGTACAACCGCGCGGGTGTCGAGCGCGTGATGGGCTTCTGCAACGACGAGCAGTACGAGGAGTTCTTCCGCTCGGTGCCCGAATTCGAGCGCATGCTCGTTCGCTCAGGCATCCAGCTCATCAAGTACTGGTTTTCGATCTCGGACGAAGAGCAGCACCTGCGCTTCCTGGGTCGCATCCACGACCCGCTCAAGCAATGGAAGCTGAGCCCGATGGATCTTGAAAGCCGCCGTCGCTGGGAGCTTTACACGCAGGCCAAGGAAGTGATGCTGGAGCGCACGCACATTCCGGAATCGCCCTGGTGGGTGGTGCAGGCCGACGACAAAAAGCGTGCGCGCCTGAACTGCATTCACCATTTGTTGCAGCAGATGCCTTACGGCGAGGTTGACCGCCCGACGATCACGCTGCCCGAGCGCGTGCGCCACGAGGGCTACCGCCGCCACCAGGTACCCGGCGAAATCCACGTGCCGCAGGTGTACTGAGGCCCATGACAAAAGCCCGCGGTTGCGGGCTTTTGTCGTTTGTAGAACGGCTCCGGCTCGGCCGGATTGACGATGGCCCCACCGTTGAGTGGGGTGTCGCTGCGCTCTTACTTGTACCCGACCCGGTCGAGCATCTGCTGGACCTTCGTCATGTTCTTCGCCACCACACCCAGCGGCACGTTTTCCGCCTTGAAGTTGTCGCCACCCATGGCCTTGATGGCGGGGTTGTCGATCTTCAAGCCCTTGACCGTGGGGAACTCGTTGTTGCCGTTGGCAAAGTAGTCCTGGGCGAAGGGGCTGGAGAGGAACTCCATGAACTGGATCGCGTTGTCGCGGTTCTTGGCGTACTTGGCGACGCCGGCGCCAGCGATGTTGACGTGCGTGCCGGTCGTGCCCTGGTTGGGGAACACCACGCGCACCTTGTCCACCACGGCCTTGTCTTCGGCCTTGGTCGACTTGATCATGCGCGCGAGGTAATAGGTGTTGGTCAGGGCCACACCGCATTCACCCGATGCCACGCCTTTGATCTGATCCGTGTCGCCACCTTTGGGCGCGCGAGCCATGTTGTCGACCACACCTTTGAGCCAGGCCTCGCCCTTCTGGTCGCCGAGCCGCTCGACCACGGTAGAGAACAGCGACAGGTTGTACGGGTGCGAGCCCGAACGCGTGCACACCATGCCCTTGAGCTTGGGGTCGGCGAGTTGTTCGTAGGTCGCCACGTCTTCGGCTTTGACGCGGGACGGGTCATACACGATCACGCGTGCGCGGGTGGAAAAGCCGGTCCAGGTCACACCGTCAGGCGTGGCCGTGGCGCGCAGGTTGGCCGGAATGGCCGCATCCAGCTTGGCGGATTTGATCGGCTGGAACAGGCCCTGCGTGTCGGCCACCGCCAGACGGGCGGCATCGACCAGCATGATCACGTCAGCCGGTGATGCCGCGCCTTCGGCGCGCAGGCGCGCAATGATGCCGGCGTCGTCTGCGTCCACACGGTTGATCTTGATGCCCGTGGTGCGGGTGAAGGTGTCGTACATCACCTCGTCGGTCTGGTAGTGCCGGGCCGAGTAAAGATTCAGGACTTTGTCCTGGGCCAGGGCGGTGGACTGAATGCTCAGCGTCGCGGTGACGGCAACGGCCATCACAGCCAGGGTGGGGAATCGGGTCATCACGCGGTCCTTCGGTTGTTGTGCGGGTGGCGGCGCAGACAGGTCGCGCGCCTTGAAAAGTGGGTGGCGAATCGTCAAGGAGATAATTCTGTGATGATGCTATCACAAACGCGAATCGTTCTTAATAAAAACCCGACCCGGTGGATCTGGGTATTGCTCCTGCTGCTGGCGGGATGTGCAAGCGGGCCGCCCAAACCGCCTGATGCGCCCGTCGTCGTGCCTTCCCAGCCCGTGCCAGAGGTGCCCACCCGGGCGCCTCGTCTGGGCTTGGCGCTGGGTGGCGGCGCCGCCCGGGGTTTTGCGCATGTGGGCGTGATTCAGGTGCTGGAGCAGAACGGCATCCGGCCCGATCTGGTGGTGGGCACCTCTGCGGGCAGCATGGTCGCCGCCATGTACGCCAGCGGCAAAAGCGCTGCAGAACTGGAGGCGGCCGCTTTGGCGATGGAAGAGGCGACGCTCACCGACTGGTCGCTGCCCATCATGGGGCGTGGCATGTTGCGTGGCGAGGCACTGACCCGCTATGTGCGCCAGGCGGTGGGCGGAAAGCTGCTCGAAAACATGCAGATGCCACTGGGCGTGCTGGCCACCGACCTCGCCAGCGGGCAGGGCGTGCTGTTTCGCCGTGGTGATGCGGCTCAGGCCGTGCGCGCATCCAGTGCCGTGCCGGGCGTGTTCGCGCCGGTCCATATCGCTGGCCGGGACTATGTGGATGGCGGGCTGGTTGCTCCGGTGCCGGTGCGCTACGCCCGCGACATGGGCGCTGAGGTGGTTCTCGCGGTGGATATTTCGAGTGCACCCGAAGGCAACAGTTCGGTGGGCAGCGTGCAGGTGTTGCTGCAGACCTTTGCAATCATGGGTCAGAGCATCAATCGCCATGAGCTGGCGGGTGCAGATGTGGTGTTGCGGCCAGCACTCGCCGGGGTCGGCAGTGCGGATTTCACGGCACGCCAACGTGCCATCGAGGCGGGCAGGGCCGCGATGCAGGCAGCCCTTCCGCAGTTGCGGACCCAGCTTGCCCGCCGCTTGCCCCTGGTGGGGCGGCCATAAAAAAAGCCCCCACTTTGCAGTGAGGGCTTAAGGGGTCCGATGAAACCGAATTTCGAAAAGGACCCGAGGAGACAACCAGAAAAACAGACCTGAAAATCAAGCGCTGCCTTTGTGTGGGTCAAGCGCGTCGTGAATTGATACTAGTTTGGCCGGCTTGACACGTGTCCAGCGGGCCGATCAACGGCACGATCGCGGTGATGTTCAGCGCTTCTTGGCAGCCGTCTTCGTGGCGTTCACGGCAGAGGCGGTCACGGTGTTGAAGTTGGCTTCGGCCATTTCGGTGGCTTGCTTGACAGCCTTCTGCACCGATTCCATGGCGTTGTTGGCGGCAGACACGGCGCTCTTCATCACGGCGACGGCGGTTTCAGAGCCGGCAGGTGCGTTCTTGGAAGCATTGTCCACAACGGCCAGAAACTTCTTCTGGGTATCGCTGGCCTGGGCTTCAGCTGCCTTGCCGAACTCAGCGGTGGTGCCCGAAGCGATGTCGTACAGGTGGCGGCTGTAAGCCACGGTCTTTTCGGCCAGGGGCTGCATCAGGTTGGCTTGCAGGGCCAGCAGTTCCTGGGCGTCTTTGACGCTCAGCAGGGCCTGGGTGCTGTTGGCGGACTCGGACAGGGCGGCCTTGGTGGCTTGCACGTTGAGTTCGACCAGCTTTTCCACGCCTTCGAAGGCTTTCTGGGTCAGGCCAAAAATCGTTTCGATGTTGGCTTTCTGGGCGGCAATCAATTGTTCGGCGGTCAACATATTCATACTCCTAAACTTGTAAAAAAACAGGGCTTAGTTGAAGGCTGCTGAGAACACCGCGCTGTCTGGACGCTGTTGTTTTCGTTCGCTTTGCTGCGCTGCAACATGGATCGAATTATAGGGATTACCCGAGGGCTTGCAACTCTTTTTTGCTGCGCTGCAACATTCTAGGGGCGATCTCCTAAAAGTTGCCGCCCGCGCTGCGGATTGAACATCCGCACACAATGAGCGCGCTTCATGGTCCTTGCGGTGGCCTCACGTGTTTGCCTTCTACGCCGATCATTTCGTTTTGCCTCTACCCAGCGGCCACCGCTTCCCCATGGCCAAGTACGCGCGTCTGCGCGAGCGGCTGTCGTTGGAAATGCCGGGTGTGCAGTTGCAGGAGGCGCTGCCCGCGAGCCGCGGCGAACTGGCCTTGGTGCATTCCCCGGCCTACATCGAAGCGGTCGCATCGGGCACGCTGACCGCAGCCGCCCAGCGCGAGATCGGTTTTCCGTGGAGCCCCGCCATGGCAGAGCGCGCTCATCGGTCTGTGGGCGCCACCCTGCAGGCCTGCCGCAGCGCGATGGCAGGCGGCGGGCTGGCTGCCAATCTGGCCGGCGGCACGCACCATGCCTACGCCGACAAGGGCAGTGGTTTCTGTGTGTTCAATGACTTCGCCGTGGCCGCACGGCTGATGCAGGCTGAACATGCCCGCGGTCACCGCGCACGCGGGCCGCTTCGGGTCGCCATCATCGATCTGGACGTCCACCAGGGCAACGGCACGGCGTCGATCTTTGCCAACGACGGCTCGGTGTTCACGCTGTCGATGCATGGGGCGAAGAACTTCCCTTTCCGCAAAGAACCGAGCGACCTGGACGTTGAGCTGCCCGACGGTTGCGGCGATGTGGACTACCTGGAAGCCCTGGAGCGGGCATTGGGCGAGCTTGAGCGCCGCTTCGAGCCCGATCTGGTGTTGTACCTGGCTGGCGCCGATCCCCACGAGGGCGATCGGCTGGGGCGCTTGAAACTCAGCTTCGATGGTCTCGAAGCCCGAGACCGCCGCGTGATGGATTGGGCCTGGTCGCGCCGCGTGCCGCTGGCGTTCGCGATGGGCGGTGGCTATGGCCATGACCTGGAGGCCACGGTGCAGGTGCAGATGAACACCTACCGCACGGCGCTGGACTACGCAGGGCGCTGGGCCTCGCGCCCGTCCACCGCCCACGGCGTGAGCGCGGCGACCCACTGGCACAATGCCGCCGCATGAGCTCAAGCCCGCCTTCTCGTCCGCAAGCATTGCCGCGCAGCGCTTACCGGGTGTTCCGCCCGATAGGTACGCGCTGGGGCGACAACGATGTCTACGGACACGTCAACAACGTGGTGTACTACAGCTGGTTCGATACAGCAGTCAATGCGCACCTCATCGAACAAGGTGCCCTCGATATTCACACGGGCCCGGTGATCGGGCTGGTGATTGAAACGCAGTGCAACTACTTTGCCCCGCTGGCTTTTCCGCAGACCGTGTGGGCGGGTTTGCGGGTGGCACACCTCGGCAGCTCGAGCGTGCGCTACGAAGTCGGCCTGTTTGCGGACGGTGAAGATCGTGCCGCTGCCTGCGGTCACTTCGTGCACGTGTACGTTGACAGGCACACGCGGCGCCCCGTTCCCCTGCCTGACAACCTCAAAAAAACCCTGGAGACCTTGCGATGAGTCTGAACCCCACTTCGACAGTGATTGATGCCGCCAGCGTGGACGCGGCCATTCGCAGCCGCATGTCGGCCCGTGCCTTTCTGCCCGACCCGGTGCCCCGTGCCACGATCGAAGCGTTGCTCAGCCTGGCCAGTCGATCCCCTTCGGGCACCAACACGCAGCCCTGGAAGGTGTATGTGTTGCAGGGAGAAAGTCGCGATGGGCTGGTTCAGAAGGTCTGTGCGGCGCACGACGCTTTGCGGGCCGACCCCACCCTGGCTTCGGAGTACCGCGAAGAGTACGACTACTACCCCGAGAAGTGGGTCAGCCCCTATATTGACCGCCGCCGTGAAAACGGCTGGAGTCTTTATGGCCTGCTGGGCATCACCAAAGGCGACAAGGACAAGATGCACGCGCAGCACCAGCGCAACTTCCGGCTCTTCGATGCGCCTGTCGGCCTCATGTTTACCGTGGATCGGGTCATGGGCAGGGGCTCGCTGGTGGACTACGGCATGTTCCTGCAGACGCTCATGATTGCCGCCCGTGGCCATGGTTTGCACACCTGCCCTCAGGCCGCCTGGAACGGTTTCGCAAAAATCATCCTGCCGCACATCGGTGCGGGCGCCGAGGAGATGCTGGTGTGCGGCATGGCACTGGGTTATGCCGATCCCTCCGATCCTGTCAACGGCTTCCACACGCCACGCGAGAGCGTGGAGAACTTCACCCGCTGGCTGGAATAATCGGTGGTTCCGTTTTCAACATTTTCAAGGACACAACATGATCACCACCCCCAGCGGCCTGCAGTACGAAGACACCGTGGTTGGCCAAGGCGAAGTGGCCAAGGCCGGTCGTCCTGTGCAGGTGCACTACACCGGATGGCTCTACAACGACGGCGTGCAGGGTTCCAAGTTCGACTCGAGCAAGGACCGTGGCCAGCCTTTTGAATTCCCGTTGGGCGCCGGTCATGTCATCAAGGGCTGGGACGAAGGTGTGCAGGGCATGGCCGTGGGTGGCACGCGTCGCCTGGTGATCCCGGCCGCCCTGGGCTACGGTGCGCGCGGGGCGGGTGGTGTGATTCCGCCCAACGCCACGCTGCTGTTCGAAGTGGACCTGCTGGCCGTCTGAAAAATCAAACAAAAAGGATGCTGACGCTGGATCGCTGGCGTCAGCCGGTGTTCGCGAACACCTCTGGAGACCAAGATGAAACACCGATTCGCGCCCTGGGTGGCGCTGGCCGCCTTGCTGCTGCCCGGGTTGGCGCGCGCGGCCGATCTGGACGGCAGCCAGCTCTCCCTTCTGTGGGGCGTGCCGTTTGCTGGCGTGCTGCTCTCCATTGCGTTGATGCCGTTGCTGGCCCCGACCTTCTGGCACCACCACTTCGGCAAGGTGTCGGCGGCCTGGGCGCTCGCGTTCCTCGTGCCCTTCGCGGTGGTGGTCGGGCCCGCGGTCACAGGCGCCAGCGTCGTGCATGCGCTGCTGGCGGAATACATTCCATTCATTGTTTTGCTGACCGCGCTGTTTGCGGTGGCGGGTGGCATCTTTGTGCGCGGCAACCTGCACGGAAGCCCGGGCCTCAACACGGGCTTGCTCGCCATCGGCGCGGTGCTCGCGAGCTTCATGGGCACCACCGGCGCCTCCATGCTGCTGATCCGCCCGCTGATCCGCGCCAACGACAACCGCAAGCACCAGGTGCATGTGGTGGTGTTTTTTATCTTCATCGTCTCCAACGCGGGTGGCTCGCTCACACCACTGGGCGATCCCCCGCTGTTTCTCGGGTTCCTCAAGGGTGTGGACTTTTTCTGGACGGTGACACATCTCTGGGGTCAGGCGCTTTTCCTGATCGGCGCGTTGCTCGTGCTGTTCTATGCAATTGACTGGTGGTACTACCACCGTCGCGAGGAGATCGCGCCCATGGATCCGACGCCGGACACCCAGCGTCTGGGCTTTGACGGGAGCTTCAACTTCGCCTTGCTGGGCGTGGTGGTCGTGCTGGTGTTGATGAGCGGCCTTTGGAAATCCTCGGTGGTGTTCAACATTGCAGGCACTGAAGTGGGACTTCCCGGCCTGCTGCGAGACGTCGGCCTGATCATCGTCACACTGGTGTCGCTCAAGCTGACGCCGTCCAGCGTGCACGAGAGCAACCAGTTCAACTGGGGGCCGATGCTGGAAGTGGCCAAGCTCTTCGCCGCCATCTTTCTCACCATCATTCCCGTGATCGCCATGCTCAAGGCGGGCGTGAACGGCCCGTTTGGCGCAGTGGTGCGCGCGGTCACCAATGCCGATGGCTCCCCCAACCCGGCCATGTACTTCTGGGCCACAGGCCTGCTGAGCTCGTTCCTCGACAACGCGCCCACCTACCTGGTGTTTTTCAACACCGCCGGCGGTGATCCGAAGGTGCTCATGACCGCCATGGCGCCCATTCTGGTGGCCATTTCTGCCGGCGCGGTGTTCATGGGTGCCAACACCTACATCGGCAACGCGCCCAACCTGATGGTCAAGGCGATTGCCGAAGACCGTGGCGTTCGCATGCCCAGCTTCTTCGGTTACATGCTCTGGTCGGTCGGCATCCTCTTGCCGCTGTTCGCGCTGATGACCTGGATCTGGTTCGTCTGACACTGAAGGAAAGCCCCACCCATGAGCACCCGTCCCTCCATCCTCATTGCCCGCAACGTGTTCCCCGAAGTCGTGGCCAAGCTGCGCGAGCACTTTGATGTCGACACGAACGACGAAGACAAGCCCTTGACGCCCTCGCAACTGGCCGAGCGCCTGCAGGGCAAGGCTGGCGTGATCACCACGGGCAGCGAGCGGGTGGACGCCGCGCTGATCGCGGCCTGTCCGCAACTCAAGATCGTGGCCAACATCGCGGTGGGATACAACAACTTCGACCTGCCGGCGATCACCGCCGCTGGCGTGCTCGCCAGCAACACCCCCGACGTGCTCACCGAGACGACGGCCGACTTCGGCTTTGCCCTGCTGCTGGCCACGGCGCGCCGTCTAACGGAGAGCGAGCATTTCCTGCGCGCAGGCCAGTGGAACCGTTGGGCGCTGGACATGTTTGCGGGCGCCGAGGTCAACGGGAGCACCCTGGGCATCCTGGGCATGGGCCGCATCGGTCAGGCGATCGCGCGGCGGGGAGCGCATGGCTTCGGCATGAAGGTGATCTACAACAACCGCTCCCGCCTGGACGCCCAGACCGAAGCCGACTGCAAGGCGCGCTACGTGGACAAGGCGGAGCTGCTGCGCACAGCAGACCACCTGGTGCTCGTTCTGCCCTACAGCGCGGAGTCTCACCACGCCATCGGCGCAGCTGAGCTGGCCCAGATGAAACCCACCGCCACGCTGGTCAACATCGCACGCGGTGGCATCGTGGACGACGCCGCTTTGGCGGCGGCGCTGCGCGACAAGCGCATTGCTGCGGCCGGGCTGGACGTGTTCGAGGGCGAACCCAAGGTGCACCCGGACTTGCTGACGGTGCCCAACGTGGTGCTCACGCCGCACATTGCGAGTGCCACCATTGCCACCCGCAAAGCCATGGCGCACCTGGCGGCCGACAACGTGATCGCCTACCTCACGCAGGGCAAGACGGTCACCCCGCTCAACCCTGAAGTCGCTGGCAAGCGTTGAACGCCACTCGATGACGACCGACCTTGTGCTCTGGCTGTTGCTGGCCCTGCTGGTCCTGAACCTGGCACTGGGGCTGTGGCTGGTGTTGCGTCGCGCGCCGGTCGATGCGCAGGAGCTGGTGCACCGGGAACGCGTGCTCGACCTGCTCCAGCAACAGGGGCAGCAAACCGGTCAACGCCTGGAGCGGGTGGAGAGCGAACTGCGCCGTGAGATCAGCGAGCAATCGCGCGGGGGGCGCCAGGAAATGCAGCAGACGCTGGCCACCTTCCAGGAGACGCTGTCGCGCCAGGAAGCTGAAGCCACACGCACCCAAAACGCGCAGCTCGACGCTTTCGCGTTGCAGCTCGTGCAGCTGCGGGGCACGCTGGGCGACACGCTCACCCGACAGCTGCAAGACATGAGCGAGGGCAACGCGCGCCGCCTGGCCGAGATCCGCACCACACTGGACGCGCAGCTGGCGCAGCTGCAGCAGAGCAACGCCGCCAAGCTCGACGAGATGCGCGCCACCGTGGACGAAAAACTGCAAAGCACGCTGCAGGCACGCCTGGGCGAGAGCTTCAAGCAGGTGGCGGACCGGCTGGAGCAGGTGCACAAAGGCCTGGGCGAGATGCAGACGCTGGCGCAGGGCGTCGGCGATCTCAAGCACCTGCTGACCAACGTGAAGACCCGCGGCATGTTTGGGGAAGCGCAGCTCTCCGCGCTGCTCGAACAGGTGTTTGCACCCGATCAGTACGCCACGCAGGTGACCACGCGGCCAGGCAGCCGCAACGCGGTCGACTTCGCGATCAAGCTGCCCGGGCGTGGTGACGATGGTCGGCCGTGCTGGCTGCCTATCGACGCCAAGTTCCCGAACGAAGACTACGAGCGCCTGCTCGACGCGCAGCAGCGCGCGGACGTGGAGGGCGCCGAACTGGCCGCGCGCGGGCTCGAGCAACGCATCCGGCTCGAAGCCAAGTCGATGGCCGACAAGTACCTGGAGCCGCCGCACACCACCGACTTCGCCATCCTCTTTCTGCCCACCGAGGGCCTCTACGCTGAAGTGCTGCGGCGCCCCGGGCTGATGGAAGTGCTGCAGCGCGAGTACCGCGTGACGCTGGCGGGGCCCACCACGCTCATGGCCATGCTCAACTCGCTGCAAATGGGCTTTCGCACGCTGGCGCTGGAAAAGCGCTCCAGCGAGGTGTGGCAGGTGCTGGGTGCCGTCAAGACCGAGTTCGGCAAGTTCGGTGACGTGCTTGCCCGCGTCAAGAGCCAGACGCAGACCGTGCTCAACACGCTGGACAGCGCCGAGACGCGCAGCCGCGCCATGGGCCGTGCGCTCAAGGCGGTGGAGGCCTTGCCGCAAGAGCAGGCCAGCGCCTTTTTGCCGCTGGACCCGCACGACAACGGGGACGCTTGAACCCGTCGCTGCGAACCGACCTGGCGCGCCTGATTGCGGCGCAGATCTGCCTGCATGCGTGCATGACCGGCTTTCGCATGGCCGCTCCGCTCATGGCCCTGCGCGAGGGCTACAGCCCTGCGGCGGTTGGCATGTTGCTGGCCTTGTTTGCCCTGGCGCCGGTGTTCATGGCACTGCCGGCAGGGCGCTATGCCGACCGGCGCGGGCTGAAGAAGCCGGTGGCACTCTCGGTGGGTATCGCGACGGTGGGCGCGGCGCTGGCGGTGGCCTTTCCTGTGTTCGCCGTGTTGTGCTTCACCGCGCTCACTTGTGGCGCTGCCACGGGCCTGGCCATGATTGCGCTGCAACGCCACGTGGGCCGTCTGGCCCACGGTCCGCTTGAGCTCAAGCAGGTGTTCAGCTGGATGGCCATCGGGCCGTCGATCTCCAACTTTCTGGGGCCGTTTGCGGCCGGGGTGATGATCGACAGCTTCGGCTTCCGTGCGGCATTCCTGCTGCTCGCGCTGTTGCCGTCGCTCGCCTGGTTCTGGGTGCAGCGAACGGTGGAGCACGAGCCGGTGGCCGCCGAACTGCGGCACAACAGCGGCTCGTCGTGGAACCTGCTGCGCGACAAGGGTTTCCGCAAGCTCATGGTGGTCAACTGGTTGCTGTCCTCGTGCTGGGACGTGCACACCTTCCTGGTGCCGGTGCTGGGCCACGAGCGTGGGCTGAGTGCCACGGTGATCGGCACCATCCTGGGTTCCTTTGCGCTGGCGGCCACCGCCATTCGTGTGCTCATGCCGTGGATGGCATCGCACCTGCGTGAGTCGGTGGTGATTGGCAGCGCCATGGTGGCCACGGCGCTGCTGTTCGCGGTGTATCCGCTGGTGCATGCCGCTTGGGCCATGGGCGCGCTCTCGGTGTTGCTGGGCCTGGCGCTGGGCTCGGTGCAGCCGATGATCATGAGCTCGCTGCACCAGATGACCCCGCACCACCGTCATGGCGAGGCGCTGGGCTTGCGCGCGATGGCCATCAACGGGTCGAGCGTCGTGATGCCACTGATGTTCGGCTCGGCTGGCGTGCTGATGGGTGTGGGGGCGGTGTTCTGGCTGGTGGGAGCGGTGGTGGGGCTGGGCTCGCCACTGGCATGGACGCTGCCAGCCCCGCCGGCTGAAGCGCCTCAGCGCATGCCACCCTGAGCGCCTGGGGCCTCAGACGGCGGCGAGTTTTCGGGGGGTGGCGCCGGTGCGGCGTTGCAGTGCACGCTCGGCGTGCACGACAAAGCCCAGTCCCTGGAGATAGCCGTCCATGATCAGCCGGCCGCTCTTGACGAGATCGAAGGCGTCGGGTTCGAGCAACCAGTTCTGAATCAGCCCGTCCATGATCACATGCAGGCCCAGCGCAGCGGTGGCCACCGGCATGCTCAGGGCAATGCCTTCCCGTTGCACCGCTTGTTGCAGGATTTCCTGCGTCATGGAAATGCACTGGTTGCGCACCTGCAGATGGCGGTCGCGCACAGCCTGCATTTCGCTCACGTATTCCACCTTGTGCGTGGCCACCTCGAACACCCGGCGGGTCTGTTCGTCGCTGGCGGCTTGCGTCAACGCATTCATCATCGACTCGCGCAGCGAGAGCAGGGGGTTGGCGGTGGTGTCCGCGGTGCGTGCGGTGCAGGCGAGCGTGCCCTCCAGGGGCAGGGTCACGCGTTCCATCATGGCGTTGAACAGGTCTGCCTTGTCCTTGAAGTGCCAGTAGATGGCGCCGCGCGTGGTGCCGGCGGCGGTGGCGATGTCGTTGAGCGAGGTGCGCGAAACGCCACGCTCCTGAAACAAATGCTCGGCAGCATCCAGCAGGCTGTGTCGCGTGGCGAGCGCGTCGGCTTTGGTGCGTCGGACCATGGTGTTGTGTCTCCAGAATGGAAGCCCTTGGGTAACTGGTGGACTATACATACATTCTTGGATGTATGTATACTTCGCCGTTTTGCGGCAGCGCCGCCGGGTAGGCTATGACCCCACTCCGGCGCCTTCACCCCCTTCATACCCAAGGATTCCCATGCCCGCCTTGAGCCCGATCAAGCTTGCGCCCGTCTTGCGCTCCCGCTTCTCCCCCATGTCCTCTGTCCCCCTGATGCGCGGTTTGTCCGTGGTCGCACTCGCGGTGGTGCTGGCGGCTTGCGGCAAATCTGCGCCGCCCCAGGCCGCTGCCCCCGGTGGCGGCATGCCGGCACCCGAAGTCGGTGTGGTCACGGTGGCTCCGGGCGATGTCGGCCTCGTGACCGAGCTGCCGGGCCGCCTGGAGGCCTCGCGCGTGGCGCAGGTCCGCGCGCGCGCCGCCGGCATTCTTCAGGAGCGTCTGTTCCGCGAAGGCAGTGACGTGAAGGCGGGGCAGGCACTGTTTCGCATCGACGCCTCGCCGTATGCCGCCGCGCTGCAGAGCGCACAGGCAAGCCTGGCGCGCTCGCAGGCCAACCTCACACAAGCCACCGCATTGGCCGAGCGCTATGCGCCGCTGGTGAAGGAAAACGCCATCAGCCAGCAGGAGTTTGCGAGTGCCGTGGCGGCGCAGAAGCAGGCCGAGGCCGATGTGGCCGGTGGCAAGGCTGCGGTGCAGACCGCCAATATCAACCTGGGCTATGCGCGCGTGACGGCGCCGATTTCTGGCCGCATCGGCCGTGCGCTGGTGACCGAGGGCGCGCTGGTGGGGCAGGGCGAGGCCACTCAGCTGGCAGTGATCCAGCAGATCCATCCGATGTATGTGAACTTCACGCAGTCTGCCGCCGAGGTGTACCAGCTGCGCAAGGCCATGGAAAGTGGTCAGCTCAAGGGCGCTGGCGCGCAGGCCGCGGCGGTGCAGGTGGTGATGGAAGACGGCAGTGTGTACGAGCAGCCAGGCCGTCTGCTGTTTTCCGATCTGACGGTGGACAGCGCCACCGGTCAGGTCACGCTTCGCGCCGAAGTGCCCAACCCCAAAGGCACTTTGCTGCCTGGCCTCTATGTGCGTGTGCGCCTGGAGCAGGCCAAGGCCAGCAACGCGATCACCTTGCCCCAGCAGGCTGTGACGCGATCCGCCCAGGGCGACACGGTGTCTGTGGTCGGTGCCGACGGCAAGATCGAATCGCGCCAGGTGAAGGTGGGTGGCCAGCAGAACGGCAAGTGGGTGATTCTGGACGGGGTGAAGGCCGGCGAGCAGGTGATGGTCGATGGCTTCCAGAAGCTCCAGATGATGCCGCCGGGCACGCCCGTGAAGGCCGTGCCCTGGCAGCCGCCGGGCGCAGCGCCTGCACCCGCGGCAGCCCCTGCGGCCGCGCCGGCCAAGTAAGGAGCGCCCGACATGGCGAAGTTTTTTATCGACAGGCCCATCTTTGCGTGGGTGATCGCGCTCTTCATCATGGTGCTGGGCGGCGTGTCCATCACCCAGTTGCCGATTGCGCAGTACCCACCGGTGGCGCCCCCGGCCATCATCATCAACGCCACCTACCCGGGTGCGTCGGCCGCCACGCTCGAAGACAGCGTGCTCTCCGTGATCGAGCAGGAAATGAACGGCTCGCCCGGCTTGATCTACATGGAGTCGGTCGCGCAGGCGAACGGCACCGGCAGCATCACGCTGAGCTTTGAGACCGGCACCAACGCCGATCTGGCGCAGGTGGACGTACAGAACCGGCTATCGCGGGCCTCGCCGCGCCTGCCTGCGGCGGTGACGCAGCAGGGCGTGCGCGTGGACAAGTCGCGCAGCAACTTCCTGCTGTTTGCGATCCTTTCCAGCGACGACCCCGCCTGGGATCCGGTGGCGCTGGGCGACTATGCGTCGCGCAGCGTGGTGCCCGAGTTGCAGCGCCTGCCCGGCGTGGGCCAGGCGCAGCTGTTTGGTACCGAGCGCGCCATGCGCATCTGGATCGACCCGGCCAAGCTGCTCGGCTTCAACCTGAGTTCGGCCGATGTCACCAACGCCATTCGCGCGCAGAACGCGCAGGTATCGGCCGGTGAAATCGGCGCGCTGCCCAACGTGGGCGGCCAGAGCATTGCGGCCACGGTGGTCGTGAATGGCCAGCTGGGCAGCGTTGAGCAGTTCGGCAACATCGTGCTGCGTGCCAGCGCCGATGGCGCCACGGTGCGCCTCAAGGATGTGGCCCGCATCGAGCTGGGTGCGCAGGCCTACGCCACCTCGGCGCGGCTGAACGGCAAGCCGTCCACCGGCATTGGCGTGCAGCTCTCGCCGAGTGGCAACGCGCTGGCCACGGCCGACGCGGTGCGCAAGAAGATGCAGGAGCTCGAGCGCTTCTTCCCCAAGGGCATGAGCTGGTCGATTCCGTACGACAGCTCGCGCTTTGTGAAGATCTCCATTCAGCAAGTGGCGCAGACGCTGGGCGAAGCCATGTTGCTGGTGTTCCTGGTGATGTTCCTGTTCCTGCAGAACTTCCGCTACACCATCATCCCGACCATCGTCGTGCCGGTGGCCTTGCTGGGGACCTTCGCCGTGCTGTTGGCCATGGGGTTCTCCATCAACGTGCTGACCATGTTCGGCATGGTGCTGGTGATCGGCATCGTGGTGGACGACGCCATCGTGGTCGTGGAGAACGTCGAGCGCATCATGAGCGAGGAGGGCCTGCCGCCCCTGCAAGCCACGCGCAAGGCCATGACGCAGATCTCCGGCGCGATTGTCGGTGTGACGGTGGTGCTGATCTCGGTGTTCGTGCCGCTGGCCTTCTTTGCGGGCTCGGTGGGCAACATCTACCGCCAGTTCTCGGCGGTGATGGGGGTGTCCATCGCCTTCTCGGCCTTCATGGCGCTGTCGCTCACACCCGCGTTGTGCGCCACCTTGCTCAAGCCAGTCGAGGCCGGGCACAACCACGACAAGAAGGGCTTCTTCGGCTGGTTCAACCGGGGTTTTGCCCGCACCGCCAAGCGCTACGAAAGCGGCGTGGCTGCGCTGCTGCCGCGCGCGGGCCGCACGTTGATCATCTACCTGGCCATCGTGGCGGCGGCGGCGGTGGTCTACATGCGCCTGCCCACGTCGTTCCTGCCGGGTGAGGACCAGGGCACGATGCTGGTGAACGTGCAGCTGCCTCCGGGTGCCACGCAAGAGCGCACGCTGGAAGTCATGAAGCAGGTCGAGGACTACATCCTCAAGCAGCCCGAAGTACAGAGCATGGTGGGCGTGCTGGGCTTCAGCTTCTCGGGGCAGGGCCAGAACGCGGCGCTCGCTTTCATCACACTGAAGGACTGGGCCGAACGCAGCGGCCCAGGCAGCTCTGCAGAGGCGGTGGCCGGTCGCGCCTTCGGTGCGCTCTCGGGCATTCGCGATGCGTTCATTTATCCGCTGAGCCCGCCGCCCATTCCGGAGCTGGGTGCGTCCTCAGGCTTCAGCTTCCGTCTGCAAGACCGCGGCGGCCTGGGCCGGCAAGCGCTGCTCAACGCGCGCAACCAGTTGCTGGGCATGGCCTCGCAAAGCAAGGTGATCACCCAGGTGCGGCCCGATGGCCTCGAAGATGCGCCGCAGCTGCAGATCGACATCGACCGCGACAAGGCCAACGCCCTGGGCGTGGGCTTCGATGCGATCAACGCAGCCATTGGCACCGCGCTGGGCTCCAGCTACGTGAACGACTTCCCCAACGCCGGGCGCCTGCAGCGCGTGGTGGTGCAGGCCGATGCACCCGCCCGCATGCAGCCGGAAGATCTGCTGCGCCTGAACGTGGTGAACAACAAGGCCCAGGCCGTTCCGTTGTCGGCCTTCGCGAGCACGAAGTGGATCACTGGCCCCATGCAGACCGTGCGCTACAACGGCTACCCGTCCATGCGCATCAGTGGCAGCGCAGCGCCGGGTTCGAGCACGGGCGCTGCGATCGCCGAAATGGAAAAACTCGCTGCCCAGCTGCCGCAAGGCATTGGCTACGAGTGGACCGGGCAGACGCGTGAGGAAAAGCTGGCGGGCTCGCAGGCCATCATCCTCTACGCATTCGCCATCCTGGCCGTGTTCCTGTGCCTGGCCGCGCTGTACGAAAGCTGGACCATCCCGCTCTCGGTGATTCTGGTGGTGCCGCTGGGTGTGCTGGGCGTGTTGCTCGCCACCTTGATGCGCAACTATTCCAACGACGTGTACTTCCAGGTGGGGCTGATCACGATCATCGGTCTCTCGGCGAAGAACGCGATCCTGATCATCGAGTTCGCGAAAGACCTGCAGGCCCAGGGCAAGAGTGCGATTGCGGCGGCGCTCGAAGCCGCTCATATCCGCTTCCGCCCGATCATCATGACCTCGATGGCATTCACCCTGGGTGTGCTGCCTCTGGCACTGGCCTCCGGCGCAGGCTCGGCCAGCCAGCGTGCCATTGGTACCGGCGTGATCGGCGGCATGGTCACCGGCACCATTCTCGCGGTGGTGTTTGTGCCGATCTTCTTTGTGGTGGTGCGCACGCTGTTCAAGGGCAGCGAGCGCCAGCGCCAGCGCGACGCCGAACAGGCCGCCGCTCACCATGGTTCAGGAGTGCAGACCGATGCTTGACATGACCCCTTCCCGCGCCGCCTTCGGCGCCATCCCTCCAGGGGGGCGCACCGTGCGGACTGGCCAAGCCCGTCCCGCCGCTGCTCTGGACTTCGCGCCCCGTCGCTCGCTGCGGCTTGCGCTGAGTGCGCTCGCTGTGGCTGCGCTGTCGGCGTGCTCGATGATTCCCAAGTACGAGCGGCCTGCCGCACCGGTTGATGCGCAGTACCCCGCGCTGGCGCCCGCTGCTGCAGCGGGCGTGCCGTCGGGTGCCGAGGTGGCCTGGCGCGATTTCGTGGGCGATGCACGCCTGCGCCAACTGATCGAACTCGCACTCAAGAACAACCGCGACCTGCGCGTGGCCACGCTCAACATCGAGCAGGTTCGTGCGCAATACCAGATCAGCCGCTCCAACCAGTTCCCCTCCATCGGTCTGGCCGCCAGTGGCAACCGCCAGCCCGACGGCACCGGCGGCATCACCAGCGTGTACAGCTTTGGCCTGGCGCTCAGCAGCTGGGAAATTGACTTCTTCGGGCGTCTGGGGGCATTGAAAGAAGCGGCGCTCGCCCAGTACCTGGCCAGCGAAGAGGCGCATCGCGCCGCGCAGACCAGCCTGGTCGCCGCCGTGGCCAGCACCTGGCTCAGCCTGCAGGCCAACGACGAATTGCTGGCCCTGACCGAGCGCACCGTGCTCACGCGCGAAGACTCGCTGCGGCTGAGCAAACTGCGCTTTGACAACGGTGCAACCTCGGCGCTGGATTTGCGCCAGGCCGAGTCGCTCACCGCCGCTGCGCAGTCGGCGCTGGCTCAGCAACGGCGCTTGCGTGCGCTGGACGTGAACGCGCTCACCCTGCTGGTGGGACAGGCGCCGCCGGCCGAGTTGCTGCCGGTGCCGCCCACCATGCCCGCTGCCAATACCGCTGGCGGCAGTGGCGCGGCGGTACCCATGGCGCCCGTGCCGGCCGCCTCCATCCTGCGCGAGGTGCCCGCCGGCCTGCCATCCGATTTGCTCACTCGCCGTGCTGACATCCGCCAGGCCGAGCAGCAGTTGATCGCCGCCAATGCCAACATCGGCGCAGCCCGGGCGGCGTTCTTCCCGCGCATTTCGCTCACCGCCAGCGCAGGCACGGCCAGCAGCAGCCTCTCAGGCCTGTTCAAGGACGGCACCTGGGGTTTCACGCTCGCACCGCAGGCCTTGTTGCCGATCTTCGATGCCGGCCGCAACCGCGCCAACCTCGACGCATCCAATGCGGCGCGAGACATCGCGGTGGCCCAGTACGAAAAAGCCATCCAGACCGCGTTCCGCGAAGTGGCCGACGCGCTCGCGGGCAGCGCCACTCTGGGCGACCAGCTGAGTGCCCAGCAGCTGCAGGCCACTGCAGAGGCCGAGCGCTTCCGTCTGGCCGATCTGCGCTACCGCAACGGTGTGGCGAGTTTCCTCGACGTGCTGGATGCGCAGCGCTCGCTTTTCACCACGCAGCAGGCGCTGGCGCAGACGCGCCTGGCGCAGCAGCAGAACCAGGTGGCGCTCTACAAGGCGCTGGGTGGCGGCTGGGGGCCGGAGTAACCCCCTGCGCCGCTGACGCGGCTTCCCTCTCCGAGGTGAGGCGCCTTGTCCAGAGCACCCGAGGATCCGGCATTGCCGGTCCCAGGGTGCGCCCCTCTTTCAAGGGGGGGGCGCGCAGCGCGGCGGGGGGTGATCCTTCAGCCCTTCAAGTCGTAGAACTTCAGGATGTGCTCCCACGCGGTCTGCGGGTCATCCACATACTTGAAGAGGTTGAGGTCTTCGGGCGAGATCGTGCCTTCTTCAACGAGCACATCCAGATTGATCAGGCGTTTCCAGTAGTCCGAGCCGAACAGCAGGATCGGCACCGGTTTGGCCTTCTTGCATTGCACCAGCGTGATGACTTCGAACAGCTCGTCGAGTGTGCCGAAGCCTCCGGGGAAAGCCAGCAAGGCCTTGGCGCGCATCATGAAGTGCATCTTGCGCAGCGCGAAGTAGTGAAACTTGAAGCTCAACTCCGGTGACACGTAGGGATTGGCCGCCTGCTCGTGCGGCAGGGCGATGTTCAGGCCCACGTTGGGCGCGCCTTCGTCGTGTGCGCCCCGGTTGGCGGCTTCCATGATGCCGGGGCCGCCGCCCGTGCAGATGAAGAGCTGCTCGGCCTTGTTGCACTTGGCGCTGTAGCGCGCCACCGTGCGGGCAAATTCGCGCGCGTGGGTGTAGTAATGCGCGTTGCGCACCATCGCCTTGGCGCGAGCGATCTCGCGCGCGTCGCCGCTGCGCTCGGCGCGCACCAGCTGCTCCTGTGCCTCGCTCGCTTCGCGAAAACGCGCACTGCCAAACACCACGATCGTGTTTTCAATGCCCGCGTCGCGCTGGGCGAGGTCGGGCTTGAGCATCTCCAGCTGGAAGCGGATGCCGCGGGTCTCACGGCGCAGCAGGAATTCCGGGTCGGCAAAGGCGAGACGGTAGGCGTCGGCTTGCAGCGGCAGGCCTTCGTTGGCGTGGGTCTGCAGCTCGGCCCAGGCATCTGCCAGGCGGCGTTCGTTCAGATCTTGTGTGGCTTCCATGGTGTGGACACTCCTGTTTTGCATGTGATTCGGATGATGCCGCTCACAGGGCGAGCGCCAGTGCCAGCGGCACGAAGACCACGGCCTGCGCATTGCCCAGCATGATCATGGCACCGACCTTGTCGGGCTCGTGGTGGTAACGGTCGGCCAGCATGAACTGCATCACGGCCGGCCGCAGGGCCGCGAACAGCATCATCGGCAGCAGCGCGTCGCCCAGCAGCTTCAGACCCGCCAGCATCACGTCGTGTGGGCGCACGTCGGTCAATGCGCTCAGGAACCCCAGTGCGGTGGCGATCATGAGGGGGCTGGTGATGCGGGCACCGACCGAGAAATGCAGCAGGTTGCTCACCTAGAACAGCGCCACCGCCGCCCCGAAATGGGCCGGACCAGCACGCCGCCGCCCAGAATGATCACCGCGCCGCCCACCAGCAGCGTGAGGTGCTCTGCCATGACGAAGTCCCGCGAGGCGAGTGCCGAATACACCAGCACGGGCGCGAGCACGTCGAGTGCGATGCGGTTGAAGGTGCCCATGTCTGGCGCCTGACGGCGCGCATAGCCATAGCCGACAGCCACGATCAGGAAGACCGGGATGATGACGTCAGCGATGCGGGCGATCAGGTCCATGCAGGGCGGGAAAAGACGATGGCAAATGAAAAGGCTCCCGCAGGAGCCTTTTCACGAGGGTCGACGCCGAGGGGGCTCAGACGCGGCGGCGGTATTCGCCCGTGCGCGTGTCGATCTCGATCTTGTCGTCCTGCGCCACAAACAGCGGCACGGCCACTTCGAAGCCGGTGGCGATCTTGGCGGGCTTGAGCACCTTGCCAGACGTGTCGCCCTTGACGGCAGGTTCCGTCCAGGTGATGACGCGCTCGACGCTGGTGGGCAGTTCGACCGAGATGGCCTTGCCGTCGTAGAACACCACTTCAACGGTCATGCCGTCTTCGAGGTAGTTCAGGGCGTCGCCCATGTTTTCGGCTTCGACTTCGTACTGGTTGTACTCGGCGTCCATGCACACATACATCGGGTCGGCGAAGTAGGAGTAGGTGCACTCCTTCTTGTCCAGAATGATCTGGTCCATCTTGTCGTCGGCCTTGCAGACGACTTCGGTGGCCATGTTGTTGAGCAAGGCCTTGAGCTTCAGGCGCACGGTGGCCGCGCCACGGCCGCCACGGCTGTATTCGGTTTTCAGGACGATCATCGGGTCCTTGCCGTGCATGATGACGTTGCCGGCGCGGAGTTCTTGAGCGATTTTCATAGGGATTCCAACGGTTGGGCCGCTTGCTCCCGGCGTGCGCTGGACACCCGAAAACTGAGCTGATGGTGGCGGTCTGTGCGGCGAGGCAGACGGCTTGCGGGGTCCGGGGTGCCGAAGGAGTCCGGTCCGGTTTTCCGCAAAGCCTCGAATTTTATCGCTTTTCCTGCACAAAACCGATCAGCTGGCTGCACAGATCGCTCTGGGCGAGCAGCCGCTGGCGCGCGGCTTGAGCGCAGGCATGCCAGTCGTGCAGCGTGTCGGCGCCTGGCCACACGGCCTGCATGGACCCCATGCCGTTCCAGGCGCGGTGAAACGCGCGCCAGGAGGCGGGCGCATCCAGCCATTCGAGAAAGGCCTCCAGCTTGGCGTGGTGCGCGTTGTCGTGTTGCGGATAGAGGTGCCACACGAAGGGCTTGCCCGCCCAGAGGGCGCGGGCCAGGGAATCCTCGCCGCGCACGAAATTCAGGTCGCACGCCCACAGCAGGTGGTCGAACTCGGGCTGGGTCAACCAGGGCAGGGCGTGAATTCGGTCGTTGGCAACGACGGGGCCGGCCTGTTGCACCGCCTGCCACGCGCGCCCGGGGGTGACGAGCCATTCGCTGCGGGTTTGCGCCCGGGCGGCCTGCCGCAACACATCGGGCAGTGCGGCGGGCTCGTAGCAGAACAGGCTGACACGCCGTGAACCGCGGGGGAGCGGAACGCCGGTGCGGTCCAGCCACGCGTCGGCGTCGAAAGCGGCTTGCCGTGTCGGCAGATCGGCCTCGCGCAGCAGGCCACCCGTGCGGTCCGTGAACCCAGGGTAGAAGAACCATTTGGTGGCCAGGCCGCGAGCCGGGCCGCTCATGACGGGCGAGGGCAGGCGGTGGGAGCGCTCGACGTAAGGCTCAGCGCTCAGGTACTCCAGATTGATCCAGACCGGCGGGCGCGCGCCGGCGGCGACTTGCGTTGCCATCGCCTCTACAAACTCTGGCGGCGGCTCGCAGCCAAAGGCCTCGATCCAGACATCTGCCAGTGGCTCTTTCGGCACGGACAGGGGCGACGTCCAGTGACGCACCTCAATGCCGGGCAGGCCGCCGGGTGCCATCCAGTCCAGTGCCTGTGGGTCGTCCAGCCAGAGGCGCACCCGTTCGCCACGCCGCGCCAGATCGGCCGACAGCCGCCAGCACACCCCGACGTCACCGAAGTTGTCGATGACTCTGCAGAAAATGTCCCATTGCATGCGCGCCATTGTCGGGGCTACAGTTTGCGGGCGCTGCAGCACGGGCCCACCGGGCCGCTGAATGCGCTGGGGACACACCATGGCCAAACGCTTCATTCCCTGGTGGCTGGCGATCGTGCTGGCGCTTTTTTCGCCGCTGCTCGCGGCGCAGGAACTCATTGCCGACATGAGTGCCGGCCCGCCGACAGGCCGTTACGCTTTTGCCAGCAGCACACCGCGCAGCTTGCTGGAGTTGCTCAAGGGCCCCGGGCAGGGCGAGCCAGCGCAACCGGTGGGCCATTGGTTCCTGCCGCAGGGCACCGAGCGCGGTCCCGCGGTGGTGCTGATGCACGGCTCGGGCGGCATCTACGACGCCATGCTGGACTTCTGGCCGAAGCAGTTCAATGCGGCGGGCATCGCCGTGCTCGCGGTGGATTCGTTCGGGCCGCGGGGTGTAAAGAGCACCGCCGAGGACCAGTCGCAGGTGCCGTTTGCCGCCGACATCGCCGACGCGTTTGCGGCACTCAAGCTGGTGGCCAGTCATCCCCGGGTTGACCCGGCGCGCATTGCCATCATGGGCTTTTCGCGCGGGGGCATCACCGCATGGCGCACGTCGGTGGTGCGCATCGCGGCGTCGCAGCGGCTGCCTGATGGACTGCGGTTTGCGGCCCACGTGCCGGTGTACGCGGGCGGCTGTGTGGGCACGTTCCGGCTGGTGGTCAAGCTCGATGTGTTTTCCATCAAGGCCCCGATGCTGTGGGTGCATGGCGATGCCGACGATTACGCGCCCATCGGCCCCTGCCGCGACTACGCCGAGCGCATCGCCAAGACGGGAACGCCAGTGGAGTTCCTCACGCTGGAAGGCGCGAGGCACAAGTTCGACCAGGATGACATCCGCCGCATCAACGTGCGAGGCGCGCAGCGAACGCTGGAGACCTGTCCGCTGGAGATGGACATCGACACCCTGATCACCTACGACCGCAACACCGGCCAGCGCCTGAACGGCGAAGCCGTGCAAACGGTCATGCGGCAATCGTGCAGCGCCATCGGCGCTCATGTGCAGGGCGACCGCACCGCGCGCGACAAGGCCGCGCAGGCGATCCTCGCCTTCTTTCGCAAGACGCTCGGCTCGCGCTGAGACCCGCTCGTCCCGAGGGTGGCGGGGACGGGCCACAATACGCGCCCATGTCCGACGCGCATTCCGAACAACTGCTCAACGAAGTGGCGGCCTTGCCAGGCCTGCCCGGGGTGTACCGCTACTTTGATGCCCAGGGGCAACTGCTGTACGTGGGCAAGGCGCGCAACCTGAAGAAGCGCGTGTCGAGCTACTTCCAGAAGAGCCACGACGGCACGCGCATCGGCCACATGATCAGCAAGATCGTGCGCATGGAGACCACGGTGGTGCGCTCCGAGGCCGAGGCGCTGCTGCTGGAGAACAACCTCATCAAGACGTTGAACCCGAAGTTCAACATCCTGTTTCGCGACGACAAGAGCTACCCCTATCTCAAGATCACCGGCACGCGCGAGGCCTTCAAGCCATCGGCCAGGCCGCTTTCGCCCTCGGCGGCGTTTCCTCGCATGGCGTACTACCGTGGCGTGGTGGACCGGCGGCACAGCTATTACGGCCCTTACCCCAGCGCATGGGCGGTGAAGGAGTCCATTACGCTGCTGCAGAAGGTGTTCCGCCTGCGCACCTGCGAAGACACCGTGTTTGCCAACCGCACGCGGCCCTGCCTGCTCTACCAGATCAAACGTTGCAGCGGCCCCTGCGTGGACCTGATCGATCACGAGTTGTACGCGCAAGATGTGCGCGATGCCGAGCGTTTCCTGCGCGGCGAGACGCAGGCCGTGCTGGATGCGCTGGAGCAGCGCATGCTTGTGCATGCCGAAAAGCTGGAGTTCGAGCAGGCGGCAGAGATCCGCAACCAGATGAGCGCGCTCTCACGCGTGTTGCATCAGCAGGCGATGGACACGGTGTCGGACAAGGACGTCGATGTGCTCGCGGTCAAAGTGCATGGCGGGCGGGCCTGCGTGAACCTGGCCATGATCCGCGGCGGGCGCCATCTCGGGGACCGTCCCTATTTCCCGGCCCACGTGGACGACGCCACGGCCATCGACAGTGCCCTGGCCGAAGAGGCCGGTGCGAACACACAGCCCGCTGACCCCGCCGAGCGTGTGGCTGTGCAGGTGCTGGAAGCCTTTATTGCGCAGCACTACCTCGGCGTGGCCATGCCGCACACGCTGGTCACCAGCCACCCGGTGGGCAAGCCTTTGCTGGATGCGCTGACGGAGCAGATCGGCGCCAAGGTGAACGCCGTGCACAACCCGCGCGAGCACCGTCGCATCTGGCTGGAGATGGCGCAGAAGAACGCCGACATTGCGCTGGCCCGTTTGCTGGCCGAGGAGGGCAGCCAGCAGGCGCGCACGCGCGCGCTGGCCGACGCGCTGCACTTGCCCGACGACCAGCTCGATGCGCTGCGCATCGAGTGCTTCGACATCTCACACACGGCGGGCGAATCCACGCAGGCTTCGTGCGTGGTGTTTGAAGCCCACAAGATGCAGAACAGCCAGTACCGCCGCTACAAGATCGACGGCATCACACCGGGCGACGACTACGCCGCCATGCGGCAGGTGCTGCTGCGCCGCTACGGGAAGATCGCCGAGGCGATGCGCGCAGAAGGGGAAGCGGTCGAGCCGGCTCCCGTTGGTGTGGATGTCGCGCCCGATAGGGCCGATGAGCCGGCTGCCGCCGAACCCACGGTGGAGGCGGTGGCCGGGCCACGCATGCCTGACCTGGTGCTCATTGACGGTGGCAAAGGCCAGGTGAGCATGGCTCGGGAGGTGTTTGAGCAGCTGGGGCTGGACCTGTCGCTCATCGTGGGTGTGGAAAAAGGCGAGGGCCGCAAGGTCGGCCTGGAGGAGCTGGTGTTTGCCGACGGGCGCGAGAAGGTGTACCTCGGCCACGATTCGGCGGCGCTCATGCTGGTGGCCCAGATCCGCGACGAAGCCCACCGTTTTGCCATCACCGGCATGCGTGCCCAGCGTGCCAAGGTGCGCACGGGCGGCAGCAAGATCGAAGACATTCCCGGCGTCGGCCCCAAGAAGCGTGCGCGCCTGCTGCAACGCTTTGGGGGCGTGCGCGGCGTGGCGTCGGCCAGCGTGGAGGACCTCGCCACCGTTGAGGGCATTTCCGCCGATCTCGCCGATGCCATCTACCGCGCGCTGCACTGACCGACCAGCCCGATCCCGCTTGACAGATCACCAACGCATAATCCGCACCATGTTCTTCAACCTCCCCACCCTGCTCACCTGGGCTCGCATCGTTGCCATCCCGCTGATCATTGGGGTGTTTTATGTGGAGAGCTTGAGCCTCGCGCAACAGAACACGGTGGCCACGGTGCTTTTTGTCGTGTTCGCGCTGACGGATTGGGCCGACGGCTATCTGGCCCGCAAGCTCAACCAGACATCGGCCTTCGGCGCCTTCCTCGACCCCGTGGCCGACAAGTTCCTGGTCTGCGCCAGCCTGCTGGTGCTGGTGCATCTGGACCGTGCCGATGTGTTTGTTGCGCTCATCATCATCGGCCGCGAAATTGCCATTTCGTCGTTGCGCGAGTGGATGGCGATCATCGGAGCGACCAAGAGCGTGGCCGTGCACATGATCGGCAAGGTGAAGACAACGGTGCAGATGGTGGCCATTCCTTTCCTGCTGTTCCACGGCAAGCTGCTGGGCGTGATCGATACCCAGCTCTGGGGCACGTGGCTGATCTGGATCTCGGCGGTACTCACGGTGTGGTCGATGGTGTACTACCTGCAGAAAGCCATTCCCGAGATTCGCGCCAAGTCGCGCTGAAAGCCTTTCGATGAATACCCCCGCGCAAGACAACGCGTGGCTGCGCGCCATGCCCTGGGTGTTCGTGCTCATCTGGAGCACCGGTTTTATCGTGGCGCGCTATGGCATGCCGCACGC
This sequence comes from Hydrogenophaga sp., assembly GCF_019264445.1. Classification (GTDB taxonomy): domain Bacteria; phylum Pseudomonadota; class Gammaproteobacteria; order Burkholderiales; family Burkholderiaceae_C; genus Hydrogenophaga. Next base: position 60,435 of record NZ_JAHVAB010000058.1, read on the forward strand.
CCCACCGATGAAGTTCCTCGCGGTGCGCTACGCCCTGTCCATCGCGTGCTTCCTGCCTTGGATCGTGCTCGCGGGCGTGAAGTGGCCCACTTCGCGGGCGCAGTGGTTTCATCTGGCCGTCACAGGCGTGCTGATGCACGCCGGTTATCTCGGGGGCGTGTGGGCCGCGGTCAAGGCGGGCATGGGCTCCGGCCTGTCGTCGCTCATCGTGGGTTTGCAGCCGGTGCTCACCGCCATCTGGCTGTCGGGCACAGGCGCCAAAGTGTCCAGGCGCCAGTGGCTCGGGCTGGTGCTCGGTTTTGCGGGTCTGGTGCTGGTGGTCTCGCGCAAATTCGGTGCGGGCGGTCCGGGCGACCAGGCGAACTGGCTCAATCTTTCGTTTGCCGTGATGGCGCTGCTGGCCATCACGGTGGGCACGCTGTACCAGAAGCGGTTTGTGCAGGCCTGCGACGTGCGCACGGCCAATGCCGTGCAACTGCTCGCGGCGCTGCTGGTCACCCTGCCGCTCACGCTGCTCGAAGCGGAGCTGATGGACTGGAATGGTGAGCTTCTGGGCGCCATGGCCTGGTCGGTACTGGGCCTCACGCTGGGCGGCAGTTCGCTGCTTTACATGCTCATTCAGCGTGGCGCGGCGGCATCCGTCACGAGCCTGATGTATCTCGTGCCGCCGTGCACCGCGTTGATCGCCTGGGTGCTGTTTGCGGAACCCATCACCGCCGTCACGCTGGCCGGCACGGCACTCACCGCCTTTGGCGTGAGCCTGGTGGTGCGGGCGCCTCGGTGATCAGCGGCGCCCCGGCTTGGGGCGCCAGGGTTCTGTGCCCAGCGACTGCGCCAAGTGGGCCTGCAACAGCGCGATGCGGCGAGGGACCACCGCTCGCCAGGGGGCCAGCCAGTGGATGTCGGCGTCCTGCTGGCTCCAGTCGGGCAGCACCCGCACCAGCTGCCCTGTCTGCAGCGCTTCTTCGATGTCCCACAGGCTGCGCAGCATGATGCCGTGTCCTGCAAGGCACCAGTCGCGCACGAGCTCCCCTGAGTTGCTGGAAAGCGCACCGCCCACGGGCACGTGCTTGATCTGCGTGTCCCCCTTGGCCTGCAGCCGCCAGTGGTCAAAGCGCCGCCCTGGTGCTTCGCCGTTTTCCCTCACCACCAGGCAACTGTGGTTGACCAACGCCTGCAAGCTGTCGGGTGTGCCGCGGCGCTGCAGGTAAGCGGGTGTGGCCACCAGCACGCGCTGATTGGTCGCCAGCCGGCGCGACACCCACTCGGCGGCGCGTTCGGTGGGGGCATCCCACAGCCAGATGGCCGCATCTAAGCCTTCCACGGCAAGGTCGGGCAGTTGCTCGGTGAGTTGCAGTTGCACTTGCGTGCCCGGATACCTTGCCTGAAACGCGGCGAGCGCGGGCCCGACCCACAGCCGGCCGAAGCCGAAGGTGGCCGCCAGGCGGATCGGCCCCGCCGGCTCTGCCTGACGCTCGCGCAATTCCGTCTCGACTTCTTCGAACGCGCGCAGCAGATGCACCGCGCGTTCGCACAGCGTGTCACCCTCGGCAGTGGGGCTCACGCGGCGGGTTGTCCGCTGGAACAACCGCAAGCCCAGCCGTTCTTCCAGCGATGCGAGGCGCTTGGTCACGGCCGAGGGCGCCACGCGCAGCGCACGAGCGGCCGTCACCAGACTGCCGTGCTGCCGCACAGCCAACACAAGCTCGAGATCGGCGCGGTCCAATTGTTTCCCTTTGAGAATTAATCAATTGCTTAATTATTGCCGCGATGCGAGCTATGCTGGCGCCCATGTTGAGTGCATTTCCATCCCATCCGGTACAGCGCAATGGCGTGACCCTGCACACGCGCATCGGTGGCGAGGGGCCTGCGTTGCTGCTGCTTCACGGTCATCCGCAAAGCATGGCCATGTGGCACCGGGTCGCCCCTGCGCTGGCCCGGCATTTCACGCTGGTGTTGATGGACCTGCGCGGCTACGGCGACTCCGCCCGACCGAGCGCCGACGCCGCCCACCTCAACTACAGCAAGCGCGAGATGGCGCTGGATGCCTTGGCCGTCATGGCGCACCACGGGTTCGCGCACTTTGACGTGCTTGCCCACGATCGCGGCGCGCGCGTGGCGCACCGGCTTGCGGCAGACCACCCGGCCGCCGTGCGCCGCCTGATGCTGCTTGACATCGCGCCCACGCTGGCCATGTACGCGCAGACGGGCGAGGCCTTTGCGCGCGCTTACTGGCACTGGTTCTTTCTCATCCAGCCTTCGCCGTTGCCCGAAGCGCTGATCGACGCCGACCCAGCGCGCTATGTGCGCAGCGTCATGGGGAGCCGGCACGCGGGCCTGGGTGCGTTTGATCCGGGGGCGCTGGCCGAATACGAGCGCTGTGCTGTTCAGCCTGGCACGGCCGTTGCCATTTGCGAGGACTACCGCGCCAGTGCCAGCGTCGATCTTGATCACGACCGCGCAGACATCGCCGCCGACCGACGGCTGCCGCAGCCGTTGCGCGTCCTCTGGGGCGAACATGCCACGGTGGCGCGTTGCTTCGATGTGCTGGCGCTCTGGCGCGAGCGCGCTGCCAACGTGACCGGCCGCAGCCTGCCGTGTGGTCACTACATGGCGGAAGAAGCGCCTGAGCAGCTGTCTGCCGAAGCCCTGTCATTTTTCCAATCTGATTCGAAGGAACAACCATGAGCAAACACCGCATCGCCGTCATCGCCGGAGACGGTATCGGCACCGAAGTCATGCCGGAAGGCATTCGCGTTCTGGAGGCTGCCGCCACGAAGTTCGGCATTGACCTGCAATTCGACCACTTTGACTTCTCCAGCTGCGCGTATTTCGAACGCCACGGCAAGATGCTGCCCGACGACTGGAAAGCCCGGATCGGTGGGCACGACGCGATCTACTTTGGCGCGGTGGGCTGGCCTGACAAGGTGCCCGACCACATTTCGCTCTGGGGCTCACTGCTGATGTTTCGCCGCGAGTTCGACCAGTACGTCAACATCCGGCCCGCCCGCCTCATGCCCGGTGTCACGGCACCTGTCGTGCGCCGCGATGGCAGCCCGCGCGCTCCTGGCGAGATCGACATGGTCATCGTGCGCGAGAACACCGAAGGCGAATACTCCAGCATTGGCGGGCGCATGTATGCAGGCACCGACCGCGAGATCGTGGTGCAGGAAACGGTGATGTCGCGCATCGGCGTGGACCGCGTTCTGCGCCACGCATTCGAGGTGGCACGCTCGCGGCCGAAGAAGCACCTGACGAGTGCCACCAAATCCAACGGTATCGCGATCACCATGCCGTACTGGGACGAGCGCGTGGCTGAAATGGCCAAGGAGTATCCGGATGTCAAGGTGGACAAGTTCCACATCGACATCCTCACTGCGCACTTCGTGCAGCGGCCTGACTTCTTCGATGTCGTGGTCGGCAGCAATCTGTTTGGCGACATCCTCAGTGATCTCGGCCCAGCGTGTACCGGCACCATCGGCATTGCACCCAGCGCCAACCTCAATCCCACGCGTGAACACCCCTCGCTGTTCGAGCCGGTGCATGGCTCTGCGCCAGATATTGCAGGCAAGGGCATCGCCAATCCCATTGGTCAGATCTGGTGCGGCGCGATGATGCTCGATTTTCTGGGCCATCGTGGTGCGCACGACGCGATCATGCAAGCCATTGAGGCTGTGCTGCAGCCCGACAGTGGTGCACCGCGCACCGCTGATCTCGGTGGCACCGCAGGGACCGCGGATGTGGGCCGCGCCATCGCTGCCGCGATCTGAATCCGAGGAGATTCGCGCGCGGCCTAGCTTGCATGTTGCGACATTTTGTTGCGCATGCAGCGCGCATTTGAAAGCGTCTAGAATCTCGCCTCTTGCGCCGGCAGGGCTGGACTGTCTCCCCTCGTGTATTGACAGGGGTTGTGCCCAGTGGGTCTAATCACCCAGCGGTTGCCACGGTGTTGGCATCGTCCTGCGGTCTAGAGCGATCAAGGTTTTTTTGCCCGCGGCCCTCGCCGTCTCCGGAAAAAAACCTGTCCTAACGGAACATTCAATTCACTTCAAGAGGGGCTATTTGTGAACAAAACAGAACTCGTCGAACACATTGCCAAGCACGCCGATATTTCCAAGGCGGCCGCAACGCGTGCACTGGACTCCACCATCACGGCGATCCGCACCACGTTGAAGAAGGGCGGCACGGTGTCGCTGGTCGGCTTCGGCTCGTTTGCAGTGACCAAGCGCCCCGCCCGCAAGGGCCGCAACCCCCGCACGGGCGCTGAGATTAAAATCAAGGCCGCCAAAGTGCCGAAGTTCCGTCCGGGCAAGGCACTCAAGGATGCGCTGAACTGATGCGCTTTCCGATTTTCCGGTGGGGTGCTTAGCTCAGTCGGTAGAGCGGCGCCCTTACAAGGCGTAGGTCGGCGGTTCGACCCCGTCAGCACCCACCACCATCGAAAAGGCGAACCCGGGTTCGCCTTTTTTGTTGTCGGCAACGACAACGCCTTTCGGTTTTTGAAGTAGCAGGGCTCAAGGCATGTTCGATTCCATCCGCAATCACAAGAAGTACCTCATGGGCTTCCTGATGATCCTGATCATCCCCTCGTTCGTGTTGTTCGGCATCGAGGGCTACACGCGCTTCAACGAGAGTGGTCAGCCTGTGGCCACCGTGGATGGAAAAGAGATCACGAAAGCGGAATGGGACCAGGCTCATCAGCAGGAGTCGCAGCGGCTTCGCGAAGCCATGCCCACCCTCGACGCGCGCTTGCTCGACAGCGACGGCGCGCGTTATGCGACCCTGGAGCGTCTGGTGCGCCAGCGGCTCCTCAGCGCGGCCGCCAGCAAGCTCAATTTGTACACCAGCGATGCCCGCCTGGCCAGAGACTTGCAGCAAAACGAAGCTATCGCCGCCCTCCGCAAGGCCGATGGTTCGCTGGATGTGGAAGCGTACCGACAGCTCGTCAGCCGCCAGGGCATGACGCCTGAAATGTTTGAAGCGCGTGTGCGTGCGGACCTGTCGCAGCGGCAGGTATCGCAGGGCATTCTGGGGTCGGGTTTTGCCCCCACGGCATTGGCATCCATTTCGCTCAATGCTTTCTTTGAACGCCGCGAAGTGCGTGTGGCGCGCTTCGCGGCTGGCGAATTCGCCGCGCAGGTCAAGCCCGCTGATGCGGATGTGGAAGGCTTTTACAACGCCAACCAGGCGCTGTTTCAGGCGCCGGAGCAAGCGGAGATCGAGTACCTCGTGCTGGACGCTGCGGCGTTGCAAGGTTCGGTGGCGCTCAACGAGGCCGATGTCCGTGCCTATTACGACCAAAATGCCTCACGCCTCTCTGGTACGGAGGAGCGTCGTGCTCGTCACATCCTGCTGACTGTGCCCGCCGGTGCTTCGGCCGCTGACAAGGATGCCGTGCGGCAGCGCGCCGAGACGCTGCTGGCGCAGGTTCGTGCGAAACCGGCGAGCTTTGCCGAGGTCGCCAAGGCCCAGTCGCAGGACCCGGGCTCCGCCGCCAACGGAGGCGATCTCGACTACTTCGGTCGAGGCGCAATGGTCAAACCCTTCGAAGACGTGGTGTTTTCGCTCAAGAAAGACGCCATCTCCGACCTGGTCGAGACCGAGTTCGGTTTTCACATCATCCAGCTCACCGACGTGAAGGCGCCTCCCGTGCGCAGCTTCGAATCCATGCGGGCAGAGATCGAGGCTGATTTGAAGAAGCAGCAAGCGCAGAAGCAGTTTGCGGAAGCGGCCGACACCTTCAGCAACCTTGTGTACGAGCAGCCTGACACGCTCAAGCCTGCAGCCGATCGTCTCAAGCTGCAGATCCGGAAGGCCACCGTGCAGCGCCAGCCGCAAGCGGGTGTGAGCGGCGTGCTGGCCAACGAGCGTCTCCTGGGTGCGCTCTTTGACACCGAGTCGCTGGACAAGAAACGCAACACCGAGGCCATCGATACCGGGTCCGGCCAACTCGTCTCTGCCCGCGTCATCAATCACACCGCCGCACACACCCGACCGCTGGCCGAAGTGCGCGATGAGGTCAGAAGGCGGCTCGTGGCGACACGATCGGCCGAGCTGGCCCGGGCTGAGGGCGAGAAGCAGTTGCAGGCAGCCAAGTCCGGCGCCGATGTCAAGGGGCTGGGGGCTGCGACGGCTGTGTCGCGTGAGAATGCCCAAGGCCTTGCGCTGCCCGTGCTCACGGCTGCGCTCAGCGCCGATTCCAAGGCCTTGCCCGCATGGGTGGGGGTGAACCTCGGTGACCAGGGTTACGTTGTGGTGAAAGTCGAAAAAGTCTTGCCGCGCGATGTGCGTCCTGCCCAGGCGCTCAGTCAGGAGGTGCAGCAGTACAGCCAATGGTGGGCTTCGGCCGAGAACGAGGCCTACGTTGAAACATTGAAAGAGCGCTTCAAGGTTCGGATCCTGGTTCCGGAGCCCGCGGCTGCATCGCCGGCGCGCTGATGCGCCTTCAGTTCAAGCTATAATTCCAAGCTTGCGGTGGCTGTAGCTCAGTTGGTAGAGTCCAGGATTGTGATTCCTGTTGTCGTGGGTTCGAGTCCCATCAGCCACCCCAGATAATTGAAAAGGCCCGGTCAGTACCGGGCCTTTTTTCTTTCTGGATGCGGTGATTACTGCGCGGCCCAGCCACCGTCCATGTTCCAGGCCACGCCGCGCACGTTGTTGCCGGCCGGCGAGCAGAAAAACACCGCCAGCTCACCCAGCTCCTCGGGGGTGGTGAATTGCATGGACGGCTCCTTCTCGCCCAGCAGCTGCCGCGTGGCCTGGTCGTTGGAGATACCTTGCGCGGCCGCTTTTGCGTCAACTTGTTTTTGCACCAGGGGTGTGAGCACCCAGCCGGGGCAGATCGCATTGCAAGTGACTCCTGAGGTGGCGTTTTCGAGTGCGGTCACCTTGGTCAGACCCACGATGCCATGCTTGGCCGCGACATAGGCCGACTTTTCTGCCGACCCCACCAGACCATGCACAGACGCCACGTTGATGATGCGGCCCCAGTTGGATTTCTGCATCGCGGGCAGAGCCAGACGGCTGGCGTGAAACGCGCTGCTCAGGTTGATGGCGATCACCGCATCCCACCGCTCGACCGGGAAGTTCTCCACTCGGGCCACGTGCTGAATGCCTGCGTTGTTCACCAGAATGTCGACCTGTCCGAATGTGCTGGCGGCGAATGCCATCATGGCTTCGATTTCGTCCGGTTTGCTCATGTCCGCCCCGTGATACGCCACCTTGGCGCCCAGCGCTGCGATCTCGGCTTTGGGGCCATCTGCGTCACCAAATCCGTTGAGAACGATGTTGGCGCCTTGTCGCGCCAGGGCTTTGGCGATGCCCAGGCCGATGCCGCTGGTGGATCCGGTGACGAGGGCGGTTTTATTGGCAAGCATGGTTGAACTCCAGTTCCAGTACGATGGGTTGAAAAGCGCTCAAAGCATTATCAAGTACGCACTTTGGCGTGCACTGACCCTATGGAATCCATGCAAGAACCGATCCTCAACCACTTGGCCGTTCCCGGCCCCACCGCTCGCGGTGGACAACCGCGCCAAATGGCCTTCTGGGATTGGTCCAGCCGCGACGGGGAGTCTGGACGTGTTGTCGTCTGCGTCCATGGGCTCTCCCGACAGGGTCGGGATTTCGATGTGCTGGCCAGGGCACTGTCCGAACGTGCTCGTGTTATCGCCGTGGATGTGGCCGGTCGTGGGCACAGCGACTGGCTGGACGATCCCATGGGCTATCAAGTGCCCACTTATGCAGCGGATCTGGCGGCCTTGTTGATGCATCTGCGCGCGGAGAATGCAGCCGTCGTGATCGACTGGGTGGGCACCAGCATGGGTGGGCTCATCGGCATGGCGTTGGCAGCCCGGGCAGAGCTTGCGCCGCGTCGCCTGGTGCTCAATGACGTGGGTCCTGCCATCCAGTGGGAAGCCCTGCTGCGCATCGGCACTTACCTCGGTGCGAATCCCTCGTTTGACAGCGAGGCGGCCGCCATTCATTACCTTGCCTCGATCTCTGCCGGTTTTGGTCCCCACACGCCCGAGCAGTGGCGAGCGCTGTCCCTGCCGTTGCTTCGCGAGCGGGACGGGCGTTGGTGGTTGCACTACGATCCCGCGATTGCGCTGCCCGTCAAAGCCCTGGTTGGCATGAGTGATCAGGCGCAGGCACGCCAAGTCGCCCGCGATGGGGAGGCCTTGCTCTGGACCTTGTACGACGCCATCACTTCACCCACGCTGCTCTTGCGGGGAGGGCAGTCGGATCTGCTGTCCGCGGCGACGGCGCGTGAAATGACGCAACGCGGACCCAAAGCGCGCTGCGTGGTGTTTGATGGCGTGGGGCACGCGCCCACGCTGGTTTCCGATGATCAGGTGGCTGCCGTCCGGGATTTCCTCTGGTCTGATGGAGTGGCAGCGAGCGAGAAATGAAGCGATCGATTCCCTCGTCGTCACCCGCTGCGGTGAGTGCAGTGGCCGCGAACGAACGTACACCGGTCGTTCCGTCGGCCATCGTGGCGGCCACGTCAGACAGTCTGCCCAAGCAGGCGCATGCGTTGGCGCGCGCCCGGGCATTCGCCGAACCTTTGCTCGACAGCGAGCAACTGGACACTGGCGAGAACACCCTTGCCCATGCCGACGCCGTGGCTGGCGTGTTGCATGACATCGGCGGCTCTGAAGCGATGCAGGCCGCGGCGTATCTGGTCTACGCTTGCCAACATCTCAACCGCCCGCAGGAAGTGATTGCCAAGGCCTTTGGTGACAACTTCGCGGCGCTGGCCGTGGAAACCACCAAGCTGGTGCAACTGCAGCGGCAGGCCCGCATCAAGGCGGCAGCAGCGTCTGCGAAAAAAGAGGTCGAGCGCCTGGCTGCGCAGGAGCAGGACTTGCCGGTGGTCGCGCCCGGCAAGGTGCCCATGTCAGAGCTGGCAGCCAGCCAGACCGAGAACGTGCGCAAGATGCTGCTCGCCTTTTCGCGTGACTTGCGTGTGGTCATGCTGCGGCTGGCCTCCCGGTTGCAGACGTTGCGCTACTTTGCGGCCACGAAGGGTGAACCTGGCGAGGCCTTGGCTGCAGAATCGCTCCACGTGTTTGCGCCGCTGGCCAACCGGCTGGGTATTTGGCAGATCAAATGGGAAATGGAAGATCTGGCCTTCCGCTTCCTTGAGCCTCAGACCTACAAGCATGTTGCCCGTTTGCTGGATGAAAAGCGCGCGGAGCGCGAGGCGCATGTGGAGCAAGTGCGCCAGCGGCTCGAGGCTGAGTTGCAGAAGCACGGCATTGCCGCGTCGGTGCAAGGGCGGCCCAAACACATCTACAGCATCGTCAAGAAGATGCGCGGGAAGTCACTCGGTTTCGAGCAGGTGTTCGACATTCGGGCGTTGCGCGTGATCGTGCCCGATATGGCCGATTGCTACACGGCGCTGGCTCACGTGCATGCAGGGTATGCGCCCGTGCCGGACGAGTTTGACGACTACATCGCCAAACCCAAACCCAACGGCTACCAATCCTTGCACACGGTGGTGCGAGATGCAGAGGGCAGGGCGTTCGAGATCCAGATTCGCACACAGGCCATGCACGACCATGCCGAGCACGGTGTGGCGGCACATTGGGCTTACAAGGAGGCTGGCGCCAAAGGCTACGCCGGTGTGTCGGCCAGCTCCGAGTACGACGCCAAGATCGCCGTCTTGCGCCAGCTTCTGGCGTGGGAGCGTGACCTGAGCGGCACGGCACAGGGCTTGTTCGACGATCGCATCTACGTGCTCACACCAGATGCGGCCATCGTTGAGCTTCCGCAGGGCGCTACTGCGGTGGACTTTGCCTACACCGTGCACACCGACCTTGGGCATCGGTGCCGCGGCGCGCGTGTCGATGGCGCCATGGTCACGCTCAACACGCCATTGCAGAACGGGCAGACCGTCGAGATCACGGCGGCCAAAGAAGGCGGACCTTCGCGCGACTGGCTCAATGCGGAACTCGGTTACCTCGTCAGCCATCGCGCCAAGAGCAAAGTGCGTGCGTGGTTTAACGCGCAGGCCATGGAGGAGACCACGGCGCGTGGGCGCGAGGCGGTGGAAAAGCTGTTGCAGCGTGAGGGCAAGACCGCGCTGAAGCTCGACGATCTGGCGGTTTCAATGGGCTTGCCTTCCGCGCAAGAACTGTTCGAGCAAGTCGGCAAAGACGAACTTTCCCTGCGCGCGATCGAGACGCACCTGCGCCCGCCTGCGCCCGAGGCGCCCTCTGAGGTGCCCGCATGGCTCAAGAAGCCTCGCAAGTCTTCCGGCCAACCGACTGGCGGTGTGCTTGTGGTGGGCGTGGAGTCGCTCATGACGCAGCTGGCCAAATGCTGCAAGCCTGCGCCACCTGATGACATCGGTGGCTTCATCACACGTGGCAAAGGGGTCAGCGTCCACCGCACGGACTGCAGTGACTTTGCTCACCTGCAGCGCAAGAATCCCGACCGCGTGATCGAGGTGGAGTGGAGCGGCCATGGTGCGCCAGAGCGCGACGGGCGAGCCGCCGTGTATCCGGTGGATGTGGCCATCGAAGCTCAGGATCGACAGGGTTTGCTGCGGGACATCTCCGACGTGTTTGCCCGCGAAAAAATGAATGTGATTGGTGTGCAGACGCAGTCGGTGCGTGACGTGGCCTGGATGACTTTCACCATCGAAGTGTCGGATGCGAGGCAGGTCATGCGTGCCATGTCCGTGGTGGGCGATGTGCCAGGGGTCAAGGTCGTGCGTCGCAAGTGAAGATGCGGGCAGTTGTGGTCTTCAATCCTGCTATACTGCGAGGCTTCGAATCGTTTGTAGGCGCGTAGCTCAGCTGGTTAGAGCACCACCTTGACATGGTGGGGGTCGTTGGTTCGAGTCCAATCGCGCCTACCAAACCGTTCCCCAGGGGTGATCCCCTGAAATGCAAAGCAGACTCCTCTGGTGTCTGCTTTTTTTTCGTCTGAAGCGTTCCTCCTGGATGCCTTTGCACAGGGAAAACCCATGCCCGCAGGCCGGGGCGTGGTTTTTAGAATGTGCCGTATGCTCCCTTCAGACCACGGGAGCGTGTCCCATTCCATACTGAAAGTCCTGCAGTGCAAAAATCCAAGGCCGGTAGCGGCAGCGATCGTGCCCCAGCCGTGCGCGTGATCAAGAAGTATCCGAACCGGCGCCTATACGACACGGACACGTCGACCTACATCACCTTGGCCGAAGTGAAGTCGCTCGTGATGGAGAGCGAAGTATTTGTTGTGCGTGATGCCAAAACCAACGACGACCTGACGCGCAGCATTCTGCTGCAGATCATCCTCGAGGAAGAAACGGCGGGAGTGCCCATCTTCACCGAACAGGTGCTGGGCAACATCATTCGTTTTTACGGGCATGCCATGCAGGACTTTATGGGGGCGTACCTGGAAAAGAACGTCCAGATATTCATGGACCTCCAGCACAAGATGACTGAGCAGTCCACTGGCGCGAATCCGGAGGCCTGGAAGCAGTTCATGAACGTGCAGTCACCCATGATGCAGGGCATGATGGGCACGTATCTTGAGCAGTCGCGCCACGCATTCACGCAGATGCAGGAGCAGATGCAGAAGAACAGCGAGCAGATGCTGGCAGCTCTTGGCCTCAAGCGCTGAGCCCTGACTCAGCTCTTTCGGGGCGTGTCTGAGACAATCAGGGCATGTCCGAAACTCTTGCCCCGTCGCTCACCGCAGCACCCAAAGTTGGTTTTGTCAGTCTTGGCTGTCCCAAGGCCCTGACCGACTCCGAATTGATCCTCACGCAACTCAGTGCGGAGGGCTACCAAACCTCCAAGACCTTTGCCGGTGCCGATCTCGTGATCGTGAACACCTGTGGCTTTATCGACGATGCCGTTCGTGAAAGCCTCGACACCATCGGGGAAGCATTGGCCGAGAACGGCAAGGTGATCGTGACCGGTTGCCTGGGCGCTCGTGAAGGGGAGGGTGGCGGCAATCTGGTGCGGCAGATGCACCCGAGTGTGCTGGCAGTCACCGGACCGCATGCCACACACGAGGTCATGAGCGCGGTACATGAACACTTGCCGAAGCCTCATGATCCGTTCGTAGACTTGGTGCCTCCGCAGGGCATCAAGCTGACACCGAAGCACTACGCCTACTTGAAGATCAGCGAAGGTTGCAACCACCGGTGCACCTTCTGCATCATTCCATCGATGCGCGGTGACCTGGTCAGCCGTCCGATTGGTGATGTGTTGACCGAGGCGCGCAAGCTTTTCGAGTCGGGTGTGAAGGAGTTGCTGGTGGTCAGCCAGGACACGTCCGCGTACGGAGTGGATGTGAAGTACCGCACCGGCTTCTGGGATGGCAAACCCGTGAAGACGCGAATGTTCGATCTGGTTCGATCGCTGGGCGAGATCGCCAAAGGCTATGGCGCCTGGGTGCGGTTGCACTACGTGTATCCGTATCCGCATGTGGACGACATCATTCCGTTGATGGCCGAAGGGCTGTGTCTGCCCTACCTTGACGTGCCACTGCAGCACAGCCACCCGGATGTGTTGAAGCGCATGAAACGGCCAGCCAGTGGCGAAAAAAACCTGGAGCGGATCGCCCGTTGGCGCGAGTTGTGTCCGGAAATTGTGGTGCGAAGCACTTTCATCGCGGGGTTCCCTGGGGAAACGGAAACGGAATTCGAGCATCTGCTGGACTTCCTGCGCGAAGCCCGCATTGACCGCGCTGGCTGCTTTGCCTACTCACCGGTGCCGGGCGCCACGGCGAACGCGTTGCCGGATGCCGTGCCGGACGCGCTCCGTGAGGAGCGCCGCGCGCGCTTCATGTCGGTGGCCGAAGCGGTGTCTGCCGACAAGCTGCGGCAGCGTGTCGGGGCGACGATGCAGGTGCTCGTGGACTCCGCGCCGGGCTTGGGTAAAAAAGGCGGTGTGGGGCGCTCCTATGCCGATGCGCCCGAGATCGACGGCGTCGTGCGGCTCCTGCCGCCGGAGAAGATCAGCAAGACCATGAAGGTGGGTGAATTCACCAAGGCGCGAATCGTGGCGGCGCAAGGTCACGACCTTGTGGCGATGCCTGTGTGACCACCGTCGAATCGCTGGCGTGTGAGCCGCAGCCCGTTCAATGAGTGCTTCAAAAGATGAAGCAACAACCCTCGGTGGTGTTGATCGGTGCGAGCGGCAGCGCGATGAGCGCAAAAGAAAAGGGCTTGCAAACGTCACGTTTGCAAGCCCTTATGATTGGTGCCCAGGAGAGGACTCGAACCTCCACGATGTTACTCGCTAGTACCTGAAACTAGTGCGTCTACCAATTCCGCCACCTGGGCATTTCAGGAAAACCGCAATTATAGCAGAGAAAAAGTGAACGAAAAAAACAGCCTGTTGGCCGAATTTGAAGGTGTCGTGTCAGGTCATCGAGACGGACATGGTTTTGTGGTCCGAGACGATGGCCAGGCCGATATTTACCTGCCCTCGAACGAAATGCGGGCGGTCCTCCACAAAGATCGCGTTAAGGCACGAATCGTCCGGCTGGATCGCAAGGGGCGCCCCGAGGGCCGAGTGACCGAGATCGTCGAGCGCTCCGACTCCCCCATCATTGGCCGACTGCTTCAGGAGAGCGGTGTGTGGTTGGTGGCGCCGGAAGACAAGCGCTATGGACAGGATGTGCTCATACCGAAGGGAGCGACGGGCGCTGCCAAGCCGGGTCAGGTCGTGGTGGTGCAGCTCACTGAGCCGCCCGCGCTGTATGGACAGCCCGTGGGGCGCGTCAAGGAGGTGCTGGGCGAAATTGACGATCCGGGCATGGAGATCGAGATTGCGGTGCGCAAGTACGGCGTGCCACACGAATTCTCCGATGCCGCGCTGGCCCAGGCGCGTGCGCTTCCTGACCATGTGCGCGCTGCCGACCACAAGAACCGGGTGGATCTGCGCGATGTGCCACTGGTCACTATCGATGGTGAGGACGCACGCGACTTTGACGATGCCGTGTATTGCGAACCCGCCAAGGTGGGCAAGGGCAAAGGTTGGCGACTGCTGGTGGCGATTGCCGATGTCAGCCACTACGTGGAAACCGGCTCTCCCATCGACATTGACGCTTACGACCGCGCAACATCCGTGTACTTTCCGCGTCGCGTCATTCCTATGCTGCCAGAGAAGCTCTCCAACGGACTGTGCTCCCTGAATCCTGGTGTGGAGCGCCTGTGCATGGTGTGCGACATGTTGGTCAATGCCAAGGGCGAGGTGCACGCCTACCAGTTTTACCCCGCAGTGATGTTCAGCCACGCCCGGTTCACCTACACCGAAGTGGCTGCCATCTTGCAGAACACGCGTGGGCCTGAAGCGGCTCAGCGCAAGGCGCTCGTTCCGTATCTCTTGAACTTGCACGATGTCTACCGGGCGCTGCTGGCGGCCCGGGGCGAGCGTGGCGCGGTGGACTTCGAAACCACAGAGACGCAAATCGTGTGTGACGAATCCGGTCGTATCGAGAAGATCATTCCGCGCACCCGCAATGACGCGCACAAGGTGATCGAAGAAGCGATGCTGGCGGCGAACGTGTGCTCTGCGGACTTCATTCAGGAGGGCAAGCACACCGGCTTGTACCGCGTGCATGAGGGTCCGACACCCGAAAAGCAGGAAATCCTGCGCAATTACCTCAAGGCCATGGGCGTCTCGCAGACGATTGGCGACAACCCCAAACCAGGGGATTTCCAGCAAATCGCGCTGGCGACGAAGGACCGCCCTGAAGCGCAGCAAATTCACACCATGCTGCTGCGCTCGATGCAGCAAGCGATCTACACGCCGATCAACAGCGGACACTTCGGGTTGGCGTTTGACGCCTACACGCACTTCACCAGCCCGATTCGCCGTTACCCGGATCTGCTGGTGCACCGTGTCATCAAAGCGATCCTCGCGCGCAAGCGCTACGAACTGCCGGCGCTGCCCACACCCGGTGAGGCGCATGCCAAGCTGAGCAAGCGTCTGGCCAGCCGCGTGAGACCACCGGTGGCGGGCGAGGTCGTCAAGAAGCCCTCGGCCGACACGCTGGCCTGGCAGGCGGCCGGTCTGCACTGCAGTGCCAACGAGCGACGTGCCGATGAGGCCAGTCGCGACGTTGAGGCTTGGTTGAAGTGCAAGTACATGCGCGAGCACCTCGGGGAGGAGTTCAGCGGCGTGGTCACCTCTGTCACGAGTTTCGGCCTATTCGTGACGCTCGACGCGATGTATGTCGAGGGACTTGTGCACATCACAGAACTGGGGGGCGAGTATTTCCGCTTTGACGAAGCTCGACAGGAGCTGCGCGGCGAGCGGACGGGCATTCGATATGCCCTGGGCAGTCGCGTGCAGGTTCAGGTGAGTCGCGTGGATCTTGACGGCCGGCGGATTGATTTCCGTCTGGTCAGCGGCAGCGATGACCTTGTCTTGCGAGCCATGCGCGACAAGACCGGGCAGCCCAACGCCACGGATACCGCCGTCGCACCAGCTCGCTCGGGCAAGGCTCGTCGAGGCAGGGGCGGCGAGACGGGCGCTCAGGCCCGCCAGTCCGCTGTGTCCCCGGTCGATTCGAAGTCCGCGGGTCGCAAGGCAGCGGGCAAGAAGGGCGAGCGCAGTGGGGCGCGCAGCACGGCGAGTCAGTCGCGCAAAAGCCGCCGTTGAAACAGGAGCTGCAATCCCACATGCCAAGTTCTGCGGATTCTTCCAAAGTCGCTGCAAGCAAACCCGTCAAGGCTGCGGCCGTGCGACGGCGCGAGCCTGCATCCATGCCCATTGACCGCGCCTTGAGGATTGGCGTGTCAGCGCGCTTGCTCCACCAGGCGCCTCAGGAACTCGGGTTTCGCAACAAAATTCTTCAGTATATCGAGCAGTCCCTGGCGCACTGGATCATGGAGCATGGCGCGGTGGCCTTCATGGTGCCTGCTGTGGCCCACGACAGCAAACACGCTGCGCGCCATTTGAAGGTGGAGCAGGTGGTGCAGGAGCTCGATGCCCTGGTGTTGCAAGGCGGAGCGGATGTGGCGCCGCAGACCTACGGACAGACGCCGATGGACCCGCGCTGGCAGGGCGATGTCGTGCGGGATCGGTATGAGCTGGCTCTGTTGAGAACTTTTCTTGCACAGAAGAAGCCGGTGCTGGGTGTTTGCCGCGGCGCGCAACTGCTCAACGTGGCTTTTGGCGGCACGCTCTACCAGGACATTCCCACACAATGCCCGGCCGCCCACGCCCACGTGGACACCGACCTGTACGACCAGTTGGAGCACGACGTGACCTTTTTGCAGGGCACTGCGCTCACGAAGCTGTACCCCAACGCCTCTCAACTTCGGGTGACCAGCATTCACCATCAAGCGGTGGCGCAGCTGGGCAAGGGTGTCGTGGTTGAAGCGGTGTCGACGCTGGATGGCATGGTGGAGGCCATTCGCTGGACGGGCGATACCTACGCGCGCGGCGTTCAATGGCACCCGGAGTTTCACCACGGGCGGGATGCCCTGGCCGACAGTTCGCCCATCATGCTGGACTTTCTGGAGGCCTCCAGAGCCGCTGCGATGGAGAGGCTGACCCGCGGGCTCGAACCCGATCCTCGGGTCCCTCGACCGCCGTTGCGGCTGGCCAGCGAATGAGGGTCGTGAAGGCCGCCTCTGCGGGTTCGCATGCCTGAAACGGCTTCTACTTTTTTCACCACGTTATGCGCATCGTCTTCTTCCTTCTTGAAACCCTGTTCTTCTTTCTGGTGGCGTGTGCGCTGCTGCGCGCATGGATGAACCACTTGCGGATCAACATGTCGGGGCAGCCGGGCAGGTTTGCCATTGCGGTGACCGACTGGCTGGTCGCACCGCTGCGCCGGCTGTTGCCGCGCGCCCTTGCACAGAGCCGTGTGGACTGGGGAAGCCTGTTGGCTGCCGTATTGCTCGCACTTGCCTTCGGCGCGCTGTGGCTTCTGCTGGCCGCCAGCGTGTCGGCAGCGCCGGGGTCCGCCGTGGCGATGGCAACCACGGTGATCACCATGGCTGTGCGCATCCTGATCCGCACCGTGTTGCAGGGGCTGATGATTTTGTTGATCGGCTACGCAGTGTTGTCCTGGGTGCAACCCCAATCGCCGGTGATGGGCACGCTGGATCGGCTGTGTGCCCCGATCTTGAGACCCCTGCGACGCATCGTTCCGCTGGTGGGCGGCGTGGATCTGTCGGTGCTGGTGCTGATCATCTTGCTGCAGGTCGGCTTGATGCTGCTGGGCTGACGCGTCATCAGGTGATGGTTCGCACGAGATCCGCCAGGCGACTTGCGCTCAACGTGGGTCCGTTCCAGTGATCGGCCAGCCACCCATGTTGATAGACCGCCCTGGCCACGCTGTCCAGGGCGTGTGATCGCGGTTCTCCGGGGTGTGCGAGTGCGCTGCCAATCATCCCGGCAAGGACATCGCCCGTGCCCGCCGTGGCCAGCCTGGCGTTGCCGCTGGCATTCACCAGCGGATTCGCGCCTGGCGCGGCCATCACAGTGCCTGAGCCCTTGAGCACACAGATCGCGCCGAAGCGCTCAGCGATACCTTGTGCCGCATTCCAGCGATCGCCCATCACATCGGCCGTTGTGATGTTCAACAGGCGCGCGGCCTCCAGCGGGTGAGGCGTGAGCACCGTCACCAGGTCTCTGTCTTTGCGCTGGCTGAGCAGCAGTTGAAGCGCCGGATCATCGGCCACAGCGTTGAGCCCGTCGGCATCCAGCACCAGGCATCGAGCGGCCAAGAGAACGCGTGGCAGGACGGGGGCGATGGCGGTGCCGCCACCGCAGCCACACACGACAGTGGCCTCGCTCAGGGCGCTGGCCTCCAGCAGGCGTTCAAGGTGACGAAACATGAGTTCGGGACAGGCCGGGTCCCAATGGAGGTTGCTGTCGCTGGCCTCGTTCAGCAGGCCGACAAACACGCGTCCAGCGCCTGCATGCAGAGCGGCCCTGGCTGCGAGGATGGCGGCGCCCGTCATGCCTGCGCCGTGCGTTGCGATGCTCTGGCCGCCTATCACAAAGACATCGCCAAAACTGCCTTTGTGGCTGGCATGGGTTCTCTGATGGGCGGCGCTTTCTTCGAATGGAAAGCCGGACAGCCAAGCCGCCGGCTCAAGGCTGGTGTTCCCGCTTGTCCCCAGGTCATCGAACCACACTTCGCCCGCCGCGTCGCGTCCGGCACCCGTAAACAGACCGGGCTTGAGCGTGAGCAACGACAGGGTGTATCTCGGGCCGGGCAGGACAGTGCTGCGGGACGAAGGGAGCGGTGTCAGCGTGCCCGTGTCGGCGTGCAGCCCACTGGGCAGATCGACGCACAGCACGGGCTGGCAGCTCGCTCGAAGCACAGCGAGCCAGGAAGCTGTCTCGCCTTCAAAGGGGCGTGTCGTGCCGATGCCGAAAAGCGAATCGATGGCCAGATCGAAGGTTTCCGGGGGATGGTCGCCAAAGACCACACCCGCTTCACGCGCAGCGTGCAGCGCCTGACGGGCGTCACTGGGCAACTGCGCTTCGTCTTTGCCTGTGCGCGTCACCACCACCTTGCACGAACTGCCATTGCGCAGCGCCATGCGATGGAGGTGCATGGCAGCAATCAATCCGTCGCCACCGTTGTTGCCGGGACCGCAGGCGATCCAGATCGTGCGAGCATGCGGCGCAATCGCGAGTGCCAGCCGGGCTACCGAGTGGCCCGCGCGGGTCATCAGTGTGTGAGGGGGCAGCGTGGAGGACGCAAGTTGTTCCACACGGCGCGTCGCTGCTTCGCCATGCAAGGCCTCTCGGCAGTCGCCCGTGATCTGCCGCATGTGACTCGGTGGCAGCATGTGATGGATGCCCATGATTGACGTGTCCGTGTAAGGTGAGTCGAGGCCGGAGCAGCGGCCTGCGACGCAAGTTGCAGCGGGTCATTTCATCACGATCGGGCTGGCGGCACGTGGTGTGCCCGCCAGCCTCAGAGGCCGTAGCGTTGGGGCGAGCAGCCGCCGACGTCGATGTCGGTGTCGCGGCCTGCCAGTTGGTCGGCCAGCACCCGTGCTGTGCCACAGGCCATCGACCAGCCCGCCGGTCCATGGCCCACGTTAAGCCAGACGCCGGTGTGCCGCGTGGCGCCGAGCAGGGGTGGGCCGTCGGGCAAGGTGGCTTGCGCCCCATGCCACTCCTGAATGCTGCCTCTCGGACCGCCGAGTCGAACCGCACCGGGGAACCAGTCGTTCAAAACGTCGTAGAGCTGTCGCAGGGCCGCTTTGGACAGCTGCCCCGGCACAGAACCGAATTCGCTGCCACCGGCCACCCGAATGCGCTGACCAAGCCGGGCAATGGAGACGCCATGCCGTGCGTCCAGCACGGCTGACGTGGGCGCGTCGAGCGGCTCTCGAACGGCCGCACTGAGCGAGTGGCTGTGTACGGATTGCAGTGGCAAGCGAAGGCCCAGCGGCTGCAAAAGCCGTGCGCTTTGCACGCCTGCACAAACGACCACAGCATCGAATGTCTGCGTTTCGTTTTCAGGTGCCGATGAAGCTTCTGCGGTCTGCTTGCTCGGGGAAAGCCGCAAAGCCACTCCCTTTGCTTCAACCCGCGGTTCAATCGCCTGCACCACGGTATCGAACGCAAAGCGACACCCCAGATGCTGCGCCTGCGCCCGGATCGCCAGCGCAAATTCTCTGCAGTTGGCTGCGGCGTCCCCCGCCAGTTCCACCGCGCCGTGCAAAGGTGTGTCTGGATGGAGGGCGGGTTCCAGCGCGCGCGCCTGATCGGCCGAAAGCTCCCGGTGCGCGATCCCGAGTTCTTTCAGTTGCTGAAGCGCGGGTCGGGCCTCATCAGCTGCGCGAGCGCTGCGCCACAGCACCAGCATGCCCTGGCTCCGATCGTGATCGAGGCCGCGCTCCTCCGTCATGGCGAGCAGGCGTTCCTGGCTGTAACGCATCAATTGGTGGCTTTGCATGTGGTGCGCTGCCTGGCGAGCGCCATGACCGGCCTGCAGCCAGCGCCACAACCAGCGCCATTCGCCGACACGGGGGATGCGGGCAAGTTTGAGTCCGTCAGCGGACGACGACCAAGGCATGCGAAGGCGCCGCTCAGGCTGCGACCAGGGGGCAGTCCAGCCCGCGGCCACCAGGGCGCCGCTCGCAAAACTGGTCTCTTCCGCCACCGTGCTTCGGCGCTCGAAGACATGCACCTCATGTCCATCCAGCGCCAGCTCATACGCGGTCGCCGTGCCCACGACGCCCGCTCCGATCACCGCGACTTTCAAGATGCCACCTCGACCGGGGCGTGATCGAGTGCGGCTTGGCGCACGAATCGGGGCGATGGCTTGCTGCGTTCAGGCAGCGGCGGAACAGCGGGCATGAAGGTTGGGGCGCGAAAAGGCATCAGTTCGCGCGGCAAAGCGCGCTATCCGAGGGGGAGAGAGTGATCAGCGGGACTGCTATAATCGATGGGCTTTGCACCTGCCCAACGTGATCTTAAGTGTTCACAAGACGGTGCAAGGCAAATCGCAAACCAGCCCAACCGGGTGTTGCCTGAAACGCGTCGACGCTATGTGTATCGAGACGTAATGGCAATCGGGGCTGGATTTTAGACTCAACCTCTGGAAAGTTAACTCATGTCTATCTCCATGCGCGAAATGCTGGAAGCCGGTGTCCATTTTGGTCACCAAACCCGCTTCTGGAACCCCAAGATGGCGCCGTACATCTTCGGCCATCGCAACAAAATCCACATTGTCAACCTCGAAAAGACGTTGCCTTTGTTCGAGGACGCGGCCAAGTTTGTGCGTCAGCTGTCCGCCAACCGCGGCACCATCCTGATGGTGGGCACCAAGCGGCAGTCGCGTGACATCGTCGCGCAGGAAGCCCGTCGTGCCGGCGTGCCTTTCGTGGACCAGCGCTGGCTCGGCGGCATGCTGACCAACTTCAAAACCGTCAAGACTTCCATCAAGCGCCTGAAGGACATGCAAGCCCAGAAGGAAGCCGGCCTGGACAGCATGACCAAAAAAGAGCAGTTGATGTTCGCTCGCGAAATGGAAAAGCTCGAGAAGGACATCGGCGGCATCCAGGACATGACCGCGTTGCCCGATGCCATCTTCGTCATCGATGTGGGCTTCCACAAGATCGCGGTGCTTGAAGCCCAGAAGCTGGGTATCCCGCTGGTCGGCGTGGTCGATACCAACCACTCTCCGGTGGGCATTGACTATGTGATCCCTGGCAACGATGACTCGGCTCGCGCAGTGGCTTTGTATGCCCGCGGTATTGCTGACGCCATTATTGAAGGCCGCAGCAACGCGGTGAACGATGTCGTCAAGGCGGTGGCCGCAGAAGGCGCCGACGAGTTCGTGGAAGTCAAGGAAGACGCTGCTGCCTGAGCGTGGCTCCTGCATGAAAGAGGGGCTCGCGTAGCCCCTTTTTCACAAGACAAACCGATTTTGATAACTGACTGCTGCGCCGGTGAGGCACTGCAGTGAATGGAGAAATGAAAATGGCAATTACCGCAAGCATGGTCGCCGAGTTGCGCGCCAAAACCGATGCTCCGATGATGGAATGCAAGAAGGCTCTGACGGAGGCCGATGGCGACATGGCGAAAGCTGAAGAGCTGCTGCGCGTCAAGCTGGGTACCAAGGCCGGCAAAGCCGCCAGCCGCGTCACCGCCGAAGGCGTTGTTGCCAGCGTGATCAACGGCAGCACGGGCTCCCTCATCGAAGTCAACTGCGAAACCGATTTCGTGACCAAGAACGACAGCTTCCTCGCGCTGGCCAATGCCGCGGCCAAGCTGGTGGCCGAGCACAACCCGGCCGATCTGGACGCCCTTGGGGTGCTCGCCTACAGCCAGGACGGTTTCGGTCCGACCCTGGAGGATGTGCGCAAGGGTTTGATCGGCAAGATCGGCGAAAACATGTCGTTCCGGCGCTTCAAGCGCTGGGCCAATGGGGGTCAGCTGGCGGGTTATCTGCACGGCACCCGCATTGGCGTCGTGGTTGAGTTTGAGGGTGATGCCACGGCGGCGAAAGACGTCGCCATGCACGTTGCCGCCATGAAGCCTGTGTCGCTGACCTCTGCTGACGTGCCTGCGGAGCTGATCGAGCGTGAGCGCTCTGTCGCGGCTGCCAAGGCCGCCGAATCCGGCAAGCCTGCCGATATCGTGGCAAAAATGGTGGAAGGCTCCGTGCAGAAGTACCTTAAAGAGGTATCGCTGTTTGACCAGGTGTTTGTGAAGGCCGCCGACGGCAAGCAGACCGTGGGCGCCATGCTCAAGGCAGCGGGCACCAACGTCAAGGGCTTTACCCTTTATGTGGTCGGCGAGGGCATTGAGAAGAAGGTTGACGACTTCGCAGCTGAAGTGGCTGCGCAGGTGGCGGCCGCCAAGGGCGCCTGATCTCACACGCCGACTGAAGACAGCAACGGGCCGCAAGGCCCGTTGCTTCTTGTGAGGCTAATTTACGCTCGTGACCAGCAGGCGGGCTCGACCTCCTCGCTACACTTGCCGGCTGAATCTTTGTTTATCGATTTCCTGAAAGTTGCCGCATGCCAGCCTACAAACGGATTCTGTTGAAACTGTCGGGTGAGGCCCTCATGGGCGATGACGCTTTCGGCATCAACCGGGCCACCATCGTGCGCATGGTGGAGGAGATTGCCGAAGTCACTCGTTTGGGTGTCCAGGTCGCCATCGTGATCGGTGGCGGGAACATTTTTCGTGGTGTGGCGGGCGGTTCGGTCGGGATGGACCGTGCCACAGCCGACTACATGGGCATGCTCGCCACCGTGATGAACTCGCTCGCGCTGGCCGACACCATGGAAAAGGCCGGTTTGGTGGCCCGCGTGATGTCTGCCATCGCGATCGAACAGGTGGTTGAGCCCTATGTGCGCCCCAAGGCTTTGCAGTATCTGGAGGAGGGCAAAGTTGTGGTGTTTGCTGCAGGTACTGGCAACCCGTTCTTTACCACCGATACGGCCGCAGCCCTCAGAGGCGCGGAGATTGGCGCGGAGATTGTTCTCAAGGCCACCAAGGTCGATGGTGTGTATAGCGCGGACCCCAACAAGGATCCCGATGCGACCCGGTACACCACGATTTCGTTCGATGAAGCGATGACCAAGAACCTTCAGGTCATGGACGCCACGGCATTCGCTCTCTGCCGCGACCAGAAGCTTCCGGTCAAGGTGTTCTCCATCTTCAAGCCCGGTGCACTTCGCAAGGTGGTGCAGGGGGGCGACGAGGGCACGCTGGTTCACGTGTAAGGGTGACAGTGTGGTATTCCGTTTTTTGCAGCATTGAGGAGTTTTCATGAGCACCGACGACATCCGCAAAACCGCTGAGCACAAGATGCTTCAATCGGTGGAAGCGCTCAAGAACAGTTTGACCAAAGTGCGCACAGGCCGTCCGAACCCCGCCTTGCTGGACACCGTGCATGTGGAGTACTACGGTTCCATGCTGCCGCTGTCGCAGGTGGCCAACCTCACCTTGCTTGATGCCCGCACCATTGGCGTCGCTCCGTGGGAAAAGGGCATGGGCGCCAAGATTGAGAAGGCTATCCGTGAGTCGGATCTTGGTTTGAATCCTTCCAGCCAGGGCGACCTTATTCGCGTTCCGATGCCGCCGATGACGGAAGAGCGCCGCAAGGAACTCACCAAAGTGGTTCGTACCGAAGGTGAGTCTGCCAAGATTGCCATTCGCAACCTTCGGCGCGATGCCAATGAATCTGTCAAGAAGCTGGTCAAAGACAAGCTGGCGTCTGAGGATGACGATCGACGGTCGCAGGAAGACATTCAGAAGCTGACCGACCGCATGATCATTGAGGTGGATCGCCTGGTGGCATCCAAAGAGCAAGACATCATGGCGGTTTGAACGCCTTTCTGTCGATATCACGACCCATGGCACCGTCTGCGCCCCTTCCATCCCGTCTGTTGGAGCCGCCGCGGCACGTGGCGATCGTCATGGACGGCAATGGTCGCTGGGCCCAGAAACGCTGGCTCCCGCGCGTGGCAGGGCATCGGCAGGGCGTCGATGCGTTGCGTCAGGTGGTCAAGGCCTGTATCGAACGGGGCGTCTCGGTGCTCTCCGTGTTTGCCTTCTCGTCAGAGAACTGGAAACGCCCGACGGAGGAGGTCTCAGGTCTGATGGACCTGCTGGCGATGGCACTGTCTCGCGAGGTTCCAAGTCTGCAGAAAAACGGTGTTCGCCTGCACTTCCCCGGTGATCGCAGCGCCCTTTCGGCGCGTGTGGTCCAAGGCCTTGAGAGGGCCGAGCGCGATACGGAAAACAACGAGACGCTGGTGCTGAACGTGTGTTTCAACTACGGCGGGCGTTGGGACATTGCACAGGCGGCCCGTCGTCTGGCCCTGGAGGGCGTCGAAATCACGGAGGCAAGCCTGTCAAGCGCCATGGCGCTTTCTCATGTTGGCGACCCCGACCTGCTGATTCGCACCGGCGGCGAGTTGCGCATCAGCAATTTCCTGCTCTGGCAAAGCGCATACACAGAATTGGTGTTTACCGACTGCCTTTGGCCCGATTTTGATGAAGCCGAGCTGGACCGTGCCTTGAGCGAGTTTGCCCGTCGCGAGCGTCGTTTCGGTCAGACTTCCGAGCAGCGCACGCAGGTGGAGCCAGAGATGGCGGATGCGGGCCAGCGACATGCTTAGGCAACGTGTCATCACGGCGTTGGTGCTGCTGGCCGTGCTTTTGCCGGCGCTGTTTTATCCGTCGATAGAGCCGTTCGCGGCACTGACGTTGCTGTTGATCGTGGCGGCTGGTTGGGAGTGGGCGCGACTGAACGGCTGTGGCTCAACGGTCTCCGCGTGGGTGGGTGTGGGCCTGGGAGTGCTCATGGCGCTCGTGTGGTATTTCGGCGGCTTGAGCCTCCCGCTGCGCTCACTGTGGATCGCCGT
Organism: Hydrogenophaga sp.; assembly: GCF_019264445.1. Classification (GTDB taxonomy): domain Bacteria; phylum Pseudomonadota; class Gammaproteobacteria; order Burkholderiales; family Burkholderiaceae_C; genus Hydrogenophaga. The sequence goes on from NZ_JAHVAB010000058.1 coordinate 85,243, forward strand.
GGGGACGGCTTGGGTGCTGCTCGCGGCGGTCATGCTGTGGCGTGGTGTGGCGGGTTGGGGCGCGTGGCCGCGCGTCCTGCGCCTCTGGCTCGGGCTGGTGCTCATCGCCTGCGCATGGCTTGCCATGGTGCATGCGCGGCTCATTGGTTTGGGGTTTCTTTTGTCGGTGCTGCTTCTGGTGTGGATGGCCGATGTCGCGGCCTACTTTGGCGGCAAGGCGCTGGGCAAGCGCAAGCTCGCTCCCACCATCAGTCCGGGGAAAAGCTGGGAGGGCGCCATCAGTGGCCTGTTGGGCGTTTGCCTGCTGGCAGCGGGCTGGATCTGGTGGGACGCTCAGGGTGTGAGCCTTTACGGCCGACTCTGGAGCTTCGGCCCCTTGCTCGCAGTGCTGTCCCTGGTGTTTCTGGTTGCGATGAGCGTGGTGGGCGATCTGGTGGAATCGTTGGTCAAGCGAAGTGCAGGCGCCAAGGATTCCAGTCAGCTGCTACCGGGCCATGGTGGCGTGCTGGACCGGGTCGACGCGCTCTTGCCGGTCTTGCCACTTGCCATGTTGTTTGCCACCCTGTGATGTCATGACCGGAATGCAATCTGTCACGATCCTTGGCTCGACGGGCTCCATTGGAGTCAACACACTCGACGTGATCGCGCGGCATCCGCAGCGTTACTCGGTGTTTGCCCTCACCGCGTCCACGCAGGTCGATCTCATCCTGGCGCAGTGCCAGGCCTTTTCCCCGCAATACGCCGTGATGGCCAGCCCCGAGCACGCCCAGCAGCTCGCCCTGAAGGTGCGAGAACTCGGACTGTCCGTCGAGGTGCTGTCTGGTGCGCAGGCGCTTTGTGACGTGAGCGCCCATGCCGATGTTCATGCGGTCATGGCGGCGATCGTCGGAGCGGCCGGGCTCGCACCCAGTCTTGCCGCAGCGCGCGCAGGCAAGAAGCTCTTGTTGGCCAACAAAGAGGCGCTTGTGGTGGGCGGGGAACTGTTCATGCAGGCGGTGCGCGAAGGCGGTGCCACACTGCTGCCGATCGACAGTGAGCACTCTGCGGTGTTCCAGTCGCTTCCCGAGGACCCCTCCACCTGGTCGCGCCGGGTGGAAAAGATCGTTCTTACCGCCTCTGGCGGGCCTTTCCGCACGCGCGACCCTCTGACACTGCACGAGGTCACGCCCGAGCAGGCATGTGCTCACCCCAACTGGGTGATGGGCCGCAAGATTTCCGTCGACTCGGCAACGATGATGAACAAGGCGTTGGAGGTCATCGAAGCCAGCTACCTGTTTGCACTGCCGGGCTCCCAAATCGAGGTGGTGATCCATCCGCAGAGCGTGATCCACTCCATGGTGCAGTACCGAGATCGCTCTGTTGTGGCGCAGCTGGGCACGCCCGACATGCGCGGCCCCATCGCCTACGGCCTGTCGTGGCCTGAGCGGATCGAATCTGGCGCCGCAGCGCTGGACTTTTCATCGATGGGCGCCTTGAGCTTCGAGAGGCCGGACGAGCAGCGTTTTCCCGGTTTGCATCTGGCTTGGCAAGCGCTTGAGGGTCCCCGCGGTACAACGGCTGTGCTCAATGCCGCCAACGAGGTGGCCGTGGAGGCATTCCTCGGTGGTCGATTGCGTTTCGATCAGATTCACACGGTCAACCATGCAACTTTGCAAGCCTTGAGCCCATCGAAGCCGCAGAGCCTGGGAGATCTTCTGGCCATCGATGCGCACGCTCGAGAGCTGGCGCAAGGGCAGATCGCCGGGCTTGCGCGCTGACCCGCGTGTGCATTCGCCCGGTACGCTCGTCTCTCAGTCCTGCACCTACACATCGTCATGCTCACACTCGTCGCATTCGTGGTGGCTCTAGGCCTGTTGATTGCCGTGCACGAATACGGGCACTACCGGATGGCAGTGGCGTGCGGCGTCAAGGTGCTTCGCTTCTCCGTCGGCTTCGGTAAGCCCTTGCTCAGGTGGCACAAGAAAGGTAGCCCCACGGAGTTCGTGTTGTGCGCGCTCCCCCTCGGGGGCTACGTGCGCATGCTGGATGAGCGGGAAGCCGCAGTGAACCCGGCGGAGCGGCATCTGGCGTTCAATACGCAGCCGTTGCGGTCGCGTGCCGCCATTGTGGCTGCCGGTCCGGCCGCCAATCTTTTGCTCGCCATTGCGATTTACGCCCTCGTGAACTGGACCGGCGTGGAAGAGCCCAAGCCCGTGCTGGCGGTACCGGTTGCCGGGTCAATCGCTGAGCGCGTGGGCCTGCGTGGCGGCGAGTGGGTGGCGCAGGCCGCGACGGACGATGCGCAGCCCAGCGATATTGGATCCTTCGAGGATCTGCGCTGGCGCCTGACCCAGGCGGCACTCTCCAGCCAGGACATGACACTTTGGGTGGCCCTGCGAGAGGGCGAGGCCACGCGTACCGTGGTTCTGCCGCTCAGCGAACTGGACGTGCGTGAAGCGGATGCTGCGCTCTTCCAGCGCATCGGTATCGCAGGCCCCTGGAGCGCGCCGGTCGTTGGCGAGGTCATGCAGGGGGGCGCGGCCGCTCGCAGCGGTCTGCGCGATGGTGATGTGGTCCGCAAGGTGAATGACAAGCCTGTGCGCGATGGTCAAAGCCTGCGCGCATCGATTCGCGCTGCAACTGGCCCCGGGGGTGAAGCTGTTGAGCAGCGCTGGGAGGTCGAGCGTGCTGGGCAGATGCTTCAGATCGATGTCAAACCCGTGCCTGAGCAGCAGTCGGGTGTCTGGGTAGGACGCATCGGCGCTTATATCGGTGCCGCACCGGAGATGATGACCGTGCGCCATGGCGCGGTCGACGGTCTGGTTGGCGGTGTCGTGCGAACTTGGGAAGTGTCCTGGCTCACGCTAAAGATGATGGGGCGCATGGTGATCGGGGAGGCCTCCATCAAAAATCTGAGCGGGCCTCTCACCATCGCGGACTACGCAGGCAAGTCTGCAAGTCTGGGTGTGACGTCTTACTTGCTGTTTCTTGCGCTGATCAGCGTGAGTTTGGGGGTGCTCAATCTGCTACCGTTGCCGGTCCTCGATGGCGGACACCTGATGTATTATCTTTGGGAGGGTGTCACCGGGCGTAGCGTGTCTGACGTCTGGATGGAGCGCCTGCAGCGAGGGGGTGTTGTGATTCTCATGGCACTCATGTCCGTCGCCTTGTTCAATGATGTGGCCCGCCTTGCTGGCTGAACGCTTCCTTTCCATGAAAACAAAATCTTCCGGTCTCCGCGGCCTGAGCCTTTCAGCGCTCGCGATGGCCTTGCTGTCGGCGTTGCCAGCATGGGCCGTCGATCCATTCACCCTGCGCGATATCCGTGTCGAAGGCCTTCAGCGTGTGGAGCCAGGCACGATCTTCGCGTCTTTGCCTTTCCGAATCGGCGACCAGTACAGCGATGACAAAGGTTCGACGGCGATCCGTTCGCTGTTCGGTCTGGGGTTGTTCAGCGATGTGCGCCTTCAGATCAACGGCGACGTCTTGGTGGTGATCGTCGAGGAGCGACCTACCGTCGCAGATGTGAGCTTTTCCGGCATCAAGGAGTTCGAGAGCGATGTGCTCAAGAAGGCACTGCGTGACATCGGTCTCACGGAAGGTCGTCCCTTCGACAAGGCGCTGGCCGATCGCGCGGAGCAGGAGCTCAAGCGCCAGTACATCAACCGCAGCATGTACGCAGCCCGGGTGGTCACGACGGTCACGCCGAGCGAACGCAACCGTGTCAACCTGAATTTCAGCGTGGTGGAAGGTGATGTCGCCAAGATTCGTGAAATCCGCATCGTTGGCAACAGGGCATTTTCCGAATCCACACTGCGCAATCTTTTTGACCTCGACACGGGTGGTTGGCTGAGCTGGTACACCAAGTCCGATCGCTACTCGCGTGCGAAGCTCAATGCGGACATTGAAACCTTGCGCTCCTACTATCTGACCCGCGGCTACCTCGAGTTTCGCGTCGACTCCACGCAAGTGGCCATCTCCCCTGAAAAGGAGGATATGTCGATCACGCTCAACATCACGGAGGGTGACCGGTACGTGGTGAAGTCGGTGGCGCTGGAGGGGGAGTACCTTGGCAAAGAGGAAGAATTCAAGTCACTCGTGAAGTTGCGTGCGGGTGAGGCCTACAACGCTGAAGATGAATCCAGCACCGTCAAGGCATTCACCGACTACTTCGGTGCTTTTGGCTACGCCTTCGCACAGGTCGAGCCAAGCCGTGAAGTGGATCGCGTGAACAAGCAGGTGTCGTTCGTGCTGCGTGCGCAGCCTGCGCGGCGCGTGTATGTGCGCCGTATCAACGTCGAAGGCAACAATCGCACGCGCGATGAGGTTATCCGCCGGGAGTTTCGGCAGCTTGAATCTGCGTGGTACGACAGCGATCGCATCCGCTTGTCGCGCGACCGTGTAGACCGTCTCGGTTTCTTTACGGCAGTGGAAGTGGACACGCAGCCGGTGCCTGGGACACCTGACCAGGTGGACATGACGGTGACCGTGACGGAGAAGCCAACCGGCAATCTTTCGCTGGGTGCAGGCTATTCTCAAGCGGAAAAGCTGTCGCTGATCGCCGGTATCCGGCAGGAAAACGTCTTCGGCTCCGGCAACTACCTGGGCATTGACGTCAACACCAGTGATTTCAACCGGCAGATCGTGCTGAGCACGGTGGATCCGTATTTCACGGCAGACGGAATTTCGCGCAGTTTCGATGCTTACTACCGCACGACTCGCCCTTACACCGAGCAGGGCGGAGACTACCGACTCGTCACGCCAGGTGTCAGCGTCAAGTTCGGTGTGCCGTTCACCGAGCAGGACACGGTGTTTTTCGGTGTCGGTGTCGAGCAAACGCGCATCGAGCCAGGCAATGGCCTTCCTCTGGCCTACCAACAGTACTCCAACACCTTCGGCCAAAGCAGCACGTCTGTGCCGTTGACCGTTGGCTGGTCCCGAGACGGACGTGACAGCGCCCTGGTCCCGACGCAAGGCCGCCTGCAGCGGTTCAACACCGAGTTCGGCGTGGGTGGTGACACCCGCTATCTCAAAGCCAATTACCAGATTCAGCAGTACATTCCGCTGAACAAGCAGTACACCTTGGCGTTCAACGGTGAGCTTGGCTATGGCAAGGGCCTTGGCGGCCGGGCGTACCCCATCTTCAAGAACTTTTACGGCGGTGGTCTCGGCTCGGTACGAGGCTTCGACCAAGGCACGCTGGGCCCGACTTCCCCGATCATGTCGGGCGTACAAGCCGGTCAGCTTGTGAATATTGGTGGCAATCGCAACATCGCCCTGAGCGCTGAGTTCATCACGCCGTTTCCCGGTGCCGGCAACGACCGCACACTCAGAATGTTTGGCTTTATCGATGTGGGCAACGTGTACGGAGAGAACGACACCCGCGCCAATGCCACCGATTTGCGTGCGTCTGTGGGTGTGGGCCTGAGCTGGATCTCACCCGTCGGCCCCTTGCGCTTTGCCATCGCGAACCCCATCCGGAAATTCCCCGGGGATAGAATCCAGAAATTCCAGTTTCAGATCGGAACCTCCTTTTGATGAAGACTTTCTCACGACTTTTCAACCGACACATCCTGCTGGCAGCTGTCGTCGGTCTGGCAGCCATCACGGCCACCGCGCAGGACCTGCGCATCGGCGCTGTGAACATCGAGCGCATTCTGCGCGAAGCCAACTTGGCGAAGGCCTCGCAAGCGAAGCTGGAGCAGGAGTTTTCGCGGCGCGAAAAAGAAGTGCAGGGCCTGGCTTCGCAGTTGAAGACGGCATCTGACAAGTTCGAGCGCGAAGCACCGACCCTGCCTGAGGCCCAGCGCTCCACGCGTCAGCGCCAACTCATCGAGCAAGACCGGGAGTTCCAGCGCAAGCAGCGCGAGTTCCAGGAGGACCTCAATCTTCGCAAGAACGAAGAGTTGCAGATCGTGGTGGACCGTGCCAATCGCGTCATCAAGCAGGTTGCGGAGACCGAGAAGTACGATTTCGTGATTCAGGAAGCCGTTTACATCAATCCCAAGCACGACATCACCGACAAGGTGCTGAGTGGCTTGAACGCCAGCAAGTAACACAGGGCGTCTTGTGTCGAGGCTCCTGGGCGAGATCGTTGATGCCCTCGGCGGCACGCTGTACGGGGCAACCGACACATTGATCCGGCGCTTGGCGCCTTTGGCCTCGGCAGGGGCGGGTGAGTTGGCATTTGTATCGCAACCGCGATACGCCCACCAGATCGATACCACTGCCGCAGAGGCGCTGATCGTGCCGCCTGCCTTGAAGGACAGCGCCGCCGCGCGCGGTGCCTGCATCGTCTCAGACGATCCCTATTTGTATTTTGCGAAGCTCACGCAGTGGTGGCGTCGCGAACACGAGGCAACACCTGACACGGGAATCGATCCCCTGGCCAGTGTGCACGCGACGGCTCAGCTGGGTGAGGGCGTCAGTGTCGGTCCGTTTGCAGTCGTGTCCCGCGACGTGCGCGTGGGTCGCGGTGTGCACATCGGTGCGCACACCGTGCTCGGCCCTGGCGTGGTGGTGGGCGCAGACACTTGGCTCCATCCGCGCGTGACGGTAGGAGCACGATGCTCGGTGGGCGTAAGGTGCTTGGTGCATTCCGGCGCTGTGATAGGCGCAGACGGATTTGGCTTTGCTCCGCATGAGGGTGCGTGGATCAAGATCGAACAGCTCGGCGCCGTGCGCATCGGTGACGACGTCGAGATCGGGGCGAATACGTGCATTGATCGTGGCGCGCTGGATGACACCGTGATTGAGGACGGTGTCAAACTGGACAACCTGATCCAGATTGGGCACAACGTCCGGGTGGGCGCGCATACGGCGATGGCCGGGTGCGTCGGTGTCGCCGGTAGCGCAGACATCGGTGCGCACTGCACTGTCGGTGGGGGCGCTGTGGTGTTGGGCCATCTGCGTCTGGTCGACGGTGTGCATGTGTCGGCGGCATCGGTCGTGACGCGGTCTTTGCTCAAGCCTGGCCACTACACCGGCATGTTCCCCATCGACGACAATGCGGCCTGGGAGAAAAACGCCGCGTCTCTCAAGCAGCTCAACCGCCTGCGTGAGCGCCTCAAAGTGGCCGAACACGCGATAGAACAAGCACTTCAAAACAAGCCGAAGTCATGATGGATATTCACCAGATTCTCAAACAGTTGCCACATCGCTATCCGTTCCTTCTGGTCGACCGTGTGCTGGAGTTGGACAAGGGAAAGCGCATCAAGGCGCTGAAGAATGTGACCATCAACGAGCCCTTTTTCGTGGGGCACTTCCCGCATCGTCCTGTGATGCCGGGCGTCCTCATGCTGGAGGCCATGGCTCAGGTGGCCGCCTTGCTGGCCTTCGACACGATGGGTGTGACGCCAGACGACAAGATGGTTTACTACTTTGCAGGTATCGACGGGGCCCGTTTCAAAAGGCCGGTAGAACCTGGTGACCAACTGGTCATGGAGGTCACCCTGGATCGAATGAAGGCGGGCATCTTCAAGTTCAAGGGCGTCACCCATGTGGGTGACCAGGTGGTCTGTGAGGCAGAGCTGATGTGCACGATGCGCAATATTGCGTGAACTGCACGGAGGACGTCCTGTGTCATTGATTCACCCCACCGCCCTGGTTGATCCGGCCAGCGAGCTCGACAGCTCCGTCAGCGTCGGCCCCTACACGGTGATCGGCCCGCACGTGAGGATCGGTGCAGGCACCACGGTGGGCGCGCACTGCGTGATCGAGGGGCACACCACGATCGGGCGCGACAACCGCATTTTTCAGTTCAACTCGCTCGGCGCGATTCCGCAGGACAAGAAGTACGCGGGCGAGCCATGCGAGCTCGTGATCGGTGACCGCAACACGATTCGGGAGTTCTGCACCTTCAACATCGGGTCACCCGGTGACCGCGCCGTCACCTCCATTGGCAACGACAACTGGATCATGGCTTACGTGCACCTTGCCCACGACTGTGTCGTTGGCAACCACACCATTTTTGCCAACAACAGCCAACTTGCCGGTCATGTGGTGGTGGACGATTGGGTGATCCTGGGCGGCTTTACCGTGGCACACCAGTTTGTGCGCATCGGAGCCCACGCGATGACCGCGATGTGCTCGTTGCTGTTTGCCGATCTTCCTCCGTTTGTGATGTGTCAGGGTCAGCCTGCGCAAGCGCGGTCCATGAACTTTGAAGGACTTCGCCGCCGTGGGTTTTCATCTGAGCGCATCTCGGCCATCAAGGCGATGCACAAGGCGCTGTACCGGGATGACCTCAAGCTTGACGACGCGGTGCTGCGTATCCGCGCGTTGACCGACCGGACGCCCGACGCTGCGCCCGATGTCTCACTGATGCTGGACTTCCTTGGACAGGTCTCGCCCCAGCGCGGCATCGTCCGCTGAGCTCCATGACCCCGGCAAAACGTTTTGCCCTCGTGGCGGGCGAGACGTCTGGCGATCTGCTGGCGGGTTTGCTGTTGGGCGGCGTGAAGCAGCGCTGGCCCGACCTTCACTCCTTTGGCATTGGTGGGCCACAGATGGCCTCGCATGGTTTTGAGGCTTGGTGGCCGAGCGAGAAGCTCGCAGTGCGTGGCTACGTCGAGGTGCTGCGTCACTACCGAGAAATCGTCGACATTCGCGCCAAGACTCAACGCCGGTTGCTGAGCACCGACCGCCCAGATGTCTTCATCGGCGTGGATGCGCCGGATTTCAACCTGGATCTTGAGGCCCATCTGAGATCGAGCGGCGTGCGGACTGTGCACTTCGTCTGCCCCTCCATCTGGGCCTGGCGCGCCGAGCGTGCCGCGAAGATCCGCGACAGTGCCGATCATGTGCTGTGCATTTTCCCGTTTGAACCGGCGTTGCTTGCCCAGCATGGCATTGCGGCGACTTATGTCGGTCATCCCTTGGCCAACGTCATCCCGGTCGTGCCTGACCGTGCAGGTGCGCGAGCCAGGTTGGGGCTGGCGGACGACGACACCGTGATCGCCATTCTTCCGGGCAGCCGGGCTTCCGAGGTGCAGTATCTTGCGGCGCGCTTCTTCTCGGCGGCCCGGCTTCTGCAACGGGAGCGTCCGGGCATTCGCTTTGTGGTGCCGGCTGTTCCTGCATTGAAGGCCCGTATCGAGGAAGAGGCGCTGGCCGCCGGTCTGGGCGAAGCGCTGATCGTGACGCCAGGCCAGTCTCATACCGCGCTCGCGGCGTGCGACGTTACGTTGATTGCCAGTGGCACGGCGACGCTGGAGGCGGCGTTGTTCAAAAGACCGATGGTGATTGCGTACAACATGAACTGGTTCTCCTGGCAGATCATGCGGCGCAAACAACTGCAGCCTTGGGTGGGGCTGCCCAATATTCTGTGCAATGAGTTCGTGGTGCCCGAGTTGTTGCAGGATGCTGCGACACCGCAAGCGCTGTCCCGTGCGGTGCTGGAATGGCTGGACGCGCCTGCGAAAATCGGCGCCTTGCAACAGAGGTTCAGTACCCTGCACGATGCGCTGCGCAAAGACACCGCTCAATTGGCCACCGATGCGATCGAACAAGTTCTTGAAAGCTGAACAGGCGACGCTCGTCTGGGATGTGCCCGGACTGATGGCGGGCGTGGACGAGGCGGGCCGCGGGCCGCTGGCGGGACCTGTGGTGGCGGCGGCCGTGATTCTGGATGACCGAGCGCCCATCAGGGGCCTCGCTGACTCCAAGCAGCTCACGCCACTGAGGCGTGAGCGCCTGTATGACGAAATTCGCGCCAAGGCCTTGTGCTGCAGTGTGGCGCAGGCCTCTGTGGAGGAAATTGATCAGCTCAACATCCTGCAGGCGACCATGCTCGCGATGCAGCGCGCCGTGCAGGGCCTTCGCTTGAAGCCGGGCAAAGTGCTTGTCGATGGCAACCGCCTGCCACCCTTGGACGTGTTGGCCGAGGCCATCGTCTGCGGAGATGCTCTCGTGCCATCGATCTCCGCCGCCTCCATCCTGGCCAAGGTCACGCGCGACCGCCTCCTTTGCGAGCTGCATCTGAAGCATCCTGAATACGGCTTTGATCGGCACAAGGGCTACGGCACGGCCCAACACATGCGTGCCCTGCAGGTGCACGGCCCGCTCGCGGCACACCGCCGTTCGTTTGCGCCTGTGGCGCGCGCGTTGGGCGCTCCGTTGTGCAACGACGAATCGCTCCCATGACTGCCAGCCCCCAAATCATCACGTCGCGAGACAACCCGTTGCTCAAGCGGCTGCGGGTGCTCGCGCACGACAACACCGCATATCGCAAGCTGGGTCAGGTCTGGCTGGAAGGCGATCATCTTTGTCGCGCTTTGCTTGCGCGCGGGCTCAGGCCAGGCACTGCTGTGTTTACCGAAGATTTCTGGGCGCAAGCGCCACACGATCTGCGCGATGCGGCAGATCACGTGGTGCTGGTTTCCGAAGCATTGATGGCGGGCATCAGCGCCCTCGAATCGCCTTCAGGTGTGGGCTTTGTGTGGGACTTGTCCGATCTGGCTTCCGTGCAGGCGGGTGTGGCCACCGTGGTGCTTGATCGACTGCAGGATGCGGGCAACGTGGGCTCCATTTTGCGCAGCGCATCGGCGTTCGGTTTTGACCAGGTGCTCGCCCTCAAAGGGACCGTGGCATTGTGGTCACCCAAGGTGATGCGCGCCGGCATGGGGGCGCACTTTGGCTTGCAACTCGTCGAAGGACTTGCGGTCGACGATCTGCTGCCACTGAACGTTCCGTTGCTTGTGACCAGCTCGCACCAGGGGCAGTGGCTGCACCGAGCACCCTTGCCATGGCCCTGTGCCTGGGTGATGGGGCACGAAGGGCAGGGCGTGAGTGCCCTCTTGATGCAGCGTGCCAGTGCCTTCGTCCGCATCGCCCAGCCGGGCGGTGAAGAGTCGCTCAATGTCGGGGCCGCTGCGGCCATCTGTTTGCACGCAAGCGCCGCTTCTTCGGTTGGTTGATGGGGATGCACCTCGTGCTTGCCGGGCTATAATTCCGCGGTTTACCCGCAATCGGCGCAAACCCAGCGCGCCCCGGCTCATCACCCCAGGTTTTCAACCGGCTCGTCAGCGACTTTTGGTCGTTGGGAGACGGCTGGAAGGCTTGCGTGGCACCTGCCGCCGGCGCCTGGAAGATGCAGCCCCACTCTGGAGAATTCCGTGCTTCCCGTCCACCCGAAAGCCCTTCTCGCGCTCGCCGACGGCACGGTCTTTACAGGCATTTCCATTGGCGCCACCGGCCAAACCACAGGGGAGGTGGTGTTCAACACATCGCTGACCGGTTATCAGGAAATCCTCACCGATCCCAGCTACTGCCAGCAGATCGTCACCCTGACGTATCCGCATATTGGCAACACCGGCACCAATGCCGAAGACGTGGAAGCCAGCCGCGTCCACGCCGCTGGATTGATCATCAAAGACCTGCCCCTGCTGGCTTCCAACTTCCGCAGCAACGAAACGCTGTCGCAATACTTGCAGCGCGAAGGAACGGTGGCCATTGCCGATCTCGACACCCGCGCGCTCACGCGACGCCTGCGCACCCACGGGGCACAGAACGGTTGCATCGTCGCTCTTGCGGCTGGTGAGGCGATCACCGAAGCGCATCGCGCTGCGGCAGTGGCTTCAGCCAAGGCTGCGCCAAACATGGCAGGGGCCGATCTCGCCAAGGTCGTGTCCGCGCCTGCGCCGTATCCGTGGACGCAAACCGAGTGGCAACTTGGCTTCGGCTACGGCGAACAGATTGCGCCGCGCTTTCACGTGGTGGCCTACGACTTCGGCGTGAAGCACAACATCCTTCGCATGCTCGCGCAGCGCGGCTGCAAGATCACGGTGGTGCCAGCGCAGACGCCGGCTTCCGACGTGTTCAAGCTCAAGCCCAACGGCGTGTTTCTCTCCAACGGCCCAGGTGATCCGGAGCCTTGCGACTACGCGATTGCCGCCACGCGCGAAATCATCGAGGCCGGCGTGCCCACATTCGGCATTTGCCTCGGGCACCAGATCCTGGCGCTGGCCAGTGGTGCCAAGACCTTCAAGATGAAGTTTGGGCACCATGGTGCCAACCACCCCGTGAAGGACCTGGACGACGGCCGCGTCAGTATCACCAGCCAGAACCATGGCTTCGCAGTCGACGAAAAGTCGCTGCCCGCCACGTTGCGTGCCACGCACATAAGTCTGTTCGATGGCACGCTGCAAGGCCTTGCGCGCACCGACAAGCCGGCCTTCTGCTTCCAGGGTCATCCGGAAGCGTCGCCCGGTCCGCACGACATCGGTTATCTGTTCGACCGTTTCATCGACTTGATGCAGGCCCGCGTGCCCGCCACCGCCTGAGCCGGCGCATCCACCCAGCGAACCATGCCCAAAAGAACCGACATACAAACCGTCCTCATCATTGGCGCTGGCCCGATCATCATCGGCCAGGCCTGTGAGTTCGACTACTCCGGCGTGCAGGCCTGCAAGGCCTTGCGCGAAGAGGGTTACAAGGTGGTGCTGATCAACAGCAACCCCGCCACGATCATGACCGACCCGGCCACGGCCGACGTCACCTACATCGAGCCCATCACCTGGCAGACGGTCGAGAAGATCATCGCCAAGGAGCGTCCGCTGGCCCAGGGTGGATTTGCCATCCTCCCCACCATGGGCGGGCAGACGGCGCTCAATTGCGCGCTTGACCTCTGGCGCAATGGCGTGCTTGCCAAGTACGACGTGGAGCTGATTGGTGCCACGCCTGAAGCCATCGACAAAGCCGAGGACCGGCTGAAGTTCAAGGACGCCATGACCAAAATCGGTCTGGGGTCCGCGCGCTCGGGCATTGCGCACAGCATGGAAGAGGCTTGGGCAGTGCAGAAAACGGTGGGCTTCCCGGTGGTGATCCGACCCAGCTTCACGCTGGGCGGTACCGGTGGAGGCATTGCCTACAACCCCGAAGAGTTCGAGACCATCTGCAAGCGCGGCCTGGAAGCCTCGCCCACCAACGAGCTGCTGATTGAAGAGTCGCTGCTCGGCTGGAAAGAGTACGAAATGGAAGTGGTCCGCGACAAGGCGGACAACTGCATCATCGTCTGCTCGATCGAAAACCTGGATCCCATGGGCGTGCACACCGGCGACTCGATCACCGTGGCACCCGCGCAGACGCTGACCGACAAGGAATACCAGATCCTGCGCAACGCCAGCCTGGCGGTACTGCGCGAGATCGGTGTCGACACCGGCGGCTCCAACGTGCAGTTCTCGATCAACCCCAAGGACGGCCGCATGGTCGTCATCGAGATGAACCCGCGTGTGTCGCGTTCATCCGCGCTGGCCTCCAAGGCCACAGGTTTCCCCATCGCAAAGGTCGCAGCCAAGCTGGCCGTGGGCTACACGCTCGACGAATTGCGCAACGAGATCACGGGTGGCGCCACCCCCGCGTCTTTCGAGCCCTCGATTGACTACGTCGTCACCAAGATTCCGCGTTTTGCATTCGAGAAGTTCCCCACCGCCGACAGCCGCCTGACCACGCAGATGAAGAGCGTGGGCGAGGTCATGGCCATGGGCCGCACGTTCCAGGAATCGTTCCAGAAAGCCCTGCGCGGCCTGGAGGTGGGCGTGGACGGCATGAACGAAAAAACCCAGGACCGCGAGACGCTGGAGCGTGAGCTGGGCGAGCCCGGCCCCGACCGCATCTGGTACGTGGGTGACGCGTTTGCTGCAGGCTGGACGCTCGAAGAGGTGCACCAGTTCACCAAGATCGATCCCTGGTTCCTGGTGCAGATCGAGGAGATCGTGAAGATTGAGCTTGCGCTGGAGAAAACGAGTCTGGCCGCGATCGATGCCGACACCCTGCGTGGCCTGAAGAAGAAGGGCTTCTCGGATCGCCGTCTGGCCAAACTGCTCAAGACGAACGACCAGGCTGTGCGCGAGCGCCGCATTGCCGAGAACATCCGCCCGGTCTACAAGCGTGTAGACACCTGCGCTGCGGAGTTTGCGACCGACACGGCCTATCTGTACTCCACCTACGAAGGCCACGGTGACGGCGAGTGCGAAGCTGAGCCGACGAACAAGAAAAAGATCATGGTGCTGGGCGGTGGTCCCAACCGTATCGGGCAGGGCATCGAGTTCGACTACTGCTGCGTGCACGCGGCACTCGCCATGCGCGAGGACGGTTACGAGACCATCATGGTCAACTGCAACCCCGAAACCGTGTCGACCGACTACGACACCAGCGACCGCCTGTACTTCGAGCCCCTCACCCTCGAAGACGTGCTGGAAATCGTGGACAAGGAAAAGCCCGTGGGCGTGATCGTGCAGTACGGCGGTCAGACGCCGCTGAAGCTCGCACTGGGGCTCGAGGCCGCGGGTGTGCCCATCATTGGCACCAGCCCCGACATGATCGACGCCGCTGAAGACCGCGAGCGTTTCCAGAAGCTGCTGCACACGCTGGGACTGCGTCAGCCGCCCAACGCCACGGCACGTGCAGAGCCAGAGGCACTGGAAAAGGCGGCGGCATTGGGCTACCCGCTGGTCGTGCGCCCGAGCTATGTGCTGGGTGGTCGTGCCATGGAAATCGTGCACGAGCAGCGTGACCTCGAGCGGTACATGCGCGAGGCGGTGAAGGTGAGCAACGACTCGCCCGTGTTGCTTGATCGATTCCTCAATGACGCGATCGAATGCGACGTGGACGCGGTGCGCGACCACACCGGTCGTGTGTTCATCGGCGGTGTGATGGAGCACATCGAACAGGCGGGCGTGCACAGCGGCGACTCCGCCTGCTCGCTGCCCCCTTACTACCTGAGCAAGGCCACGGTGGACGAGCTCAAGCGCCAGACCGCCGCCATGGCCGAGGGCTTGAACGTGGTGGGCTTGATGAACGTCCAGTTCGCCATCCAGGAGGTGGAGGAGAACGGCGTCAAGCGGGATGTGATCTTCGTGCTGGAGGTGAACCCGCGCGCCTCGCGCACGGTGCCCTTCGTCTCCAAAGCCACCGGCATTCAGCTGGCCAAAGTGGCGGCCCGCTGCATGGCCGGGCAGTCTCTCGACGCGCAAGGCATTGGCGCCGAAGTGACTCCGCCTTACTTCAGTGTCAAGGAAGCGGTGTTTCCCTTCGTGAAGTTCCCCGGTGTCGACACCATCCTGGGCCCGGAGATGAAGTCCACGGGTGAAGTGATGGGTGTGGGCAAGACGTTTGGCGAAGCCTTTGTCAAGAGCCAGATCGGCGCTGGGACCCGCTTGCCTACTTCGGGCAAGGTGTTCCTGACGGTGAAGAATGGCGACAAACCCCGTGCTGTGGATGTCGCACGCCAGCTTGTCGACATGGGCTTTGAGCTGGTGGCGACGCGGGGCACCGCAGCGGCCATCAGCGCAGCGGGCGTTGCCGTGCAAACGGTGAACAAGGTCACGGAAGGTCGTCCGCACATCGTCGATGCGATCAAGAACGGCGACATCGTGCTGGTGATCAACACGGTGGAAGAGCGCCGCAATGCCATCGCCGATTCGCGTGCGATCCGCACCTCGGCCTTGCTGGCCCGGGTCACCACGTTCACGACCATTGCGGGTGCTGAGGCTGCGGTCGAGGGGATGAAGTATCTGGACAGCCTGGGCGTGATCTCGGTGCAAGAGATGCACGCGCAGCTGTGATCACCTGAGCGCGCTGCCCGGCTTGAGCCATCTGGCCGGGTCGGGGCATAATGTTCGCAGTACACCGCCGACCGGCAACGCTCGGCGGTTTCCTTTTTTATTGACGCGGGACGCACGTCGTCCGCGCGGGCTCAGGAGCATTCACATGGCCACTCTCCCCATCACCAAACGCGGCGCCGAAAAGCTCAAGGAGGAGCTTCATCGTCTCAAGACGGTGGACCGCCCATGGGTGATCAACGCCATCGCCGAGGCTCGTGCCCAGGGTGACCTGAGCGAGAACGCGGAGTACGACGCGGCGAAGGACCGCCAGGGTTTCATCGAAGGTCGCATCGCTGAGATCGAGGGCAAGCTTTCAGCCGCCCAGATCATTGACCCAACCTCTGTTGATGCCGGCGGGAAGGTGGTGTTCGGCGCAACAGTCGAACTGGAAGACGAGGACAGTGGTGCCGCCGTCACCTACCAGATCGTTGGCGAGGATGAGGCCGATCTGAAGCTGGGCTTGGTCAACATCAGCAGCCCCATTGCACGTGCGCTGATTGGCAAGGAAGAGGGCGATGTCGCAGAAGTGCAGGCGCCGGGCGGTATCAAGCGCTTCGAAATTGTGGCCGTGCGCTACGCGTGACGCCGATGCGCTCGCACAGGCTGGGTATCCTGGTCGCCGCGCTGTGGTGGGGCGGCATCACCGGTTTGAGTTTTCTGGCGGTGCCTGTCCTGTTTGCGCAGCTGGGCAGCCCGGCTGTTGCAGGTCCCGTGGCGGCGAAGCTGTTCTCTTTGCAGTGCTATGCAGGTCTCGTGCTCGGCGTCTTGCTGCTGATGGTTTTGCGTCGCGGCAATGAGCAAGGTGGTCGTCCCGACGGCCCGACCCTGACCACGCTGGGCATCGTGCTCTTTGCCATGTTGCTGGCGCTCATGCAGGAGTTTGGTGTTGCGCCGCACATCGTGAGCGCGCGCGCCAGCGGCGGCAGCTTGCGCCTGTGGCACGGTATGGGCACAGCGATGGTGTTCGGCCAGTGGCTGTGCGCTGGTGTGGTGCTCTGGCGGCTCAGCCGCGCAGCCGCGTCGACACCCGCCTGAACGCCTCAGCTGAGTTGGCTCTCGGCCGACTCCAGCGTGTTGACCATCAGCATCGTGATGGTCATCGGACCCACACCGCCCGGCACCGGGGTGATCCAGCTCGCCACCGCTTTCACACCGTCGAAGTCCACATCACCGCACAGCTTGCCTTCTTCGTTGCGGTTCATGCCCACATCGAGGACGACGGCTCCCGGCTTCACCATGTCGGCCGTGACCACGTTGCGCTTGCCCACTGCGGCGACGATCACGTCTGCCTGGAGCGTCAGGGCCTTGAGGTCTTGCGTTGCGCTGTGGCAGATGGTGACTGTGGCGTTCTGTTGCAGCAGCATCAGCGCCATGGGTTTGCCCACAATGTTGCTGCGCCCGATCACCACAGCGTGCTTGCCCTTGAGGTCGTAGCCAATGCTCTCCAGCATCTTCATGCATCCATAGGGTGTGCAAGGCCAGAAGCCGGGCATGCCGGTCATCAGGGCGCCCGCGCTGGCCATGTGGAAGCCATCCACGTCTTTCGACGGCGCGATCGCTTCGATCACCTTCTGCGCGTTGATGTGAGCGGGCAAGGGCAACTGCACCAGGATGCCGTGAATGGAGGCATCGCTGTTGAGGGCTGCCACCCGCGCCAGCAGTTCGGCTTCGCTCAGGCTGGCGGGCCAGCGCTCAAGCAATGAGTGCATGCCGGTGTCTTCGCAAGCCTTCACCTTGTTTCGCACGTACACCTGCGACGCGGGGTTGTCACCCACCAGGATCACCGCCAGGCCGGGTGTGATCCCCTTGGCTTTCAGCGCGGTCACGCGTGCGCTGACGTCGGCACGCAGTTGGCGGGAGAGGGCATTGCCGTCGATGAGTTGGGCGGTCATGTTGCGTATGGGTGTGCGGTTGAAATGCAAACGCCCGCCGAGGTTGCGGCGGGCGTCAGGGGATGCGGTGGTCCGGGTGCGTGCCGTTCAGGCCTTGGCTGGCGTTTGCCCCAACGCGATCTTGAGGAGATCTGCCACGGTGTTGGCACCCAGCTTTTCCATGATGTTCGCGCGGTGGGCCTCGACGGTCTTGATGCTAATGCCCAGGTCGTCGGCGATCTGTTTGTTGAGACGGCCAGCGACGATGCGTTCGAGCACCTGGGCTTCCCGGCTGGTGAGTTTGGAGAGAAGGGCATCTCGGCTGATGGCCTGTTGATGCGTGGCAAACGCTTCACGCGCGTGCTCCAGCATGCGCTCCACCAGCGCCACCAACTGGTCTTCCTTGAAGGGCTTCTGGATGAAATCCAGTGCGCCCTTCTTCATTGACTCCACCGCCATGGGCACGTCGCCATGACCCGTGATGAAAACGATGGGCAGAGGCGATTGCCGTTCAATCAGGCGGTCCTGAAGCTCCATGCCCGTCATGCCGCCCATGCGGATATCGGCGATGAGACAGGCCACTTCGCGCGCGTCATAGCGGCTCAGAAACGCTTCTGCCGATTCGAAGCAACGGACGCGGAAATCCTTGCCTTCGAGCAGCCATTGCAGTGAGTCGCGAACCGCCTCGTCGTCGTCGACCACGTAGACGCTGCCTTTTTTGGGGATCAAACTCATCTCGCTCTTTCAGTGTCCGTCAGCGGCTCTGTGGCGGGCCCAGCCGCGGCGCTGTGGTTCTGCAGCCGCGAGATCACGGGGATCCAGAAGCTGAAGCAGCAGCCCACCACCTCCGCGCCATTGTAGATGTTCTGAACTTGCATCCGGCCATGGTGCGACTCGACGATGCTGCGGCAAAGCTTCAGGCCAATGCCCATGCCTTCGCTCTTGGTGCTGTAGAAGGCTTCATAGATGCGCTCGATCATTTCATCGGGAACACCGTTGCCGGAATCTCGCACCGAGAACTCCACCACGTCGACACCGTCCTGGTGGCGAGGGCCGACGCGAAGCTCTACATACCGCTCGCCTGGCGCGCGCGCAGCCTGTGCGATGGCCTCGCCAGCGTTCTTGAGCAGGTTGATCAGCACCTGCTCGATCAGGATCGGATCCACCATGAGCTGCGGCAAGCGCGCTGCCACATAAGGCGAGAGCCGAACCTGGTGGCGGCGCAGTTCGATGTCCGCCAGTTCAATGGCATTGCTCACCATTTGCGCCACATCGGAAACCGTGGGATTGGGTTCGCTGCGTTTCACAAACGCACGGATGCGCTGAATGATCTGGCCCGCGCGCTGAGCCTGCCGCGAGGTTTTCTCCAGTGCGCCCAGCAGCTCATCGGTGCTGATGCGCTGCTCGTTCACACGCGAGATCATGCCGTTGCAATAGTTGGTGATGGCGGTCAACGGCTGGTTGAGTTCGTGGGCCACGCTGGATGCCATTTCACCCATCGTGATCAGCCGGCTGGCTGTCTGTGCGCGTTCGGCCTGGCGCGAGGCCTGTTCCTCTGCATAGCGCCGCGGTGTGATGTCACTGGCGATGACCATCTGCGCCAGACGGCCGTCGACCCAGGTGAGGTAACGGGTTCGCACTTCCAGCCAACGGTCGAGTTCCTCGACAAACACCTCGGCGTTTTCCGCGCCGGCGTCGGTGAGTGTCTCGGTGGGCATGCCGGCGAATGCATCGACCGCATCGCCGTCGTCGGGGCTGGGGGAGGGCTGGTTTCCCGCGAGGTCCACCAGATGGCGGTGCCCCTGGCCGCGCGTGCCGAACCACAAGCGGTACATCTTGTTGGCGAAGAGCATTTCGTCGCTGCCCAAGGGTGCGACGGACACGGCCGAATCCAGCGATTCCAGCACGGTGGTGAAGCGTTCGTACGAGGCCGAGAGTTCCTCGCGGATGCGCTTGGGCTCGGTGATGTCCGTCATGGAGGTCATCCACCCAGTCTGATGCCCCTTGGGATCAATCAGCGGCGAGACGTACATGCGCGCATCGAAGATGCTGCCGTCTCGTCGTTTGACATGCACTTCGAATCCGCCCGGCGTCGAGCGTCCGCGCAGCTCGTCTTCCAGGCGCGCTGCGAGCTGCTCGTGCTCTTCTTCGGGCCAGTAGGGAAACGGGGCCGTGCGCCCCACCAGTTCGCCTTCCGTCCACCCCGTCATCGAGCAAAAAGCTGGGTTGACGTAGGTGATGCGGCCCTGCATGTCCAGGGCGCGCATGCCCGTGAGCATGGAGTTCTCCATCGCACGACGGAAGTTGGTCTCGGCCACGAGCGCTTGCTGTGCCTGCACACGCCTGCGCGTGTGGCGCCAGGTGCCCAGCAGCATCCACACCGTGAGCGCCGAGAGTGCGCCAATCACCCAGAAGAATCCGCTGCCCACGATGTCTTGAGACGTGCGGTAGCCCTGCGCCTTCAAGATCAGTCCATTGCCCACTGGCGACACGGGCACTTCGTGTTCGAGCGGCGGGTTGGACCACGGCAGCAGGCGCAGCACGGTGGTGGGGGTTTGCAAGCTGCCGGCGAGCACACGGTTGCGGTCGTCCACCAGGGCGACGGCGTAGCGGGCCATGATCTCGGGTGGAATGCCGAACCGCATGAGCCCGTCGACGGAGTACTCGCCCATGATCGTGCCCGCAAAGCGGCCTTGCTCGCTCAGTGGCACATGCAGCATCAACGTGGCGTTGCGGGCGTCTTCACCCAGGGGGCGCGAATAGATCGGCTGGCGCAGATCGCGAGCGAGGTCGAAGGTGCCATCGGTTTCGCCGGGAGAGAGCACGCTGCCCACCGGGCGCACCAGGGCGGAGGGGGCGCTTGGCGAGGCGTAGCTGGCCAGCACATTGCGGCGTCCGTCCACCCAGCTGATGGCCAGCAGCTCGGGAAACTGGCTCACCAGCGACTCGACCTGGAATTCGAATTCGTCGTTCTCAATTTCCTTGTTGCCCACTTCGCGCGCCAGACGCATGAGCTGCTCCTGGCGTTCCAGCAGTCGCAGTCGCAAGCGTTGCTGCGCGTACTCGACGTCGCGCGTGACGGCTTCCTGTTCGCGCTCGAGTTCCTCGTAACGGAGGTAGGTGATGGCGACGGCAATGGCCGACAGAAACAGCAGCACCGCCAGCAAGGGGCCGAGCGTGGCAAAGCGGTCCTGCCTCGATGGCGGCAGGCGCCGCCACCATCGCTTCCACCAGGCGACCGGTACGGTCGGGCTGTTCTGGGGGGGCGTGGAGGGCAGCGAAATCATGGACCCGTGAGTCTACGTGAGCCTGTGGTTAGCGGGGGCGGTTGCCTCGCGCGCTGCGGTGGGATGCACCGATGTGGCCATCGCTCGAAACCTTGATATTTCATTATGCAAAAAACAAAAGCATATGTTGAAAATGAAAAGCTTTTGTGGAAAAATCAGTGACAGTGCGGATAGAGGTCCGTAAGCTCAATTCAAACCAACAGGAGACAACATGTCAGCGAATGACGCTCTCAACGGCCGTGGCAAGACGGACGCAGATTCCAACGAGACCCGTGAGTGGATGGAGGCGCTGGCCGCCGTGATCGAGCGCGAGGGGCCCGAGCGGGCGCATTTCCTGCTCGAGCAGCTGCTTGAAGAGGCCCGCCAGCACAGCATTGATCTGCCGTTCTCGGCCACCACCGGTTACGTCAACACGATCGAGCCGGACCAGGAAGAGCGCTGCCCCGGCAACATCGAAATTGAAGAGCGTCTGCGCGCCTACATGCGTTGGAACGCCATGGCGATGGTGGTCAAGGCCAACCGACACAACCCCGAAGACGGCGGAGACCTCGGTGGGCACATCGGTTCTTTTGCGTCGCTCGCCCACATGTTTGGCGCGGGTTTCAACCATTTCTGGCACGCCGAGAGCGAAAACCACGGTGGCGACTGCCTGTACATCCAGGGCCACGTGTCGCCCGGCGTCTACGCCCGCGCGTACCTCGAGGGCCGCCTGACCGAGGAGCAGCTGCTCAACTTCCGTCAGGAAGTCAACGGCAAGGGTCTCTCCAGCTACCCGCACCCGAAGCTGATGCCCGAGTTCTGGCAGTTCCCTACGGTGTCGATGGGCCTGGGCCCGCTGATGGCGATCTACCAGGCGCGCTTCCTGAAGTACCTGCACGCCCGCGGCATTGCCAACACCGAGAACCGCAAGGTCTGGGTGTTCTGTGGCGACGGTGAAATGGACGAGGTGGAGTCGCTGGGCGCCATCAGCCTGGCCGCACGCGAGAACCTCGACAACCTCATCTTCGTGGTGAACTGCAACCTGCAGCGCCTGGACGGTCCGGTGCGCGGCAACGGCAAGATCATTCAGGAGCTCGAAGGTGAGTTCCGTGGTTCGGGCTGGAACGTGATCAAGCTGCTGTGGGGCAGCGAGTGGGACAACCTGCTCGCGCGCGACAAGGACGGTGCGCTGCGCAAGATCATGATGGACACGGTGGATGGCGACTACCAGGCTTTCAAGGCCAATGACGGTGCCTACGTGCGCAAGCATTTCTTTGGACGCGACCCGAAGACGCTTGAGATGGTCGCTCACCTGAGCGACAACGACATCTGGAACCTCAAGCGTGGCGGCCATGACCCGCAGAAGGTCTACGCGGCGTACCACAAGGCGGTGAACCACAAGGGCCAGCCCACTGTGCTGCTGATCAAGACCGTCAAGGGTTTTGGCATGGGCAAGTCGGGCGAAGGCAAGAACACGGTCCACCAGACCAAGAAGCTGACCGACGAAGACATCAAAATCTTCCGTGATCGCTTCAACCTGCCCATTCCGGACAGCGAACTCTCCAAGATCCCGTTCTACAAGCCGGCAGACGACACGCCGGAAATGAAGTACCTGCACGAGCGCCGCCAAGCCCTCGGCGGCTACCTGCCCAAGCGCCGTGTGAAGGCCGACGAAAGTTTCACCGTGCCTTCGCTTGAAACGTTCAAGGCGGTGCTCGAGCCCACGGCCGAAGGCCGCGAGATTTCGACCACGCAGGCTTATGTGCGCTTCCTGACGCAGCTGCTGCGCGACCAGGCTTTGGGCCCGCGCATCGTGCCGATCCTGGTGGACGAAGCCCGCACGTTCGGCATGGAAGGCCTGTTCCGCCAGATCGGCATCTACAACCCGGCAGGTCAGCAGTACACCCCGGTCGATAAAGACCAGGTGATGTACTACAAGGAAGACAAGGCGGGTCAGATCCTGCAGGAAGGCATCAACGAGGCCGGTGGCATGAGCAGCTGGATCGCGGCGGCCACCAGCTACAGCACCAGCAACCGCATCATGGTGCCGTTCTATGTGTACTACTCGATGTTCGGCTTCCAGCGCATTGGCGATCTGGCTTGGGCGGCGGGCGACATGCAGGCGCGCGGCTTCCTGCTCGGCGGCACCTCGGGGCGCACCACGCTCAACGGGGAAGGCCTGCAGCACGAAGACGGCCACAGCCACATCCTGGCCGGCACGATTCCGAACTGCATCAGCTACGACCCGACCTTCGCGCACGAGGTGGCGGTGATCCTGCACCACGGCTTGAAACGCATGGTCGAGAAGCAGGACAACGTCTTTTATTACCTCACGCTGCTGAACGAAAACTACGCCATGCCTGGCCTGCAACCCGGCACCGAAGAGCAGATCATCAAGGGCATGTACTACTGCAAGCAGGCTCCGGCGCTGAAGAAAACGGCACCGACAGTGCAACTGCTGGGCAGCGGCACCATCCTGCGCGAAAGCATCGCGGCGCAGGAGCTGCTGGAGAAAGACTGGGGCGTGAGCGCCGGCGTGTGGAGCTGCCCAAGCTTCAACGAGCTGACCCGCGATGGCCAGGACGCGGAGCGCTGGAACCTGTTGCACCCGACCGAGACGCCCCGTGTGCCGTTCGTGTCGCAGCAACTCAGCGCCACCACCGGCCCCGTGATCGCCTCCACCGACTACATGAAGAATTACGCGGAGCAAATCCGTCCGTTCATTCCAAAAGACCGCACCTACAAGGTGCTGGGCACCGACGGCTTTGGCCGCAGCGATTTCCGCAGCAAGCTGCGCGAGCACTTCGAAATCAACCGCCACTACATCGTGGTGGCCGCACTCAAGGCGCTGAGCGAAGAGGGCAAGTTGCCGACGGCCAAGGTGGCCGAGGCGATCAAGAAGTACGGCATCAACGCCGACAAAGTGAACCCGCTGTACGCGTAATCCGGAGACAACAACATGGCAATGGTTGAAGTGAAGGTCCCGGACATCGGCGACTTTGATGAGGTGGCGGTCATTGAGCTGCTGGTGAAGGTGGGTGACACCGTCAAGGCGGAGCAGTCGCTGATCACGGTCGAGTCCGACAAGGCCTCGATGGAGATTCCTTCGAGCACCGCAGGTGTGATCAAGGAACTCAAGGTTTCTTTGGGCGACAAGGTAAAGGAAGGCTCTGTGGTGCTGGTGCTGGAGGCAGCGGGTGACGCTGCTGCCGCTCCCGCTGCGGCGGCACCGGCGCCCGCCGCCGCAGCCCCGGCCCAAGCAGCCCCGGTTGCCGCACCGGCTGCAGCGCCCGCTGCTGCCGCGGGCCCTGTGGAAGTGCGTGTGCCCGATATCGGTGACTTCAAGGACGTCGCCGTGATCGAGGTTCTGGTCAAGCCCGGCGACAAGATCGCGGTGGAGCAAAGCCTGATCACGGTCGAGTCGGACAAGGCTTCGATGGAGATCCCGTCGGCGGCGGCTGGTGTGCTCAAGGAGCTCAAGGTCAAGGTGGGCGACACCGTGAACATCGGGGACCTGCTGGCGATTCTGGAAGGTGTGGCGTCGGCCGCTCCTGCGGCAGCGCCCCCTGCGTCTTCTCCTGCGCCAGTGGCGGCTGCCGCTGCGCCGCAGGCCGCCGCGGCGCCAGTGCCTGCGGCACCGGCAACTGCACCAGCTGCCCACAACCCCACGGGCACCTCCGCCGTGGGCCTGCCGCATGCATCTCCCTCGGTGCGCAAGTTCGCCCGCGAACTCGGTGTGCCGCTGGACGAGGTCAAGGGCAGCGGGCCCAAGGGGCGCATCCTGCTGGACGACGTGCAGGGTTTCACCAAAGCCGTGATGGCCGGCGCGACGCAGACCAAGGCGCAGGTGGCCAAGGCGCCAGCCGGTGGCGGCGGCGACGGTGCTGGCCTTGGCCTGATCCCGTGGCCGAAGGTGGACTTCGCCAAGTTCGGCCCGATCGAGCGCAAGGAGATGAGCCGCATCAAGAAGATCAGCGGCGCCAACCTGCTGCGCAATGCCGTGATGATTCCGGCGGTCACCAACCACGACGACGCCGACATCACCGACCTCGAAGCCTTCCGCGTCTCCACCAACAAGGAAAACGAGAAGAGCGGCGTCAAGGTGACGATGCTGGCTTTCCTGATCAAGGCCTGCGTGGCCGCGCTCAAGAAATTCCCCGAGTTCAACAGCTCCATCGACGGCGATGCACTGATCTACAAGCAGTTCTGGCACATCGGCTTTGCGGCGGACACGCCCAACGGTTTGATGGTTCCGGTCATCAAGGACGCTGACAAAAAGGGCGTTCTGCAGATCAGCCAGGAAATGGGTGAGCTCGCCAAGAAGGCGCGAGAGGGCAAGCTCAGTCCGGCCGAAATGAGCGGTGCAACGTTCACCATCTCCAGCCTGGGTGGCATTGGTGGGCGTTACTTCACGCCCATCATCAATGCGCCTGAGGTGGCGATTCTGGGTGTGTGCAAGAGCACCATGGAGCCGGTGTGGGATGGCAAGGCGTTCCAGCCGCGCCTGATGCTGCCGTTGTCGCTGACCTGGGACCACCGCGTGATCGACGGCGCTGCCGCCGCGCGGTTCAACGTGTACCTCGGCCAGATCCTCAGCGACTTCCGTCGCGTGCTGCTCTAAGGAACGACGATGGCACTGATCGACATCCAGGTTCCTGACATTGGCGACTTCGACGAAGTCTCGGTGATTGAATTGCTGGTCAAGCCCGGCGATACCGTCAAGGCAGAACAAAGCCTGATCACGGTCGAGTCCGACAAGGCCTCGATGGAAATCCCGTCCTCCGCGGCGGGCGTGGTCAAGGCGCTCAAGGTCCAGCTGGGCGACAAGGTCAAGCAGGGCAGTGTGGTGCTGACGCTGGAGTCTGCCGATGCGGCAGCCGCAGCGCCAGCGCCTACCGCAGCGCCTGCGGCTGCGGCCGCCGCACCTGTGGCGCCTGCCGCTGCCGCGCCCGCCCCCACAGCCGCCAGCTTCGGCGGCAGCGCCGACCTCGAGTGCGACGTGCTCGTGCTCGGTGGTGGCCCTGGTGGCTACAGCGCGGCCTTCCGCGCGGCCGACCTGGGGCTGAAGGTCGTGCTGGTCGAGCGCTACGCCACCCTTGGCGGCGTGTGTCTGAACGTGGGTTGCATCCCGTCCAAGGCGCTGCTGCACGTGGCCGCCGTCATGGACGAGGTCAGCCACATGGCCGACCTCGGGGTGGACTTCGGCGCGCCCAAGCTCGACATCGACAAGCTGCGCGGCCACAAGGAAAAGGTGATCGGCAAGCTCACCGGCGGCCTGGCGGCCATGGCCAAGATGCGCAAGGTGACCACCGTGCGCGGTGTCGGCAGCTTCGTGGGCGCCAACCACCTTGAGGTGGAAGAGACCACGGGCGCCACCGGCCAGGAGAAGACGGGCAAGAAGCAGGTGGTCGCCTTCAAGAAGGCCATCATCGCGGCCGGCAGTCAGGCGGTTCGCCTGCCGTTCATGCCCGACGATCCACGCGTCGTGGACAGCACGGGCGCGCTGGCGCTCAAGGAAGTGCCCAAGCGCATGCTCATCCTGGGCGGCGGCATCATTGGCCTGGAGATGGGCACGGTCTACAGCACGCTGGGCGCTCGCCTGGATGTGGTGGAAATGATGGACGGGCTCATGCAGGGTGCCGACCGTGACCTGGTGAAGATCTGGCAGAAGATGAACGCCAAGCGCTTTGACAACATCATGTTGAAGACCAAGACGGTGGGAGCGAAGGCCACGCCGGCGGGCATCGAAGTGACGTTTGCGCCTGCCGAAGAAGGCGGGACGGCGCCGGCACCGCAGGTCTATGACCTGGTGCTGCAGGCCGTGGGCCGCACGCCCAACGGCAAGAAGATCGGCGCGGAGAAAGCGGGTGTGGCGGTAAGCGAGCGCGGCTTCATCAACGTCGACATCCAGATGCGCACCAACGTGCCGCACATCTTTGCCATCGGCGACATCGTGGGCCAGCCCATGCTGGCGCACAAGGCGGTGCACGAGGCGCATGTGGCGGCGGAGGTGATCGCCGGCGAGCTGCAGGGCAACAAGGAGCTGGCCGCGGCCGCGTTCAATGCCCGCGTGATTCCGAGCGTGGCTTACACCGACCCCGAAGTGGCCTGGGTGGGTCTCACTGAAGACCAGGCCAAGGCGCAGGGCATCAAGGTGAAGAAGGGCTTGTTCCCCTGGACGGCATCGGGCCGCGCCATTGCGAACGGCCGCGACGAGGGCGTCACCAAGCTGCTGTTTGACGATTCACCCGAGGCCCACGGCCACGGCAAGATCCTGGGCGGTGGCATGGTCGGCACGCACGCGGGCGACATGATTGGTGAGATCGCGCTGGCCATCGAGATGGGCGCTGATGCGGTGGACATCGGCAAGACGATTCACCCGCACCCGACGCTGGGCGAGAGCATCGGCATGGCGGCCGAGATTGCGCACGGTTCGTGCACGGACGTGCCGCCGCAGCGCAAGTAAACCGCCTCTGTCTGCAAAAAAGCCGCCAGCCCTCGCGGGCTGGCGGCTTTTTTTCATGGGCGTCGGTCAGCGGGGCGCGACGCGGCTGGCCAACGGTGCGCTGCGGTAGTCGGGCAGCAGGCGGCAGGTGTTGCCATAGGCCGCCTCGTAGCCTTTGCACAGGCTGGCCACGCTTTGGGGCGTCGGCTTGTCTCCCTTGTCGATCCATTGCAGCAAAGCGGTGAACAGCGCCGGGTACTGCGGCTCGCTCAGGAAGCTGTGCTCGGACTCATCGCTGAAGGTCTGCACCAGCAAGGCGCCATTGCCCGCGCGCTCGACGGTCTCGCGGTACGCCGACTCGAGTTCGACGAAGGCGGTGGGATCGTTGATGGCGTGCAGCGAAAGCACGGGCATGTTGATGCGGCCTTCGGGGTCGCTGTCCTTGGCCAGTTCCGCCACAGCGACGGGGTCGGCCGTGTAGCGCAACACGCCGGCGTTCAAGGCCGCGTCATCGCTGGATCCCTGGTACCGGACGTTGGCGTTGTTGAACGGGTTGCGGTTGCCCAGGCGGAGCTGCGTCAGGTCGCGAAACAGCCAGGTCGCCCAGTTGAGGTGGCCGATCAGCGAGCGCTCGGGAATCTGGATGACGTTCACGATCGTGGCCAGGTTGGCCTTCTGCTGTTCGCTGCGCTGGGCGGCGGGTTTGCGCACGCCGGTGCACTCGTCCACACGGGCGGCCAGTTGGGCCCGCGTCAGACTGGCGTTCATCGGCAGGCCTTGCCAGAGCGGGTACTGCGGCTCGTCCGGCTTGGGGTGGTTTTTGCAGACGTACTGGTACACCACGCGCAAGTCGATCCGGAAATCGTACGCCCGTGTGCCGCCGCCCAGCACGCCGCTGGTGAGCAGCATGCCGTCGTAAGGGCCCTTCACCGGGCCATTGGGGCCCTCGACCGTGGCGTACATCTCGGCGCCTTTGGCCGCGACCGATGCGCCGTAGCTTTGACCGTGCAGGATGGTGCGGCGAGGAGGGCCGAAATGCTTGACGAAGATGCGCCGCACGCGCTCGGTGTCTTCAGCGGCCATGCTCACGCCGAAGCCGCCGCGCCGGTAGGTGGCCCCCGCCCACGCGTGGCCGGCCTTGACGGTGATGGCCCAGCGCTTGAGGTCTTCTTCACCGCGATCCAGCGTGGCGGGTCCCGTATCCGCGGGGCCGCCGTGGGCGTGCACCACCAGCACACCGGTCTGCGGTTTCCAGCCGGCCGGCACGGCGATCCAGTAGAACCCACCGAGGCCGTCTTCACCGACGTGGCATGTCGCGCCGGTCGGTACCTCGGTCGGACACGCATGGGGTTTCGGGTCGGTGGGCTGTGCATGGGCCAGGCCCATGTGACCGGTGAAGGCGGCGAGCGCCAGCCATGCGAGGGGGCGGATGTGCACGTTTGTCTCCTTGTGTGGGTGCGAAACACGGCACGATAGGCGGACCTCAACCTTGCGTCAAATATACTGAAACGCCATTTTCAATATCTGAAAGATATGGAGTTTCGCCACCTTCGCTATTTCCTCGCGGTTGCGCAAGCGGGTCACATGACGCGCGCGGCCGAGCGCCTGGGCATTCAGCAGCCACCGCTGAGCCTGCAGATCAAGGCGCTGGAGAAAGCGCTGGGCGTGACCTTGTTTCATCGGCATCCCAAAGGCGTGACCTTGTCCGATGCAGGCCGGGTGTTTGAAGTGGAGGCCCGGCGGCTGGTCGACGACATGGAGGCGATGCGCACGCGCATGGCGCGCGTGGCGCGCGGTGAAGAGGGCGAACTCAACGTCGGCTTCACGAGTTCGGCTGCGGCGCACGCATTCACACCCGAAACCCTGCGGGCCTGCCGGCGGGCGTGGCCAGGCATCGCGTTGTCGATCCGCGAAGACCACGCCGCAGGCATCACGGAAGCGGTGGAGGCCGGGCGGCTGCACTGCGGGCTGATTCGTGTGCCCGTGTCGCAGCCACCCAGCCTGACGTTTGAGGTGCTTCTGCGAGAGCCCGTGCTGGTTGCATTGCCTGGCGACCACGCGCTGGCGACCCGCCGCAGACCAAAGGCCCTGAAGTTGACGGAGCTGAAGGATGAGGGGTTTGTGCTGGTGCGCCAACCCGGCGCTCCAGGCCTCTACGCCAACCTCCTCGCGCTTTGTGAGACGCGCGGTTTTCGCCCGCGTGTGGTGGCCGAAGTGGAGCGCATGGTGTCCAGCCTGAATCTGGTGGCTGCAGGGGCGGGTGTGGCGGTGGTGCCGGCGTCCATGCGCGGCTTGCACGCGCACGCGGTGGCGTATCTGCCGCTGATCGATGGCGCGCCGCTGGATGCACCTTTGACCTTGGTCTACCGCACGCAAGACGCCAGCGGGCCCGTGTCCCATTTCCTCAAGATGGCACGCGACACGGCGCGCAGCTCGCAGCCGCAAACGCCCTCGCGCATCAGCGTGGATACCGCGTCATGACGTTTTCTCGCCGGCGCTGGCTGGCCGCGGCGCTGGCGCTGCCTGCCTTGTGTGACGCCGCCGCCCAGTCGCCGTGGCCCATGCCCGGGCTGCGCATCGTGGTGGTGTATCCACCCGGTGGTCTCAGTGACGGCGTGGCACGGGCGCTGGCGGATCGACTGACCACGACGCTGGGTGTGCCTGTGCGCGTGGAGCATCGTGCAGGTGGCGGCGGCAGCGTGGGCATGCAGGCATTGGCACGGTCGGCGCCCGATGGCCTCACGCTGGCTTTTTCGGCGGTCAGTCCGCTCACCTTGCGACCGCATCTGGGCACCGTCGGGTACGACCCGCTGCATGACATCGTCCCGGTGGCAAGCGTGATGCTCACGCCAGTGGTGATCGTGGGCACGCCAGCGTTTTCGGGGTCGCGGTTTGCCGATGTGCTGGCACAGGCGAGGGCGCGGCCGCACGCACTGCGGTGGGCCACCTCCGGGCTGGCCACCGCCGGACATCTGGTGCTGGAGCAGGTGCAGATGGGCAGCGGCATTCAGGTGACGCACATCCCCTACAAGGGTGGCGGGCAGCAGCTGACAGATGCACTGGGTGGCCAGTTCGAGCTCTTGTCGACGAATGTGGCGCTCGCACAGTTGCGCTACATGGAGTCAGGGCGTTTCAAGCCTTTGGCGGTGGGCGCGCCCGAGCGCCTAGCCGTGCTGCCGCAGGTCCCCACCTTTGCCGAACTGGGCCTGCCGCAGGCCAACATCACGTCGTTGTTCGGTCTGTTTGCCCCGGCGGGTACGCCAGCGGCGGTGCTCGACCGGTTGAACGGCGAAATCAACGCCGCCGTCCAGACGCCGGGCATTCAGGAGCGGCTGCTCGCGTCCGACAACTTGCCGGCCACGATGGACCGTGCCGCATTTGCGAGGCTCATTCGTGAAGAGTGGGTCAGCAACCGGCGACTCAGGGGCGCCGGCATCCGCATGGAGTAGTGGATCAGAGGCCGGGCGCTCGGCGAGGGCGGGCGGGGTTCCCGCCCTTGCGGGGGTCAGGGGTTGCCGTCTGCGGGCTGGACGCGCCGCGCGCCGTTGAAACGCTTGTTCCAGTAGGCCATGCGCATGTCTTCCATGCGCACTTGCGCGCCGCTGCGTGGCGAATGGATGAACTTGCCGTCACCCACGTAGATGCCCACATGGCTGAAGGCGCGGCGCATGGTGTTGAAGAACACCAGGTCACCCGGCTTGAGTTCGCTGCGGTCAATGGTCTGGGTGGCGGCGGCCTGCTCGTCGGACCGCCGGGGCAGGATCTTGCCGAGAGACTGTTCGTACACGGCGCGCACGAAACCACTGCAGTCGAAGCCCGTTTCCGCACTGTTGCCGCCATAGCGATAGGGCACGTCGAGGAAGGCCATGGCGTTGATCACCAGGCTGGAGGCTTGTTCGCTCACGGTGTCACGGGCGTGCTGCACCTGCTGGCCGATGCGGGCCATGAGACCTTTGTCGTTGAGCAGGGTGTCCATGTCTTCGTAAGCGCCATTGCCCGGCGCGGCATGCACCAGGGCAGAGCAACTCAACAGAAGGGCAGGGAGCCAGCGCGTCATCTGGGGGAGGTTATCGGCGCTGCTGCTGGAAGTCAAGCGAGAATGCGAAGACAACTCTTTGATTTACAACAACTTTCAGAGTGGCCTGCCGACGTCGAGCGGCCTTTTCGACGGAAGGGTGCCCGTGACCGACGGAAGATCGATCATCACGGGCTGTCCCGGCGTTGTGCATCCGGTGTCGCAGCACTTGCCGGGTTGCCGGTTCCGGGTGATGGCGCGTGCGGGATCGTGCGGCGCTGCGGTGGCGCTGCCGTCGGCTGCCACGCCGCGTTCCAGCAGGCGCTCCACCAGTTCCACCTTGTTGCCCACCGGGTAGTGGCGCCAGATTTCCTGCTTCATGGCCGCCGGAGACCCACCGCCGTGCAGGCTGATCACGCTGTACCAGCCCCCCTGGTAGCCCGCCGTCAGGTCTTCCAGAAAGCGCGCGGTCTGGATGCGCTGCTCGTAGGGCACATCCGGGTTGGCCCGCAGCACCTCCGAAAGCTGTGCGCCTGTGTGCGGGTTGTGGTCTTCATCCGGGCCCGGCAAGGTGACGATCAGGCCGCCGCTGACGTAGTGGGCGATGCGGTGCATGTCGTAGATTTGGGTGGCCAGCAGCAGCTTGCCGATGTTGGAGAACACCGGATCGGGCATGTAGGTGTGGCTGTGCTCGTCGGCCTTGCCGTAGACACTGGCGGCCACGCCGCACGCGTAGAAGCCCTCGGTGATGGTGATGAGCTCCACCATCTGCTCGCGCAGGTGGCTTTCCTTGCCAGGGTCAAAGCCATTGGCCTCGCACATCAAGGCCCCGGCGCCGATCAGCAGGTCGCCGAATCCCGCGCGCGCGCCGATGCAGGTGTGGCGGTGGTGGGTGGCGTAGCTGTACGTGAGGTGACCGGTGTGCTCCCATTCGCCGGCGTAGAACACGCGCTCCCATGGAACGAGCACGCGGTCGAAGATGCACACGCCTGTGCTTTGCCCGTACCGGCGGCTGAACAAGGCCTCGCCATGTTCCACCTTGTCGCCGGGCCGGCCGGCCGGGCGGGCCACGATGGTCAGGCCTGGCGCATCGACCGGGACCGCGCAGCACACGGCGAAGTCGGCGTCCTCACGGCCCATGTTGCGACAGGGCATGACCAGCAATTCATGGACGTAGGGCGCGCCGGTGACGATGGCCTTGGTGCCGCTGATGACGATGCCTTTGGCGTTGCGCTCCACCACATGAACGTAGCTGTCGACGTTGGCCTGCTCGTGCGGGCGGCGGCTGCGGTCGCCCTTGGCGTCGGTCATGGCGATGCCCAGCGTGAGGTCCTGGTCTTGCACGCGGTGCAGGTAGTTCAGGAAACGCGCGGTGTTTTCGGTGGTACCGCGAGCGTCATCGATGCGCGCCGAGACCTGGCCGATCGCGTTGAGCGCGTCGTGGGTGAGGTAGCGCTGGGCACAGCCGGTTTCCTGGCACACGAGGCGCACCGCCTCCAGCTTGTTCAGCAAATCACCGCTGCTGGTGTTGATGTGGGTCAGTCGGTTGACGGTGCGGCCGCTGGTGGATTGCACCGCCGTCATCAATGGCGCATACCGGGGTTGCAGTGCGAGGTCATAGGTGAGGGCGATGGCGTTGATGCCCGGCTGCAAGGCAGGGTCGTCGGCCACGCTGGTGACCACACGGCCATCGACGAACACGTGGGGTTTGAGTCTGCGCAAGGACTCCCGAAAGTCCTGGCCACTCATCATCATCGCGGCGCTGGCCGAACTGTTCATATGCTTGTCTCCTCTTCAGCAAATGGAATGGCTGTTGAATGAATTCGTTCTTGTTTTTAAATTTAAACACTGTTCAATGTTTTATGCAATTGTTCAAATTTGAAGATCGGATGTGCAATGCCAGCGATAAACTGTGCCCATGAACGTTCTTTTGCATGAGCTCACGCCAGTACCTTCAGCGGCGCAGACCGAAGCGGCACGGGTTCAAAGGCACCAGCGACAGCAGCGTCAGGCCGCCATGTCCGACTCGCGGCGTGCCCTGGTGCTGGAGGCGGCGCGCAGCGTATTTGCCGAGAAGGGGGTCGAGGGCGCGAGCATTCGCGAGATTGCCAAGCGGGCCGGTTACACGCCCGGGGCGATCTACAGCTATTTCGACAGCAAAGAGGCGATCTACGCGGCCTTGCTGGCCGAGTCGCTGGAGCGCTTGAATCACACGGTGTCCAACGCCAAGCCGCCACGCCCTGGGGCAGCGCTCACCTTGGCGGTCAAGGCCCGGGCGTGGTTTGACTTCTACGCCCGCAACCCCCGCGACCTGGACCTGGGCTTCTACCTGGTGCAGGGCCTGGCCCCGCGCGGGCTCACCAGCGAGTTGAACCAGCAGCTGAATGGCCGCCTTCATGACGCGCTGCGCCCTTGCGAGCAGGCGTTGCAGGCCATGGGCCAGTCTGCCGAGGCGGCCCTGCGCGAGAACACAGCCCTGTTTGCGCACGGCGT
This sequence comes from Hydrogenophaga sp., assembly GCF_019264445.1. Taxonomy (GTDB): domain Bacteria; phylum Pseudomonadota; class Gammaproteobacteria; order Burkholderiales; family Burkholderiaceae_C; genus Hydrogenophaga. The sequence continues at coordinate 118,914 of NZ_JAHVAB010000058.1, forward strand.
GGGCTTGCTGCTGCTGCAGCACACAGGGCGTATCCGCATGTTCGGGCAATCGCCCGAGGCGCTCTTTCAGGCGTATGTGGATCATCTCGTGGCGCGAACCGCGCCCGGAGGGGACACCTCTGCGCGGGCGCTGGATCAACCCGATCTGTTCGGAGGCTGAGGCGCGGGCAAAGGGATGCCCTCATGGCCTGCCAGAATCCTGCTTTTGCCCACGCCTTGAATTGAAAGAATGACCATGCTGCTGGACGCCTCCGACTCCCAACTGGTGCTGGTGGATTACCAAGCCCGCCTGATGCCGGCCATTTTTGAAGGGCCACAGGTGCTGGCGAACGCGGTGCGCCTGGCGCGCATGGCGCACGCGTTGCGCGTGCCGACCTGGGGCACCGAGCAGAACCCCGAAAAGCTGGGCCCCAACGCGCCTGAACTGAGAGAGCTTTGCCAGAAGACGCTGCCCAAAATGCATTTCAGCGCCGTCTCAGACGGTCTGGCCGACTGGCTGCGTCCGCCCGCACGCTCGGGCGGTGGAGGCAATGCCCGCAGCTTGCCGAAACATTTGCAAAAGCCGGCCGCAGCGCCGGCCAGCGAACGGCAAACGGTGGTGCTGGCCGGCTGTGAGGCGCACGTGTGCTTGTTGCAGACCGCTCTGGAGCTGATCGAGCAGGAGTTTGATGTCTGGGTCGTCACGGACGCCTGCAGTTCGCGCACCGAGCGCAACCGCGATGCCGCGTTCGACAGGCTGGCTGGCGCAGGCGCGGAGCTGGTGACGACGGAAATGGTCGCCTTCGAATGGCTGCGCACCGCAGACCACCCGGCTTTTCGCGACGTTCAGGCCATGATCAAATAAACCGGATGGGCGCGACCAGCGTGTCGCGCCGTGTCAGCGGCCAGCAAGCCGGCTCTGAATAATTATGAATTCAGTTTGAGCGCACCCCGCGCCACGTTACCCGCAGGAGACATTCATGAGCAGATCACAGGGCTACGCCGAGTTCTACCGCCGCTCCATCGAGGACCGGGAGGCCTTCTGGGCCGAGCAGGCCGGGTTGGTGGAATGGAACAAGCCCTTTGACCGCGTCTGCAACAACGACAACCCACCGTTCGCCCACTGGTTCGAGGGCGGCCAGACGAACCTCTGCCACAACGCGGTTGATCGTCACCTGAAGGACCGCGCCGACCAGAACGCGCTGATTTACGTGTCCACCGAAACCGACACCGAGCGGACCTACAGCTTTCGGGAGTTGCATGCCGAGGTGCAGCGCATGGCAGCCGTGTTGCTGGGGCAGGGGGTGAAGAAGGGCGACCGCGTGTTGATCTACATGCCCATGATCCCCGAGGCGACCTTCGCCATGCTGGCCTGTGCGCGGATTGGCGCCATTCACTCCGTGGTGTTCGGCGGCTTTGCGAGCCACTCGCTGGCCAACCGCATTGAAGATGCGTCGCCTGTGCTCATCGTCAGTGCCGACGCAGGTTCGCGTGGGGGCAAGGTGGTGGAGTACAAGCCGTTGCTCGACGAGGCGATTCATCTCTCCAGCCACAAGCCCGCCTCGGTGATTCTGGTGAACCGCGGTCTCGCGGCAATGAATCTGGTGCCAGGACGAGACCACGACTACGCGGCACTTCGCGAGCGACAGCTCAACGCCCAGGTGCCCTGCGAGTGGATGGCGTCATCGGACATCAGTTACACCATCTACACCAGTGGCACCACGGGCAAGCCCAAGGGCGTTCAGCGGGACACGGGCGGTTATCTGGTGGCGTTGGCTGCGAGCATGAAGCACATCTTCATGGGCGAGCCGGGCGAAACCTACTTCTCCACCAGCGACATCGGTTGGGTCGTGGGCCACAGTTATATCGTCTACGGTCCGCTCATCGCGGGCATGGCAACCATCCTGTATGAAGGCCTGCCTATCCGGCCTGACGGTGGGATCTGGTGGCGACTGGTCGAGAAGTACAAGGTCACGGTCATGTTCAGCGCCCCCACGGCCGTGCGTGTGCTCAAGAAGCAGGACCCGGCGTACCTGAAGCAGTACGACCTCTCCAGCCTCAAGGCCCTGTTTCTGGCGGGTGAGCCGCTGGACGAGCCCACTGCGCGCTGGATCAGCGAAGGCCTGGGTGTTCCCATCATCGACAACTACTGGCAGACCGAAAGCGGCTGGCCGATCCTCACGGTGGCCAACGGCGTCGAGAAGAAGGCCAGCAAGTTCGGCAGTCCGGGCGTGCCCATGTATGGCTACAACGTCAAGCTGCTGCACGAGTCGACCGGTGAAGAGCTCACCGGGGCGGATGAAAAGGGCGTTGTGGTGATTGAGGGTCCGACGCCTCCCGGCTTCATGCAGACCGTATGGCGCGACGATGCGCGCTTCGTCAACACCTACTGGAAGAGCATCCCCGGCAAACTGGTCTACAGCACGTTCGACTGGGGCATTCGCGACAAGGACGGCTATTTCTACATCCTGGGGCGCACCGACGACGTCATCAATGTCGCGGGCCACCGGCTCGGCACGCGCGAGATCGAGGAGAGCATCTCCAGCCACAGCAACGTGGCCGAAGTGGCGGTGGTGGGGGTGGCGGACCCACTCAAGGGGCAGGTGGCAATGGCCTTTGTCGTGGCCAAGGACACGTCGGCCCTTGGAGATGACGCTGCCAAACTGAAGCTCGAGGGCGAGATCATGAAGCGGGTGGACGAACAGCTCGGCGCGGTCGCGCGTCCCGCCCGCGTCCGCTTTGTGAGTGTGTTGCCCAAGACCCGCAGCGGCAAACTCCTGCGCCGCGCCATCCAGGCCGTGTGCGAAGGGCGCGACCCCGGAGACCTGACCACCATGGACGACCCGGCGGCCCTGCAGCAGATCAAGGATTTGCTGGCCTGACGGTGCCCACCGTCGGACGCTAGGCGCCGAAAACCGCGTGGTGGCGCGGGGCTTTTGTAAGTATGATTCATGCTTATATTCACACGAGCAACGCCCCGCCATGGAACAGATGATCGCGTCCGAAGGCCAAGTTGAAAAAGTCCGCGTGTTCGAACTCGCGGCCGAACTTTTCGGCGTGCTCGCCACCCCCATGCGGCTGCGCATCCTCAGCGCCCTGTGCGACAAGGAAAAGTCGGTGTCGCAACTGTTGCAGGAAATCGACACCACGCAACCCAACCTCTCGCAACATCTGAACCTGCTTTACCGCGCCGGCGTGTTGGCCAAACGCAAGGACGGCACGCAGGTGATCTACCGGGTTCAGAGTGAAAAGGCGGTCACCCTGTGTCGCACGGTGTGCACGCAAATCGCCATCGAAATGGACGAACCCAGCTCGGTGCCCGCGTCGCAGCGGCTGTCACCGCGCGTCGCTTCGTGATTTCCACCGCTGCGCTTGCATCTTTTTACGTACGTCAAGCCTTGCGGTGGCACAATCGCGGGCTGCAGTCAGGTCCTTCCACAGTCACTGTCGCATCCGCCTAACGGTCCAGCCGTGCCGCGGAAGGTTTTCTTAACCAGCTTATGTTTCCCCAAGGGAAACGGAGGTCAGCGGATTTATGAGCGATTCCCAATCGAACGCGGGCAACGTCTATGTTGCCTACAAGGGCAACTCGTACCTCTTCGGCGGCAATGCGCCGTATGTGGAAGAGATGTACGAAAACTATCTGGAGAATCCAGGCAGCGTTCCCGACAACTGGCGTGGTTACTTCGACGCGCTGCAAAACGTCCCAGCCGGTGATGGCACCGACGCGCGAGACGTTCCCCACCTTCCCGTCATCAATGCGTTTGCCGAGCGTGCCAAGCAGGGTGGCACCAAGGTCGTCGTGGCCACCGGTGCTGATTCCGAGTTGGGCCGCAAACGCGTTGCCGTCCAGCAGCTGATCGCCGCATACCGCAACGTCGGCGCCCGCTGGGCCGATCTCGATCCGCTCAAGCGCGCCGAGCGCGATCACATCCCCGAGCTCGAACTCTCCTTCTACGGCTTCACCGATGCCGACCTGGAGACCGTGTTCAACACCAGCAACACATTCTTCGGCAAGGAAACCATGTCCTTGCGCGAGCTGCTCAACGCGCTGCGCGAGACGTACTGCGGCTCCATCGGTGCCGAGTACATGTACATCACCGACCAGGGCCAGAAGCGCTGGTGGCAGGAGCGTCTGGAGGGCACCCGCACCAAACCGGCCTTCAACGCCGACAAGAAAAAGCACATTCTTGATCGCCTCACCGCGGCCGAAGGCCTCGAGCGTTTCCTGCACACCAAGTACGTCGGCCAGAAGCGTTTCTCGCTCGAAGGTGGTGAAAGCTTCATCGCGTCCATGGACGAACTGATCAGCCAGGCGGGCCAGATTGGCATCCAGGAGATCGTGATCGGCATGGCCCACCGCGGCCGTCTGAACGTGCTGGTGAACACCCTGGGCAAGATGCCCAAGGACCTGTTTGCCGAGTTCGACCACACAGCGCCCGAAGAGTTGCCCGCAGGCGACGTGAAGTACCACCAGGGTTTCAGCTCCGACGTCACGACCCCCGGCGGTCCCGTGCACTTGTCGCTCGCGTTCAACCCCTCGCACCTCGAGATCGTCAACCCCGTGGTGGAAGGTTCCGTGCGTGCCCGCATGGATCGCCGTGGCGACCCGTTGGGCAAGCAGGTGCTGCCGGTGCTGGTGCACGGCGACGCGGCCTTCGCTGGCCAGGGCGTGGTGATGGAGACGCTGGCACTGGCCGAAACGCGTGGTTATTCCACGGGTGGCACGGTGCATATCGTTATCAACAACCAGATCGGTTTCACGACGTCCGACCCGCGCGACAGCCGCTCCACGCTGTACTGCTCTGACGTCGTCAAGATGATCGAGGCACCGGTGCTGCACGTGAACGGTGACGATCCCGAGGCCGTGGTGTTCGCCACCAAGCTGGCTCTCGACTTCCGCATGGCCTTCCAGAAGGACGTGGTCGTGGACATCGTCTGCTTCCGCAAGCTCGGCCACAACGAGCAGGACACGCCGAGCCTCACGCAGCCGCTGATGTACAAGAAGATCGCTGCCCACCCCGGCACGCGCAAGCTGTACGCCGACAAGCTCGCTGCGCAGGGCCTGGGCGAGACGCTGGGTGATGACATGGTCAAGGCGTATCGCGCGGCACTCGATGCCGGCCGCCACACCGTGGACCCCGTGCTCACCAACTTCAAGAGCAAGTTCGCGGTCGACTGGAGCCCTTACCTGGGCAAGAAGTGGACGGACAACGCCGACTCCGCCATTCCGATGGCTGAGTGGAAGCGCCTCTCCGAGCGCCTCACCACGATCCCCGACAGCGTCACGCCGCATCAGCTGGTGAAGAAGGTGTATGCCGATCGTGCCGCCATGGGCCGTGGGGACATTCCGGTGGATTGGGGCATGGGCGAGCACATGGCCTTCGCGTCGCTGGTGGCCAGCGGCTTCCCGGTGCGTCTGTCGGGCGAGGACTGCGGCCGCGGTACGTTCACGCACCGTCATGCCGTCATTCACGACCAGAACCGCGAAAAGTACGACGAGGGTACCTACGTGCCGCTGCAGAACGTGGCCGACAACCAGGCGCCGTTCGTGGTGATCGACTCGATCCTGTCGGAAGAGGCCGTGCTCGGTTTTGAATATGGCTACGCATCGAACGACCCGAACACCCTGGTCATCTGGGAAGCGCAGTTCGGCGATTTCGTCAACGGCGCGCAGGTCGTGATCGACCAGTTCATCGCATCGGGTGAAGTCAAGTGGGGCCGTGTCAACGGCATCACGATGATGCTGCCCCACGGGTACGAGGGCCAGGGCCCCGAGCACAGCTCGGCGCGCCTTGAGCGCTTCATGCAGCTGGCTGCCGACACCAACATGCAGGTGGTGCAGCCCACCACGGCCAGCCAGATCTTCCACGTGTTGCGTCGCCAGATGATTCGTGGGCTGCGCAAGCCGCTGATCATCTTCACGCCCAAGTCGCTGCTGCGCAACAAGGACGCGACCTCGCCGCTGTCCGAGTTCACCAAGGGCGGCTTCCAGACCGTGATTCCCGAGCAGAACCCTGACGTCGTGAAGAAGGCCGACAAGGTCAAGCGCGTCATCTGCTGCTCGGGCAAGGTGTATTACGACCTGGTGAAGAAGCGCGAAGAGCGCGGTTCGGACGATGTCGCGATCCTGCGCGTCGAGCAGCTGTACCCGTTCCCGCACAAGGTGTTTGGTGCCGAGATCCGCAAGTACCCGAACGCCACGGACATCGTGTGGTGCCAGGACGAGCCGCAGAACCAGGGCGCCTGGTTCTTCGTGCAGCACTACATCCACGAGAACATGCTCGACGGTCAGAAACTGGGCTATGCCGGACGCGCGGCTTCTGCCTCGCCGGCTGTGGGGTATGCGCACCTGCACCAGGAACAGCAGAAAACGCTGATCGAAGCCGCTTTTGGCAAGCTCAAGGGCTTCATCCTCACCAAGTGAAATGGTCGGACACCGGGCATCTGACGAAGACGTCTGAAGCCCGGTGCGTTCGACGTACCCAAAAACTCCAGGTAGAACACTCATGGCAATCGTAGAAGTCAAAGTTCCGCAACTGTCCGAATCGGTGGCCGAAGCCACCCTGCTGACGTGGAAGAAGAAGCCCGGTGAGGCCGTCGCCGCCGACGAAATCCTCATCGAGATCGAAACCGACAAGGTCGTGCTCGAAGTGCCCGCGCCGGCTGCTGGCGTGCTGGTGGAGCTCGTCCAGGCGGACGGCGCGACCGTCGCTGCCGATCAGCTGATCGCCCGCATCGACACCGCCGCGGTGGCCGGCGCTGCTGCGCCCGTCGCGGCACCCGCACCTGCTGCCGCTGCGGCACCCGTGGCCGCACCCGCTGCTGCAGCGGCCGTGTCGTCATCCAAGGCTGGCGTGGCCATGCCCGCTGCCGCCAAGCTCATGGCAGACAACAACCTCGCCGCAGGTTCCGTGGCCGGTACCGGCAAGGACGGTCGCGTGACCAAGGGCGATGTGCTGTCGGCCGTGGCTGCTCCCAAGGCGGCTGTGGCTGCGCCTGTGTCCATCCCGACCGGTGCGCCCGCCAAGGTGCTGCCCCAGGTGCCGGTGGTCGCGCCTGACCTGGGTGACCGCCCGGAAGAGCGCGTGGCCATGACGCGCCTGCGCGCCCGCGTCGCCGAGCGCCTGCTCCAGTCGCAGGCGACCAACGCCATCCTGACCACGTTCAACGAAGTGAACATGGCGCCGGTGATGGAGATGCGCAAGAAGTTCCAGGAGAAGTTCGAGAAGGAACACGGCGTCAAGCTGGGCTTCATGAGCTTCTTCGTGAAGGCCGCGGTACACGCGCTCAAGAAGTACCCGATCATCAATGCGTCGGTCGATGGCAACGACATCGTCTATCACGGCTACTTCGACATCGGCATTGCCGTGGGTTCGCCTCGCGGTCTGGTGGTGCCGATCCTGCGCAACGCCGACCAGATGAGCTTTGCCGACATCGAGAAGAAGATTGCCGAGTTCGGCCAGAAGGCCAAGGACGGCAAGCTGGGTCTGGACGACCTCACCGGCGGCACGTTCTCGATCTCCAACGGCGGCACCTTTGGCTCGATGCTGTCCACGCCCATCATCAACCCGCCGCAGTCGGCCATTCTGGGCGTGCATGCGACCAAGGACCGCGCGGTGGTGGAAAACGGTCAGATCGTGATCCGGCCGATGAACTACCTGGCCATGTCGTACGACCACCGAATCATCGATGGACGCGAGGCCGTGCTCGGCCTGGTGGCGATGAAGGAAGCGCTGGAAGACCCGGCACGCATCCTCTTCGACATCTGATCGATCTCCCTTTCGCCAACGCCCCTTCAGGGGCGTTGGCCCTTTGAACTCAGGAAAAAACATGTCTCAAGCATTTGACGTCGTCGTGATCGGTGGTGGCCCTGGTGGCTACATCGCAGCCATCCGTGCGGCGCAGCTCGGCTTCAAGGTCGCTTGTATCGACGAGTGGAAGAACGCCGCAGGCGGCCCCGCACCAGGCGGTACCTGCACCAACGTGGGCTGCATTCCCAGCAAGGCGCTGCTGCAATCCTCCGAGCACTTCGACCACGCCAACCATCACTTTGCCGATCACGGCATCAGCGCCACCAACGTCAAGATCGACATCACGAAGATGATCGGTCGCAAGGACGCGGTGGTGAAGCAGAACAACGATGGCATCCTGTACCTGTTCAAGAAGAACAAGGTCACTTTCTTCCATGGCCGAGGCTCGTTCGTGAAGGCTGTGGAGGCCGGCTACGAGATCCAGGTAAGGGGTGCGAAAGACGAGGTGATCACGGGTCAGCAGGTCATCCTCGCGACCGGCTCCAATGCCCGCGCGCTGCCGGGCGTACCGTTTGATGAAGAGACCGTGCTGTCCAACGACGGCGCACTGCGCATCGGTGCCGTCCCGAAGAAGCTGGTGCTCATCGGCTCGGGCGTCATTGGCCTCGAAATGGGTTCTGTCTGGCGCCGGCTGGGCTCGGACGTGACCATTCTGGAAGGCCTGCCTACGTTCCTCGGCGCTGTGGACGAGCAGATCGCCAAAGAGGCCAAGAAGGCCTTTGACAAGCAGGGCCTGAAGATCGAACTCGGCGTGAAGGTCGGCGAGGTCAAGACAGGCAAGAAGGGTGTGAGCGTGGCTTACACCAACGCCAAGGGTGAAGAGCAGAAGCTCGACGCGGACAAGCTGATCGTTTCGATTGGCCGCGTGCCCAACACGATCGGACTGAATGCGGAGGCCGTTGGCCTGCAGCTCGACGAGCGCGGCGCCATCGTGGTGGACGCTGACTGCCGCACGAGCCTCAAGGGCGTGTGGGCGGTGGGTGACGTGGTGCGTGGCCCGATGCTGGCCCACAAAGCCGAGGAAGAGGGCGTGGCGGTGGCCGAGCGGATCGCTGGCCAGCATGGGCATGTCAACTTCAACACCATCCCCTGGGTCATCTACACCAGCCCCGAGATCGCCTGGGTGGGTCGCACCGAGCAGCAGCTCAAGGCCGATGGCGTCAAATACAAGGCGGGCACGTTCCCCTTCCTGGCCAACGGCCGCGCGCGGGCGTTGGGCGACACCACCGGCATGGTGAAGTTCCTTGCCGACGCGACCTCCGACGAAATCCTGGGTGTGCACATCGTGGGCCCGATGGCCAGCGAGCTGATCGCCGAGGCGGTGGTGGCGATGGAGTTCAAGGCCAGCGCCGAGGACATCGCGCGCATCTGCCACGCGCACCCGTCGCTCTCTGAAGCGACGAAGGAAGCCGCGCTGGCCGTGGACAAGCGCACGCTGAACTTCTGACGCATCCATCTTGAGCGTCCGCAGCACCTACGAAGCTGCGCTCAAAGAGCGCGGCTACACGACTGATCCTGCACAGCAACGCGCCATCGAGGCCTTGGAGCGGTGCGCGCAGGAGTGGGCCGACTACAAGCAGAAGCGTTCGAACTCGCTGAAGAAGCTTTTCATCAAGCCGGAGATTCCCCGCGGCGTATACATGTACGGCGGCGTGGGGCGGGGCAAGAGCTTTCTGATGGATTGCTTCTTCAACGCTGTGCCGCTGCGTCGCAAGACGCGGCTGCACTTCCATGAGTTCATGCGCGAGGTGCACCGCGAACTGCGCGAGCTGCAGGGCACCGTGAACCCGCTCGACGAGCTTGGCGCTCGCATGGCCAAGCGTTACAAGCTGATCTGCTTCGACGAGTTTCACGTGGCGGATGTGACGGATGCCATGATCCTGCACCGCCTGCTCGACGCACTCTTCAAGGCCGGTGTGGGCTTTGTCACCACGTCCAACTTCCACCCCGACCAGCTCTACCCCGATGGCCTGCACCGGGACCGCATCCTGCCGGCGATCGAGCTGTTGAAGGAACGGCTGGAAGTGCTCAGCGTCGACAACGGCACCGATTACCGCCAGCGCACGCTCAACCACATTGAGCTGTACCACTGCCCGCTGGGTCCACAGGCTGACGCCGCGATGGAGACCACCTTTGGCGAGTTGGCCGAGATGGGCGATCAGGACCCTGTGATGCACATCGAGGCCCGCCAGATTCGCGCGCTTCGGCGCGCGGGAGGCGTGATCTGGTTCGACTTCCGCACGCTGTGCGGCGGGCCGCGTTCCCAGAACGATTACCTCGAAATTGCCAGCCAGTTTCACACGCTGCTGCTCTCCAACGTGCCGCAGATGTCGGTGCGGCAGGCGTCTGAGGCGCGCCGCTTCACCTGGCTGGTGGACGTGCTGTACGACCGCCGCGTCAAGCTGGTGATGTCGGCGGCCGTGCCCCCGGAGGACCTGTACGTTGAAGGTCCGATGTCGCACGAGTTTCCCCGCACGGTATCGCGCCTCACCGAGATGCAGTCTCAGGAATTCCTGTCGCTCGAGCACCGGTTGGTGGACACCGGCCTGACCTGAATCAGGTCAGGGGATCGAACTTCACAATGGCCAGCGACAGGTTGTCGCCCGTGCCTTTGGCGCGGGTGCGGGCCTTCTGAATCAGGAATTCGCAGGCCTCCCGAGGCGACAGCATGGCGATGGTGCTGGAGATCTCTTCCGGGGTGAAGTAATGCCAGATGCCATCGCTGCACGACATCAGCGCGTCGCCCGCCTTGAGCTGTGGCACGACGTGGATATCAACCGGTGGGTCATTCTCGGTTCCCAGGCAACCCATCAGGATGTTGGCATGCGGGTGGTCCAGCGCCTCGTCCTCGCTGATCTCACCCTGGTTGACAAGGGTCTGGACGTACGAATGGTCCATGGTGCGAAACACCATCTTGCCGTGCCGGAAATGGTAGATCCGCGAATCACCGGCGTGTACCCAGTGGCTGTCGCCCGCCGGGTTGATGAGAAACGCGGCGATCGTGCTGTGTGGCTCCTGCTCGGCGGAGACGGCAGTGAGCTTGATGACCAGATGGGATTCCTCGACGATCTGGCGCAGCAGTGCAGCCGCATCGTCGGTTTCCGGGTCATACCGGTCAAACAGCTGCTTTGCAGTGAGCATCACCTGGTCAGACGCCTTGCGTCCGCCGCTGCGCCCGCCCATGCCGTCGGCCAAGACCGCCAACAGGCAACCGCTGTGGCGTGGGTGTGCCATCAGGTTGACCTGGTCTTGTTGGTAGTCGCGGTCACCCCGGTGGATGCCGGTGGAGGCCTGGATGCGATAGCCTTTGGACATGTTTGATGTGGGCGGGATGGGCGCGAAGGGAGAGTGGGACCAATGGTATCCACATCTACCAGGGCACGGCTCAACCTATCATCGAAAGCGTGACCACTTGCGCATCGCAACCCACCGCAGGTCTGTTGGAGGACGCTGTCGCTTCGGCTTTCGGGCCGAACGGTCCGTTGGCGCGTGCTCAGCAGGGGTGGAGTGCACGTGCCGGGCAGATCGAAATGGCAACGGCTTTCGCCCGGGCCATCGAGTCGGGTGACAGCCTGGCGGTGGAAGCGGGAACGGGTGTTGGAAAGACCTTCGCCTATCTGACCCCGCTGTTGCTCAGTGGCCGCCGGGCGATCATTTCGACCGCCACGCAGGCCCTGCAAGACCAGCTGTTTCATCGCGACATTCCTGCGGTCGCCGGTGCGCTGGGTTTGCCTGTTCGCGTCGCACTTCTCAAGGGGCGCTCGAGCTACGTGTGCCTTCATCGCCTGGAGCAGTCGCTGCACGGGCCGGCATCGCGAGGACTTCGCGATCCGGCGATTTCGGCCGGGCTTTCCCAGGCGTTGCGCTGGGCGGTGCAGTCACATCGCGGTGACCTCGCTGAACTGGATACCCTGGACGAACAGTCGCCGCTGCGGCCCCTCATGACGTCGACCTTGGACAACTGTGCGGGCGACGCTTGCCCGCGGCTTGCGGTCTGTCATGTGAACCGGGCCCGTCAGGAGGCATGGCAGGCGGAGTGGGTGGTGATCAACCACCATGTGTTTTTTGCAGATCACGTGTTGCAGGGGTCCGATGGCGCGTCCCTGCTGCCTCCGGCTGAACTGGTGGTCTTCGATGAGGCGCATCGGCTGAACGACACGGGCATCGGGTTTCTGGGGCGTTCTTTCGGTTCGGCGCAGTTGCGCGAGATCGCCCGCGATCTCGCCTCACACGGGCCCCGGTGGGCGCGTGGGCAGCGGCCTTGGGCGCATTTGGCACTCACCCTGCAGCAATCGGCGCGCGCGCTGGCTGACGTTCCACGCCAGGCGGGTGTGGCTGGCGCCCGGCTGCGTTGGCAGGCACTCGTACCCGACGGAGTGGAGCCCGCCAGCTGGAAGCGCTGTGTGGCCGACGTGTCACGTGCCTTGGCCGATGCAGGGGAAGCCCTGACAGGCACCGCAGCCGCGTCGGTTGAGCTGGAGCGCCTGCGGGCTCGCATGCAGGCCCTGCACACGCTGTGGGGCGACATGCTGAACGCGGCCACGTTGCGCGCAGGGGATGTTCGCTGGGTCGAATGGGGCGATGCACATCAGTGGCGTGTTGTGTGCGCACCCACCGACAGCTCGCTTCTTTTTCGACCCTTGGTCGCAAGTGCCTCAGCGACGGGCCCTCGCAGTTGGCTGTTCGCCTCGGCCACGCTCGGGAGCGACGAGCGCTTGAGCTGGTTCACGCGCAGCCTGGGGCTTGAGCACTCGCCAGCGCTCAAGACGCTGCGCGTCGCCAGCCCTTTCGATCACGCCGCACAGGCCGCGTTGTACGTGCCAAGCGACTTGCCCGATCCCGCGGACGCCTCACACACACTCTCTCTGGCGCTTGCGGTGGCTCGCTGGGCTTCGAGGTTGGGCGGGCGCACGCTGGTGTTGACGACCACCCTCAGGGCGGTTGCCCGCCTGGCCGACCAGCTTCAGAGCGAGGTGGCGCACGGACGATGCGGACCCTTGCGCGTGCTTGCGCAGGGGCGGCATTCCAAGCGCTCGATGCTGGCGCGCTTTCGCGCGGCGAGCGAGCCCTGCGTGCTGGTCGCCTCCGCGTCATTCTGGGAGGGCGTGGATCTGGCCGGCGATGCCCTGCAACTGCTGGTCATCGACAAGTTGCCCTTCGCGCCGCCCGATGACCCGCTGATGCAGGCACGCGGCGAGCAGCAAGAGGCTTTGGGTTTGAGCGCGTTTCGGGATGTGTTTCTGCCCGAGGCTGCCATGGCGCTCAAGCAGGGCGCGGGTCGCTTGATCCGCTCTGAGTCGGATCGCGGCATTCTGGTGTTGGGCGACCGGCGTGCGCTGACCCGGTCTTACGGAAACATCTTGCTGCAGTCGCTGCCAGACATGCGTCGCCTGAACGACGAGGCGGACCTGGAGGACGCGATCGACGCTCTGGTGCTTACCAGATCTTCCACCAAGGTTCGTCCACGGACTTGAAGCCCTTGGTCAGGTATTCGCTCTGCGGGTAGCTGGCCTGCATCACGCGTCGCGTGTCATCGCGCAGTTGCGTCATGCCAAGCGCCTCGTACGACCGAAGCATGATGAACAGCGCTTCTTCGAGCGCAGGCGCATCCACGTAGTCGGTGAGGGCGGTCTGTGCGCGGTTGATGGCTGCCACATGGGCGCCGCGACTGTAGTAATAGCGAGCGACGTGCACTTCGTACTGCGCCAGCGAGTTCACGATGTACGTCATGCGCGCACGCGCGTCCGGGCTGTAGCGGGAGTCCGGGAACCGCGCCACGAGTTCGCGGAAAGACTCGAACGATTCCTTGGCCGCCTTCTGGTCGCGCTCGGACAGGTCTTGACGGGCGAGGGCGCCGAAAAGCCCCAGGTTGTCGTTGAAACTCACCAGCCCCTTGAGGTACAGCACATAGTCCATGGCCGGACTGGCGGGGTGCAGTTTTTGAAACCGGTCAAGGGTGGCCAGCGCCTGCGCCTGTTCGCCCGCCTTGTACTGGGTGAAGGCCTTGTCGATCTGTGCCTGCTGAGCCAGAGGAGTGCCGGCTGCACGCCCTTCCAGCTTTTCCAGCAGCGAAACCGACTTTTCGAAGTTGCCCGCCGCGCGTTCCTCGGTGGCTTCGCTGTAAATGCGGTTGGGGCTCCACCCTGCCGTTTCGTCTTTCTGCGTCGTGCTGCACCCGCTCAATGCCAGCACACAGGCCAGCGTGCTCAGGGGTACAGCCGATAATCTGGGCATCAACTTCACAGGCGCACCTTTACAACGGGACAATGGGTTTGGCATCCGAAATTATATCGACGGGGGACTTGCCGGAAGGTTCCATGCAAGGGGACGACGTCGAGGGCTCCCCGATCAGTGACGAGTTCGCGCCCGACGTGGAAACGCGCGTCCTTGACGTGCCGCCTGACATGCACGGCTGGCGCATTGATCGTGCGCTGGCCAAGCTGATTCCCGAGTTCTCCCGGTCGTACCTGCAACAACTGATGTCTGACGGCGCTGTCGTCGTACGCGGTGCGGCCTTGCGCAAGCCTGCCGCGAAGATTGCTGCTGGTGATCGGTTGACTGTCGCTTTGCGGCCGACGCAGCAGGCGCAGGCCTTCGTGGCACAGCCCATGGCGCTGGATGTGGTCTTCGAAGACGCTCATTTGCTGGTGATCCAGAAGCCCGCCGGCCTGGTCGTACATCCCGCGGCAGGGCACTGGACCGGTACGCTGCTCAACGGTCTTCTGGCGCACCACAAACAGGCCGCCGACTTGCCGCGCGCCGGCATTGTTCATCGGCTCGACAAGGACACCTCCGGCCTCATGCTGGTGGGCAAGTCCCGTCAGGCCGCAGAGGCGCTGGTTCGGGCCATTGCCGCCCGCGAGGTCAGTCGCCAGTACCTGGCGCTTGCCCATGGTCGCTGGCAAGGCAGTGCCGAGAAGGGCGTCGATCAACCGATAGGCCGGGATGTGCACAACCGCCTTCGCATGTCGGTGGTGCGTCTGGACACTGGCGTTGGCAAGGCCGCGCAGACCACCTTCCGCCTGCTCGACGGTTCAGACTCCGCCTGCCTGGTGGCCTGCAAGCTCCATACAGGGCGCACGCATCAGATTCGGGTCCACATGGCGTGGCTTGGGCATCCGCTCGCCGGGGACACGCTGTACGGGGGGCGTGCGGTGTGGGGGATGCCGCGACAGGCGCTTCATGCGGTGCGTTTGACGCTGCAACATCCCGTGACCGGTGCGACGCTCACGTTTCGCTCGAATCCACCGCCTGACATGCTGCTGGCGATCGAACAGAGTGGGCTCCGCTACAATTCAGCCAGCGTTGACGGCGATTTCCCGGGGTGAGCGTTGCCGAGCCAGCCGCCCTTGCGAACTCGAGTCAAGGCCCCGATACCACCCCCGATACCTGGCCCGGCAGGCGTGCCGAATGTGTACACGCGTCACGCGCCGACGGATGCCACCGTCCTCGCCGGTTTGACTGCGACGGGTCCCGTACCCATCCCTGCACCGTCCCGGTCACGACCGGTTTTTGACAGACTGACACCATGAACACCACGGATGCCAAGCGCGTCCTCGAGACGGCGTTGATCTGCGCACCCCAGCCGCTGTCTGTGCGGGAACTCGGGACGCTCTTTGACGCCGAGATCTCGGCGGATACGTTGAAAATCTTGCTGGCCGATCTTCAGCTCGAATGGACGGGGCGTGGGGTTGAGCTCGTTCAGGTCGCCAGTGGCTGGCGCTTTCAAAGCCGTCCCGAGCTTCGTCCCTATCTCGACCGCCTGCATCCCGAGAAGCCGCCGCGCTACAGCCGGGCAACGCTGGAAACGCTTGCGATCATCGCCTACCGCCAGCCGGTGACCCGGGGGGATATGGAGGACATCCGCGGCGTGACGATCAACTCGCTCATCCTCAAGCAGCTCGAAGACCGCGGCTGGGTAGAGGTCATCGGGCACCGTGAAACCGTGGGCCGGCCCGCGCTCTTTGCGACCACGCGGCAGTTTCTGGACGATCTGGGCTTGTCTTCTCTTGATCAACTGCCTCCCCTGGAAGGCAGCAATGTTCAAGAGTCGGCTTTGGGTCGGCTGGACTTCGATGCACTTTCCGCGAATGTGTCGTCGGCCGAAGCCGAGGCACCCGATGCCGACGATCCAGATCCATCCACCGTTGTGACAGACGACCAGCCAGCAGCCCTTACCAGCGAATCCGATCCGCAGAGCTCGGATTCCATCACCCAGGACGATCATGAATCCGGCGAACACCCCTCCCGCAACGCCTGAGTCGGCCGCTGGCCCAGTGCCCTCAGTGCCCTCAGTGCCCTCGGTAGCCATTGAGTCCGCCAATGAGGCCGTCGGGCCCGCTGCCGTGACCGACGTTCCCTCCGGTGCGCCGGCAGCCGATGCCCTGGGTTTTGAAGATGTGGTGAGCGGCGCCTTTGATGCAGAGCAAGAGCAAGACCTGCCCTTGCCGGTCAAGCGCGTGCTCGCACCCCAGGCGGAGTCGCCCAAGCTGCACAAGGTGCTCGCGCAAGCGGGCATGGGCTCGCGCCTGGAGATGGAGCAGCTCATTCTCGAAGGACGCATCTCCGTCAATGGCGAGCCCGCGCACATCGGGCAGCGCATTCAGTTCGGCGATGTGATCAAGGTCAACGGCAAGCCCGTGCGCGTGCGCATGACCCCGCCGCCGCCGCGGGTGCTGGCATACCACAAACCCGCGGGCGAGGTGGTGTCCCACGACGACCCCCAGAACCGCCCCACGGTATTCCGTCGTCTGCCCAGGCTCATGCAGGGCAAGTGGCAGTCGGTGGGTCGGCTTGACCTGAACACCGAGGGGCTGCTGCTGCTGACCAACTCCGGTGAGCTGGCCAACCGGTTGATGCATCCCCGCTTTGGCTTGCAGCGTGAATACGCTGTGCGTGTGCTCGGTGCGCTGTCGAACGAAGAGAAGCAGCGGCTGCTCGACGGCGTGAAGCTGGACGACGGCGTGGCGCAGTTCGCATCCATCGAAGACGGTGGAGGTGAGGGTGCCAATTGCTGGTACCGGGTGACGATCGGTGAAGGCCGCAACCGGGAAGTGCGCCGCATGTTCGAGGCCGTGGGCCATGCCGTGAGCCGTTTGATCCGGATCCGTTACGGAGCGGTCATGCTTCCCCGCGGTCTCAAGCGGGGTGTGTGGCTCGAGCTGGATGACCGTGACATTGGTCGACTGACCGCTGCCGCAGGGCTCGTCGACGCCGACGAGCCGAGGGCGCCGCGCCCGGGTGGTCGTCACCCGGCCCAGCGTGGCAAGCAGAACGGCAAGGCGGGCCGCAGCCAGGGCAAGCCACCGGGAAGCCGCGCGGAGAGCCCCGGCTTCGGAGATCGCCGCAGCAGCAGCGGCTACGGCATGGGTGCGCCGTCAGGCGCCAAGCCGCGCGGTGGCAGAGGCGGCAAAGGTCCGGGCGCTGCCGGCGCAGGCGCGCAACCAGATCCCATGAAGACATCATTCGGTTATATCGGGCAGGACGCCTTGCAGCGGCGGCGCGATCAGGAGGCCGGGCGAGGCGGGCCACCGGGTGGTTCGCGGCGCCGCGGCAACGGAGGGCGGTCCGGCGGCCGCTGACACCGAGCGCTCAACTGAACCCACCATGCCTCGTCGGGCAGCCAATGTAGAATCGTGGGCTTTGTAAGGCCACCGAGGCCTTGGCAGATTCACCCCAATAACTTCAGGATTTCTATGGCCATCGAACGCACCCTCTCGATCATCAAGCCCGACGCCGTTGCCAAGAACGTCATCGGCCAGATTTACGCCCGTTTTGAAGCTGCTGGCCTCAAGGTCGTGGCGGCCCGCATGGCACATCTGTCGCGTGGTGAGGCCGAAGCTTTCTACGCTGTGCACAAGGAGCGCCCCTTCTTCAAGGACCTCGTCGACTTCATGATCTCGGGCCCCGTGATGATCCAGGCGCTGGAAGGCGAAGGCGCGATTGCCAAAAACCGCGACCTGATGGGCGCGACCGACCCGAAGAAGGCGGCTGCCGGCACCATCCGCGCCGACTTTGCTGACAGCATCGACGCCAACGCGGTTCACGGCTCCGACGCGCCTGAAACGGCTGCCGCCGAAGTGGCATTCTTCTTCGCCGGCCTCAACGTCTATTCGCGTTGATCATGGTATGACGGCCAATCTGCTCGACTTCGATCTCGAGGGTTTGGCCGCCTTTTGCGAGCAGCTGGGCGAGAAGCGCTTTCGCGCTGTCCAGTTGTTTCGCTGGATTCATCAAAAGGGGGCATCTGACTTTGCGCAGATGACCGACCTGGCCCGCAGCTTGCGCGACAAGCTGCCGGGTGTTTGCACCATCACCGACTTGCCAGTGCTCTCGCGGCAGGACTCCGCGGACGGCACGATCAAATGGCTGTTCGACGTGGGGGGTGGCAACGCCGTCGAAACGGTGTTCATTCCGGAAGAAGACCGCGGCACGCTGTGCATCTCATCGCAAGCCGGGTGCGCTGTGGGGTGCAGGTTTTGTTCGACAGGCCACCAGGGTTTCTCGCGTAACCTCACCACAGGCGAAATTCTGGCCCAGCTCTGGCATGCCGAGCATTTTCTACGGTGCCATCTGAAGCGCGCTGAACGTGTCATCACCAACGTGGTCATGATGGGCATGGGCGAACCGCTGCAAAACTACAACGCGCTCGTACCCGCGCTGCGCACGATGCTGGATGACCACGGCTACGGCCTGTCGCGTCGCCGAGTGACGGTGTCCACCTCGGGTGTGGTTCCGATGATCGACCGTCTGGCGCAGGACTGCCCCGTGGCCCTGGCGGTTTCGCTGCACGCGCCCAACGATGCGCTGCGCGATGATCTCGTGCCCCTCAACCGCAAATACCCCATCGCGGAACTGCTCGATGCCTGCCTGCGCTACCTGCCGGCTGCGCCGCGCGACTTCATCACCTTTGAGTACTGCATGCTCGATGGCGTGAACGACCAGCCCGAGCATGCGCGCGAACTGCTCGCCTTGATTCAGCGCCATGGCGAGCGCGGCGTGCCGTGCAAGATCAACCTGATCCCTTTCAACCCGTTTCCCGATTCGGGCTTGACCTGCTCGCCCCGTGCGGTGGTGCAGCGCTTTGCGCAGGTGCTCACCGAAGCTGGCGTGGTCACCACCGTGCGCAAGACGCGCGGCGACGACATCGATGCCGCTTGCGGTCAGCTAGCGGGCGATGTGCTGGACCGCACCAACGCCGCGCAGCGTCTGGCGCAACGCCGTCAGGTGACCGAACATCCCATCCGTTTCGTTCAACAGGAAAGGCCGGCATGACACAAGCGATCCGCATCGGGTTTGGGGGGCGCCGCATCAGCGCTTTGCCGCGGGGGATGTTGTGGGTTCTGGCGCTGTCGTTCGGGCTGGCCTTCCTGACGGGCTGCGCCCAGACGAGGGGTTTGCCCGCCACCACGGCGGCAGCCGTGGCCAGCGGCACGGAGCCGGTGACCGAGTCGGACGAGCCCGAGGCGCGAAAACGCGCGCGCATTCGAGTCGAGCTGGCATCGAGCTATTTCGAACAAGGGCAGACCACGGTGGCGCTGGACGAGATCAAGCTCGCGCTGGGCAACGATCCCAACTACGCGCCGGCGTACACGCTGCGTGGTCTTGTGTACGCCCGGCTCAATGAGCTGAGACTGGCTGAAGAAAGTTTCAAGCGCGCTCAGCTGCTCAGCCCGCGTGATCCCGACGTGCTCCACCATTACGGTCTTTTCGCGTGTCAGCAGGGACGCTATCCGCAAGCGGTCGAACTCTTCCAGCAGGCGCTGGCCAGCCCCGTGTATGGCGGACAGGCGAAGACGCTGATGGCCAAAGGTATCTGCCAGGTGCGCGCTGCCCAGTTTCCCGAGGCAGAGGGCAGCCTGGCCCGCTCATACGAGCTCGATCCCGGCAACCCCATCACGGCCTACAACCTGGCCGCGTTGCAGTTCCGTCGGGGCGACACCGCGAAGGCGCAGTTCACGATCCGGCGCTTGAACAACACCGAGTTGGCCAATGCCGAGACCTTGTGGCTGGGCATCAAGGTCGAGCAACGCCTGGGCAACACCGAGGCCATGGCACAGCTGGCGCAGCAACTGGGCCGCCGGTACCCCGAATCGAGGGAGTGGGCGTCCTACCAACGGAGAGCATTTGATGAGTGAGGTGTTTGCCAACGAAGGTGCGCCGTCAGCAGGCGAAGGCCATGCGAGGCCCGTTTTGCTGCGTGCGGCGCGCGAGGCTGCGGGTCTGCACATCGGGGCATTGGCGGCGGCGCTCAAAGTCCCGGTGCGCAAGCTGGAGGCGCTGGAAGCCGGGCGCTACAGCGAGTTGCCCGATCTGACCTTCGCGCGCGCACTGGCGTCAAGCGTTTGCCGACACCTCAAGATCGACGCCGCACCGATCCTGGAGCAGATACCACAAGGGGTGAAGACCGAGCTGGGCGGGCCTCGCAATGGCATCAATGCGCGGTTTCAGCCTGCGCACGATCCCGCGCCGCTGAATCCGCTGGGCTGGTTGTCCCGGCCAGCGCTGCTGGCCGCCATTGTGTTGCTGCTGGGCGCATTGGTGATCGTTTTCATGCCCCGTCTGGAAGACGCGTCGTCCCTGCCGGCGAGCGCTGCCAACGTGGTGACACCGGTCGAGACGGCGGAACCTGTGGCCGCCGTGGAGCCCGTGCCGAGCCAGGAGCCCGCACCCGCTGGCACGGCTGGCGCGCCGTCCGACGCGGTGCCGATGTCGTCACCCGCGGTGGCGCCTGCCGTTTCCGCCACTGCGGCGCCTTCCACCGCTGCACCGGGGCCGGCTGCTGCTGCCGCCGCGGAAAGCGTTGCTGCAGTGGCCGCGCCAGTACCTTCCACTCCTGCAGCTGGCGCCAATGCGCTGCTCACCATCTCCGCCACGGGGGAGTCGTGGGTCGAGGTGGTGAATGGCGCGGGCAGTGTGGTGATCCAGCGTGTGCTGCAAGCGGGCGATTCGGTCGATTTTTCCAGTGCACCGCCGTACACCGTTGTTCTGGGGCGTGCGGAGGCCGCGCAGGTGACCGTGAGAGGCAAGCCCTTTGATGTGACCCGCCATGTTCGCAACAGCGTGGCCCGCTTCGAGGTGAAATAAGCATGGACAGCCAGCGAGAAGCCACCGCTTCGTGTGATCCCATCCCTGTGTCGGCCGCGCGCACGCGCCGCACCCGGCAGGGGGTGGTGGCGTGGGGTGATCACCGGGTGACCGTGGGTGGCGACGCACCGGTTCGCGTGCAATCCATGACCAACACCGACACCGCCGATGCCGTAGGCACCGCGATTCAGGTGAAAGAACTGGCGCTGGCCGGCTCCGAGCTGGT
Source organism: Hydrogenophaga sp. (assembly GCF_019264445.1). Lineage (GTDB taxonomy): Bacteria > Pseudomonadota > Gammaproteobacteria > Burkholderiales > Burkholderiaceae_C > Hydrogenophaga. Next base: position 140,019 of record NZ_JAHVAB010000058.1, read on the forward strand.
CCGCATCACCGTCAACAACGACGAGGCCGCGCAGGCCGTGCCGTACATCCGCGAGCAGCTCGACCGGATGGGCGTGAACGTGCCACTGATCGGTGACTTTCACTACAACGGCCATCGGTTGCTGACCGATCATCCGGCGTGTGCCCAGGCGCTTTCCAAATACCGCATCAACCCCGGCAATGTGGGGCGTGGCGACAAGGGCGACCGTCAGTTCGCGCAGATGGTGGAGATCGCGGCCAGGTACGACAAGGCCATCCGCATCGGCGTGAACTGGGGCAGCCTGGACCAGGATCTTCTGGCCCGTTTGATGGATGAGAACGCCGCCCGCAGTGTTCCCTGGGAAGCACGCCAGGTCATGTACGAGGCGCTGATCCGGTCGGCGCTGGATTCTGCGAAACGGGCTGAAGAGATTGGCCTGAACGGCAACAACATCGTGCTGTCCTGCAAGGTCAGCGGGGTGCAGGATCTGATTGCCGTGTACCAGGCGCTGGCGCAGCGCTGCGACTACGCCTTGCACCTGGGCTTGACCGAAGCCGGCATGGGCACCAAGGGCGCAGTGGCTTCGGCCGCCGCGCTCTCGGTGCTATTGCAGCAGGGCATTGGCGACACCATTCGCGTCTCGCTCACGCCTCAACCGGGCGAGGCCCGGACGCAAGAGGTGGTGATTGCGCTGGAGATCCTTCAGGCGCTGGGCATGCGCGCGTTTGTTCCGTCGGTCACGGCATGCCCGGGTTGCGGCCGCACCACCAGCACCACTTTCCAGGAACTTGCCAAGCAGATTGACGACTACCTGCGCAGTTCCATGCCCGTGTGGCGTGCGCGCTACCCAGGCGTCGAGAACCTCAAGGTGGCTGTGATGGGCTGTATCGTGAACGGCCCCGGCGAGAGCAAGCACGCCGACATCGGCATCAGCCTGCCCGGGACGGGTGAGGCTCCCGCCGCACCGATCTTTATCGACGGCCAGAAGGCCATGACGCTTCGTGGTGCGGGCATCGCCAGCGAGTTCCAGACGATCGTCGAAAACTACATAGAAAAACGGTTCGGCACCCACGCCTGATCCGCACGACACCATGGCCGAGAAACTGAGCGCCGTCAAAGGCATGAACGACATCGCCCCTCCCGCGTCCGCGCACTGGGAGTGGCTGGAAGACATCTTGCGAACGCTGATGCGCCGCTACGGCTACCGCAACCTGCGCACGCCCATCGTGGAGCCCACGGCGCTGTTCGTGCGGGGACTGGGGGAGGTCACGGACATCGTCGAGAAGGAGATGTACTCCTTCGAGGACCGTCTCAACGGCGAGCAGCTGACGCTGAGACCCGAAAACACCGCTGGCGTGGTGCGCGCCGCGCTGGAGCACTCCTTGCTGTACGACGGTGGCAAGCGCCTGTACTACATGGGCCCCATGTTCCGCCACGAGCGTCCCCAACGCGGCCGCTATCGCCAGTTCCACCAGTTTGGCGCCGAAGCCCTGGGCTTTGCGGGGCCCGATGTCGATGCCGAGCTCATCGTGCTGGCCTGCGATCTCTGGGCTGCGCTGGGCCTCACCGGAATCGAGCTCGAGATCAACAGCCTGGGACAACCCACGGAGCGTCTGGCGCACCGCCAGGCATTGATCGCCTACCTTGAGGCTCACGTCGACCAGCTCGACGAAGAGGCCAGGCGCCGTTTGCACAGCAATCCCTTGCGCATCCTGGACACCAAGAACCCGGCCATGCAGGACCTCGTCAACGCTGCGCCGCGACTGATGGATCACCTGGGTGCTGCGTCGCTCGATCATTTCAATCGCCTTCGCTCGCTGCTGGACGCGCATGGTGTGTCCTACCGCATCAACCCCCGGTTGGTGCGCGGCATGGACTACTACAACCTCTCGGTGTTCGAGTTCGTCACCACGCAGCTCGGCTCGCAGGGCACGGTGTGCGCGGGCGGGCGGTACGACGGTCTGTTCGAGCAGATCGGGGGCAAGGCAGCGCCTGCGGTCGGCTGGGCACTGGGCATGGAACGCATTCTGGAGCTGCTCAAGGAGCAGGGCCTTCTGCCCGAGCAGCCAGCGCCAGACGCCTACGCGGTGGTGCCGGACGCAGCGCGCGTTCCGCAAGTGATGCCCGTGCTGCGGCAGTTGCGCCAACAAGGCGTCAACGTGCAGATGCATGCCGGCGGTGCGGACGGCATGGGCAGCATGAAGTCGCAGTTCAAGAAGGCCGACGCCAGCGGCGCCCGCTTCGCGCTGATCTTCGGCGAGCAGGAACTGGAGCAGGGCGCTGTGGCTCTCAAGGCGCTGCGCGGGCCGCGCCTGGAGGCTGTCGCTGAAGCGCAGAGCCTCTTGCCATTGAATGCCGTGGCTGACTGGGCAGCTCGGTTGCGCGGCGCTTGATCGGCCTGCCTTCGCATGTAAGGGCGCTCGGCAGATTGCCCGGAGTCGCCCGCCTACAATCCCCCGTTGCGCGCACGTCGCACGAACTTCTCAGCTGAGCAACGCATATGGCCAAACACCTCGACCTCGAAGAGCAGGAACAGATCGACCAGATCAAACACTTCTGGGCCCAGTACGGCAACTGGATCAGCTGGGTGCTCATCGTCGTCTTCGGTTCCTTCGCCGCCTGGAACGGCTGGAATTACTGGCAGCGTACCCAGGGCGTGAAGGCGGCTGCCTTGTACGACGAGGTCGATCGCGCCGTGCTGGCCCGCGATACCGAGCGGCTGGAGCGCGCACTGGCCGATCTGCAGTCCGGATTTGGTGGAACCACTTTCGCCAGCCAGGCCGCACTGCTCGCGGGCAAAACGCTCTTCGACGCCGGACAAGTCGACAAGGCCCGTGCCGCGCTGACATGGGCGTCCGAGAAATCCGGTGATCCGTCCTACAAGGCTGTTGCCCGCCTGCGTCTGGCCGCGCTGGATGTCGAGGCCCAGGCCTTCGATCAAGCCCTCAAGACGCTGGACGCATCGGTGCCGAAATCCTTCGAGCCTTTGGTGGCGGACCGGCGTGGTGATGTCCTGATGGCGCAGGGCAAGACCGACGAAGCGCGCGCGCAATACCAGGCGGCCTGGAAGGCCCTGGGCGAGCGCACCGAATACCGTCGGCTGGTGGAAGTAAAGCTCGCCGCCCTGGGCGTGGACGCCGCCAGCCTGTCCTCAACCGCACGCTGAACACCATGCCCATCTCCATGACCCGTTCTTACAAGCTGGTGTCTCGTCGCGCGCTGCCGGCTGCCCTGCTGGTGGCTGCCGCCTTTCTCTCGGCTTGCTCGTCAAGTCAAAAGAAGCCTCAGCCGGCGGAGTTGCCCCCGGTCGCCGCACTGATGGGCACGCAGCTGGCGTGGTCTGCCCAGATGGGCCCCAGCAACGCCTCGCTGGCCCCGCTTTTTGCAGCCGGGCGCGTTTTTGTGGCCAACAATGCCGGCGCGGTGGCTGCGCTGGATGCAGCCAACGGCAAAGACATCTGGCGCGTCAGCCTGGACACGCCCATCGCCGCGGGCGTCGGCTCGGATGGCCAAACGGCCGCCGTCATCACGCGCAACAACCAGTTGGTGGCAATGGCCGATGGGCGTGAGCTGTGGCGCGTTCGCCTGCCGGCCCGCTCCTTCACGAGTCCCCTCGTGGCCGGTCAGCGCGTCTTCGTGCTCACGGCCGACCGCACCGTCACAGCCTTCGATGGCAAGACCGGCGCGCGCTTGTGGAGCCAGAACCGTCCGGCCGAGCCACTGGTGCTCAGCCAGACCGGCGCTTTGCTGGCGGTTGGCGACACCCTGATTGCCGGCCTCTCGGGGCGACTGGTTGGTTTGAATCCCGACAACGGTGCGGTGCGCTGGGAGGTGCCCGTGGCGACGTCCCGCGGGACCAACGAGGTCGAACGCCTCGTTGACATCGTCGGGCCTGTGAGCCGTATTGGCAGCAGCGTGTGTGGGCGGGCCTATTCGGCCGCTGTGGGTTGCGTGGATGCCAGCCGCGGCACGCTCGTGTGGACCAAAGGTGCGCAGGGCACCACTGGCGTGCACGGTGACGATCGTCTGGTGTTCGGCAGCGAAGCCGACGGCGGATTTGTGGCCTGGCAACGTGCCACAGGCGAACCTGCCTGGCGTATTGATCGCCTGAAATACCGTGGGCTGAGTGCTCCGCTGGCCTTGGGCCGCGTGGTGGCCGTCGGTGACAGCCGTGGCCTCGTGCACCTCGTCTCGCGTGAAGATGGAAGCGAAATGACCCGCCTGACCACCGACGGCTCGGCCATTGAAGCCGCGCCCGTGCTGGCCGGCGACGCGCTGGTGGTGCAGACGCGCAATGGCGGCGTTTTCGCCTGGCGCCCCCAGTAATGCACACCGCGAACATCCCGTTCGTGATCGTCTGAACGAAAGCTTTTTTGTGAAACCCGTCATCGCCCTGGTGGGCCGGCCCAATGTGGGCAAGTCCACCCTGTTCAACCGCCTGACGAGTTCTCGCGACGCTATCGTGGCCGACTTTGCCGGCCTCACCCGGGATCGCCATTACGGCAGCGGCAAGCAAGGCCGGCGCGAATACATCGTGATCGACACGGGAGGCTTCGAGCCCGATGCCAGCGAGGGCATCTACAAGGAAATGGCCAAGCAGACGCGCCAGGCCGTGGCCGAGTCCGATGTGGTGATCTTTGTGGTGGATGCCCGCGCCGGTATCAGCGCCCAGGACCATGAAATTGCAGGTTACCTGCGCCGGCTGGGCAAGCCGACGCTGCTGGTGGCCAACAAGGCCGAGGGCATGACCCAAGGCCTGCAGTTGGTTGAGTTTTTCGAGCTGGGTCTTGGCGAGGTGATGCCCGTGTCGGGCGCGCACGGGCAGGGCGTTCGCTCCATGCTCGACGCCGCGCTGGAGCGCATCCCTGGGCTGCCGCCTGAGGACGAAGAAGAGCCGGAGGTGGAAACGGGTGTGATCCGTCTGGCGGTGGCCGGGCGCCCCAATGTGGGGAAGTCCACGCTGATCAACGCCTGGCTGGGCGAAGAGCGTCTGGTGGCCTTTGACTTGCCCGGGACCACCCGCGACGCGATTTCGGTGCCCTTTGAGCGTGCAGGCCAGAAATTCGAGTTGATCGACACGGCCGGCATCCGGCGCAAGGGCAGGGTGTTCGAGGCCATCGAAAAATTCTCGGTGGTCAAGACCCTGCAGGCGATCGAAAACGCCAATGTGGTGCTGTTGCTGCTGGACGCCACACAGGGCGTCACCGATCAGGACGCCCACATCGCCGGCTATGCGCTGGAAAGCGGCCGGGCCGTGGTTCTGGCCATCAACAAGTGGGACGCCGTGGACGCCTACCAGCGCGAGCAGATCGAGCGTCAGGTGGAAACCCGGCTCGCGTTTCTCAAGTTCGCTTCCCTGCACCTCATTTCCGCCCAGAAGCGCCAGGGCCTGGGCCCGGTCTGGAAATCCATCACCCAGGCGCATGCCTCGGCGATGCGCAAGATGTCCACGCCTGTGCTCACCCGCCTGCTGATGGAGGCGGTGGCGTTTCAGGCGCCCACACGCAGCGGCATGTTCCGCCCCAAGATGCGTTACGCGCACCAAGGCGGCATGAACCCGCCCGTGATCGTGATCCACGGCAACTCGCTGGAGAACGTGCCAGACGCCTACAAGCGCTTTCTGGAGGGTCGATTCCGCAAGGCGTTTGACCTGGTGGGAACACCCCTGCGGATCGAATTCAAGACGTCTGCCAACCCCTTCAAGGAATAGGAAATGGGGGGTGGAATCGGTCCGGCGCCGGTGCTGTGGTATGGTCCATTCCTCTTTAACTTCAGTTGAACACGGAGCATATCGTGAGCAATAACAAAGGCCAGCTCTTGCAAGACCCTTTCCTGAACCAGCTTCGCCGCGAGCATGTGCCCGTGTCGATTTATCTGGTCAACGGCATCAAATTGCAGGGTCAGATTGAGTCTTTTGACCAGTACGTGGTGTTGCTGCGCAATACCGTGACGCAAATGGTCTACAAGCACGCCATCTCCACCATCGTTCCAGGCCGCCCCGTGCAATTCTCGGCAGTTGGCGCGGACGAGCCATCGACCTCCTGATCTCCTTCTCGAATCGCACCCGCACCCTGCACCCGACTTGCGGGGCCGGCGGCGCTTTTCGCGCTGTCGTGACACCGATTTGAATTCACCCGCATCCTCGTCGCCTTCCACGCCATCGGTCATTTTGGTCGGGGTGGATTTTGGTGTCCCGCACTTTGATGCGGGTCTCGAAGAACTGGGTTTGCTCGCGCAAACTGCCGGTTATCGCGTGGCCGACCGGGTGAGCTGCAAACGCCGTGCGCCAGACCCCGCTCTGTTTGTGGGATCGGGCAAGGCGGATGAAATCAAGATGCTGGCGCAATCGACGGGCGCCACCGAGGTGCTCTTCGATCAGGCGTTAAGCCCCGCTCAACAGCGCAATCTTGAGCGGCATCTGGGCTTGCCAGTCAACGACCGCACCCTGTTGATCCTGGAAATATTCGCCCAGCGCGCCCGCAGCCACGAAGGCAAGCTGCAGGTGGAGCTGGCGCGGTTGCAATATCTGTCGACGCGCTTGGTGCGCCGCTGGTCTCACCTGGAGCGCCAGAGTGGTGGGATCGGCATGCGGGGTGGCCCCGGCGAAACGCAGATCGAGCTGGACCGCCGAATGATTGGCGAGGCCATCAAGCGCACCAAAGACCGGCTTGAAAAGGTGAAAAAGCAGCGCTCCACCCAGCGCCGCCAGCGAGAGCGTCGGGACACTTTCTCCATCTCACTGGTGGGCTACACGAACGCTGGCAAATCCTCGCTGTTCAATGGCCTGGTCAAAGCCCGTGCCTACGCGGCCAACCAGCTGTTTGCCACGCTGGATACCACCACCCGCCAGCTCTACCTGGGTGAGGCAGGGCGCTCGGTCTCGCTGTCCGATACGGTCGGATTCATTCGCGACCTGCCGCACGGGCTGGTGGACGCGTTCGCGGCCACGCTGCAGGAAGCGGCCGATGCGGACCTATTGCTGCATGTGGTGGACGCTTCCAACCCCTCGCATCCTGAGCAGATCGCATCGGTGCTGGGCGTCCTCAAAGACATTGGTGCCGACCAAGTGCCCCAGATACTGCTCTTCAACAAGCTCGACGCCATGGATGCCGCTTACGTTCCCCACGTTCTTGTGGATGCCATGGAACTGGAAGGCCAATCCGTTCCTCGTATCTTCGTCAGCGCCAAAGCAGGCACAGGTTTGCCTGAATTGCGGGCCTTGCTTGCTGACCACGTGATCGGGCGAAAAGGGGGGCTTCACCCCTTACCCCCCGGTCCACTGCCGGAAATCGATGAGTCGCTGTCTTGATTGGGCACAATGTGATGGTTTTGAATCGACAAAAGAGTTGGCTACCCATGGATGTGAATCTGCAAACCCCTCCTCCCGGTGCTTCGCAATCGGCCCGCTCTGCGTCTTCCCGCGGCTGGCGTGGGTTGCGGGGCATGTTCAACCTGAACGATCCGCGTTGGGGCAGGGGCGACGACGCCTCCCGCAATGAGGGACAGAAGGATGGCTCCGAAGCCGGGCGTGACGAAGATCGCAACGCGTCGCGCCCGCCGCGTGGGCAGGGTCCCAACCAGGGCCCACCTGACCTCGACGAACTCTGGCGCGACTTCAACCGCAAGCTCGGCGGGTTGCTCGGCAACAAGGGGCGCGGTGGCGGTCATGGTGGCGGCAACGGAACGGGTGGCGGTGGACCCGCTTTCAACCCCAGCCCAAAAACCGCTGGCATTGGCGTCGGCCTCATCGCTGGTGTGGCCCTCCTGATCTGGCTCGGCACGGGATTCTTCATCGTGCAAGAAGGTCAGCAGGCCGTGATCACCCAGTTCGGCAAGTACCACAGCTCGGTGGGGGCTGGTTTCAACTGGCGCTTGCCGTATCCCGTGCAGCGGCACGAGACGGTGTTCGTCACGCAAATCCGTTCCGTGGATGTCGGCCGTGACAACGTGGTGCCCGCCACCGGCTTGCGCGAGTCGGCCATGCTGACCCAAGACGAAAACATCGTCGAAATCAAGTTTGCCGTGCAGTACCGCCTGAATGATGCGCGTGCCTTCCTGTTCGAGAGCCGCGACCCGGATGCTGCGGTGGTCAAGGTGGCCGAAACGGCGGTACGCGAAGTGGTCGGCAAGATGAAGATGGATGCCGCGCTGGCAGAAGAGCGGGACCAGATCGCCCCCCGTGTGCGCAACTTGATGCAACAGATCCTGGATCGCTACAAGGTCGGTATCGAGGTGGTGGGCATCAACCTGCAGCAGGGCGGCGTACGGCCCCCGGAGCAGGTGCAGGCCTCCTTTGATGACGTGCTGAAGGCAGGACAGGAGCGCGAGCGTGCCAAGAACGAGGCACAGGCTTACGCCAACGACGTGGTGCCTCGCGCCCGTGGCGCGGCCTCGCGCCTGACCGAAGAGGCCGAAGGTTATCGCGCCCGCATCGTGGCGCAGGCAGAGGGTGATTCGCAGCGTTTCCGCTCGGTGCTTGCCGAGTACCAGAAGGCGCCCCAGGTGACGCGCGAGCGCATGTACACCGATGCGATGCAGGAGATCTACAGCAACGTGACCAAGGTGCTGGTCGATTCGAAGTCGGGCTCCAATTTGCTCTACCTTCCGCTGGACAAGATCATGCAGATGACGGGTCAGCCCGCTTCTGCATCGACACCTGCCGCCAGCTTGCCCGTGCCCAGCCCCACCACCACGCCGGCGCCCACCAGCCGCAGCATGGACAACGCGGCGCGCTCACGTGAGCGCGAGAGCCGCTGAGCCTCCGCAGCGATCAGAGAATCAACATGAACAAACTCGGTTTCATCATCACCTCCTTCATCGTGGCCCTGGCAATCGCCAGCTCCATGCTGTTCGTGGTGGACCAGCGCCAGTTCGGTGTGGTCTTCCAGCTGGGCCAGATCAAACAGGTCGTCACGGAGCCTGGCTTGAACTTCAAGCTGCCGCCGCCGTTTCAGAACGTGTCCTACATCGACAAGCGTCTGCTGACGCTGGAGAGCACGGACACCGAGCCCACGCTCACCGCTGAGAAGCAGCGCGTGGTGATCGACTGGTACGTTCGCTGGCGCATCAGCGAGCCGCAGGAGTACATCCGCAACGTCGGTATCAATGAGCGCGCCGGTGCGCTGCAGCTCAACCGGGTGGTGCGCAACTCCTTCCAGCAGGAAGTCAACAAGCGCACGGTGAACGAACTGCTGTCCACGCGCCGTGAGCAGCTCATGGAAGACGTCAAGCGCGAAGTGCTGGCCGCTGTGCGTGGGGCTGACAAGCCATGGGGCATGGACGTCGTTGACGTGCGGATCACGCGCGTGGACTACGCGGAAAGCATCACGGCATCGGTGTACCAGCGGATGGAGGCCGAGCGCAAGCGGGTGGCCAACGAACTCCGTTCAACCGGTTTTGCCGAGGGTGAGAAGATTCGCGCCGATGCCGACCGTCAGCGCGAAGTGATTGTTTCTGAGGCGTACCGCGATGCCCAGGCCATCAAGGGTGCCGGTGATGCCAAGGCGGCTGCAGCATTCTCCGATGCCTTCGGCCGGGACCCTGCGTTCGCCCAGTTCTATCGCAGCCTGGACGCTTACAAATCCAGTTTCTCCAGCAAGTCTGACGTGCTCGTGGTCGATCCATCGTCCGACTTCTTCAGGGGAATGCGCAGCAGCAACGTGGCGCCAGCGCGCTGACATGCGCAGGCGCTGACCCATGGAGCTGTCTGAGGTGATCTGGCCGGCGCTGGCGCTGGTGATGGTCTTCGAAGGTGTGTTGCCGCTCGTGGCGCCCAGGCTCTGGCGCCGCGTGTTCACCGACATGCTCACTTTGCGCGATGGTCAGTTGCGCTTCTTCGGCTTGATCTGCCTGGGCAGCGGCGTGCTGCTCTGGTGGTCGTTGGGCTGACCGGGTCTTTCCCCATTTCGGCCGCCGTCTTCGGCGCGGGGTCGCGCTTGCGCGGACCGCGCGCGAGGGACCGGTAAAATCGCGTTTTTAACAGCTCCCCTGAAATATCCATGTCTGCCTGGGTCCTCCCGGATCACATAGCCGATGTCCTGCCTTCCGAGGCCCGGCACATCGAAGAACTTCGCAGGGGGGTGCTGGACACGGCCCGTGGCTACGGCTACGAGCTCGTGATGCCACCGCTGCTGGAGCACCTTGAATCCTTGCTCACCGGCACGGGCGAAGCCCTCGGGCTGCAGACCTTCAAACTGGTGGATCAGCTTTCCGGACGCACCCTGGGTTTGCGTGCCGACAGCACACCCCAGGTGGCCCGCATCGATGCCCATTTGCTCAACCGCCAGGGCGTGGCGCGTCTGAGCTACTGCGGACCCGTCGTGCACACCCGCATTGATCGCCCGCTGGCGAGCCGCGAGCCGTTGCAGTTTGGTGCCGAGATCTACGGCCACGCAGGCCAGGAGGCCGACCTGGAAGTGATCGAACTGGCGCAGGCCTGTCTTCGCAGCGCCGGGGTGCGTGGCTTGCAGCTGGACATGGCTGACGTGCGAGTGATCGATGCGGTGCTTGCGCCGGTCTCACTCAGCTCTGCGCAGGAGGCCCGAATCCACGCCGCGCTCAACGCCAAGGATGTTGCTGAGCTGGAAGTGCTCGCCCGCGATTTGCCTGCGGCGGTTCGACACGATCTGTGCGCTCTCCCCAACCTGTTTGGCGGAACGGCCGTGCTTGACGAGGCGCAACGCGTCCTGCAGCCGTCGCCAGCCCTGCATGCCGCGCTAGATGGCCTGCGCTGGCTGGCCTCCCACGCGCAGGGGCAGGGCATGGCGGTGTCGATCGACCTGGCCGACCTGCGTGGTTATGCGTACTACACCGGCATGCGCTTCGCCTTGTTTGCACTCGGCACAGAAGGCGGGTCGGGGCAGGCGCTCGAACTCGCGCGCGGTGGCCGCTACGACGAGGTGGGCGCCGTGTTCGGCCGCAACCGCCCCGCCGTCGGCTTCAGTCTGGACCTGAAGGAACTCGTGGCCGCTGTGGCTCCCCGCCCCCTGGTCGCTGCGATTCGTGCGCCCTGGGGCATGGACGCCAGCTTGCGGCAGGCCATTGCCGAGTTGCGTGCACAGGGCCATACCGTGGTGTGCGCCTTGCCGGGCCACGAGCACCATGTCGACGAATTTCACTGCGACCGCGAACTCGTGCCCGATGCGGCACGCCGCGGCGCCTGGACAGTACAACCTCTTCAAACGGAAATCAGCCAATGACAAACAGCAGCAGCGCCGTGACCCCCGGACGCAACGTGGTGGTGGTGGGCACCCAGTGGGGTGACGAAGGCAAGGGCAAGCTGGTGGACTGGCTGACCGAAACCGCCACCGGGGTGGTGCGCTTCCAGGGTGGCCACAACGCCGGCCACACGCTGGTCATCAACGGTGTGAAGACGGCTTTGCACCTCATCCCCAGTGGCATCATGCGCGCCGGCGTGAAGTGCTACATCGGCAATGGTGTGGTGCTTTCTGTGGGCAAGCTGTTTGAGGAAATCGCAGGCCTGGAGAAGGCGGGAGTCGAAGTGCGTTCGCGCCTGCGCGTGAGCGAGGGCTGCCCGCTGATCCTTCCCTTTCATGCCGCGATCGACATCGCCCGCGAAGCCGCGAAGGTCAAGGCGGGTACCGAGAAGATTGGTACCACCGGCCGTGGCATCGGCCCTGCCTACGAAGACAAGATCGCACGCCGTGCATTGCGCGTGCAAGACCTGAAGTACCCCGAGCGCTTCGCTGCCAAGCTGCGCGAGCTGCTCGATCTGCACAACCACCTGCTCACCACGTGGCTGCACTCTGCCGACATAGCCTGGGACGACAAGATCGCGCCCTACATGAAGGATGGCGCGATTCAGTTCGACGCCGTGTATGCCGAAGCCATGCAGCAGGCGGAACTGCTCAAGCCCATGATTGCCGACGTGTCGCGCGAGCTCAACGAAGGCCACAAGGCGGGCAATCTGCTGTTTGAGGGCGCCCAGGGCACGCTGCTCGACATTGATCACGGCACCTACCCGTTCGTCACGTCCAGCAATTGCGTGGCGGGCAATGCGGCCGCGGGCTCCGGTGTGGGCCCGGGCCTGCTGCACTATGTGCTGGGCATCACCAAGGCCTATTGCACGCGCGTGGGCGGTGGGCCTTTCCCCACCGAGCTGGAGTGGGAAAAGGAAGGCACGCCCGGCTGGCACATGGCCACCGTGGGCGCAGAAAAGGGTGTGACCACGGGACGCAGCCGCCGATGTGGCTGGTTCGATGCGGCGCTGCTCAAGCGGTCGGCGCAGGTCAACGGCCTCTCCGGGCTCTGCATCACCAAGCTGGATGTGCTCGATGGCCTGAAGGAGCTCCTGCTGTGCACGGGCTATGAACTGGATGGTCAGACCGTTGACATCCTGCCCATGGGCGCCGAAGACATCGCGCGCTGCAAGCCGATCTACGAAACCTTGCCGGGCTGGAGCGACTCCTCCGTGGGCGTCACGCGCTACGAAGACCTGCCGGTGAATGCGCAGCGTTACCTCACGCGCATTGCGGAAACCACCGGCGTGCCGATCCACATCGTCTCCACCAGCCCCGACCGCGACCACACCATCTTGTTGCACCACCCTTTCCATGGGTGAAAACCACGGGGGCGGTGCGCCGCCCTTCGTGCAGAATCCTGATCGACATTCCCACCCGGAGCCCGCATGCTGACCGAAGACGGCAAACACCTCTACGTCTCCTACGACGAGTACCACAACCTGATCGAAAAGCTTGCGCTCAAGGTCTACCAGTCGGGATGGGAGTTCGACACCATCCTGTGTCTGGCGCGCGGCGGCATGCGTCCCGGCGACATCCTTTCGCGCATTTTTGACAAGCCCCTGGCGATCATGTCCACGAGCTCCTACCGTGCAGCAGCCGGTACCGAGCAGGGCAACCTGGACATCGCTCGCTACATCACCACCCCCAAGGGTGAGATCGCTGGCAAGGTGCTCCTGGTGGACGACCTGGCCGATTCCGGGCACACGCTCAAGGCCGTGATCGACCTGCTCAAGAACAACTACAAGCCCATCACCGAGATGCGCAGCGCCGTCATCTGGACCAAGCAGCTCTCCACGTTCACGCCCGACTATTCGGTGGAATTCCTGCCCACAAACCCCTGGATTCATCAGCCCTTCGAAGGCTATGACAGCATGCGCCCGGCGCAACTTCTTGAAAAGTGGAAGCTCTGAACTGAATGAACGACGACCTGACCACCCGGCTGATCCACCACCCCTACAAGCCCCCTGAGGGCTTTGAGGCCATGGCACCGGGTGTGCACAAGGCGTCCACGGTTTTCTTCCCCAACGTCGAGGCGCTGCGCACCTACGACTGGAAAGACAAGAGCGGCTACACCTACGGGCTGCACGGCACGCCCACCACCTTCACACTCGAAGAACGCTTGGCCACGCTCGAAGGCGGCACGCATTGCATGCTGGCGCCCAGCGGCCTGGCGGTCATGACGCTGGTGGACATGGCGCTGCTGCGCACCGGTGACGAAATGCTGGTGCCCGACAACGCCTATGGCCCGGGCAAGGTGTTTGCCGAGGCCGAGCTGGCCGCCTGGGGCATCACGCACCGCAGCTACGACCCCATGGACCCGGCCGATCTCGCCTGCAAGATCGGCCCGCAGACGCGCCTTGTGTGGCTCGAAGCCGCAGGCTCGATCACGCTGGAGTACCCGGATATCCCGGCACTGGTGGCGCAGGTCCGCCAGGCCAATGCCGCGCGTGCGGGCGGACGTCCCATCGTTACCGCGCTGGACAACACCTGGGGCGCAGGCATCGCGTTTCAGCCGTTCGACCTGGGCGTGGATGTGTCCATCCAGGCATTGACCAAGTACCCCAGCGGTGGCGCCGATGTGTTGATGGGCTCGGTGATCACGCGCGACCCCGAGCTGCACCGGCAGATCCTGCTGACCCGCATGCGCCTGGGCATTGGCGTGGGTGCCAACGACGCCGAGCTGGTGCTGCGTGGATTGCCGAGCATGGCCCTGCGTTACCACGCGCAGGACGCCAGCACCCGTGAACTGGCCGCCTGGATGCAGCAACAGCCCGGCGTTGCGCAGGTGCTGCATCCCGCCCTGCCGGATTCACCCGGCCATGCCGCCTGGAAACGCGATGCCACGGCTGCCGCTTGCCTGTTCAGTGCGATATTCGATGCGTCCATTGCCCAGGCCCGTGTGGACGCGTTCTGTGACAGCCTTCGCCTTTTCCGACTCGGCTGGAGCTGGGCGGGCCCGATCAGCCTGTGCGCACCCTACAAGCTGTCGTCGATCCGCCCCCATGGCTGGTCGGGCGCTGGCGCTCTGGTACGCTTTGCCATCGGCCTGGAGTCCGTGGAAGACCTGCGCGCCGACCTGGCGCAGGCCCTGCGCGCCTTGCATGCCTGATCCCATCCTCTCATCACCGACCTGAAAGACTCCCTTGGCCACTCCCAATTACGGATACGAAAAGCGCCAGCGCGAGCTCGCCAAGAAGAAAAAGAAAGAGGACAAGCTCAAAGCCAAAGCCGCCGGGCGCCAGCACACCGATGGCGATGCACCCGATGCACAGGAAGAGGGCTCGCCCGACGTACCGGGTGGCGACGCACCCGCCGGTGGCGACAGCGCGGCAGACTGAGCCGCCCAGCCCGGCACCTCAACGCCGTGAGGCGATCCCCTCAGGTGGCGGGTGCCAGCGCCGTCTCGTGGGCCAGCAAGGCCTGCGCAGCGTTCGCCAGCGAGGCCGGCGAACGGTCTGAAAGCACCAGCGGCTGCGCTTGCGCAAACTGCGTGAAATTGCGCGAAATCGACTGGGCATACATCGGGTCGTAGTGCCCGGTCAGCAGCTCCAGTACGACCTCCGGCGTTCTGCCTTCACGCACCCTGTCGGTCCAGCTCGCCACCACGGCTTTGCCGCGGAGCTCGGTCAGTGCCCCCAGGCGTTCGCAAAAGGCTTCGGGGTCTTTGACAAAGAAGTCGTAGTCTTCCAGCAGCAGCGCCACGCGCTCGTGGTCGTTCAGCTGCAAGTCCACGCAGGGGCTGGCGCGCATGGCGTCGATCAGCGCCTCGGGCACGCGCACATTGCCGACCTTCTTGCTTTCGCTTTCGACGTACACCACCCGCGCCGGGTCAAAGTGCCGCAGCGCGTCCCACACGAGGGAGTCGAAACGTTTCTGGCTGGGCTGCGCGACGCCCGGGATATGACCCAACACCGAACTGCGGTGGTTGGCCAGGGCTTCCAGATCGAGCACCTGCGCGCCCTGGGCTGCGAGCGCATGCAGCAGGCGTGTTTTACCGCTGCCGGTCGGGCCGCACACCACACGGTACGACAAGCCCTGTGCCAGGGCGGGCAGGGCTTCCAGCAGCGCCGCGCGTGAGCTCTTGTAGCCACCCTCGATCAACGTGACCTGAAAGCCGATGGCACCCAGGATCGTGGCCAGCGCGCCGCTGCGGTTGCCCCCGCGCCAGCAGTACAGCAGGGGCTTCCATCCCTTGGGCTTGTCGATCACCTCGCGCTCAATGTGGGCCGCGATGTTGCGCGCAGAGAGCGCTGCGCCGCGCTTCTTGGCCTCAAAGGGATTGACCTGCTTGTACATCGTGCCGATGTCGATGCGCTGCTGGTTGTTCAGCGTGGGCCAGTTCACGGCCCCGGGCAGGTGGTCGAGGGCGTACTCGTCTTCGGTGCGCGCATCAATGAGCGTGTCGAAGTCGTGGAGACGGGCAAGCGCCTCGGTGGCGTTGAGGGTGCGGACAGGCATGTCCGATTATCGAGCCGCGAGCAACTTGCGCAGCTCGGGCCAGACGTTGGCGAGCATGGTGGGCTGCGCCGTCTCGTTGGGGTGAATGCGGTCGGCCTGAAAGAGGGCAGTGGGGTCCTTGGTGTCGGCCACGTCTTTGAGAAAGAAGGGCACAAGGGCGGTCTTCTCGGCCTTGGCAACGGTGGTGAACACGTCGCGGAACTCCTGTGCGTACTTCGCGCCGTAGTTGGGCGGCATTTCCATGCCCAGCAGCAAGACCTTGGCGCCGGCATCGCGTGCCATGCGCGTCATGGCGGCGAGGTTGTCGCGCGTCATGTTGAGGGGCAGTCCGCGCAGCGCGTCGTTGCCGCCGAGCTCGATGACCACCAGCGCTGGCTGGTGTTGCTTGAGCAGCGCCGCGATCCGTGAGCGCCCGCCCGAGGTGGTGTCGCCGCTGATGCTGGCATTCACCACGCGGGCGCGAACTTTTTCGCGCTTCAGACGCTCATCCAGAAGGGCGACCCAGCCGGTGCCGCGCTTGAGTCCGTATTCGGCGCTGAGGGAATCGCCCACCACCAGGATGACGGGGTCGGCGGGTGTCTGAGCAAGGGTGAAGCCTGAAGACCCTGCAGCGGCGAGTGCGCACAGCGCAATGGCCAGCGCGTTAAAGTGACGGCGTTTCAACTTGAGAAGTCCTTCCATGTCCGATGTGATGATTGCGGTCCAGCATGTGTTCAAGTCCGTGACCGACTCCACCGGCTCCCTGACGATTCTGCGCGATATCGATTTTTCCTTGAAGAAGGGCGAAACCGCGGCCATCGTTGGCGCATCCGGCTCGGGCAAGAGCACGCTGCTGTCCATCGTTGCGGGGTTGGACACGCCCACCAGCGGCACAGTTCACATCGATGGCGTCGATTTGTTCGCCATGAACGAAGACGAACGCGCCGCGCTGCGTTCACAGAAGGTGGGCTTTGTGTTTCAGAGCTTTCAGCTGCTGGGCAACCTCACGGCGCTGGAGAACGTGATGCTGCCGCTGGAGCTTGCAGGCCGGCGCGATGCGCGCGCCACCGCCACGCAGATGTTGCAGCGCGTGGGGCTGGGTGAGCGGCTTTCCAGCTACCCCAAGGTGCTCTCAGGCGGGGAGCAGCAGCGCGTGGCGCTGGCCCGCGCCTTTGTGGTGCAGCCCGCCGTGCTGCTGGCCGACGAGCCCACCGGCAGCCTGGACTTTGCCACCGGCGGCAAGATCATGGAGCTGATGTTCGAGCTCAACCGCGAGCAAGGGACCACGCTCGTGCTGGTGACGCACGACCGAGGCATTGCCCAGCGCTGTGAGCGTCGCATCACGATCGAGGCGGGGCAGGTCGCGGCCGAGCCCGCCTGAGCGCACTCAAGCGGCGGTGCGCAGCCGCTGCCACAACGCCAGCGCTTCTGCGTCGACTCCAGTGGCGCTGTTCGTCTGGTGGCTGAGGGTTTCGATCAGGCGCGTCAGCAGGTCGAGCTTGGGCAGCACCGGCCCATGGAAGAGCACCTGATCGCCGCGGCCCACCAGCAGCGTGGGCAGGGTGTCCACGTCCAGGTCACCGAGCAGCTCGGCCTCGTCTTCAATGTCCAGCCAGCGCCACCGCACGTGCGGCAGCGTGCGGGCGATGTCGTCCATCACCGGATGCCATTCCCTGCAGGTGCCGCACCATTGGGCACACAGGCAGATCACGTGCAACTCAGCGCCCAAGCGGCCCCCTGAGTTGCTGAACGTCCAGGGCGCTGACCGGGGGGGCCTGGTTGCCCCATTGCGTGCGCACGAAGGTGAGCACATCGGCCAGCTCGCTGTCGCTGAGTTGCAGCACGAAAGGCGGCATGCCGAAAGGCCTGGGATGGCCTTCGGTGGCGGGTGCAAAGCCACCGTTCAGCACGATCTGCACCAGGTTCGCAGGCGAGGCCATGGTGACGGTTCGGTTGCCCGCCAGGGCGGGATACGCCAGTGCGCCGTTGCTCATCACCCCTTCACCTTGTTGGCCATGGCACTGCGCGCAGTGCTGCTCGTATTGCCGGGCACCTGCCGTGATGGCGCGGGTGTCGGGAGCAGGGGGTTTTTGCGTGCGGGATGGCGCGGGCACGGGCAACTGCTTCAGATAGGTGGCCATGGCCGTGAGGTCCTGGGGGGTCCAGTGCTGCGTGCTGTGTTGCACCACCTCGGCCATGGGGCCGGACACGATGGCGTCTCTGGCGCGGCCGTCTTTGAACAGCGCCACGATGTCTTCGACAGACCAGGTTTGAAGACCCGCCTCGGCAGGGTCGAGCAGCGACGGTGCGTACCAGCGCTGCATGGGAATCAGGCCACCGGACAGGCCCAGCATGTCGCCCTGGCCGCCCAGGGCGTTGCGCGGCACATGGCAGGCACTGCAATGGCCCAGGCCGTTGACAAGGTAGGCGCCGCGCAGCATCTCGGGTGCGCGCGCCGCCGAGGTCGGCGGGGCTTCGGGTCCGGCCGAGAAGTAGAGCGTGCGCCAGGCCTTGAGCGCCAGCTGGGTGTTGTAGGGCCAGCTCACGTCGTGCGCGGGCACGGCCTCCTCAGCCGGGGGGAGGGTTCGGAAATAGGCGTAAAGCGCGTCGCTGTCCTCGCGGGTGATCCATGTCGTGTTGTTGTACGGGAAGGCCGGGTTGAGCCATCGGCCGTCGGGGCCCTGGCCGTGGTGCATGGCGCGCCAGAAATCATCGGCGCTCCATTGGCCCAGACCACTGTCACCAGGCGTGAGGTTGCTGCCATACACGGTGCCAAACGGCGTGGACAAGGCGTATCCGCCGGCAAATGGCGCGCCGCCGCGAGCGGTGTGACAGGCCTGGCAATTGCCCAGCACCGAGAGATAGCGCCCGCGCTCGATGGTGTGGGGGTCGCGCAGGTCGACGGCCTGCTCGGCGGGTGCCACCGCGATGGGCTGGGCTGGCCAGCCCCGCCAGGCCAGCACCATCACACCGGTCAGCAGCGTCGCCCCGGCCATGAGCTTCACCAGGCGCGCCCAACGGATTGAATGTGACCGCGAGGTGGCAGCGGCGCTCATGGTCGGCCTCCTGCCCGGGGTGGCTGCGCGCTGCCGCAAGACAGGGGCAGCGGCGTTGCGCTGGGCGCCACCGCATGTGTGTTGGCCGGCAGGCGCTGTGTGGACAGCCACGCGCTCACGGCAGAAATGTCCTGGATGTCCAGGCGCTGGGCGATGTCGGCCATGCAGTCGGGCGCGTGCGCCTTGCGTTGGCCGGTGCGCCAGGCGCCGAGCTGGGCGTTGATGTAGTCGCGCGGCAGGCCGAGCAGACCCGGCGTGGCGGGCTGGACACCCGTGAGCGCTGCGCCGTGGCAGGCCGCGCAGGCCGGCAGGCGACGCGCTGTGTCGCCGCGCAGGGCCAGCTGTTCACCGCGTTGCAGGTCCTGAGGCGTGGCGTCCACCCGGGCCGGCGCGGGGTAGGGCACGTCCATGGCGGCGAAGTGTTCTGCGATCTCCAGCAGGTAGGCGTCGCTCAGCGGGTCCACCATCTGCGTCATGAGGCGGTAGGTGCGGCGGCCATCGCGAAAGTGCAGCAGCTGGTTGTACAGGTAGCCGGCTGGTTTGCCGGCCAGGCGCGGGTAGTAACCATCGGGCGCGGCGCGGCCCTGCACGCCGTGGCAGGCGGTGCAGGCCAGCATGCGCTGGGCCATCGTGTCTTCGAAGCGGGGTGCCTGAGCGGCGGCGGGCCAGGCCATGAACATGACCGCGAGCCACAGCAGGGCAGACCATCGGTGGCGTGGTGTCGAATGGGGAAAAAGGGTCTTCAAGGCAAGGCGCATGGGAGGTGGGAGCCGGGTGGCTGCGGTTCGGTTCCGGCCCTGGGGTGTCGGGTCAGAACGCCTGGAGGGATCTTGGCGCCGATCCATCTGAGCAGCAAGATTCAGTTTTATTGAAAATACACCAGATCAGATGCACAAGACGCACGCTCAACATTCATCCACCAGCCACAAGACGCCCTGTCCATGAGCAGCGAACGCCTCCACCGCTATCAACAACTGGCCGAAGACATCGCCGACGGCATTCGCGCCGGTGTGTTGCGCCCTGGCGACCGGCTGCCCTCGGTGCGCGAGACGTGCGCACAGCGTGCGGTGAGCCCTTCCACGGTGTTTCAGGCTTACGGACAACTGGAGCTCCAGGGCCTGGTGGAGGCGCGCGCGCGTTCGGGTTTCTTTGTGCGCGCCACGCGCCGACCCAGGCGCGCTGCCTTGCAGGCGGCGCAGCCCGCGTCGGCGGCCACGCCGGTGGCGATCAGCGACCTGGTGTTCGATCTGCTGGGCTCCACGCGCGACGCCGACGTGGTGCCCCTGGGCTCGGCTTTTGCGGCGCCGCACCTGTTTCCCTTTGACGCATTGGCGCGCAGCGGGGCGCGCGCCATGCGAAGGCTGCCGCCGCACCGGATCACCGGCGCCCTGACGGCCGGGGACGAAGGCCTGCGGCAGGCGCTGGCTCGCCGCTACGCCCTGCACGGCGTGCCACTGGCCGCGGGCGAACTCGTCATCACCAACGGTGCCATGGAGGCGCTCAACCTGTGTTTGCAGGCGGTCACGAAACCCGGCGACGTGGTGGTGGTGGAGTCGCCCACGTTTTATGCCGCGCTGCAGGCGCTGGAGCGCTTGCACCTCAAGGCGGTCGAGGTGGCCACCGATCCGCACGAAGGTGTGGACCTCGACGCCCTGGCCCGCTTGCTGGACCGCCAGCGCGTGGCCGCCTGCTGGTTCATGCCCAACTTTCAGAACCCGCTGGGAGCGCTCATGCCGCCGGCCCGCAAGCAGGCGCTGGTGGAGCTGCTGGCGCGCCACCAGGTGCCGCTGATTGAGGACGATGTGTATGGCGAGCTGCATGCCGGCGCGCGCCGCCCACCGCCTGCCAAAGCGTTTGACCGCGAAGGCGGGGTGTTGCATTGCTCGTCGTTTTCCAAGTGCCTGGCACCCGGCTACCGCGTGGGCTGGGCGGCCGCAGGCCGCTACGTCGGTACGGTGGAGCGCCTGAAGATGTCGAGCTCGCTGGCCACGGCCATCGCGCCGCAGCTCGCGCTGGCGGACTACCTGGCCCAAGGTGGTTTTGACCGCCATTTGCGCCGCCTTCGCGAGGCCCTGGCCACCCAGCAGCAGCACGCACAGCGCCTGGTGGCGCGGCACTTTCCGGCCGGCACCCGCGTCACGCGGCCGTTGGGCGGGTACTTTGTGTGGCTGGAGCTGCCGCCTGGCGTGGACGCGCTTGCGCTGCACCACCGAGCGCGGGCGCACCGCATCAGCACCGCGCCGGGCGTGCTGTTTTCGGCCGACCGGCGCTTCACGCACCACCTGCGCCTCAACGTGGGGCACCCCGGCGATCCGCGTTTCGAAGCTGCGCTGCGCCTGCTCGGCGAGCTCGCTCATGCCGCGTGAAGACGGCCTGCGTCGATAATCGCCGCATGTCATCCCCCAAAGTGCTGTTCGGCTTTCACGCCGTGGGCGTGCGCCTGAAAACCGCGCCGCAATCGATCATCGAGATCTACTACGAGCCCACGCGGCGCGACGCGCGCATGCGCCAGTTTCTGGACAAGGCCCGCGAAGCCAACGCCCGGCTGATCGAAGCCGACGGCCTGCGCATCGCCAAGCTCGCCGGCAGCCATGGTCACCAGGGCGTGGCCGCGCGCGTGGAGGCGGTGGCGCAGGTGCGCTCGCTCGACGACCTGCTGGAGCAGCTCGAACCCACCGGCATCCCGCCGTTGTTGCTGGTGCTCGACGGCATCACCGATCCCCACAACCTGGGCGCCTGCCTGCGCGTGGCCGATGGCGCGGGCGCGCACGCGGTGATCGCCCCCAAGGACCACGCTGCCGGCATCAACGCCACCGTGGCCAAGGTGGCCAGCGGCGCGGCCGAGACCATGCCGTATTTCATGGTGACCAACCTGGCGCGCACGCTGGGCGAGCTCAAGGAGCGCAACATCTGGGTCATCGGCACCAGCGACGACGCCCCCAAGACGCTGTACCAGGTGGATCTCAAGGGCCCGGTCGCGCTCGTGCTGGGCGCCGAAGGCGCGGGCATGCGCCAGCTCACGCGCAAGACCTGCGACGAACTCGTGAGCATTCCCATGGCCGGCGCGGTGGAAAGCCTGAACGTGTCCGTGGCCAGCGGTGTGTGCCTGTACGAGGCGCTGCGTCAGCGCAGCTGAGGCATCGGCGCATCGCGGCGCTGGATATCCCTCGGTGCCGCCGACGGCGCCATGAGCGTCGTGCGTTTGCCAAACACCCAGGCCTGGTAACTGTTGGCCTGCTCAAAGTGCGCCCACCGAGATTCGAACCCGGTGCGTTTGATGGGAGTGCCCTTGGCCAGGCTGTAGATGCCCACAATGCCACCTTGCCCGTCGCGAACCAGCCCCCAGGTGTCTCGTCCAGTCAGCGGGTCGATGGGTACGCGCCGAAGGTGGCGCTTCAAGCCAGGCACCCGGTTGTCTTTGAGGAGATCGTCGAGTTCTTTGGGTGGGGCGGCATGGTCGAGCAGCGCTTGTTGCAAACCGTTGCCGATGGTCAGCAAGTGCCGCTCAGCGTCTCTGCGCGACTCCGTCGCACCGATCTGAACAGCCGCGCTGCTGGCAGCGCCCGTCACGGCAACCGCCAGCAACAGCAGCAGGTAGGCGTACCCGCCCTGACGGCGTCGCGAATCACCAGTTTGCATACATCGTGCCGTCCATCGCGGTATCCGGCGATCCACTGTGCAGGTCGTAGACCGTGCCTTCCAGGCCTTCCGGAGGAGGCAGAAACGTCCAGGTATCGGCGGACCCAGTGAGCGGGTCAACAGGGAGCGCGCGCAGGTATCGTTTGTCGACCAGCTCTTGCAAGGATTCCGGAAAACGTCCGTGGTCAGCCTGAAAGTGATCCAGCACCTGTCGCGTGGTGCGCAGGTTGTCGCGCAAAACTGCTTCCTGCGCGACGTCGACCCTTTGAAAGTAACGCGGTGCCACGAGCAACAGGAGCGTCGACACGATGGCCAGCACCACAAGCAGCTCAATGAGCGTGAATCCGCAAGGCTCACGTGGGTCGGCGTCTCGCATGCTGCTCACCATTGGCGCAGCAGAGCGCCATTGAGTCCGCGCAGCGAGGAGCGTGAGTACACATCGTAGACGTCGCTGCCCTCTTGAGGGTCGTCTGCTTCGCTCGCGTAAGCGCGTTTCCCCCATGTTGTGGCTGCGTCGTCGCTCGAATCGCCGTGAAATGGATCGCGTGGCAGTCGGCGCAGAAATCGGAGCATGTTCCGCTGGGGGTCACGCTGGTCTTCCACCCCGTCCACCAGCACGTCCAGCGTCGGTGGGTAACCGCTTGCGCCAACGTCTTTGCGCACGCGCCCTTCGTCGGTCGCGCGTTTGTAGTTGTCGATGGCGGTTCGGATGTCGCGCAGTGCAGCACGCAACTCTTGCTCTTTATGGCGTTGCACCTGAATCTGTGCAACAGGCACCACCAGCGTGGCCAGCACGGCCAAGATGGCCAGGGTGACCATCAGCTCGATCAAGGTGAATCCGCGCATGGTGGCCGCACTCAGGGATTGACCCGAACGCTCAGAGGCGCGGGCAATGTGTTGGCAAGGGCTGCCCCATCGACCCCCGTGGTCGCGGCGTTCAGCAATTCCAGTCTGGCCGTGCGGCCGGGGGCGCTGTTGGCACGCAGGCGCACGACAGCGAGCACGCCGCTGCCGGTGCTCCCGCGTTCTCCAGCGCGCTTGGCACTCATGAAAACTTGTCCTGCTGGGTCTACGCGACTGGTGAAGGTCGTGTCCGCGCCATCGGACTTCAAGTAGCTTCCTTCCACCACGGAAATGACGCTCAGCGCACGGGCATCAAAGCCCATCGTGACCGGCGCTGCCCCCACAGGTGCTTCGGACTGCAGGCCAACCATCACGTCGAATTCATCGCCCACGCGGATGTCGGTGGGCGCTTTCAAAGAGAACGTGGCGCCTGTAGCCACGGGCGATGCCACCGCAGGTTTCTCGGGCAAAGGTGCAATGCTCGAGGGTTGCGAGTTACCCGCTCCATTCGTTGGCGCTTGTTGCGTTTGTGTTGATTTGTCAGCAGCGTTTGGCGAGGGGTTGTTGGGCGCTGGGCCAGTCAGGGCGCCCAAGCGGTTCTCGGTGCCCGACTCGAAATCGATGATGTCTGCGCTGGGGCGCCGCACGTTGCGCAGAATTCGTGGGGTGATCGAGAGCACGATCTCCGTCTTGCTTGCGTCATCGCTTTGACTGCCAAAAAGACGCCCCACCACAGGAGCTTCGCCCAGGCCGGGCACCTTGTACGCGCTCCTTCGGTCTTCGTCGTTGATCAGTCCCGCGAGCACTTGGTTTTCGCCGTCCCTCAAGCGCAACACCGTTTGAGCGTTGCGTGTGCCGATCTGAAAAGCCACAGACCCCTGCTTGGTCTGCACCTGGCTGATGATGTTGCTCACCTCCAAAGCCACCTTGATCGCAACCTCTCCATCGAGATAAATGGTCGGCTCCACTTCCAGTTTCAGGCCGACATCGACGTAGTTGATCGATTCGGCGACGAATCCCGTCGCTGTGGATGTGGCCGTGATGTTGGGGACGCGTTCACCAATCAGGATCTTGGCTTTCTCCCGGTTGCGCGTGCGGATGCGCGGGTTGGCCAGGATGTTGGCATCGGTGTCGGTCTTTTTCGCATTGATGGTGAGTGCGCCGATGCCCGCACCAGTGGTGGTGCTGCGCAGGTCTGCCAGCGTCAAGGGGGAGCCGCTGGTGCGGGGCAGGGGCGTCAGGCTCAACTGATCTGGCCAGCGCACCCCGAGGTCCAGAAGTCGCGTGCGTTTGACCTCCACGATCTCGACTTCCAGCATCACCTCGGGTTCCGGCATGTCTTGCAGGGAAATCAGCCGGTCGACGACGGCGATGGCTTGCGGAGTGTCGCGAACGATGAGCAAGTTCAGCTTCTCGTCCACGACCACGTCCGTGGTCTTGAGCAAGGTCTTCAAGCTCGCCGCGACCAGCTTCGCCTCGGCGTTGCTCAAGTAGAAGCTTCTGATGCTCAGGGGCTGGTAGAGCCCGGCGCGGCCATTGGCAGTCGCGTGCTGCGCCTGCGCGTGCCCGGCGGCAGCACCGACGCTCTGGCTACCCCGGCCAACACCCTGACCATCGTCGCCCCTCAATAGCGTGGCCTGCCATTCACCCTGTCACACGTTTTTCAGTTTTTTGGAGGAGCACATGAAGCACCCACAGCGTTCGCACAACCGCATGAGCACCGTCACGCTCAGCATCAGCGGCACCAGCCGCAGCTACACCCTGAGCCAAGACGCCAGCGGCAAGCACCCATGCGTTAACCTCTGCTCGCCCTCAGACAACCTCGAAGGAGACCCCATGCCCATCGATACCCTCAGCACCTGGCACGAGCTCGTCAAGACCCGCAACGTCAAAGGCCTGCGCGATCTGCTGGCCGAAGACGTGGTGTTTCATTCACCGGTGGTGCACACGCCGCAGACGGGCAGGGCGGTGACCACGCAATACCTGGCGGCGGCGTTTCAGGTGTTCTTCAACGAATCGTTCCAGTATGTGCGCGAGCTGGTGGGGCCGCGTGACGCCGTGCTGGAGTTCCAGGTGGAGATCGATGGCATCACGGTGAATGGCGTTGACATGGTCCGCTGGAACGACGACGGCCGCATTGTCGATTTCAAGGTGATGGTGCGCCCGCTGAAGGCGATCAACCTCATTCACCAGAAGATGGGCGCCATGCTGCAGGCGCACCAGCAGCAGTAGCGCTTCAGACCAGGCCGAGCGCGCCGAGCAGTGCGCCGGCGCCGATCATCCACAGCAGGTGGAGCTTGGTGCGCCACACCAGCAGCGTGGCGCACACCGTCACCATCCACAGCGGCCAGTCGCGCGCGGGGTGGTCGTGCGAACCGGTAAGCAGCCAGCCGGTGGCGATCAGCAGTGCGATCACGATGGGGGCCATGCCGGTCTTGAAGGCGCGCACTGCGCGCAGTTCCCGGTTCTGGTGTGCCCAGCGTGTGGCGGAGTACGTGAGCACCGAGGACGGCAGCAGGATCGCGACCATGGTGACCAGCACACCGAGGAACGCCAGCGCCCAGGCCGACCAGCCCGCCGCCGGGCCACCCCCCGCATTCAGGCCCACGTTCCATCCCAGCACGGCCACAAACAACACGTTGGGGCCAGGCGCGGCCTGAGAAAGGGCGATGGACGAGGTGAACTGCGCGTCGCTCAGCCAGCCGTTCTGGTAGACGAGGTAGCGGTGCATGTCGGGTGCGGTGGTGATGGCACCGCCCACCGCCAGCAGCGAGAGCGAGGCGAAGTGGGTGAAGAGGTCGAGCCAGTTGGCGGCGTTGGGCACCATCATGATCAGGCCTCGCCCTTCTTCTGGCGGTCCGCGTCGACGTCGCTGAGCACGCGGTAGGCCCACAGGCAGGCACACCCGCCAATGCTGAGAAGCACCCACAGCAGTGGCCAGCGCAGCAGTGCGATGGCGATGAACGTGAGCAGGGCCAGGCCCAAGCACACGCCCATGCCCATGGCGTTTTTGTCGAGCGCTGAAATCAGCTTGATGCCGGTGGCGGTCACCAGCCCGGCCGCCACGGCGCCCATGCCGCGCAAGGCGTTTTGGGCCACCGCGCTGTCGGCCACGCTGCCGTACAGCGCGGCGAGCAGCAGCACCAGCACCATGGGGGCGCTCAGCATGCCAGCCAGTGCGGCCAGGGCACCCGGCAGACCGAAGTAGCGGCCACCGATCATCATGGCGAGGTTGACCACATTGGGCCCCGGCATGATCTGCGCGACGGCCCAGTCTTCGACGAACTGCTCGCGCGTCATCCAGCGCTTTTTCTCGACCAGCTCCCGCTGCACCACCGCCAGCACACCGCCAAAGCCCTGAAGGGCCAGCCAGGTGAAGGAGACGAAGAGGTCGGTTTTGGACTGGGGGGCTTCCAGATGGGGCAGCTCGGCTGCGTCGGGCGGTGTGTGGGCGGGCGGCATGCCGGAATTATCGGCTTACAGCGTCAGCTCCCATGTCTCGCCCACCAGGTGCTGCCCATAGCTGTGGTGGGCTTCGCTGTGCACGAGTGCGAAGCCGCGCCGGGCGTAGATGGCGCGCGCAGCGGACAGGATGCTGTTGGTCCAGAGCACCATCTTGCGGTAGCCCTTGGCGCGGGCGAAGGCCAGGCATTCGTCGGTGAGTCGCCCGCCCAGGCCCAGCCCACGTGCGGCGGGGCTGAGGATGAGCAGGCGCAACTGGGCCTCGGTGGCACTTTTGCGCACCACAAACACCGAGCCCACGCGTTCGCCGTTCAGCTCGGCGATCCAGCCGCGCTCCCAGGCCGGGTCGTGCTGGCGAATCATTCCCGCAACGATTTCTGCCACCAGGGCTTCGAACTCGCTGTTCCAGCCGTACTCGCGGGCATAGATCTCGCCATGCTGCTGCACCACCCAGCCCATGTCGCCCGGGCGCACGCCGCGCAGCTGAACGGGGTCAAGTGCCTCGCGGCCGTCGGGGGTATGACTCATGGCTGCCACGCATCAGGTCGCGTCCAGCATGTCCCGGACGCGCTCTCGCGTCAGCGGCTTGGTCACGAAGCCTTGAATCAAGGGCATGTCGCTCGCTCGCAGCCTGTCTTGCGGTGCGTCCGAGGAGGTGAGCATCATCACGAGCATGGACGGCTTGTGCTGCAGCACGGGCTGTGCGAGCCGGGCGAACTCGAAGCCGTCCATTTGCGGCATGTTGATGTCGAGAAACAGGCAGGTGGGGGTCTCCAGCTCATCGGAGCGCACGAAGTCGAGGGCGTCCTGGGCGCGTTCGAACACCAGCACGTCGCCCGTGAAGCCGGCGCGGCGGATCATGATCTCGTGATAGACGTTGTCGGCCTCGTTGTCGTCGACCAGGATGAAGCGTTGCGGAGCGAACATGGCCGGGCCTCAGGAGGGCGTGCCGTGCGGCACAGGCAGGTGCAGGGTGAAGCGGCTGCCTTCGCCGGGCACCGAGTGCACCGAGAGGTGGCCACCGTGCAGGGCCGCAATCCGGCGGCAGATGGAGAGCCCCAGGCCGGAGCCATCGTGTGTCTTTCGGGTGTGCAGCCGTTTGAACATGTCGAAGATGCTGGCCTGGTGCTCGGGTGAAATGCCGATGCCGTTGTCTTCCACGTGAATCTGGTCAAAACCGTTCTGCCGCGTGGCGCTCACCCGCACCGCAGGAGCCACCTGCGGCTGCGCAAACTTGATGGCATTGGCGATGAGGTTTTGCAGCGCGATGCGCAGCAGGGCTTCGTCGGCTTGCACGGTGGGCATGGGCTCCAGCTCGATCCGGGCCTGTGCCTGCGTGAGGGCGGCGGTGAGGTCGTCGCGCACCTGTTCGGCCAGCGCGGCCATGTCCACCGGGCCGCTGGCGAGCGCGTGGCGCTCCAGGCGCACGTAGCGCAGCAGGCTGTCCAGCAGGCTTGCCATGCGCAGACCCCCAGCGCGCACAAAGCCCAGGTAGCGCCGTGCGGGTGGAGGCATGTCCTGGGCGTGGTCGGCCTCCAGCAGCGAGGTGAAGTTGTTGATGGAGTTGATCGGCTCGCGCAGGTCGTGCGACATGATGTGGATGAAACGCTCCTGCTCCAGCGTCTTTTTCTCCAGCTGAACGATGGTCTCACCCAGCAGCCGCTCCTTGTTCTTGAGCTCCTGGATGTCACGCCCGCGCATGACCACCCCGACGACCTCGTTGCCCGCACCGCGCACCGGCAGCAGGGCCACCTCCATGTGGCGCGTCCCGGCGACCTTGAACTGGGACTGGCGCTGGTAGATCACGGTCTCGCCGGCCATGGCGCGGGCCATCTGCGCCTCGACCATGTTGTGGTACGTGGCATCGCCCAGGCGCTCTTTCACGGTCAGGCCGATGACCTCTTCGCGCGTGCAGCCGATGTAGTTCAGGTAGGTCTGGTTGACGTGCCGGTACACGCCGTCTGCATCGATATAGGCCTGCAGGTCCAGGCCTGCGGCGGCCATGGCGGTGAGTTCTTCGTGTTCCTGTCTGGCTGCGTGGGCGGTGCGCGCGGCTTCGACCTGGCGCGCTTTCTCGTGTTCGAGCAGCGTGGCCACCAGGGCAGAGAGGCGGCTCAGGGCGTCGAGCTGCACCGAATGCAGCTGGCGCGCCATCTGGTCGACCACGCAGACCGTGCCCAGCGCAAAGCCATCGCCCGTGACGATGGGGGCGCCTGCGTAAAAGCGCACGTTGGTGGGTCCGGTGACGAGCGGATGGTCCTGGAAGCGGGCGTCCTGCACCATGTTCTCCACCACCATGACCTTGTCCTGGTCGAGGATGGCGTGTGAGCAGAAGGCGAGTTCGCGCGCCGTCTCGGTCACGTCCACCCCGATGCGGGACTTGAACCATTGCCTGTCGCGGTCGATGAGGGTGATCAACGCCACGGGGGTGCCGCAGATCACCTGGGCCAGTGCCGAGATATCGTCAAAGGCCTTCTGGGGCAGGGTGTCGAGCACGCACAGGCCACGCAGCCGGGCCAGGCGTTGTTCCTCGTTGGGCGGAAGGGGAGCTGTCTGCATGCGGGCCGTGGCGGGACGAAGCGAGGGAGTCCATGATTGCACAGCCGCGCCCGCGCCGGGGGGTGCCGGGCGCACCTTTGCGCGTGAATGGGCAGTACAGCACGCGATTCCGTCACGCTGGCGCCCGTCGGGCCGGTTGGCCCGTCGCTTCAAACCGACATGCCGCCCGAGACTTCGATGACGGCGCCGTTGATGTAGCTGGCCTCGTCGCTGGCCAGGAAGGCATAGACATTGGCGATTTCCTCGGGCCTGCCCAGGCGGTGCAGCGGCACGCGTTGCTCCATTTCGGCGATGACCTTGGCCGGGATCGTGTCCAGGATCGGGGTCGCGATGAAGCCCGGTGCCACGGCATTCACGCGCACGCCCTTGGGACCCAGTTCGCGGCTCCAGGTTTTGGTGAAGCCGATCACACCGAATTTGCTGGCCGCGTAGTTGGTCTGCCCGAAGTTGCCGTAAATGCCCACGACCGACGAGGCGTTGAGGATCACGCCGCTGCCTTGCGCGGTCATGGTGTCGACCACGGCCTGTGCGCAATGGAAGACGCCGCGCAGGTTGACATCGATCACGCGGTCAAACTGCTCCAGCGTCATCTTCTGCAAGCGTGCGTCCTGCGTGATGCCGGCGTTGTTCACCAGCACATCGATGCGGCCACAGCGCGCCTTCACCTGGGCGACCACGGCATCCACCATGTCGCGCTGGGTCACGTCCATCACGAAGCCCAAGGCCGTGGCGCCCAGGGCCTCGCACTGCTGCACGGCGCTGTCCACCGCATCCTGACGGATGTCGCAGACGATCACGGTGGCGCCTTCCTGCGCAAACTTGATGGCGGTGGCCAGGCCAATGCCTTGCGCGCCGCCGGTGATGAGGCTGATTTTTCCCTGCAGTCGTCTCATGGTTCAGTAGGTGGGTTGGTGCTGGCGGATGGCGGCTTTGGCGGCGTCATCGAGCACGAAGCCGGCGCCGAAGCGCTCGGCCAGCTCGGCGCAGCGCTGCTCGAAAGCCTCGATGCCCATGCCGTAGATGAACTGCAGCGTGCCACCCGTCCACGCGGGGAAGCCAATGCCGAAGATGGAACCGATGTTGCCGTCGTGCACGGTGGTGAGCACGCCTTCGGCCAGGCAGCGCGCGCTCTCCACCGACTGGCGAAACAGCAGGCGGTCTTTCAGGTCCTGCAGGTCCCATGGGGCGTCGGCTTTTTCAAACCGGTTCTTGAGCTCGGGCCACAGCTGTTTCTTCTGCCCGGCGGGGTAGTCGTAGAAGCCGCCACCGGCTGCGCGGCCCGGGCGCTTGAATTCCTTCACCATGCGCTCGACCAGCAGCTCGCCGCGGGTGGGCTGGTAGCGACGGCCTTCGCGCTCGAAATCCGCACGGGTCTGGTCCATGACATGCACCGAGAGCGAGAGCGCGGTCTCGTCGAGCACCGCGAGAGGCCCCACCGGCATGCCGGCTTGCATGGCGGCGTTTTCGATCACGGGAGCGGGAATGCCTTCGTCCAGCATGGCCGCGCCTTCCATCACGAAGGTGCCGAAGGTGCGGCTGGTGAAGAAGCCGCGCGAGTCGTTCACCACGATGGGCAGCTTGCCCAGCGCCTGCACGTAGTCGAACGCGCGGGCCACGGTCTCGTCGTCGGTCTCCTTGCCGCGGATGATCTCCACCAGCTTCATCTTGTCGACCGGGCTGAAGAAGTGGATGCCCACGAAACGCTGCGGCCGGCTGCTGGCCTGGGCCAGGCCGGAGATGGGCAGGGTGGACGTGTTGCTGGCAAAGAACCCTCCGGTGGCCAGCATGGGCTCGGCTTCCTTGGTCACTGCGGCCTTGACGTCGCGGTTCTCGAACACCGCTTCAATGATGAGCTCGCAGCCCTTGAGGTCGCGGGTGTGGTCGGTGGGCAGGATGTTGTCGAGCAGCGCACGCTGGTCGTAGGGGCTCATGCGGCCCTTGTCCACGCGCGCCTGCGTGAGCTTGAAGCTGTACGACTTGCCGCGCTCGGCGGTCTCGATGCTCACGTCTTCCAGCACGGTCTGAATGCCCTTGCCCGCCTGCACATAGGCAATGCCGGCGCCCATCATGCCGGCGCCCAGAATGCCGACCCTCTTGGGCTTGTAGCGGGAAATGCCGGCCGGGCGCGACTGGCCGCTCTTGATCGCGTTCAGGTTGAAGAAGAACGTGTTGATCATGTTCTTCGCCACGGGGCTCACGATCAGCCGGGCCAGGTAGCGGCTCTCGATGCGCAGCGCGGTGTCGAAGTCGACCATCGCGCCTTCGGCCATGGCCGCCAGCGCGGCTTCGGGGGCCGGGTAGAGCCCGCGCGTTTTCTGCTTGAGCATGGCCGGCGCCACGGTGAGCATGCCGGCGATCTTCGGGTTGGCGGGCGTGCCGCCGGGAATCTTGTGGTCTTTGCTGTCCCAGGGCTGGCGCGACTGCGGGTGCGCGGCAATCCAGGCCAGCGCGGCCGCGCGCAGGGCAGCCGCCACATCGCCTTCGGGCGACACCAGCTCGTGCACCAGGCCGAGGTCGAGCGCTTCGCGCGGGTTGAACAGCTTGGCTTCCAGGATGTAGGGCTGCGCGCCCATCAGGCCGAGCAGGCGCGTCATCTTGGTGATGCCGCTGGCGCCGGGGATCAGGCCCAGCGTGATCTCGGGCAGGCCCAGCTGGATACGGGGGTTGTCCACGGCGATGCGGTGGTGGCCCACCAGCGCCACCTCCCAGCCACCGCCCAGCGCGGCGCCGTTGATGCAGCTCACCACCGGCACGCCCAGCGTTTCGAGCGTGCGGAAATTCTTCTTGGTCTGCTCGATTTCGGCGAACACGCGTGGCGCGTCGCTGGGCTGCAGCCGCATGGTGCCCTTGAGGTCGGCGCCTGCAAAGAAGGTGCTCTTGGCCGAAGCGAGCACGATGCCCTTGATGTCGGCGCAGTCGCGCATGACCTGGGCCGTGACCTCGGTGAGGTCGCTCTGCCAGTCGGCGCACATGGTGTTGACGGGCGAGCCTTCCTCGTCAAAGGTGATGGTGGCGATGCCGTCGGCAAGTTCGTAGCGGATGGTTTTCATACAGATCGATGGTCTGAAATCACCGTTCGCCCTGAGCCTGTCGAAGGGCTTGCGCGGTGCATCGCATGAGGGCTTCGACAGGCTCAGCCCGAACGGGGGGAGGTCTTCCGATCGTCCTGAGCTTGTCGAAGGGCAGGCTCAGCCGGAACGGCGATTGGTGCTGTTTGCTAAATGCGTTCAACGATCGTGGCAATGCCCATGCCGCCGCCCACACAGAGCGTCGCCAGGCCATAGCGCAGCTGGCGGCGGTGCAGTTCGTCCACCAGCGTGCCCAGGATCATGGCGCCCGTGGCGCCCAGCGGGTGACCCATGGCGATGGCGCCACCGTTCACGTTCACCTTCTCGTGAGGCACGCCCATCTCCTTCATGAACTTCATGGGCACGGCGGCAAACGCTTCGTTCACCTCGAACAGGTCGATCTGGTCGATGGTGAGGCCCGCCTTGGCCAGCGCCTTGCGCGCCGCCGGCATCGGGCCGGTGAGCATGATGGTGGGGTCTGCGCCCGAGAGCGCCACGGCGACGATGCGCGCGCGCGGCGTGAGGCCGTGCGTTTTGCCCGCGCCTTCGCTCCCGATCAGCACCGCAGTGGCGCCGTCGACAATGCCCGACGAATTGCCCGCATGGTGCACATGGTGGATGCGCTCGACCTGCGGATAGCGCTGCAGCGCCACGGCGTCAAAGCCCATGCCGCCGAGGTGCTCGAACGCCGGTTTGAGCGAGGCCAGGCCTTCCAGGGTGGTGTGCGGCTTGATGAACTCGTCTTCCTCCAGGATGGTCTGGCCGAGGAAGTCGGTGACGGGCACGACCGAGCCTTTGAAGTAGCCCGCTGCGCGAGCCGCCGCTGCGCGCTTTTGCGATTCGAGCGCGAAGGCGTCCACGTCGTCGCGCGTGAAGCCTTCGAGCGTGGCGATCAGGTCGGCGCCAATGCCTTGCGGCACGAACAGCGTGTCGCTGTTGGTTTGCGGATCTTGTGCCCAGGCGCCGCCGTCTGAACCGATGGGCACGCGGCTCATGCTCTCGACGCCGCCGGCCACCACCAGCTCTTCCCAGCCGCTTTTCACCTTCATGGCGGCCATGTTCACCGCCTCCAGGCCCGAGGCGCAGAAGCGGTTGAGCTGCACGCCCGAGCAGCGCCAGTCCCATCCCGCCTTGAGGGCGGCCACCTTGGCAATCACCGAGCCCTGTTCGCCGATGGGAGAGACCACGCCCATCACCACGTCGTCCACGGCGGCGGTGTCGAAGCCGTTGCGCTGCTGCAGCTGGCTGAGCACACCGGCGAGCAGGTCGATGGGTTTGACCTCGTGCAGGCTGCCGTCTTTCTTGCCTTTGCCGCGCGGCGTGCGCACGGCATCGAATACGAATGCTTCGCTCATGGTGTCTCCTGGGGGGCGGGCGGATGCCGCGAATCAGTATAGACTTTTGCCAAGCATTTGCTTTGTCAAATTCCCTGCCCCCAGTCTGATAGGTGACACCGCCATGATCGAACGCACCCTGTTCAATGCCGACCACGAGGCTTTTCGCGACAGCTTCCGCAAGTTCGTCGAGAAGGAAATTGCCCCCCACCACGAGGCCTGGGAAGAGCAGGGCTACGTGGACCGCGCGGTGTGGCGCAAGGCTGGTGAAAACGGCTTTCTGTGCATGACCCTGCCCGAGGCCTATGGGGGCTCGGAGGCCGACAAGCTGTACTCGGTGGTGCAGATGGAAGAGATCGCGCGCACCGGCTTCACCGGCATCGGCTTCGGGCTGCACAGCGAGATCGTGGCGCCGTACATCCTTCACTACGGCACCGAGGCTCAGAAGCAGAAGTACCTGCCCCAGCTGGCCAGCGGCGAGATGGTGGGGGCCATTGCCATGAGCGAACCCGCCGCCGGCAGCGACCTGCAGGGCGTGAAGAGCACGGCGATCCAGCAGCCGGACGGCAGCTACCTGCTCAATGGCAGCAAGACCTTCATCACCAACGGCTGGCATGCCGACCTGGTGATCGTGGTGGCCAAGACCGACCCGAGCGCCGGCGCCAAAGGCACCAGCCTGCTGCTGGTCGAGCGCGGCATGCCGGGCTTCGAGAAAGGCAAGCGGCTCAAGAAGCTGGGCATGAAGGCACAGGACACCTCCGAGCTGTTTTTCGACAACGTCAAGGTGCCTGCCGAGAACCTGCTGGGCGGGCCGGCCATGCAGGGGCGCGGCTTCATCTGCCTGATGGAGCAACTGCCCTGGGAGCGTTTGCAGATCGCCATTGGCGCGGTGGCGGCGGCGCAGGCGGCCATCGACTGGACGGTGGCCTACACCAAAGAGCGCAAGGTGTTCGGCCAGGCCGTGGCGCAGTACCAGAACACGCGCTACAAGCTGGCCGAGCTGCAGACCGAGGTGCAGGTGGCGCGCGTGTTTGTGGACAAGTGCTGCGAGCTCATCGCCCAGGAGCAGCTCGATACCGCCACGGCCAGCATGGCCAAGTACTGGTGCTCCGACCTGCAGTGCAAGGTGATGGACGAGTGCCTGCAGCTCTTCGGCGGCTACGGCTACATGTGGGAGTACCCCATCACCCGTGCCTACGCCGATGCCCGCGTGCAGCGCATTTACGGCGGCACGAACGAAATCATGAAAGAGGTGATCTCGCGGGGCATGGGGCTGGGCGGGCGCTGAGCGCCCGCCCCGGGCGG
>NZ_JAHVAB010000002.1 GCF_019264445.1 Hydrogenophaga sp.
AGTCCGAAGGACTCACGCGTTTTTTTATACCCCGCACAAAGCGACCCCACCAAGGGCATCAAGGGTCCGGCTACGCCGGCCCGAGATGCCGTCCCCCCTCGAAGCGCCGAAGGCGCGCCACAGAGGGGGGAAGCCGCAAAGCGGCGCAGGGGGGTGCCCCGACCTCACACCATCTGCACACGCAGCTCAGGCAGGCCCGTGATGGTGCCCACCATCGTGTCGCCCGCCACCACCGCGTTCACGCCCTCGGGCGTGCCGGTGTAGATCAGGTCGCCGGGCTGCAGCTCCCAGGCGGCCGAGAGGTGCTCGATGGTTTCGGCGATGTTCCAGATCAGCTTGTGGATGTGGCTGCGCTGGCGGTCCGCGCCATTCACCTGCACCGCGATCTCCGCGTTGACGATGTCGCCCGCCGCGGCCACCGGGGTGATGGGGCCGATGGGTGCGCTGAAGTCAAAGCCCTTGCCGATGCACCAGGGGCGGCCCTGCTTCTTCATGTCGTTCTGCAGGTCGCGCCGCGTCATGTCCAGGCCCACCGCGTAGCCGTACACGTGGGCCATGGCGTCGGCCGCCTTGATCGACTTGCCGCCCTCGCCAATCGCCACCACCAGCTCGATCTCGTGGTGCAGGTTCTTCGTGAGCGTGGGGTAGGGCATGCGCCCGGTCTCACCCGCGGGCACCACGACCACCGTGTCGGCCGGCTTCAGAAAGAAGAAAGGCGGCTCGCGCCCGGTGAAACCCATTTCCTTGGCATGGTCCTCGTAGTTGCGGCCCACGCAATACACGCGGTGCACAGGAAAGAGTTCGGCCTGGCCCACGATGGGCACGCCAGTGACGGGGGTGGGAGTGAACAGGTAGCTCATAGGAAATGGATGGATAAGGGAATGGGTGTTTCAACAGACCGGAGAAGGGGTGTTCCTCATACCGTGGCGTCACCGCCCTCGACGATGACGTTCTCGACCACACCCGCTTCACCACGGCGGAACGACGCCGCTTCGGTGTACTCGGGCGACTGGAAGCACTTCACGCCGGCTTCGAGCGTGGGGAACTCGATCACCACGAAGCGGTGGAAGGTCTCGGGCCCTTCCATGATCTGGTAGCGGCCACCGCGCGCCAGCACCTTGCCGCCGTGGGCCTCGATGATGGCCGGCACGCGGTCGGTGTATTTCTTGTATTGCACGGGATCGCGCACGATGCAGCGGGAGAGCCAGTAAGCAGCCATGGATGAATTCACTTTCTGTGGAAGGTCAGGGGTTGGCCAGGGCGAGGTTGGGCAGCCAGGTGGCCAGCGCGGGGAACACGGCGATGGTCACGATGGCGATCAGCAGCACGATCCAGTAGGGGATGCAGCCCCGGAAGATCTCGCCGTTTTTCAGGTCCGGTTCGTCCGGTATGGAGGCCTTCACCGTGAAGACCAGGATGCCGAACGGCGGTGTGAGCAGGCCGGTTTCGATGGCGAGGATGCCCAGGATGGCAAAGGCAATCGGGTCGAAGCCCAGGGCCATGGCCACCGGTGCAAACACCGGCACCGTGAGCAGGATGATCGAGATCGAATCGATCAGCATGCCGAGCACAAACCACACCAGCACCATGAGCAGCAGCACGGTGTACGGAGACAGGCCGGACTGCGAGAAGAAGTCCTGCGCCATGCCGGTCACGCCGGTCATGGAGAGCACGCGGGAGTAGAGCTGCGCGGTCACCAGCAGCAGCAGCAGCGGCGCCGAGGTGCGGCCCACCGAGATCACGGCGGCCAGCATTTCCTTGGGCTTCATGCCGCGCGACATGGCCAGCGCCAGCGCCAGCGTGGCACCCACGCCCGCGCCTTCGGTGGGCGTGAAGAAGCCGAACCAGATGCCGCCCAGCACGATGACGATGAGCGCCACGATGCCCACCGTGCTCCACAGGATGGCGCGCAGGTCGGCCTCGGGCACGTCGTTCTCGCGGTCCAGCTCCTTTTGCTGCACAGCCGGAATGTTGGGGCCTTCGCCGACCCGGTGCGGTTGTGTGTAGGCCACCCACACGATGTAGCCGATGTAGAGCACCACCACCAGCACGCCCGGGATGATGCCGGCGATGAACAGCTTGCCGATGGACAGCTCGGTGAGCACGCCCCAGACGATCATCAGCACCGACGGCGGAATGAGCATGCCCAGGCAGGCGCTGCCGGCAATGCAGCCCAGCGCGAACTTGCGCTCGTAGCCATGGCGGCGCATCTCGGGGTAGGCAATCTTGGAAAACGCTGCCGCCGCCGCAATGGACACGCCGGTAACGAAGGCAAACAGCGCGTTGGCCAGCACGGTGGCCGTGCCCAGACGCCCGCGAATGCGGTGCATCGACCGGTTGACGAGGGTGAACAGGTCGCGCGCCGCACCGCATTTGGCGAGGAACTCGCCCATCAGCATGAACAGCGGAATGACGGCAAAGACGTAGTCGCGCAGGGCCTCGTAGGCGGTGCTGGAGGCGAACGAAATCATGCCTTGCATGTCGCCCGTCATCATGAAGAGGCCGAGCATGCTGCACAGGCCCAGGGCGACGGCGATGTGGATGCCCGAGAAGACCAGCGTCAACAGAGCGCCGATGAGGATCAGCAGATCGGTGGGGTTTTGCATGGTGCTTCGGTCAGTGGGAAGTGGAGAAGGTCGCGGGCGCACGGCCGTGGATGGCATTGGCCACGTTCTGCAGCAGCATCAGCAGGTAGCTGGTGCTGGCCAGAAAGGTGCCGATCACCACGACAAAGCGGGCCGGCCAGACCGGTACGCGCAAGGCGCCTTCGCCTTCAAACTCGTTGGAGCTCCAGGCGTGCATGGCGCCTTCGATGCTGCCGTAGCAGATGACACCGAAGAACACCAGGCCCGCCAGGGCCGCCACGCACGCCATCACGCTTTGCGTGCGCGGGCTGCCCTTGCTCACGAACATGTCCACGTTGAGCATGCCGCCCGAGCGGATGGCGAAACCCGCCTGCAGGAAGCAGATGACGACGATGGACAGGGACACGATTTCGGTCGTGCCCTTCACGGGGCTGTTGAAGGCCCCCCGGCCGACGACGTCGGCCACCACGAGGAAACACAGCAGGAAGGCCAGCACGGCCGCCAGCACGAGAAGCGATTGGGTGATGCGGTCGTTCAGCCGCCTGAGCATGTCCATGGTGGTGCCTTGTCAAACGTCGGGGTAGCGCGCCGGGATTACTTGATCTCGTAGCGCAGCGGCCACTTGTGGCCCAGCTTCTCGGCCTCTTCCAGGGCGATCTTCAGCACCTGGGTGGCGGGCAGGCCTTGCTTGTCGAGCTCGGTCGCCTTCTCCTGTGGCCAGCCCTTGAGCGAGTTCGCCCATTCCAGCTTGACGTTGTCCGGCACGGACTTGACCGTCACACCCAGCGTCTTGAGCTGCTCGATCTGCTTGGGGTAGCCCTCTTCGTTCACCGTGCCGGTCTTGGCTTCGTACTCGCGGCCCACTTCCACGATGATGTCCTGCACTTCCTTGGGCAGGCGGTTGAAGCGGTTCTTGTTGATGGTCAGGCCGTGCCAGGTGATGGCGCCGAAACCGATCTGCGTGTAGTACTTGGCGACTTCATTGAGCTTGAAGTTCACCCAGGCCGAGGGGAACATGATCCAGCCGAAGTACACGCCGGTCTGCATGGCGGTGTAGGCCTCGGGCAGTGCGGACTGCACGGGCACGGCGCCAGCGTATTCCAGCCACTTCAGGTTCAGGCCGGCGCCTGCGAGCTTCTTGCCCTTGAGGTCGTTGATGGTGTTCCAGTCAAACGTGGTGCCCAGGTTGTAGCCGTTGTCGGAGATCAGGCCGAGCAGCTTCTGGTTGTACTTGTCCTCGAACACCTGCGACATGTACGGCACCTTGTTGTACACGGCGCGCGCGAGCTTCACGCTGCGCTCCGGGCTCATGGTGCCAAACGGCAGCATCACCTGAAAGCCGTGCAGCGGCAGGTTGGACGGCTCGAAGCAGAAGCAGTAGCCACCGATGTCGATGATGCCGGTCTGCACGCCTTCGAGCGTGTCGGCCGTCTTGACCATCGAGCCACCGTAGCCCTCCACAAACTCGATCTTGTGCTGCGTGCGCTCGGCCACGCGCTTGGTGACCTCGGGCACGAAGAACGTCTGCATGAGGTTGACGTAGGTGTTCACCGCGGGGTGGCCCGAGGCGATGCGCAGGCGGATGTTTTCCGCGTAGGCGCTGGAGAGGCCGACGGCGGCAATGGCGCTGGCCAGCAAGGTGTTTCTGACGAACTTGATCATGGTCTTGTCTCCTGATGTGAGGGCGTGAGCCCGGTTTCTTCCTGCTTCGAACATTGCGCCGGCCTTCATGGGGCCAGCGTCGGATTCCCTTTCAAACAAAAAGCGAGGCGTGGGCTTGCGTGGGCTGCGTCAGGGCAGGATCACGCTGGAGCCCGAGGTGCGGCCGGCGGCCAGCTCGGTGTGGGCCCTGGCCGTGTCGGTGAGGGCATAGCGCTGGTTGATCGACACCTTGAGCACGCCAGCGGCGCACAGCTCGAACACCGCGGCGGCCGACGCGCGCAGGTCGGCGGTGGAGGCGGTGTAGGTCACCAGCGTGGGGCGCGTGAAGTACAGCGAGCCAGCTTTCTGCAGCGTGGCGGCCGCCACGGGTGGCGGGGCGCCCGTGGTGGTGCCGAACGAGACGAAGTAGCCGCGCGGCGAGAGGCTGTTGAGTGACTGCTCGAAGCTGTTCTTGCCGACCGAGTCGTACACCACCGGCACGCCCGCGCCAGCGGTGATGGCCTTGACGCGTTCGGCCACGTCTTCGGTGAGCCGGTCGATCACGTGTTCATAGCCATTGGCCTTGGCCAGCGCCGCCTTTTCAGGGCCGGCGACCACGCCGATCATGTGCGCACCCAGGTGGCGGCCCCACTGACCGGCCAGCAGACCCACGCCGCCGGCAGCGGCGTGCATGAGCACGTGTTGGCCTTTCTGCACCGGGTAGCAGCGGCGCATGAGGTATTCGACCGTCATGGCCTTGAGCATCATGGCCGCGAGTTGTTCGTCGCTCACGCCGTCGGGCGAATGCAGCAGGCGCTCGGCGGGGTAGTTGCGGTGGGTGGCGTAGGCGCCCAGCACCGGGCCGCTGATGTAGCACACGCGATCGCCCGCCTTGAAGTCGGTCACGCCCGCGCCCACGGCTTCAACCACACCCGCTGCCTCTGTGCCCAGGCCGCTGGGCGTGGGCACGGGGTACTGGCCCGAGCGGGCATAGATGTCCTGGAAATTCAGGCCGATGGCGGTGTGGCGGATGCGCACCTCGCCCGCACCGGGTTCGGGCAGGTCCAGCTCGTCGAGCTGGAGCACGCTGGGTTCACCGGCGGCGTGGAAACGGATGGCTTTGACTTTCATGGGGCGACGGTTGGAAGTGGAGGGAGGTTGAAGAAAAGCGGTGATGGCTTCAGGGCACGGCGGGCTCACGTGCATCGGTGTGCAGGTAGGCCTGCACCAGGTCGGCCGGCAGGCGTTGCAGGTAGGTGTCGCGCACGGCGGCGGTGGCCGCGCGCAGGGCGGGCATGTCCATGGCGTCGGGTCCGATCACCTGCACGCCCAGGGCGCGCAGGCGTTTCAGGGCGCTGTCGTCCTGCGCGGCGGCGCTCTTGCGCTGCAGGGCGGTGGCTTCGTCCACAGCGGCTTGCAGCTCTGCGCGCTGCGCGGGCTTGAGCTGCTCGTGCCAGGCGCGCGGGCACACCAGCAGCAGCACGCCGAAGAAATGGGCGCTCATGCTCACGTGCGGGTGGTGCTTCCAGAGGTCAAAGGCGAGCAGGTTGGTGAGCGGGTTTTCCTGCGCCTGCACGGTGCCGTCCTGCACCACGCGCACGAGTTCTTTCACGTCGGTGGTCATGGCCTGAAAGCCGAGCGCGCCGAGCGCCTGGCGGTACAGCTCGCTGTCCAGCGTGCGGATCACGAGGCCCCGGCAGTCGGCGGGCGAGCGCAGCGGGCGCACGCCGTTGGAGATGTGGCGAAAGCCGTTGTCCCAGAACGCCAGCACATGAAAACCGCTCTGCCGTGCCACGGCATCGCGCAGCAGGTCACCGGCGTGGCCATCGAGCGCGGCGAGCGCGGTGGCACGGTCCTGCACGGAGAAGGGCAGATCGAGCACGGCGAGCTCGGGCACGCGGGCCGAGAGGTAGCCCGAGGCCATGTAGCCGATCTGCCGCTCGCCGCGCTCCACCGAGTCGAACAGCGAGGCCGCGCTCTGGCCGATGGCGGTCACGTCGGTCAGCAGGTGGGGCGTGCCCACGCTGCTGTCGTCCAGCCGGCGCGCCAGGTGCGTGAGCGCACCGGTGAGGATGGACGTGCCGCCCTGGTAGCCGGCGAGGTGCAGGGGTGGGGGTGTTTTCATGCGCGCGCCCCGGTTCAGGCGGTCGGGATGTTGGCGTCGCGAATGATCTTGTCCCAGCGCACGTAGTCTTGTTCGACGATGCGTGCGAGCTGTTGTTCGTTGCGCGCCCAGGGTTCCAGCCCCGAGCG
This sequence comes from Hydrogenophaga sp., assembly GCF_019264445.1. Classification (GTDB taxonomy): domain Bacteria; phylum Pseudomonadota; class Gammaproteobacteria; order Burkholderiales; family Burkholderiaceae_C; genus Hydrogenophaga. Next base: position 6,480 of record NZ_JAHVAB010000002.1, read on the forward strand.
GATGAGTTGCACCTGGAAGTCGCGCTCCAGCGCGATGGCCTGCGCCTGGCGGCGCAGCTCGGCCAGGGCGTCCTGCGGCACGTCGCGTGGCAGGAAGAGGGCGATCCAGGAGGAGTAGTCGTAGTTCTTCACGCCCGCTTCCTGCAGCGTGGGCAGTTCGCGGAACTGCGCGTGCCGCTCGCTGCCGCAGTAGCCGATGAGGCGCACGCGCTGGTCGGACAGGAAGGGCTGTGCCAGCGACAGGGCCATCGACATCACCTGCACCTCGCCCGTGGCCACGGCCAGCGCGGCCTGGCTGGCGCCGCGGTAGGGCACGTGCTCGAGCTTGCTGCCGGTGTAGGCGTTGAACATCTCGGTGGCCATGTGCTGCGGGCTGCCGATGCCGCCCGACGAGTAGGTCACGCGCTCGGTTTTGGCCGTCTTGATGAGGTCGGCAATCGTCTTGATGTTCGAGTTGCCCGGCACCGCGAAGAAGGTGGGAATGTTGGCGATGCCAGCCACCGGCACGAGATCGCGGCGCGTGTCGACCTTGATGTTCTTGGCCTGCAGGTGCGGCAGGATGGTCATGATGCTGTTGTTGAGCGCGGCCACCGTGCGGCCATCGGGGCGCACCCGGCTCAGGCGCTCCAGCCCGACGAGACCGGCCGCAGCTGCGACGTTTTCCACCACGAAGCTGTTGCCCGCCATGCGCTGGCCCAGCCGCTCGGCCATGTGGCGCACCGCCACGTCCGATGCGGTGCCCGCCTGCAGTGGCAACACCAGCGTGATGGGGCCACCGGGGTAGGCCTGCGCCTGTGCGGTGCCGTTGCCCAGCAGCCCGAGCGCGCCAGCGCCGCCCCAGGCCAATACCTGCCTTCTTTGCATCATGTCTTGTCTCCTTCTCGTTATGAAAACCGTGCCGCGCCCCTGCGCTGGCCAGACCCTGCTGTGTCGCAGGTGTCAGAAAGTCGAGGCCTTGACCGGCGCCTCTTTCGTCATCACTTCCGCTGCCGACTTGTCGTTTTCCCCTGCGTCGGTCCACTCGGGCACGCGGCCAATGCGCGCGGCTTCGTGCCAGGCGAAGTTGAGCTCGACCTTGATGCCGTTGATGGGCTCGCGCATGAAGAGCTGGTAGAGGTTGGAGTTGTGCGCCTTGCGCTCGCTGAACTCCACGCCGTTCTTCGTCAGGCGGTCGATGAACTCCTCGATGCCTTCGCAGTTCAGGCACAGGTGGTCGATGCGGCCCGAGCCCATGGCGCCGGCGGCCGAGAAGTCCTTGTCGCCATCGGTGGGCGTCTTCAGGTAGGTGTCCTGGTGGTTGGAGTAGCGGGCCTTGCCGATGTGGATCACGTCCTGCTCGCCGATGTAGAGCCAGTACACGGGGAAGCCGAACTCGGGGTGGTAGCCGTTGCGAAAGCCCAGGTTCTCCACGAACCAGTCGCGCGTGGCCTCGGGGTCGTGCGTGAGGATGAGCAGGTGTTCCAGAAAGCGCAGTCCCATCGTTGTCTCCTTTGTTGTGGTGTCAGGGGGCGGTGTGCGGGCGCATCACTTGGCGTGCTCGGCCGCCACGGGGCGGGTCTCGCCGGTCTCGATCAGGGTGCGCGTGGCGTTGACCGAGGCGTAGATCCACAAGATCTTCATGGGCTCGGTGTCCGACATGTTGCGGAAGCGGTGCGGCACGTTGGGTGGAATGAAGGTGGTGTCCAGCGGCTTGAGCTCCTGCACTTCGCCGTCGATGTCGAGGTAGGCGTGGCCGCTGAGCAGCACCACGCTTTCTTCGCAGTTGTGGCTGTGGAACGGGATGGCCGTGCCGCCGCTGAATTCGGTAATGCCGTTGATGAAGGTGCTCGCGCCCACCGAGGGCAGCACCAGCGGCGTGGTGCGCGCACCGCCGCCCCGGTCGTGGCTCTTGATCTGGTCGGGGCGCAGCACGCTGTATTTGGTGGCGGTCGTGGTCATGGGGATTCCTTTCGGGTCGAAGGTCTGGGGCTCAGGTGCGTGCGGGACC
>NZ_JAHVAB010000021.1 GCF_019264445.1 Hydrogenophaga sp.
CACCTGGGCCGGGCGGCGGGCCTGGGTTCATCAGCGGTTCTGGGCTTCCCAGTCGCGCAGCGGCTTCACGCCGCGCGCACGCAGCTCGTCAAAGTAGGCCTTGAGCACCTGCTTGCCACCGTCGCCGGTGGTCTGCAGCCAGGGCGCCACGATGTTGGGCAGGCTGTTGACCAGCTTGGTCTTCTCGGCAGCGGGCAAGTCGGCGATCTGCAGGCCGGCGGCCTTCATCGTGTCCAGCGCGGCGTTGGCCGTCTTGGTGACGTGCTGGCCGTGCGCCTTGGAAGTCGCCTTGCCGGCCTGGAGCATCGCGTCCTGCACTTCCTTGGGCAGCTTCTCGAAGAAGCGCTTGTTGACCGCCACGCTGCCGAAGTACATCGCGCCGATGTCGATGCGCGTGAGGTACTTGGCCACCTCGTACACGCGCGCCGGGCCGATGCCGCTGGCAAACGAAAGCGCGCCCTGGGTCACGCCGGTCTGGATGTTGGTGTAGTAGGTGGTGAGTGCGCCGTCCACGGGGGTGGCGCCGGTGTCGCGCAGCCAGTTGGCTGAGGTGCCGGGTGCGTTGATGCGCTTGTTCTTCAGGCTGTCCAGGTTGGTGACCGGGAAGTTGGCGTAGATGTCGTAGCTGTCGGTGATGAGCGACGACAGGGGCACCATGTTCTGGGCGGACCAGCTGTCCTTGAGCGCGGGCACGGTGGCGTTGAGCTTGTCGAAGATCTCGATCAGCTGCTCGTGGTTGGTGGTGGCGAACGGGGTGAAGTAGGTGACGTTCTGCAGCGGCATGGCGGAGTTTTCCCACACCGTGCCGACCATGCCCACGTCCACGATGCCGTCGCGCACGGCGGCGCGCGTGTCGGTGAACTTGTAGAGCGTGCCGCCGTAGTTCTCGCGCCAGCGCACTTCAAATTTGCCGCCGCCTTCCTTGAGGATGCGGTCCACCTCGGGCTGGAACACCTCCTTCATGGCGAAGGCCCAGATGTTGGTGGTGGGGTGGCTTGAGCCGATGTTGACCGTGACGCGCTGTTGCGCGAGGGCCGCACCGCCGAAGGCCGTGGCCCCCAGGGCGATCAGGCTGGCGAGCGTGAATTTCGTGAGTTTCATGTTGTCTCCTGCGTGGGTGGAATGGCTGAACAGACAGCCGGGCTTGGGGTGTGCCAGCGCCCCCGCGCTGGCTTCATGAAAAGGTGGGGGTCATCGTCGCGCGCGGCGCGCGGCGGTGGCCACCGGTGCGGGCGGTGGCGCGGGCTCTGGGGTGGCAAACAGCTCGCGGCTGGCCGCGAGGTACGAGCGCACACGGTCGCGCGCGCAGGTCTCGTCGTAGTTGCCGGGCATGGCTTCGCTGTGCACCACCTGGCCGTAGATCCAGCGGCGCATGGTGATGTAGAAGAAACCGCCGTGCAGCCCCATGAGCAGCTCCAGCTCGCGCGGGCTGGGCTTGGCACGGCTGGTCGCGCCGCGAAAGCGCCGCGTCTCGCGGATCAGGCGCGGGAACAGGCGCGTGCGCAGCATGGCGAAGAAGCGGTCGGTGATGGTGTGGTCCGTGAGGCCGGAGAACACCAGAATGCGCACGAAATCGCGCGAGAGCGCGTTGTTGACGTAGTCCAGGTAGAAGGCGGTGAACTTGTCTTCGACGCTGGTTTCGGGGTCGTCGAGCAGGTCGTCCCACTCGGCGCGCCAGCGGCCTTCAAACAGCTCCAGGTACACGCGGTCCACCAGCGCCTGCTTGGTCGGGAAGTAGTGGTACAGCAGCGCGTGCGTCACGCCGATGCTCTTGGCGAGGTCGCGCAGCTGGCCGTCCAGGCCACGCTCGGCAAAGAAGGCAATGGCGCCGTCCAGGATCTGCCGCTCGCGCTCGGCCACGCCCATGCGGCGGCGTGCCAGCACCGGCTTGTCCTCGTTGTCAGACCGATCAGGGTTTGTCTGGATGCGCACGCTATTTACCATCGGGTCAATGATTTGTACCATTGTTAACCGAGTGGTAAACAAAAACACCCGTGAAAACCCGAGGATTCAAAACATGGAATTGACTGGCGACATCCTGATCGGCGCGCCGCGCGACAAGGTCTGGACCGCACTCAACGATGCCGGCGTGCTGGCACGCTGCATCCCCGGCTGCGAGGGCGTCGAAGAGACGAGCCCCACCGAGAAGACGGCGCGCGTGATGGTGAAGGTGGGCCCGGTGCGCGCGCGCTTCGTGGGCCGCATCCGGATGGACGACGTGCGCCCCGGCGAAGGCTGCGTGTTGCAGTTCGAAGGCTCGGGCGGCGCGGCGGGCATGGCCAAGGGCCAGTCCAGCGTGCAGCTCACCGACGAAGGCGAAGGCACGCGCCTGCGCTACACCGCGCAAGCCGCCATTGGCGGCAAGCTGGGGCAGGTGGGTGGCCGCATGATCGACGCCGCCGCCAAGCAGATGGCCGACCAGTTCTTCACCGCGTTCAACGCGCAGCTGGTGCCCGCCGAGAGCGCGCCGGCCGGTGATCCAGCAGCGTCGGTGGACGCACCTGCCGCCACCCCAACGGCCACCCCAGCCATCGCCGCACCCGTGCGCACCCACACGCCGCCCGCCAGCGCCGCGCCGGCCACCAGCGAGCGCGTGCGCCTGCTGTGGTTTGCCATGGGCGCGCTGTCCACGGGCTTTGGCGTGTGGATCGCTTCCCTGCTGGGTCATTGAGGAGCACACCGTGAAAGCCGCCGCCTTCGACTACATCAAACCCACCTCCCTGGACCAGGTGCTCAGCCTGCTGCAGCAGCACGGCGACGACGCGCGCCTGCTGGCCGGCGGCCAGACGCTCATGGCCACGCTGAACATGCGCCTGTCCGAGCCCGCACTGGTGATCGACATCACCGGGCTGGCCGACTTGCGCGGCATCTCGGTGCAAGGCTCTGCGCTGCGCATCGGTGCGCTGGTGACGCACAGCGAGATCGAGGCCAGCGCGCTGGTGGCCCAACACGCGCCCCTGCTCACCGAAGCGGTGCCGCACATTGCGCACCGCGCCATCCGCAACAGCGGCACCTGGGGCGGTTCGCTGGCCTACGCCGACCCCGCCGCCGAATGGCCCACCTGCCTGCTCGCGCTGGGCGGCACGGTGATCGCGCGCGGCCCCAGGGGTGAACGCCGCATCGCCGCCGACGATTTCTTCACCGGTCTCTACAGCACCGCGCTGCAACCCGACGAAGTGCTGGTGGCCGCCGAAGTACCGCTGGCCACGCCGAACCAGTGGACCGGCTTCTCCGAGCTGGCGCGCCGCCACGGCGACTACGCCATTGCGGGTATGGCCGTGTGCGCACAGCGCCAGGCGGGTGTGCTCAAGGGCGTGCGCATCGTGCTGCTGGGCATTGGCGCCACGCCGCTGCGCGCGCGCCAGACCGAGGCACTGCTCGACGGCCGCGCGCTGGACGCCGCCGCCATCGCCTCGGCGGTGGCCAGCCTGAAGTCCGAGATCGAGCCCTTCCCCGACCTCACCAACACCCCCGAGACCAAACGCCACCTGGCCGGCGTGCTGCTGCAGCGCCTGTTGCAGTCGGCGCAGTCCTGAGCCCACCCGAGGACCCATCCATGGCAGACCTGCATCCCATCCGCGTCACCGTCAATGGCGCGACGCACCAGTGCAGCGTGTCTCCGCGCACGCACCTGGTGGACTTTCTCCGCGAAGACCTCGCGCTCAAGGGCAGCCACCTGGGCTGCGAACACGGCGTGTGCGGCGCCTGCACCGTGGAGCTCAACGGCCACATCGTGCGCGGCTGCCTCACGCTGGCCGTGCAGGCCGATGGCGGCCAGGTGCAGACCATCGAAGGCCTGAGCCGCAGCGGCACCATCGCCGACCTGCAGAAAGCCTTTGTGCAGCACAACGCGCTGCAGTGCGGCTTCTGCACCTCGGGCATGCTCATGGCGGCCAAGGAACTCGTGGAGCAAAAACCCGACGCCACCCGCGCCGAAGTGCGCGACTGGATTTCCGGCAACTACTGCCGCTGCACCGGCTACCAGGCCATCGTTGATGCGATCTGCAGCGTCCTGAAACAACGCAAGGAGGCCACGGCATGAAGCGCGACACCGTCAACCTCGAACCCGGCGCCGACCAGCCGGTGGTGCTGGCCCCGGTCACCGAAGACCCGCGGTATGTGGGCGTGTCGGTGCCGCGCGGCGGCATCGAGCGGCTCACGCAGGGCCTGGGCCAGTACGTCGACGACATCGAGCTGCCGCGCATGGCGCATGTGGCCTTCTGGCGCAGCCCGGTGTCGCACGCGCGCATCCTCAAGGTGCATGGCGACTTCGCGCGCGGCATGCCCGGCGTGCTGCTGGTGGCCGACGGCCACGACCTGGCCAAGGTGTGCAAGCCGTGGGTGGCCACGCTGGGCCACCTGGCGGGCATGAAGTCGGCACCGCAACACGCCCTGGCGGTGGACCGCGCCTGCTGGCAGGGCGAGCCGGTGGTGGCGGTGGTGGCCGAAACGCGCGCCCAGGCCGAAGACGCGCTGGCCTATGTGCAGGTGGACTGGGAAGAACTCCCCGCGGCCAACGACATGGAGACCGCGCTGGCCGACACCACGCCGCTGATCCACCCCGAACTGGGCGACAACCTGTGCTTCACGCGCAGCCTGAACGTGGGCGAGGTCGACGCCGCATTCGCCACCGCCGACGTGGTGGCCGAAACCACCTTCGAGTTTGGTCGCCACACCGGCGTGACGCTGGAACCCCGCTGCCAGATCGCCCACTGGAGCCCGGCCGACCAGCGCCTCACGGTCTACCACTCGCAACAGGCGCCGCACATGATGCAGGACCTGTACGGCCGCCAGTTCGACCTGCCCGCCTCCAGCATCCGCGTGATCTGCAAGGACGTGGGCGGCTCCTTCGGCATCAAGGTGCACGCCTACCCGGACGACTTCGCCACGGTGGCGCTCTCGATCCTGCTCGGGCGCCCGGTGAAGTTCGTGGCCGACCGCCTTGAGAGCTTCACCAGCGACATCCACGCCCGCCACCACCGAGTGAAGGCGCGCATTGCGGCCAACCGCAGCGGCGAAATCGTGGGCTTCGAGATCAACGACCTCACCGGCATCGGCCCGTATTCGATGTTCCCGCGCACCAGCGCCATCGAAGGCAACCAGGTGGTCAACCTCGTGGGCGGCCCTTACAAACACAAGCACTACCGCGCCAAGCTCGATGTGGTGTTCCAGAACAAGACGCCCACCTGCCAGTACCGCGGCGTGGGCCACCCGATTGCCTGCGCCGTGACCGAAGGCCTGGTGGATCTGGCGGCCCAGAAAATCGGCATGGACCCGCTGGAGATCCGCCGGCGCAACGTGATCCCCGACGACGCCTACCCCACCAGCGGCGCTTCGGGCATCAAGCTCGAAGTGCTCTCGCACGAGGCCTGCCTGAAGAAGCTGCGCGAGCTCATGAACTACGACGCGCTGCGCGCCGAGCAGGCCGCGCTGCGCCAGCAGGGCATCTACCGCGGCATCGGCATTGCCACGCTGATCGAGCTCACCAACCCCAGCGCCGCGTTCTACGGCGTGGGCGGCGCGCGCATCGCCTCGCAAGACGGCGCCACCGCCCGCCTGGACCCCGAAGGCCACGTGACCGTGCTCATCGGCGTGGGCGAACAGGGCCAGGGCACCGAAGGCATCTACGCGCAGATCGCCGCCGACGCGGTGGGCGTGGACATTGCCAAGGTGCGCATCGTCACCGGCGACACCGACGTGACGCCCTACGGCGGTGGCACCTGGGCCTCGCGCGGTGCGGGCGTGGGCGGTGAAGCCGTGCTGCTGGCCGGCCAGGCGCTGCGCGAAAACATCGTGAAGGTGGCGGCCGTGATCCTCAAGCGCGAAGGCACCGGCCTGGCCGTGCGGCGCGGGCGCATCGTGGACGCCGGCACCGGCGAGGAACTGCTGCCGCTGGCCGAGCTGGGCCGCATCGCGTACTTCCGCTCCGACACCCTGCCGGCCGACTTCACGCCCGAGCTGATGGTGACGCGCCACTACGCGCAGCGCGACTACCCCTTCATCTTCACCAACGGCGTGCAGGCCTCGTATGTGGAAGTGGACCCAGACACCGGCTTCGTGAAGCTGCTCAAGCACTGGGCGGTGGAAGACTGCGGCCGCGTGCTCAACCCCATGCTGGTGGACGAGCAGATGCGCGGCGCCATCGTGCAGGGCATTGGCGGCGCGCTGTTCGAAGAGTGCCTCTACGACGACAGCGGGCTCATGGTCAACGCCAGCATGGCCGACTACCTCGTGCCCATGTCGGCCGAGATGCCCGACATCGAAGTGGCCCATGTGCAGACGCCCACCGCCAGCTCGAAGCTGGGTGCCAAGGGCGCGGGCGAAGCGGGCACCGCCGGCGCGCCGGCCGCGGTGATGAACGCGATCAACGACGCGATTGCGCCGTTCAATGCCCACGTGCATTCGCAGCCCATCACGCCGCAGAAGCTGCTCAAGGCCCTGGGCCGCATCGACTGACGCGGCGAGCGCAGCGCCATGACCTCCCGGGTCATGGCGCTTGCGTACGCCATCGGTCACAGTGAAGCCATCACCACCCCAGGAGCTTCACATGTCAGACCTCAGCCAACTCCCGCTTGCCGTGGGCCACATGATCGGCCTGGGCGCCCTGGGCTCGTGCATCGGCATCGGCGTCATGGCCAGCAAGTACCTGGAAGCCTCGGCGCGACAGCCCGAGATGATGCAGGCCCTGCAGCCCAAGGTGTTCCTGCTTGCCGGGCTGCTGGACGGCGCCTTCATCATCTCGGTGGCGCTGGGCGTGTGGTTCGCCCTGGCCGCGCCCTTTCCCCGATGACCCCCCGCCACACAGGCCTGCACGTGGCGCTGGCCGGTGCGGGCGGCACCACCGGCAGCGCGGTGCTGCAAGACTGGCTGGGCCAAGCCGAGGTGGCGCGGGTCACCGTGCTCACCACGCAGCGCTTCCTGCAAATGCCACCCCGCATGGCCGACGCCGTGGTGCACGGCGACGCCTGGCAGGACGCCTTGCCCACGGCAGACCATGCCGTCATCGTCTGCGGCACACCCCGGCGCGCACGCGAATCGGTCTACTGGCAACCGCCGCGCGAACAGCTGGTGCCACTGGCCACCGCATGGCGTGCGCGCGGCGTGCGCAGCCTGGAGGTGGTGCTGGCCCACGCGCCGCTCAGCGCGGCTGACCACACCGCCCTGCAGCAGCTGGGGTTTGACCGCTTCACGCAGCGCCGCCTCACACCCGCCCGGCTGGCCCCCACCACCGCGCGCTGGCCCGAGCGGCTGGCCGCCTGGATGCTCGCCACGCTGCTGAGCGTGATGCAGCAGGTGGCCGCGAGCCGCCGCCAGCGCCCGCTCCGAGGCCGCGCCCTTCAGGTCGCCAGCGGCGCCAGCCCGCGCAGCGCCTCCAGCAGGCACACGCACGACGGCGGCCACTGAAAGCCGCGGCGCACCGTGATGCCGATGCGCCGCTCCACCTGGCGCAGCGCCACCGGCACGCGCACCAGCGCACCGCTGTGCAGGTCTTCGGCCACCTGCAGGGGCGACATCAGCGCGATGTGGTCGCTCTTCATGAGCAGCGCGCGCACCAGCGCCGGGCTGTTGGCGTGAAAGGAGGCGTCGGGCAGCGGCGCATCGGCCGCGCGGAACGCGCGCTCGAACGCGGCATGGGCCGGCGTGTCGGGCAGCGGTGCGATCCAGCCCTGCGTGCGCAGCTGGCGCAGCGAGCGGGTGCGCTGCACCGCGGCCAGCGCGTGCCCCCGGCGCACCACCGCGATCAGCGACTCCCGAAACAGCTCGTGCTCTTCGAGTTCGGGCGACACGAGCTCGCCGCGCAGCGGGCCGATCACCAGGTCCAGGTCGCCGGTCTTGAGCTGGCGCGCCATGGCTTCGTACGTCCCATCGCTCACCGTCACCACCATGCGCGGCATGCGCTGCAACAGCGCGGCCAGCGCCTGCGGCGCCAGCGAGGTGCTGGCCATGGGCAGCACGCCCAGGTGCAGACGCCCGGAGGTCTCGCCCCGGTAGGCCGACATCTGCTCGGCCAGCACGCGCAGCACATTGAGCACGCGCTTGAGCGCACCGAGCACGCGCTGCCCGTCGCGGGTGAGGCGAATGCCGCGCTGCGTGCGCTGCACCAGCGCCCGGCCATAGGCCTGGTGCAACGAACGCAGCTGCTGGCTCACCGCCGGTTGCGACAGACCCAGCGAACGCGCGGCCAGGGTCTCGTTGGCCAGCTCCGCGCAGGTGACGAAGCAGCGCAACATGGGCACCGTGAGCACGCGCAACAGGCTCTCCACCTGCCGTGGCTGCGGCGCGCCCTCCGGCACGCTGGCGGTGAGCTCCACCCGGATGGCTTCGCAGGCCCGCACCACCGCCAGCCCCGGCGCCGTGCACACCATGCCGCGGGCGCCGCGCTCGAACAGCGGCACCCGCAGCGACTGCTCGGCCAGCCGCAGGGTGCGCGACACCGCCGAGGTGGACACATGCAGCGCCTGCGCCGCCGCCACCGCCGTGCCCTGCTGGTGCGTGGCCTCGACGATGCGCAGCATGCGCAGGCGCATGTCCTGCGGCTTTTCGGGGGGTTCGGTGGCCATGGTGCGTTGTCCCGTCATAAGCAGATTGCAATCCAGAACGCGCATATTGCATGACCCGCCGGGCTCGCTGCAAGCCACACTTCATGCTGTTGTTTGAACCTCCTCCTATAACCAGACTTTTATGGCTCTTCCTACCTCCCTCATCTCCCGTCGGCAACTGGTGCTCGCCACCGCCGCCAGCCTGGCTTCGCTGCCCACCTGGGCGCAGGCGCCCAAGACGGTCAAGCTCGTGGTGCCCTTCCCGCCCGGCGGCTCCACCGACATCCTGGCGCGCGCCATCGGGGCGCGGCTGGCCACGCAGATGGGCATCACGGTGGTGATCGAGAACAAGGGCGGCGCGGCCGGCTCGGTGGGCGCCGGCGAGGTGGCGCGCATGGCGCCCGACGGCGCCACGCTCATGATGGGCCACATCGGCACGCTGGCGATCAACCCCTCGATCTACCCCAAGCTGCCCTACGACCCGGTGAAGAGCTTCGCGCCACTGGCGCTGGTGGCCCGCGTGCCCAACGTGCTGGTGGTCAACGAGAAGTTCCCCGCCACCGACTTCAAGGGTTTCATCGCCAAGGCCAAGGCCGAGCCCGGCCGGCTGAACTACGCCTCGGGCGGCAACGGCAGCGCGGCGCACATCACCTTTGAATACCTCAAGCAGCAGACCGGCATCTTCATGCCTCACATTCCCTACCGCGGTGCTGCCCCGGCGGTGAGCGACGTGCTGGGCGGTCAGGTGGAGGCCATCTTCACCGGCTCGCCCGCGCTGATCGCGCACATCCGCGGCGGCAAGCTGCGCCCGCTGGCGGTCTCCAGCCCCAAGCGCATGCCCGCCCTGCCCGACGTGCCGACCGTGGCCGAGAGCGGCTACCCCGGCTTCGATGCCGACCAGTGGTACGGCATCGTGGCGCCCGCCGGCCTGCCGGCGCCGCTGGTGGCGCTCTACAACAGCGAGATCAACAAAGCCCTGGCTTCGCCCGAGGTGGCGCGCGCGCTGGCCATTGAAGGCGCCGAGCCCACACCCACCACACCGCAGGCGTTTGCGCAGCTCATCGCGAGCGAAATCCCACGGTGGGGCCAGGTCATCAAACGCGGGAACGTCAAGGCCGATTGACGCCTCTACAGTCCCTCCACCCTTTCACCAACGAGGCAACACCATGACCGTATCCCGACGCGATTTCCTTCTCTGGGGCACCGCTGGCTCCACCGCCCTGGCCCTGGGCTCCGCCTGGTCCCAGGCCCCGGCCAACCTCGGCACCGCCGCCCTGCCGGCCCAGGGCTGGCGCCAGTTCTCGCTGGGCTCGGCCGAGGTGTTTGCGCTCAACGACGGCGTGGTGCGCCGCCCGCTGGGTGAAGAGTTCGTGCGCAACGCGCCGCTGGAGCAGGTGAAGGCCGTGCTGGCCTCGCAGCAGCTGCCCACCGAATACATCGACGTGCCCTACAACAGCTTCCTGATGGTGGTGGGCGGCAAGCGCTGGCTGATCGACGCCGGCTTTGCCGACAACGGCCCGGCCAACACCGGCCGCCTGCTGGAGAACCTGCGCGGCGCCGGCTTCGGCGCGGCCGACATCGACGTGGTGCTGCTCAGCCACCTGCACGGCGACCACGTGAGCGGCCTGCGCCGCAAGGACGGCAGCCTGGTGTTTCCCAACGCCACGGTGCTGGTGCCCACGCCCGAATACGACTTCTGGATGGACCCCAAGCGGCTCGAAGCCGCACCGCCCGGCGCGCGCCCCGGCTTCGTGAACGCACGCCGCGTGCTCGACAACTACCCGGCCGACAAGCTGCAGCGCTTCACCCCCGGTGACCGCCTGCTCGGCGCCGTGGACAGCATCGCCGCCTTCGGTCACTCGCCAGGCCACACGCTGTTCACGCTGCGCGGCACGCAGTCGCAGTTCACGTACCTCGCCGATGCGGCGCACTACCCCGCGCTGTTCACGCGCAACCCGGACTGGCAGGTGCAGTTCGACATGGACGCCGAAGCGGCCCGCGCTTCACGCCGCGCAGCACTCGCCCGCGCAGCGGCGGACCAGGGCATCGTGGGCGGCTATCACTTCCCGTTCCCCGCGTTTGGCCGCATCAAGCCCGAGGGCAACGGCTACGCGTTCCAGACGATGTGACGCGGCGGGTGCGCGGTGCCCGACTCAGCGGGCCGGTGCCACCGCCGCACCCTGGATGTTGTGCCGCTTCAGGGCGGCGGCCACGAAGCCCGTGGCCTTCATTTCTTCGATGTAGCTGCTCAGCCAGGCCTGCGCGGCGGTGCGGCCCTTGGGCACGCCCATCGACTGTTCGATCACCATGAAACGCCCGGGCAGCAGGCGCACGCCGCCCACGCGCTGCGCGTCCATCTCCAGCTGCTGCTTCACGCCGGCGGCCACGTCCAGCTTCTCGGCCAGGAACATGTCGGTCACGGCCGGTGAGGTGGGCGCGCGCACCAGCGTGGCGGCCTTGATCTCGCGCGTGAGGAACAGGTCGTAGGCGCTGCCGCGCCCCACCACCACGCGCGTGCCGGCGCGGTCCACGTCTTCGTTGCGCCGCAAGGGCGATTCGTTGCGCACCAGGTAAGAGCCTTCAATCACCACATAGGGCGCGGTGTATTCCATGTCGGCGGCGCGCACCGGGTCGATGGCCACGAAGGCCAGGTCCACCTGGCCGGCCTTGATGCCTTCCACCACGTTGCCGGCCGAGTTGAACAGCACCAGCTCGATGGGCAGGCCCAGGCGGCGCGCCGCTTCGCGCGCGAGGTCGACCGACACGCCTTGGGGCTCGCCCGCCGCGTTGCGCGTGGCCAGGATCGGGTTGCCGAAGTTGATGGCCGCGCGCAGCTTGCCGGTGGGCGAGAGCTGCGCCACCGCCGCCGCCGACGGCGCCTGGCCGGACGGCGCGGTGGCCGCGCAACCGCCCAGCGCCAGCACGCTGGCGGCACACAGGGTTCGACGGGAGAGGGCCATGGGGTTCATGTCAGTCCACCTTCACGTTGGCGGACTTGACCAGGTTCACCCAGAACTTGTTGTCCTCCACCAGGAACTTGCTGAAGTCGGCCGGCGAGCTGGAGAGCGACACCTCGGTGCCTTCGCGCGCCAGCGCGGCTTTCACCGAAGGCTGCTCCATGGCCGTGCGCACGGCGTCGTACACCGCCTTGCTCACCGCGGGCGGCGTGCCGGCGGGCAGGAACATGCCGTACCAGAACTCCAGGTTGTAGTCGGGCAGGCCGGCTTCGCGCATGCCGGGCACATCGGGCACCAGCGGCGAGCGCTCGCGCGTGCTCACGGCCAGCGTGCGCAGCTTGCCCGCTGTGGCCTGCGGCAGCACCGACGGCGAGGTGCCGAAGGTGAGCTGGGTTTCGCCGGCCATCACTGAGGTGATGGCGAACGATCCGCCCCGGTAGGGCACGTGCGTCATTTCGGTGCCCGTGAGCAGGCCGAACAGCGCGGCGCCCAGGTGCGGTGCCGAGCCGTTGCCCGAGGTGGAGTAGTTGAGCTTGCCGGGGTCTTTCTTCGCAGCGGCGATCAGGTCGGGCACCGACTTGATCGGGCTGGCCGGGGTGACCGCCAGCACCAGCGGTGACGTGGTCATCTTGGTGATGGGCATCAGGTCGCTGGGCTTGTAGGTGAGCTTGGGGTTGAGCGCCGGGTTCACCGAGATCGCACTGGGGCTGCCGATCAGCATGGTGTAGCCGTCGGGCGCGGCCTTGGCCACGATGTCGGCCGCGATGCTGGAGCCGTTGCCCGGCTTGTTTTCAACGATCACGGTCTGGCCACCCAGCGCCTTGCTGAAGGCTTCGCTCATGGAGCGCGCCACGTAGTCGGCGGCGCCGCCGGGCGCGAAGCCCACCACGAGGCGGATCGGCTTGTTGGGGTACGGCGCGGTCTGCGCCCAGCTGGTGGAGGCGAGCGTGCCCAGGGCGAGCGCGAGCATCAGGGGTTTCGTGTTCATGGTTGTCTCCTCTGGCGGGTTGAAGTTCAGGGGTGTCCTGCCGGCATGCGCAGGACGATCTTTCCGATGTGCGCGCCGGCTTCCATGCGCGCCTTGGCTTCCTTGAGCTGTGCGAAGTCCATCACCTGGTCGATGCGCGGCTCGATGCGCCCTGCGGCCAGCAGCGGCACCACCTCGGCCACGAAACGCGGCACGGCGGCGGCGCGCTGGGCCTTGGTGCGCAGCTTGTTGGACACGCCGAACAAGGTGAGGCGTTTGGCGTGCAGCGCTTCCAGGTCGATCTCGGCGTGCACCACGCCGTCCACGTAGCCCACGGTGGCCAGCCGGCCTTCAAAGGCGAGCGCGCGAATGTTTTCCGCGAACACGGTGCCGCCCACGGTGTTGACGATGAGGTTGGCGCCGCGCTCGCCGGTGGCCTGCTTCACGGCGGGCGCGAAGTCGGCGGCGCGGGTGTGCAGCGCCACGTCCAGCCCCAGCGGCTTGAGCGCTTCGAGCTTCCCGGCCGAGCCCGAGGTGCCGATCACGTTCGCGCCCAGCGCCTTGGCCAGCTGCAGCGAGGCCACGCCCACGCCCGACGACGCGCCGTTGATGAGCAGCCACTCGCCGGCCTTCAGGTGGCCCTGCAGCACCAGCATGTCGAACGCCACGAGGAAGGTCAGCGGCACGCTGGCCGCTTGCTCCCACGAGAGGTTGGCCGGCATGTGCATGGCTTCGGCGGCTTCCATCACGGCGTATTCGGAGAACGCGCCGGGGCAGCGGCCCATGACGCGGTCGCCGATGGCAAAGCCGGTGACGTCTGCGCCCACGGCCACCACCTCGCCGGCGCCTTCACCGCCAATGGCTTTCCAGCTGCCGGGCTGGCCATGCAGGCCATGCCCCAGCAGGAATTCGCCCCGGTTGAGCGCGGTGGCGTGCATGCGCACGAGCAGCTGGCGGGCGTCGGGCGTGGGCACCGGGCTGTCGCGCAACTCCAGCACCGTGTCGGTGTCGGTCATCTGCATCCAGTAGGACTGCATGGCTTCGGTTCCTTGGTGAGGTTCAGCGGCCGGTGAACACCGGCTTGCGTTTCTGCATGAAGGCGGTGCGGCCTTCGGTGTAGTCGGCGCTCTCGAAGCAGCCGCGGATGAGCGAGGCGCACAGCGTGTGGTCGAGCTCGGGCGAGGGCTTGAGGATTTCGCGGGTGATGGCCTTGCCGGCCATCACGGTCAGGGGCGCGTTGTCGGCCATGGCGCTGGCGTATTCGGCCAGCAGCGCGGGCAGCGCGTCGGGCTCGCACACGCGCGAGACGAGGCCGAGCGACTTCGCCTCGGTGGCGTCGATGCGGCGAGCGGTAAAGAAGAGGTCTTTCGCCGCACCCGGGCCGACCAGGTCCACCAGGTTCTTCATGGCCGAGTAGCGGTAGCCCAGCCCCAGTCGCGCAGCGGGAATGGAGAACACCGAGTCGGTCGAGGCGATGCGGATGTCGCAGCTGATGGCCACGTTCACACCCCCGCCGATGCAGTAGCCGCGAATGCAGGCCAGCGTGGGCTTGGGAAAATCGGCAATGCCCATGAGCGTGGTCTCGGCCATCTTCTCGTAATAGGCCACGGCCTCTTTCGCGGCGCGCATGTCTTCGAACTGCGTGATGTCGGCGCCCGAGACAAAGGCCTTCTCGCCCGCGCCGGAAAACACGACCAGGCGCACGCGGTCGTCGCCCTGCGCCAGCGCGAGCAGCGGCGGCACGGCTTCCCACATGTCGACCGACAGCGCGTTGTGCCGCGCCGGGTTGTTGAAGCGGATGTGCAGCGTGCGGCCATCGAGCCAGGTCTGCACGCGCTCGGTGGTGCTGGTGTAAGTGGGTTCGCTCATCTCAATAGACTCCGGCGGCTTTCATGCGGACGAGGTCGTCGGCGCCCAGGCCGAGTTCGCTCAGGATTTCTTCGGTGTGTTCACCCCGGCGCGGCGCGGCGCGGGCAATGGTGCTGGGCGTGCGCTCGAGCTGCATGGGCTGGCCCACCAGGCGCTGCGGGCCCTGCCATTTCGAGACCACTTCTTTCACCATGCCCAGGTGCTGTACCTGCGGTTCCTCGAGCGCTTCCTTCATGTTGCTGATCAGGCCGCAGGCCACGCCGCCGTCGTTGAACTGCTGCACCCAGTGCGCGCGGTCGTGCGTGGCCAGCCGGCGGTTGATCTCGGCGTTGAGCGTTTCCCGGTTCACCGAGCGCGAGGGCTTGTCGTGGTAGCGCTCGTCGGTGATCCACTCGGGCGCGCCCAGGATGTGGCAGAAGCGCTCCCAGATCTTGGAGCCGAACACCGCGATGTTCATGTAGCCGTCGCGCGCCTTGTAGACGCCGGTGGGAATGCTCGTGGGGTGGAAGTTGCCCGCCTGCGTGGCCACCTCGCCATCGATGAGGTAGCGCGAGGTCTGGAAGTCGAGCATGTAGATCATGGATTCCAGCAGCGAGGTGTGCAGGAACTGGCCCTTGCCCGAGGCTTCGCGCTCCAGCAGCGCCACCAGGATGCCCTGCGCGGCAAAGATGCCGGCGCACAGGTCGGCAATGGGAATGCCCACGCGCATGGGGCCGTCGCCCTGCTGCCCGGTCACCGACATCAGGCCGCCCATGCCCTGGGCGATCTGGTCGAAGCCGGGGCGCGCGGCCAGCGGGCCGGTCTGGCCGAAGCCGGAGATGCTGGCGTAGACCAGGCCGGGATTGGTGGCCGAGAGCGACGCGTAGTCGATGCCCAGACGGAACTTCACGTCGGGCCGGAAGTTTTCCACCACCACGTCGGCCCCGTCGATCAGGCGCTTGAGCGTGGCAATGCCTTCGTCGGTCTTGAGGTTGAGCGTGATGGAGCGCTTGTTGCGGTGGGTGTACTGGTAGTCGGAGCCTTCCTGGCCACCGAGCGTGTCGTCGCCGCGCATGCTCTCGGGCATCTGGACCTGGATGACGTCGGCGCCCCAGTCGGCGAGCTGGCGGCAGGCGGTGGGGCCGGCGCGCACCTGGGTGAGGTCGATCACGCGAAAGCGCTGCAAGGCGGAGGAAGCGGGCTGGTGAGGCATGTGTGGAGGTTCCCTATGACCGCGCCATTGTTGTCACTTGGATTTAAAGTGTCAACACTTTGAAGTTATCGTTAACACTAACACGCGCGGCGTCGGCACCTCGCCGGCACCCGCTAGCATTCCCCCATGCCCCACACCCCGACCCCTTCCCGCGCCGCCAACCTGACCGAAGCCATGGTCAACGAGGTCAAGCGCCTCATTTACTCGGGCGAAGTCCAGCCGGGCGAACGCCTGAACGAAGCGGCCATTGCACTGCGCATGGGCACCAGCCGGGGCCCCATTCGCGAGGCCATGAAAGAGCTCGCCGGGCAGGGGCTGGTGACGGCCGTGCCCAACCGCGGCATGTTCGTGCGCCAGCTCTCGGTGCGCGACATGCTGGAGGTGTACGAGCTGCGCGCGCTGGTGTTCGGCTATGCCGCGGGCCGCGCCTGCGAGCACCTGACCGACGAACACCGCCAGACCTTCGAGCGGCTGCTCAAGGCGATGGACGAGGCCTGCGAAGCCGACGAGGGCACGCGCTACTACGAGCTCAACCTCGACTTCCACACGCTGATCCTGGAGCTCTCGCGCAACCGGCGCGCGCAGCAGTCGTACGACGAATACGTGAAGCAGCTGCACATCTTCCGGCGCAAGTACTTCAACGTGCCGGGCAACATGCGCCGCTCCAATGTGGAGCACCGCGAGATCTTCGAGGCGATCGTGGCGGCCGACGCGCCGCGCGCGCGCCTGGCGGCCGAGCAGCATGTGCTCTCGGGCCGCTCGCGCCTGCTGGCCAGCTTCGACGACCCGAGCCCCCTGCCCGCCTGAGGCGCTAGCGCTTCAGGGGCGGCACAGCGCGGTGAGCGCGCGCACATCGGGCTGGGCGGCCAGCGTCCAGCAGGCCGCCGTGATGGCGCGCGCCTTGGCCTCACCCAGCACGGGCGCCACGAGCGAGGCGAACTTCGCCTCCAGCTGCGCGTCGGTCAGGGGGTTTTGCAGCGAGCCGATGGCGTGCTCCACGCGCACCTCGATGCGCTGGCCGTCGCGCAGCACCGCCACCACGTGCACGGCCGCCTCGTCAATCGAATCGTCCACCGTGGCCTGCACGCGGTTGCGCAGGGCCACGACGTCCGGGTGGGTCACCACCGCGTCGGAAAACTCTTCTTCGGCCGCGCGGCCAAACATCAGACCCACCGCGCAGCCGTGGTACACGCTGAACTTGCCCTGCAGGCCGTCCTTGGGTTCCTTCTTGCCGGTGAGCTCCAGCACCAGCGAGTGCACGCGCAGCTCGATGCGCTCCACCTGCTCGGGCCGCACGCCTTTGTCGCGCAGCTGCACGCAGGCGTCGATGCTGGGGTGGATCACGATGCCGCAGGCAAAGGGTTTGTAGGAGTTGAAGGAGATCTCGAAGCGCTGGGCCAGCTCGTCGGTCACCTCGTGCCAGGCGCGCTTGTCGGACGCCACCTGCACGAAGCCGCGCGGCGCCTCCAGCGCGCGCGGGCTGGCGGTGAAACCCTGGCTGGCCAGCAGCGCCGACATCAGCCCGGCGCGCGCCGCCCCGCCGGGGTGAAACGGCTTGGTCATGGTGCCGAACTGCTCGCGCAGGCCCACCGGTTGCGAGGCCGCAATGCCCAGCGCCATGGTGGTCTGCTGTTCGTTCAGCTTGAGCAGGCGCGCGCAGCCGGCGGCCGCGCCCAGCATGCCGGTGGAGCCGGTGATGTGCCAGCCGCGGTCGTAGTGGTCGGGGTACATCACATTGCCGATGCGGCAGGCCACGTCGATGCCCAGCACCAGCGCATCGATCACGTCGCGCCCGCTGCTGCCGCGCTGCTCGGCCAGCGCCAGCACCGCAGAGGCCACCGGGCCGGCCGGGTGGATGATGGTCTTGAGGTGGGTGTCGTCGAAATCGAAGGTGTGCGAGGTGATGCCGTTGACCAGCGCGGCGCTGGCCATGTCCACCCGCTCACTTCGCCCGAGCACGCTGGCCTGCGCCGCCGGCTGCAGCATCTGCACCGCGGCCACGGCCGCGTCGGCCGCTTCGTGCTGCGCGGCGCCGATGGCACAGCCCAGCCAGTTGTAGAAGGTGCGGTGCGCTTCGTGCTCCACCGTGTCGCTCCAGCCGCGCGCGGGGTGCTGCGCCACAAAGCGCGCGAGGAGGGCGGTGATGGGCGGGGCGGAGGTGTCGGCAGGGACTTGGGTGTTGCGGGCCACGGGAATGCGTTTCTTTGAAGTTGGGGAAGGAGAAATTCGACGGCTGGAAGGGCTATTCGTCCAGGCGGATGTTGCGGGCCTTGGCCAGCGCGGTCCAGCGCGCCACGTCGGCCTTGATGTACTGGCCGAACTGCTCGGGCGTCATGGGCCAGGGCTCCACCGCCTCGCCCGAGAGCTTCTCGGCCAGCTCGGGCGCCTTGAGCACCGCGATCTGCGTTTCATTCAGGCGGCGCACGATGTCGGGCGGCATGCCGGCCGGGCCCACCACGCCGTACCACTGCATGGCGTCAAACCCCTTGAAGCCGACCTCTTCCATGGTGGGCACGTCCTTGAGCTGCGGGCTGCGCTGCCGGCCCGTGACGGCGAGTGCGCGCATGCGGCCCGAGCGCAGGTGCGGCAGGGCCGCGGCCAGGCCGGGGAAGATCGCCTGTGTCTGCCCGCCCAGCAGGTCGTTGATGGCGGGCGCGATGCCACGGTACGGGATGTGCAGCAGGAACATGCCGGTTTCCTGCTTGAGCAGCTCCATCGTCAGGTGCGTGAGCGAGCCCTGCCCGGCCGAGCCGTAGCTCAGCTTGCCGGGCTGGCGCTTGACGTAGTCGATGAACTCCTTGATGTCCCTGGCCGGCACGTTCGCGTTGATCGCGAGCACGTTGGGCGTGGCGCCGATCATGCCGATGGGGGTGAAGTCGGTCACCGCGTCGTAGTTCACCCGGCGGGTGGCCGGCGTGGTGCCGTGGGTGGCCACGTAGCCCTGCAGCAGCGTGTAGCCATCGGCCGGCGCACGCGCCGTGAGCTGGCACGCCACCACACCGCCGCCGCCGCTCTGGTTGTCCACCACGAAGCCCTGCCCCAGGGCCTTGCCCCAGCGCTCGGTGACCACGCGCGCGATCATGTCGCTGCCCCCGCCGGCGGCCACCGGCACGATGTAGCGCATGGCTTTGGCGGGGTACGACTGGGCCAGGGCGAGCTGGGGCACGGCCAGCGTGGCCCCCGCAGCCTGCAAGAGGTGGCGGCGTTTCATGGTGCTTGTCTCCTTTGTTGTGGCTGCATGTTGACAGTCGGCCCATCGGCTGTAAATTGCATCTTTCTGAGGCCTTGATGCACTCACTGCAAGAATCACACAGCGCCCATGAGCACCCTGAAACCCACCCTCGCCGACCTGCGCGCCTTCGTCACCGTGGGCGAGCTGCAGAGCTTTGCCGCCGCTGCGCGGGCCCTGCACCTGTCACAGCCAGCGCTCTCGCGGCGCATCTCGCACCTGGAGCATTTGCTGGACGTGCGGCTGTTCGACCGCACCACGCGCAGTGTGGAGCTCACGCCGCTGGGGCAGCGCTTTCTGGCGCAGGTGCGCAACGTCATCACCGACCTCGACCGCTCGGTGGTGGACCTGCACGACGTGGCGCACCTGGAGGCGGGCGACGTCACCATTGGCTGCGTGTTCTCGGCGGTGCACCACTTTCTGCCGGCGGTGATCCGCACCTACCGCGAGCGGCATCCGCATGTGCTGGTGCGCATCATTGAAGAAGGCGCGGACGAAGTGCTGCAGAGCGTCAAGAGCGGCGAGGCCGACTTTGCACTCAACTACACCGGCATGCAGGACCCGGAGGTGTCCTTCACGCCGCTGCTCAGGGAGCCGTTCGTGCTCGCCTGCCCGGTGGGGCATCCGCTGGCCCGGCGCCGCTCGGTGCGCTGGGCCGAGATCGGCGACCACCCCTACGCGCTCGTGTCGCACGCCAGCCGCAACCGCGTGCTGATCGACCAGGCCCTGGCGGAGCTGGCGCCCCTGCCCCGCCCGGTCTGCGAGTTCCGCCACATCTCCACGCTGATCGGGTTCGTGGAGAACGGCCTGGGCGTGGCGATCGTGCCGCAGCTCACCTTGCCACGGCCACCCGCGTCGGTGGTGGGTGTTCGGCTGGAGCACCCTGCGATCCACCGCACCATCGGGCTGACGCAGCGCACGGGGCGCACCCTGTCACCAGCGGCGGCGGCCTTCGCCCAGCTGATCACGCAGGCCAGCCAGGCCACGGCCCGGCCGGCGCGCAGGGGGCGGGCATGACGCCGCGCCGTGTGTTCGTCATCGGCGCCACCGGCACCATCGGCCAGGCCACGGTGCGCGCGCTGCTGCGCCAGGGCCACGAGGTGGTGTGCTTCGTGCGCCCGCGCGCCGGCGTGGGCGGGCGGCTGTCGTCCGCAGACACCGAGCGGTTGTTGCAAGGCGCCACCGTGCGCGTGGGCGATGTGGGGGACCCCGCTTCGCTGGCCAACGACGGTTTCCGTGGCGAGCGCTTCGACGTGCTCCTCTCCTGCCTGGCCTCGCGCACTGGCACACCGAAAGACGCCTGGGCCATCGACCACCGCGCGCACCTGCTGGCGCTGGAAGCCGCCCAGGCGGCGGGCGTGACGCACGTCGTTCTGCTGTCGGCCATCTGCGTGCAGAAACCCCTGCTGGCCTTCCAGCAGGCCAAGCTGGCGTTCGAGAAGGCGCTGATGGCATCCGGCATGAACTATTCGATCGTGCGCGCCACGGCGTTCTTCAAGTCCTTGTCGGGCCAGATCGAACGCGTGCGCGCCGGCAAGCCCTTTCTGGTGTTTGGCGACGGCACGCTCACGGCCTGCAAGCCGATCAGCGACGACGACCTGGGCGACTACCTCGCGGCCTGCGTGGACGACCCCGAACGCCGCAACCGGGTGTTGCCGATCGGCGGGCCGGGCGAAGCGGTCACGCCGCGCGCGCAAGGCGAGCGGCTCTTTGCGCTGCTGGGTCAGCCCCCGCGTTTCAAGCAGGTGCCGGTGGCGCTGCTCGACACCGTCATTGCCGTGCTCGCGCTGCTCGGCCGGGTGGTCCCGCCGCTGGCCGACAAGGCCGAGCTGGCGCGCATCGGCCGCTACTACGCCACCGAATCGATGCTGGTGTGGGACGCCGAGGCTGGCCGCTACGACGCGCAAGCCACGCCCTCGACCGGCCAGGACACGCTCTTCGACTACTACGGCCGCGTGGTGCGCGGGGAGGCCCCGGCCGAGCGCGGGGACCACGCGGTGTTCTGAGCGGGCACCGCCACGAACCGCAACCGCTCAGCCCGCGCCCAGCAAGGCACGCACCCGCTGCGCACGCGGGATGGGCGCCACGGCACCGTAGCCTTCGGTGGACAGCGCGGCCACGGTGGCCGCGTAGCGGCCGGCGGTGGCCAGGTCGTCGCCGGCGACCAGGCGCGCCACGAAAGCGCCGCCAAACGCGTCGCCCGCGCCTGTGGCGTCCACAGGCTGGCAGGCGGCAGGCGCAATGCGGTGCCGCTCCTGAGCGGTCGCCACGATGGCGCCCTGCTCACCCAGCTTGAGCGCCACGGTGTGCGCACCCAGGCGCAGGCAATGGTCCACCAGCGCATCGGGATCGGTCAGGCCGGAGATGGCCACGATGTCGTCGTAGCTGGGCAGGCAGATGTCGGCCTGGGCGATCACGTCGTTCATGACCGCGCGGGCGCGCTGCACGGGCCACAGCTTGAGGCGCAGGTTGGTGTCGAACGACACCTTGACCCCGGCGGCGCGCGCGCATTCGATGGCCGCCAAGCCGGTGTCGCAGGCGCTGGGCGAGATGGCCAGCGAAATGCCCGAGAGGTGCAACACCTTCGCCGCCTCGATGCGCGCCCGCGGCAAGCGGGCCGGGGTCAGCCGGCTGGCGGCGGAGCCGCTGCGAAAGAAGCTGAACTGGTGGCCCTGGGCGCCGTGCGTCACGAAGTAGATGGCGGTGAAGGCCTGCGCGTCGGTCTCGACGCTGGCGTGGTCCACCCCTTCTTCGTCCCACAGTTGCCGCAACAGCGCGCCGTACGGGTCGTCGCCCAGCGCGCTGAGGTAGGCCACCCGCGCGCCCTGGCGCGCGGCTGCAATGGCGAAGTTGGAGGTGTCGCCACCAAAGCCCTGCAGGTACAGACGCCCGCCGCCCTCGCCCGTCTGGTTGAACTCGACCATGGCCTCCCCGAGGCTCACGATCTCGGCGGGCGCGGCGGCGGTGCCGGCGGACTCAGATGCGGCCATATTTGGCCAACCCCTTGCGCAGCGAACGCTCCGCGATGATCAGCTTGGCCTGTTCGAGTTCGCGCTCGTCGATCTCTTGCGCCATGGCCAGCACTTCGGCAGCGCGTGACCGGGGCACCACCACCACGCCGTCCACATCGCCCACGATCAGGTCGCCCGGGTGCACCATCACGCCGGCCACCTTCACGGGCACCTGCGAGGCCACGGTCTTGAAGCGGCCCAGCGTCGTGCCGGGGCTGACGTCGCGCGCATACACGGGGAAGCCGTAGTCGCGGCGAATCTCGGTGAGGTCGCGCACACCGCCATCGAGCACGGCGCCCACGTGGCCATTGGCCACGGCACCGGCGGTCATGAGGCCGCCCCACACCGCCACGTCGGGCTCACCGCCGGCAATGGAGATCACGATCACGCTGCCCGGTTCGGCTTCGTCGATCAGGTCGAGCGCGTGCTGCGGCGGCACGAATTCGTCGGTGGCGGCTTCGAGCACGGTGGCCGCGGGGCCGCAGATGCGGCGGTCGTTGATGCGCGGCTTGATGGGCGTGTCCATGTAGCCACGGTGGCCACACACCTTGTCCACGGCATCGGCCACAGAGGCGATGGCCACGCGGCCGAAGGCTTCGATCAGGTCTTTCATGAGATGACTTTCAGGGATTGCAAAAAACAGGCGTCACCAGCGGTTGAGCCAGTGCACGGGGGGTTCGCCGCGCAACACACGCGCGGCTTCTTCGGCGGTCTTGCGCTGCAGTTCGCGCATGGACTCTTCGCTGTACCAACCCATGTGGTTGGTCACGACCACGTTGTCCAGCTCGAAGAGGGGATGGGCGCCGGGGGGCTCCTGTTCGAACACGTCCAGACCGGCCCCCAGGATGCGCCGGTCTTTCAAGGCGTCGTACAGCGCCTGCGTGTCGATGAGGCCGCCGCGCGCGGTGTTCACCACGATGGCGGTGGGACGCATCAGGGCCAGGCGCCGCGCGTCAATGATGTGGCGCGTGTGCTCGTTGAATGGCGCGTGCAGCGAGATCATGTCGGCCTCGGCGCACAGGGTGTCCATGTCGACGCGCTCCACGCCGGCCGGCATGTCGCTCTTGGGGTCGTGCACGAGCACACGGGCAAAGCCGAACCCGGCGAACTTCTCCAGCGTCATGCGCGCAATGCGGCCAAAGCCCACCAGCCCGAGCGTGCGACCGCGCAAGCGGTACATCGGCTGCAGCACGCCAGTGGACCAGCGGCCCGCGCGCACCTCCGCGTCGTGCAGGTTGATGCGGCGCGAGACGGCCAGCGCCAGCGCCACGGCCTGCGAGCTGACCTCATCGGTGCCGTAGTCCGGCACGTTGGCCACCTGGATGCCGCGCTCGCGCGCGGCACCCTGGTCGATGTTGTCCACCCCGATGCCGTAGCGGATGATGGCCTTGCAGCGCGTCATGGCGTCGATGACGCGGCGCGACACCGGCGACTCGCGCACGAGCACCACGTCGGCATCGGCCACCGACGCGGCGGCCGCGTCTTCGCTGCGGCGGCAGGGCCGCACCTCGAACCGGGCGCCCTCCGCAGCCAGCAGGGCCTCTTCCTGGTCGTACGCGGCATAGCCGTCGTCCAGCGCCACCACGAGGCGTTGCGTCATGTGCGGCTCGCTCACTTGCGGGTGGCGTCCACGGCCTTGAACAGCGCGTCCACGTAGCCCTTGCCGATATCGCCTTCTGCCCATTGGCGAACCGGCGGCTGGGCGAGCTTGCGGAACTCGGCGATCTGCGCGGGTGTGGGCTCGTACACCTGCATGCCGACGCCTTCCAGAATCTTCTTCGCGTTCTTGTCCTGGTCTGCGGTCATCTTGCGGTGGATGGCCTTGGCCTTCTGCACACCTTCATCCACGGCCTTGCGCTCCACATCGGTGAGGCGCGTGTAGAAGCGATCGTTGATCAGGTAGCCGTGCACGGACCACACGTGACCGTCAAGCGTGGCGTACTTCTGGTGCTGGTAGAGGCTCGCCGCCAGGATGTTGGTGACGCCGTTCTCCTGCCCGTCCACGACCTTCTGCTGCAACGCGGTGGGCAGCTCGCCCCAGGGAATGGCCGACGCCGAGGCGCCCAGCGATTCCACCAGCGCCTTGAACACGGGCGAGGGCTGGATGCGGATCTTCATGCCTTTCATGTCGGCCGGCGTCTGGATGGGCCGCAGGCTGTTGGTGAAGTGGCGCACGCCGTTGTCGGCCAGCGCGAGCATGCGCACGCCGGTTTTCTTGATCATGTCGTCCGAGAAGCCCTGCAGCCACGCCGAGTCGTACACGCGCCATGCGTGCTCGTGGTTGTCGTACAGGAACGGAATGCCCAGCACGCCAATGGGCTTGTGGACGGTGCCGATCGCGCCGTCGTGGGCCACGGCCATTTCCAGCGTGCCCAGGCGCAGGCCTTCCATGGTGGGCTGGTCCTTGCCGAACTGGCCCGCCGGGAAAATCTCGACCTTGATCGAGCCATTGGTGGCCTTCTCCACGTGCTCCTTGAACGCCAGTGCCGCCACATGCTTGGGCTGGTCGTCCTTGGCGGGCTGGAAGTGGGCGTACTTGAGCGTCTTTTGTGCGTGTGCGGCCGGGATCAGCAGGGCCAGGCCCATCACGACAGCAAGGGTCTTGAGTTTCATGGTGAAGGTCTCCTTGTGGTTGGCGAGAGAAAAGAGTGGCTACCGCGCGTAGCCAAACAGGGACGGTACGAAGGTGCTCAGCGAGGGCACCAGCACCACGGCCAGCAGCACCACCAGCAGCGAAGCCAGCAGCGGCAGGATGGCGCGCGTGAGCGCTTCGAGCTTGATGCGCGCCACCGAGCTCATGACGAACAGCACGCCACCCACGGGCGGAGTGGCCAGCCCGATGGTGAGGTTGAGCACGATCGCCATGGCGAAGTGCAGCGGGTGAATGCCGAACTGGTCAGACAGCGGCGCCAGCACCGGCACCAGGATGATCACGGCGGGCAAGGTGTCGATGAACAGCCCGCAGACCAGCACAAACACCATGACGATGAGCATGATGGCCACCGGGTCGGTGGTCAGGCCGCCGATGGCCGCACCAATGGTTTGCGGAATCTGCAGCAGCGTGAGCAGCCAGGCGAAGAGCGAGGCCATCGAAACGATGATGAGCGCCGCCGAGGTGACCAGGCCACTCTGCAGCAGCACCTTGCCAATCAAGCGGGCATTGAGCGTGCGCGTGATGAACAGGCCAATGAACAGCGCGTAGAACACCGCCACTGCCGAGGCTTCGGTGGGCGTGAACACGCCGGTGAGGATGCCCATGATGATGATCGCGGGCATCAGCAGCACTGGCATCGCGCGCCACAAGGCACGCAGGCGAACACCCCACGCGGGCGCCACGCCCACGGTGCCGTAGCCACGCTTGATCGACAGGTAGTGGTTCATCCCCATGAGCGCCGCACCCATGAGCAACCCCGGAACCACACCCGCCAGAAACAGGCCGGCCACCGTGACGCGGCTGTCGGTGAGGGCGTAGATCACCATCACGATGGACGGCGGAATGATGGGGCCGATGACCGCCGTGGCTGCCGACAGCGCCGCCGCATACGGCTTGTCGTAGCCGCTGCGCGCCATCATCCGCGTCTCCACCGCGCCGGGCCCGGCGGCATCGGCCAGCGCCGAGCCACTGATGCCCGCAAACATCACGGACGTCACCACGTTGACATGGCCCATGCCGCCGCGCACGTGGCCGACCATGGCCCCGGCAAACCGCAGCAGCGCGGTGGTGATGCCACTGGCCGTCATGAGGTCGGCGGCGAGGATGAAGAAGGGCACGGCCATCAGCGGGAAGCTGTTGATGCCGTCGAAGAAGCGCTGCGGCACCGACAGCAGCGAGAGGTTGCCGTCGACCACCAGCGCCAGCATGCCGGCGCCCCCCATGGCCAGCGCGATGGGCACACCCAGCGCCAGCGCGACCACGAAGACGATGCCCAGCACGGCGCTCATGCGTGCACCTCTTCACCGTCGTCGCCGATCTCTTCCACCTGCACAAACTCGCGCGCAATGAACTGGCGCCAGAAGATCAGCAAGTGCAGCAGCATGGCCGCAGCGCCCAGGGGAATGCCCAGGTACGGCAAGCCTGCAGGCAGGCCCATGGCTGGTGTTTCCTGGTTCCAGGTGAATGCGGCGATCTGCACGCCGAGCACCACAAGCGTGAGCAAAAAGAGCGCCATGGCCAGCGCGATCAGCCAGCGCACGGCGCGGCGCAGTGGCGCGGGCAGCAAGTCCTGCAGCATGTCGACGGCGACATGGCGCCCCTCGCGCAGGGCCAGCCCCGCGCCCAGATAGGCCACCCAGATCATCTGGATCTGCGTGAACTCTTCCACCCAGAAGATGGACTGGTTGAACACGTAGCGCATGACGACGTTGGCAAACACCAGCACCGCCATGGAGGCCATCAAAAGAACGATGAGGGCCTGATTGAGCCGCACGAAGCCGTGCTCCAGGCGGCCGGCAAACGAGGGCGGGCCGGCCGTTGAATCGCTGATCGCCATGGGGGGCTTGTCTCCAGAGTGTCTTTTCGAAGGTACGGCTGTTATCGTATCTGATATCTCAGATATTCAAGCTGGGGAAACCCCTTACACTGCCGACATTCCACGAACGCCATCACCACACCATGACTTCCCAACTCGAGCTTGAGCGCCCCCGCCTGCTCACCGACGTGGTCGCCGAGCGGCTGCGCGAGGCCATCGTCAAAGGCGACCTGAAGCTGGGCGAACAGGTCTCGGAGGCGCAGCTCGCGCAGCGCATGGGGGTGAGCAAAACGCCGGTGCGCGAAGCGCTGTTGCGGCTCAAGAGCGAGGGGCTGGTGCAGATTCACCCGCAACGCGGTACTTTCGTGTTCACGCTCTCGGCGCAGGAACTCACGCACTTGCTGAAGTTCCGCGCGATGGTGGAGACCGAGGCGCTGCGCGAGGCCATGTCGACGCACCCCGCCGTGCTGCTGCAGCGCATGGCGCAGTGTGTGAAGGAGATGAAGTCAGCCGAGCGCGCGCGGGACCTGCCGGCGCTCGCGCGCATCGACATGAACTTTCACTGGGCGTTCTTCGAGAGTTGCGACAACCACTACCTGAGCGCGAGCTACCAGCTGCTGCGCCACCAGCTCACCGCCCTGCGCCACCGCTCGCCGATCACCAACGCGGTGGTGAGCCACCAGGTGCTGGTGGATGCCGTGGAGGCACAGGATGCCGAGAAGGCCTGCGTCCTGCTGCGTGGGCATGTGCTGGAAAACGAGCCGCGCTACCTCACGGCCTGCGGCGGCGCCTGAGCGCCGCACCCCCTCAGGCCGGCACTTCCTGTGCCATGTGCTCGTCGATCACGCGGCGCGCCTGCACGCCGCCGGCGTCGATGTTGAGCTTGAGCAGCTTGCGCTGGGCGAAGGCTTCCAGGTTCTGCTGCTGGCGCTCGAGCACCTGCAGGTCTTCCGAGAAGATCTGGCCCTGCCCCGCGCGGATGCGGTCGGTGAGCTCGGTGTCCTGCGGGCGAAAGCGCCGCGCCATGCCCCAGAAGTACCACATGGAACCGTCCACCTCGGGCGTGATGAAGTCGGTGACCACGCTGTAGACCTTCTTGTCGTCGGGTGCGTCGTAGCCGCCGTGGCCGGCCAGCGCCACGCCCACTTCGATCAGCACATGGCTGGGCGGCGAGAAGCGGCAGATCTGCCAGCGGTCCACCTGGGGGTTGCCTTCCACGCCGATGGCGCGCAGCGCATCGAGCCAGAAGGGCGGCGCCTCGATGTTTTCCATGAAGCGGCTGGTGACCACCGTCTTGCCTTCGCGGCGGGTGGTGCACGGGGTCTCGTCGATCTCGGCCTGGCCGATGCTGGTGGCATGCACGTAGGTCTCGTGCGTGAGGTCCATCAGGTTGTCGATCATGAGGCGGTAGTCGGCCTTGATGTGGTACATGCCACCGCCGTAGGCCCAGGCCGGGTTGTCGTGCCATTCGAGCACCGGAATGGTGGAGGGGTCGGCCTGATCGGCCTCACCTGCCCACACCCAGATGAAGCCGTAGCGCTCTTCCACCGAAAAGCGCTGGATGCGGGGAAACGCCTGCACGCGCTGGCCCGGCATCGAGCGGGTGACCCCGTCGCCCCCCATCACCAGGCCGTGGTAGCCGCACACCAGCTCGCCCTTGCACACGCGCCCCAGCGACAGCGCGGCACCCCGGTGCGGGCAAAAGTCTTCCACCGCCTGCACGCGGCCGTTCGCATCGCGAAAGAACGCCATGCGCGAGCCCAGCAGGCGGCGACCCAGCGGGGACTCCCCCACCTCGTCCGACGTGGCTCCGACATACCAGGCATTGCGCATCCAGCTCATGTTCGTCTCCTTCATTCAGTACACTGAATCAAATGGTAGCCGAAGGCCGGAACAGGGTCAACGGGGTTCAGCCGGGCGGTTGGCCGAGCAGCTTGTGCATGAGGGCCATGAGCACCTCGCGCTCGGTGGGCTCCAGCGTCTGCAGGATGCGGTCGGCCAGCACCGCTTCCGACCGCAGCATGTCCTGCAGCACGCGCTGCCCCTCGGCGGTGAGCTCCAGCCGGCGCTGGCGGCGTGCGCCCAGCTCGCGCACGATCCAGCCGTCGCGCTCCAGGCGCACCGCGATCTCGGCGGTGGTGGAGGTGTCCAGCGCAATGGCCGCGGCCAGCGTCACCTGGTCGATGCCCGGGTGCTCCTGCAGCACGCGCAGCGCCGCGTACTGCAGCGGCGTGACGGCGCGCCCGAACACCGCGTTGAAGCACGACACCGAATGCTGGTGCGCGCGCCGGAACAAATGGCCCGGCTCGTGCAGGCCCAGCGTGGCTTCGGGGTTCGGGGCGGGCTCGGTGGCGGCGGCGCTGCGGCGCTGGCGGGGGGAGGCGGTCATGGTGGGCACGCGGTGCAATCAGGTCGGGGGCGGACCCCGGATTCTGGATCAATCGCCGCGCGCCCGGCACGAGGCATTCAGGACGCCGCCGTCTCCCAGCCGCCACCCAGCGCGCGGATGAGCTGCACCGTGGCCAGCTGCTGCGCGGCGGCCACGCGTTGCGCCTGCCGGCGGTTGAGCAACTCGTTGCGCCGGGCGTCCAGCAGCTCCAGCTGGCTCACCAGCCCGTTGCGGTAGCGCGTCTCCGAGATCGCGCTGGCGCGCTGCGCGGCGCTCACCGCACGGCCCTGGGCCTGCGACTGCTCCTGCAACAGCCGCAACGCCGCGAGCTGGTCCTCCACTTCGCGCAGGGCGTTGAGCACCTGGCCACGGTAGCTGGCGGCCGCCGCGTCGAACTGCGCCTGCGCGCCCTGCACGCCGGCCTCGCGCCGACCGCCGTCAAACAAGGGCACGGAGAGCAGCGCACCGATGCCCCAGGCGCGGGCCGACCACTTGAAGAGATCGCCCACGTCGGGCGAGGCGTAGCCGGCGGCCGCGGTGAGCGACACGCTGGGAAACCACGCCGCCTGCGCCACGCCCACGCGGGCCTGCGCGGCCAGCAGGTCGGCCTGCGCTGCGGCCACATCGGGCCGGCGCGTGAGCACCGTGGCGGGCACGCCCGCCGGGATCCGTGGCAACGGGCGCACCCCGTCCACTGGCGCCAGTGCAAAGCCGGCCACCGGCTCGCCCACCAGCACGGCCAGCGCGTGCTCCCGCTCGGCGCGGCTGCGGCTGAGCGCGAACACCTCGGCCTCGGTGGCGGCGAGTTCGGTCTGGATGCGGATCACGTCCAGCTCGGCCACATCGCCCGCCTCGAAGCGGCGCTGCGTGAGGCGCAGCGTGTCGGCGTAGGCGGCCACGGTGTCCTGCACCAGCAGGCGTTCGGTGTCGATGGCGCGCAGCGCCAGGTAGGTCTGCGCCACCTCGGCCTGCACCAGCAGGCGCGTGCTCTGCAGCAGGGCTTCGCGCGATTGCGCATCCAGCGAGGCCGCGTCGCGCACGCGCGCCAGCCGGCCCCACAGGTCCACTTCGTAAGAGAGGTTGAGGCCGGCCTCCAGCAGCGTGGCCGGCGTGGCGCCACTGGCCGTGTTGGCGCCGGCACCGCGAGAGGCCCCCGCGCCCACGCCCACTTGCGGCGTGCGGTCGGCCTGCGCGCTGCGCACCAGCGAGCGCGCCTGCGCCAGCCGCGCAGCCGCTTGCTGGATGTCGGTGTTGTTCTCGCCGGCCCGCTCCACCAGGTTGTCGAGCACCGGGTCGCCGAACGCTTTCCACCAGGTGCCGCGGCTCTGTGCCTCGGCCGGCTGGGCAATGGTCCAGTGCTCGTGCTGTTCCTTGAAATGGCGCGGCGTCTCGGCGGGCGCGGGCAGCGGGGGCAGCGCGGTGGCGCAGCCTGCGAGCAGCAGGGCGGCGGCCAGCGGCAGCAAGCGGTGAAGTTTCTTCAGCATGGGGATCACCTTCAGTGGGTCAGGGCAGGGGCGGCAAAGCCATCCAGATGGGAGGCCGTGCCGTGCTGGCGCAGCGCGCGGTTGCCGGCCAGGCGGCGCAGCAGCACGTAAAACACCGGCGTGAGGAACAGGCCGAAGGCGGTCACGCCGATCATGCCGGCGAACACCGCCACGCCCATGGCCGTGCGCATCTCGGCACCGGCGCCAGTGGCCAGCACCAGCGGCAGCACGCCCATGACGAAGGCCAGCGAGGTCATGAGGATCGGGCGCAGCCGCAGGCGGCTGGCTTCGATGGCGGCCTGCACGGGAGAGCGCCCGGCAAACTCCAGCTCGCGCGCGAACTCCACGATCAGGATCGCGTTCTTCGCCGACAGACCCACCAGCACGATGAGCCCGATCTGCGTGAACACGTTGTTGTCACCGCCATCGAGCCACACCCCCGTCATGGCCGCGAGCAGGCCCATCGGCACGATCAGGATGATGGACAGCGGCAGCGTGAGGCTTTCGTACTGCGCGGCCAGCACCAGGAACACCAGCAGGATCGCCAGCGGGAACACCCACAGCGCGGAGTTGCCGGCCAGGATCTCCTGGTAGGTCAGCTCGGTCCACTCGAAGCCGATGCCCTGCGGCAGCGTCTCGGCGGCAATGCGCTCGATGGCCGCCTGCGCCTGGCCCGACGAGAAGCCGGGCGCGGGGCCGCCGTTGATATCGGCCGAGAGGTAGCCGTTGTAGCGCATGGCGCGCTCGGGGCCGAAGCTGGAATTCACCTTCATCAGCGCCGAGAGCGGCACCATCTCGCCCGAGTTCGAGCGCACCTTGAGCAGGCCCACGTCTTCGGCGCGCGCGCGGTAGGGCGCGTCGGCCTGGGCGCGCACGCTGTAGGTGCGGCCGAACTGGTTGAAGTCGTTCACATACAGGCTGCCGAGGTAGATCTGCATGGTGTCGAAGATGTCGGTGACGGGCACACCGAGCTGGCGCGCCTTGGTGCGGTCGATGTCGGCGTAGAGCTGCGGCACATTCACCTGCCAGCTGGTGAACATGCCGGCGAGTTCAGGCGTCTGGTAGGCCTTGGCCATGAACGCCTTCACCGCTGCGTCCATCGCGTCATAGCCCAGCGAGGCCTTGTCTTCCAGCTGCAGCTTGAAGCCGCCGGTGGTGCCCAGGCCCGCCACCGGTGGCGGCGGGAACATCACGATGAAGGCGTCCTGGATCGCGCCGTAGGCCTGGTTGAGCTGGCCGGCCACGGCGCCGCCGCTCTGGTCGGCGCGCCGGCGCTCGGCAAAGGGCTTGAGCGTGGCAAACACGATGCCGGAGTTCGAGCTGTTGGTGAAGCCGTTGATGGACAGGCCGGGGAAGGCAATCGCGTCCTCCACGTTGGGGTTCTGCTTGGTGATCTCGCCCATGCGCTGGATCACGTCTTCGGTGCGGTCCAGCGTGGCGCCGTCGGGCAACTGCGCGAAGCCGATCAGGTACTGCT
Source organism: Hydrogenophaga sp. (assembly GCF_019264445.1). Classification (GTDB taxonomy): domain Bacteria; phylum Pseudomonadota; class Gammaproteobacteria; order Burkholderiales; family Burkholderiaceae_C; genus Hydrogenophaga. The sequence goes on from NZ_JAHVAB010000021.1 coordinate 31,585, forward strand.
TGTCCTGCGCGGGCACGAAGCCGCTGGGCACGGCCTTGAACAGGCCAAACGTCACGCCCACCAGCGCGAGGTAGATCACCATCATCAAGGCCTTGCGCGAGATGACGCGCCGCACACCGCCGCTGTAGGCCTCGGAGCCCCGCTGGAAGAAACGGTTGAAGCCGCGGAACAGCGGGCCAAAGACACGGTCCATGCCGCGCGTGAGCGCGTCCTTCGGCGCATCGTGGCCGCGCAGCAGCAAGGCCGCGAGCGCAGGCGACAGCGTGAGCGAATTGATGGCAGAGATCACCGTGCTGATGGCGATCGTCACCGCGAACTGCTTGTAGAACTGGCCGGTGAGGCCGCTGATGAAGGCCAGCGGCACGAACACCGCCACCAGCACCAGGGCAATGGCAATGATCGGGCCCGACACTTCCTTCATCGCGCGGTAGGTGGCATCGCGCGGGCTCAGGCCGGCTTCGATGTTGCGCTCCACGTTCTCCACCACCACGATGGCGTCGTCCACCACGATGCCGATGGCCAGCACCAGGCCAAAGAGCGAGAGCGCGTTGATGGAAAAGCCCAGCAAGTGCAGCACCGCGAACGTGCCCACCACCGACACCGGCACCGCCAGCAGCGGAATGATGGACGCGCGCCAGGTCTGCAGGAACACGATCACCACCAGCACCACCAGCGCAATGGCCTCGAGCAGTGTCGTGATCACCGACTGGATGGACGCGCGCACGAACTGCGTCGGGTCGTAGGCAATGCGGAACTCCACACCCTCGGGCATGTTCTTCTGCAGCTCGGCCATGGTGGAGCGCACCTGGGCGGAGATCTCGAGTGCGTTGGAGCCGGGGGCCTGGAACACGCCCATGCCCACCGCCGGCTTGTTGTTGAGCAGCGAGCGCAGCGAGTAGTCGGCAGCGCCCATCTCCAGCCGCGCAATGTCGCGCAGGCGGGTCACGGCGCCGTCGCCACCGGTCTTCACGATGATGTCGCCGAATTCTTCTTCGCTCTGCAGGCGGCCCTGCGCGTTGATCGACAACTGCAGGTCCACGCCCGGCAGGCCGGGCGATGCACCGACCACGCCGGCAGCGGCCTGCACGTTCTGGCCGCGAATGGCCGCCACCACGTCGCTCGCGGAGAGCCCGCGCTGCGCCACCTTCTGCGGGTCGAGCCACACACGCATGGAGTAGTCACCGCCGCCAAAGATCTGCACCTGGCCCACGCCCTGGATGCGCGCGAGGCGGTCCTTGACGTTGAGCACCGCGTAGTTGCGCAGGTAGTTGATGTCGTAGCGGTCGTTGGGCGAGACCAGGTGCACCACCATCGTGATGTCGGGCGAGCTTTTCACCGTGGTCACGCCGAGGCGGCGCACCTCTTCGGGCAGGCGCGGCTCGGCTTGCGACACGCGGTTCTGCACCAGCTGCTGCGCCTTGTCGGGGTCGGTGCCGAGCTTGAAGGTGACGGTGAGCGTCATCACACCATCGGTGGTGGCCTGGCTGCCCATGTAGAGCATGCCTTCCACACCGTTGATGGATTCCTCCAGCGGCGTGGCCACGGTTTCGGCGATCACCTTGGGGTTGGCGCCCGGGTACTGGGCGCGCACCACCACGGAAGGCGGGGCCACTTCGGGGTATTCCGAGATGGGCAGGCCGCGCAGGGCGACCAGGCCAGCGATCAGGATCAGCAGCGAGAGCACGCCCGCGAAGATCGGCCGGTCAATGAAGAATTTCGAGAGGTTCATGGGGTTCTTTTCACGGCGCCGGCTCAGGACTTGGCCATGGGCACGGGCTGGGGTTGCACCACGTCACCGGGGCGCACGCGTTGCAGGCCATTGACGACGATGCGCTCGCCGGGCTTGAGGCCACTGAGCACCGTGCGCAGGCCCTCCACGGAGGCACCCAGCGTGACGGCGCGGTATTCCGTCTTGTCGCCCTCACCCACCACCAGCACGTATTTCTTGTCCTGGTCGGTGCCCACGGCGCGCTCGCTCACCAGCAGGGTGCGCGCGGTCTGCGGCTGGCCCATGCGGATGCGCGCAAACTGCCCGGGCATGAGGCGCCCGTCCTTGTTGTCAAACACGGCGCGCACGCGCACCGTGCCGCTGCGCGGGTCGACCTGGTTGTCAATGAGTTGCAGCTGGCCGGTGTAAGGCGTGTCGCTGGTGGCCGAGGTGCCCATCTGCACGGGAATGCGCTCGACCGCCGGGCGCGCGGCGCCGGTCAGGCCTTGCAGCGCGGCGGCCACGGTTTTTTCATCGGCATCGAAGCTGGCGTAGATCGGGCTGACCGACACCAGCGTGGTGAGCACGGGCGCACCCGGGCCCGCGGCAATGAGGTTGCCCGCGGTCACTTCCAGCTTGCCGATGCGCCCGGCCACCGGGGCGCGCACCTGCGTGTACCCCAGGCTCAGCCGCGCGGTCTGCAGCTGGGCCTGTGCGGCCTTGAGGTTGGCCTCGGCCTCGCGCCAGACGTTTTCCCGGTCGTCCAGCTCGCGCTGGGCAATGGCCTTGTCCTCCCACAGGCGGCGCGCGCGGGCGAGCTCGTTGCTGGCGTGCGTCACGCGGGCCTGGGCGGCCACGGTCTGCGCGTCGGCGCGGGCCACTTCGGCCTCATACGGCGCGGGGTCGATGGACACCAGCAGGTCGCCCTTGGCCACCAGCGCGCCTTCGCGGAAATGCGTGGCGTGCACCACGCCCGCCACACGCGAACGGATGTCCACCCGCTCCACCGCTTCCAGCCGGCCTGAAAACTCTTCCCAGGCGGCGGTGTCGCTCTCGGTGACCGTGGCCACGGACACCGGCACGGCGGGCGGTGCGCTCGGGGGTGCGCTGGCTTGCGCCGGGGTGGATTCGTGCACGAGCACGATCACGGCCAGGGTGATCACCGCCACGGCGGCAGCGGTGGGCCACCAGAGGCGGCGCTTGAAACTGGAGGGGCTGGACATGGTTTTTTCCTTTGTGAGGACGAACGAAGCCGCCCCCGGTGGATCACCGGGGTGGGCAAAGGGGGTGGACAGGAGAAAGGGGCGCGCCCGTCAGGACGGCGGGGGCGTCGCGGCCTGGAAGAAGGCGCGGACGAGTTCGCGCACCTGCGGGGCGCACGGACATTCGGGCGGCGGGTGTTCACCCAGCGAGTCGGGCCAGCCCGTCACCGGCGCGAGCACATGGCCTTGCACCGCAATGCCGGCTTCCTGCAGGCGCTGCGTGTAGGCCATGGCTTCGTCGCGCATCGGGTCGTCGGCGCCGGTGAGGATCAGCGTGGGCGGCAGGCCGGCCAGGCGCTGCGCGTGGCAAGGCACGGCATACGGATGCTCGGCATCCATGGGGCCGCGCAGGTACTGCTGCCAGCCGTCCATCCATTTGCACGCGGTGGCCTCGCCCATGGTTTCGCGCAGCGAGGCGGTGGCGTTGCAGGGGTCCAGCATGGGCGCCACCAGAATCTGGCCGGCCAGTGGCGGGTGGGCGCGGTCGCGCACCATCAGGGCCACGGCGGCGGCGATGTTGCCACCCGCCTCTTCGCCCGCCACAAACAGCGGAGCCCCGGCACCGGCCAGGCGGCTGCGTTGCTTGTAGAGCCAGGCCAGCGCGGCGTAGCCCGCTTCCACGGCATCGGGAAAGCGGTGCGCCGGCGCCAGCGGATACGCCAGCGACGCCACCACCGCGCCCGAGCCGGCCAGCAGCTGCGCGAGACTTTCACCGCTGTCCAGGTCGCCCGAGGTAAAGGCGCCGCCATGAAAATGCAGCACCAGGGGCAGCGAGGCGCCACGCGGCTTGCGCCCCCACACGCGCAGCGCCAGCGGTGGGTCACCGGGCACGGTCATGTCCTGTGCCGGGGCGAGCGCGTCGAAGGTAGAGGTGGTTGTGACCATGGCCTGAACTATAGGCACACGTGCACTGCGGATAAAGCCACTTGCCGCCCAATGTCTGTTTCCATTGCATGAACAATCCGCGCACACAACGACAGTTCACGGAGCGAGGGCATGGACCAGATTCAATCAATACGCGTGTTTGCGCGGGTGGTGGAGGCCGGCACCTTCACCAAGGCGGCGGAGTCGCTGGACCTGCCCAAGGGCACGGTGACCAAGCTGGTGCAGCATCTGGAGTCGCGCCTGAAGGTCAAGCTGCTCAACCGCACCACGCGCCGCGTGACCGTCACGCCCGAGGGCGCGGCTTACTACGAGCGCACGGTGCGCGTGCTCAACGACCTCGACGACATCGAGGCCAGCATGACCAACGCCCAGGCCAACCCCAGCGGGCGCCTGCGCGTGGATGTGGGCACCTCGGTAGCGCGCGACATCCTCATACCGGCGCTGTCCGACTTCTACCGCCGCTTCCCCGACATCCAGCTTGACCTGGGCGTGACCGACCGCACGGTGGACCTGCTGGCCGACAACGTGGACTGCGTGATCCGCGGCGGCGAGCTGCTGGACCAGTCGCTCGTGGCGCGGCGCGTGGCCAACGTGCCGATGATCACGGTGGCCTCCCCCGCCTACCTGCGCGCCCACGGCACGCCCACGCACCCCGAGCAGCTGGAGGACAGCCACACCATGGTGAACTACTTCTCTGCGCGCAACGGTCGGCCTTTCGCCAGCGAGTTCACGCGCGACGGCGTGCTGCTGGAGATCACCGGCCACCACCGCCTGGCGGTGAACGAGAGCAATGCCATGGCTGCCGCCGCGCTGTGTGGCCTGGGCGTGGCACAAATGCCGGCTTTCACCGCCATGCCGCTGGTGGAGCGCGGTGAGCTCGTTCGGGTGCTGGCCGACTGGACCTGCCACACCATCCCGCTGTATGTGGTCTACCCGCCCAACCGGCACCTGAGCGCGAAGGTGCGCGCGTTTGTCGAGTGGGTGGCCGAGCTGTTCGCCCGGCATCCGCAGATGGCGCACTGACCGGGGCGCGTGCGCGACCTCACACCACCAGCCGCCCCCGCGTGGCCGATGGTGCGATCGTGGCTTCCATGCCGGCCGTGAACTGCAGGCAGTCGGCCTCCATGCCGTCGGAGAAGATGATGCCGCCCTCCGGCATGCGCGAGCGCACGCGCAGCGGGGCATCGGCCTGCACCTGCCCGTACACCAGCGTGGCCTGTGAGGTGCGCGTGGGAAAAGGCTCGCGCACGGCAAACACCAGCGCGGGCGCCTCCCACGGCAAGGGCTGGTAGCGGTCGTCGGGCGAGGCGGTGCCCAGCGTGCGGGCGATGGCGAGTGAGCCAGTCACGATGCTCTTGAGCCAGGCCGTGGAGCCCAGGCCGGTGGAGACGATCAGGCCCGACGACGACTGGAACTCGCTGGTGGACCCGTGCGACAAATCGTAGAGCGCCGAGGTGTGGCTGCGCGGCCCGATGAAGAGGTCGTTCACCGCGCGCAGCACCTGGCCATCGCTCAGGCGGGCTTCGGCCATGGTCACCGAGCGGGCGTCGCGCTGGTCGGCGGCCACACCGGGCAATAACGCCGCCAGGTCGGCCGGCTGAAACGGCAGCAGCACACCGTCCCAGCGTGAAGGCTCGGGGTTGAGCCCCACCAGGGGCTGGCCTTCGAGGTACTTCATGGTGTTGGCGACCAGGCCGTCCTGGCCCAGCGCCACCACGATGTCGGACGGGGCAAACACGAAGTTGGCCAGCAACGAGCGGTCCACGATCTGGTAGCGGCCCCAGGCTTGCAGGGCCTGCACCGTCACCCGCAGGCTGGCGGCGTAGGCCTCGCTTTCCTGCAGGTAGTCGGAGAAGTCGGCGCCCAGGTGCTCCACATAAAACTTCGCCTGGCCCAGCGTGTTGTAGCGGGCAATGAGCTGGTCCAGCCGGGTGCGCCGGGTCACCAGCACCACGCGCCGTTCGCCCTGGGTGGCTGCGGCGCTCACACCGGCCTCCGTGTGCCTGCGGTGGCGCCACTGGCGCCCAGCAGCGAGTTGAGCAGCTCGGGCGACATGTTGAGCTGGCCAATGCGCTCGGCCCGCTCGGCAATGCCCCCAAAGGCCTGCGCGATGAGCTGGCCGGGCTGCATGCCCACGGCGGCCAGCGCCTGCACCACGCGGGGGTCGGCCTTTTCCAGTGCGTCCATCACCGCGCGCACCTTGTGGGCCTGCGCCTCGGCCTCCTGCCTCACGTTCTCGGCCTCGCTCGTCACAAACGCCTTGCGCTGGTTCTCCAGCACGATGTCGGCGCTCATTTGTTCCGCGCGCAGTTCGTTCTGGCGCCGCATGGCCGCGGCCTGCGCTTCCATCTGGGTTTCCTGGATCTCGCGCTTCTTCACTTCCACGGCGATCTCGGTGTCCAGCTCGTTCTGGCGAATGGCGCGCTCGTTCCGCACGCCGGCCATGCGGCGCTGCGAGATCGCGTCGTCCGCCGCCTTGAGGTTGGCCTCGCGGGCCTCGGCTTCGAGCGCGCGGGCAATGTCGGGCGTGGGCTTGATGGCCACCACCGACACACCCAGGATCTCCAGGCCCAGCGCCTGGATCTCGGCCTGGCTGCCCAGCTGCGCCTGCGCGGCGCGCGCCACCTCGGCCGTGGCCTTGATGGCATTGCGCAGCGGCAGCGCCTGGATCACCTGCTGCACGATGGCGCGCACCTGCATCACCACACGGCCCTGCAGCCGGTCGGGGTCTTCGCTGGCGTAGGTGGTGCCATCGGGCATGAGGGAGAAATCCATCATCTTGTAGATGCGGCCGGGGTCGCCCACCCGGTAGGTCACCTCGCCCTGCACCGTCACGCCCTGGAAGTCGCTGGTGACCAGCTCCAGCATGAAGCCAGCGTCGCGGCTGGCGATGGGCACAGCCACCAGCGAGGTGGTGGGCGCGTAGTAGAAGAAAGACAGGCCTGCACCCTGGCGCACCAGCTGGCCGCCGCGGAACTGCATGAGGTGGGTGGTGGGCTGCGACTTGATGAACTGAATGCCAAACATGGTGAGCTCCTTTTTAAGTTGCACAGTACAACTCCTGTTAGGTTGTATAGTACAACTCAAACAGGAGATGTCAAGCATGGCCACCCGAAAAACCCCCGCCCGCGCCGCGCCGCCCAGCTTTGCCCGACCCCTGACCACGGTCGACGTGGCGGTCTTCACGGTGATGGAAGAACAGCTGCGGGTGCTGCTCGTGCGCCGCCCTGACTCGACCGGCGAGCCATTCCCTGGCCGCCTGGCCTTGCCGGGCGGATTCGTGGATGTGGACATCGACGCTAGCCTGCATGACTGCGCGCTGCGCAAGCTGGCAGAAAAAACCGCGTTTCATGCGCCCTATCTGGAGCAGCTGGGCAGCTGGGGCAGCGCCACGCGCGACCCCCGCGGCTGGTGCGCCACGCATGCCTACTTCGCGCTGGTGGCCGCGCCGGCCGACGAAGGGGCAGCGGACAACACGGCGTCGGAATGGGTCGAGGTGGAGGCGGCGCTGCGCAAGCGCCTGGCCTTTGACCACGCCGACATCCTGGCCTGTGCGGTCGAGCGCCTGCGCGGCAAGGTGGAATACACCTCACTGCCGGCGTTCCTGCTGCAGGAGCCGTTCACGCTGCCGCAGCTGCAGCGCACCTACGAGATCGTGCTCGGCCGCCCCATGGACAAAAGCGCGTTTCGCAAGCGCATGCTCGATGCGGCGTTCCTCGCGGAAGAGGGTCCGATCAGCGGCGATGCGGGGCGCGCCGCCATGGGCTACCGCGTGCGCGACCGCGAGCGCGCTGCCGTGTTTCCCCGCACCTTCCGCTCGGTTGAAAACCCCAACGCCAAGGCCTGACATGCGCACCCACCTCCTGATCATCGACCCGCAAAACGACTTCTGCGACATCGACGGCGCGGCCCTGCCGGTGGCCGGCGCCCACGCCGACCTGCAGCGCCTCGCCCATTTCATCGAGGCGCAGCAAGACCGCCTGGACGGCATCACCGTCACACTGGATTCGCACGCCAGCGTGGCGGTCGAGCGCACCACGTTCTGGCTGGACGCGGGCGGGCAGCCGGTGGCGCCCTTCACCTTCATCACGGCCAGCGACGTGGTGGCCGGCCGCTACCGACCGCGAGACGCCAGCCTGCAGGCGCCGGTGGTGGCGATGCTGGAGCAGCTCGCAGGCGCGGGCAAAGCGGGCATGGTGGTGTGGCCGGTGCACTGCGTCACCGGCACCTGGGGCCACAACATCCACAGCGATGTGGCGCGCAGCCTGGCGGCTTGGGAACTGGCGCACCAGCGCGCGGTGACCAAGGTGCTCAAGGGCGAATACCCCTTGAGCGAACACTTCGGCGTGTTCGAGGCCGACGCGCCCGTGCCCTCGGTGCCCGGCACCCAGTTCAACACGGCGCTGGCCGCTTCGCTGGCCCAGGCGGCCGACGTCATCGCCATCGCAGGCCAGGCCTCCAGCCACTGCGTGGCCGCCAGCTACGACCAGTTCATGCGCTACCTCGGCCGTGGTGGCACACCCACCCCGCGCGTGGTGCTGCTTCAGGACGCCATGAGCCCGGTAACGGGCTTCGAACCCCTGGCCGACGCGCTGTTCGAGCGTGCCCGCGCCGCCGGCACCGGGGTGATGACGCTGGACGCGTTCGCGTCCACGCTGCGGTGATGCCCGCCCAACCTTCAGGAGCTGCCATGAGCCACACCGCCTCTTCCGCCGAGCCGTTTGTGCCGGTGGTCACATCGTTGCTGGGCACCGACCTCTACAAGTTCACCATGCTGCAGCCCATGCTGCACTCGATGCCGGCCAACCAGGCCGAATACCGGTTCGTGTGCCGCAACGTGCCCGCCTACCCGCTGAGCGAGATGCGCGACGAGGTGGAGCGGCAGATCGAGCACCTGTGTTCGCTGCGCTTCACCGAAGACGAACTGCAGTACCTGGGTGCCCTGCGCTACATGAAGTCGGACTTCATCGACTACCTGCGCATCTTCCAGCTGCAGCGCCGCTACATCACGGTGTCGGCCGAGGGCGACGCGCTGGACATCGTGGCCAAGGGGCCGCAGATCCATGTGATGCTGTTCGAGATCTTCGTGCTCGCCATCGTCAACGAGATCCACTTCCGCCGGCTGGCCACGCCAGCGGCGCTCGATGAAGGACGCCGCCGACTGCAACAGAAGATTGCGCTGCTGCGCGAGTTCGGTGCGCAGGGTGCGAAGCGCGCCCACCCGTTCGAGTTCTTCGACTTCGGCGTGCGCCGGCGTTTCTCCGCCGCGTGGCAAGACGAAGTGGTGGCCACCTTTGCGCGCGAAGTGCCCGAGTTCTTCAAGGGCACCTCCAACGTGCAGCTGGCGAAGCAACACGGGCTCGTGCCCATTGGCACCATGGCGCACGAATACCTGCAGACCTTTCAGGCCACGGGCGTGCAGCTCAAGGGCTTTCAAAAGGCGGCTCTGGAAACCTGGGTGCAGGAGTACCGCGGTGACCTCGGCGTGGCGCTCACCGATGTGGTGGGCATGGACGCTTTCCTTGGCGACTTCGACCTGTACTTCGCCAAACTCTTCGACGGGCTGCGCCACGACTCGGGCGATCCGGTGGCCTGGGGCGAGAAGGCGCTGGCGCACTACGCGCGACTCAAGGTGAACGCGCACACCAAGCGCCTCGTGTTCTCCGACGGGCTCGACCTGCGCGCCGCCCTCTCGCTCTACGGCCACTTTGCCGACCGCATCCAGACCGGCTTCGGCATCGGCACCCACCTCACCAACGACATGGGCATACGACCGCTCAACATCGTCATGAAGCTGGTGAGCTGCAACGGCCAGCCGGTGGCCAAGCTCTCCGATTCGCCGGGCAAGACCCTTTGCGACGACGAGACGTTCCTCGCTTACCTGCGGCAGGTGTTCCGCATCACGGCCTGAGCCGGCAAGGCACAGCCGCTTAGGGACTTTCCCTAGGTTGGGGGCTGGTCGCGGGGTTTGAAATTTTTCAGTAAGAAAGCGTCCACACACTCGCCGCCGACGTCACCGAACTCATGCGCAGGCCACTGCGTGTGAGAACCGTCTGGCCACCGCGCCGGACTTCCACCTAGCGAGCAACCTATGGCGACAGCCGACATCACCAACAACGTGCGGGAACGCTCCCGCCCGATGACCGCCGAAGAGAAGAAAGTCATCATGGCCTCCTCGGCCGGCACGATCTTCGAGTGGTACGACTTCTACCTGTACGGGTCGCTGGCCGCCATCATCGGCGCGCAGTTCTTCACCGCGTTCCCGGAGAGCACGCGCAACGTGTTCGCGCTGCTGGCCTTTGCGGCCGGCTTCATCGTGCGCCCCTTCGGCGCCCTGGTGTTCGGCATGCTGGGCGACATGATCGGCCGCAAGTACACCTTCCTGATGACCATCGTCATCATGGGCCTGTCCACCTTTCTGGTGGGTGTTCTGCCCAACTATGAAAGCATCGGCACGGCGGCGCCCGTCATCCTGATCGTCCTGCGCATGGCGCAAGGTCTGGCACTGGGCGGCGAATACGGTGGCGCGGCCATTTATGTGGCCGAACATGCTCCCGCCAACCAGCGCGGCTACTTCACGGCCTTCATCCAGACCACGGCCACACTGGGTCTGCTGCTGTCGCTGATCGTGATCCTGGCCGTCCAGGGCTACGTCAACGGCGCCTACCCTGATGTCCCCCTGCTCAAGGACGGCGTGGCTGTGCTGATGGCCGACGGCAATCCGACCATGGTCAAGGCGTTCAACGCCTGGGGCTGGCGCATTCCGTTCATTGGCTCGATCTTCCTGCTGGCCATCTCGCTCTACATCCGCCTGCAGATGAACGAAAGCCCCGCCTTCAAGAAGATGAAGGAAGAAGGCCGCACCTCCAAGGCACCGCTGAGCGAAGCCTTCGGCAACTGGAAAAACGGCAAGATCGCCCTGCTCGCGCTGTTCGGCCTGGTCGCTGGCCAGGCAGTGGTCTGGTACACGGGCCAGTTCTACGCGCTGTTCTTCATGCAGAACGTGATCAAGGTCGACAGCTTCACCGCCAACGTGATGGTGGCCTGGTCGCTCATTCTGGGCACGGGCGGCTTCCTGGTGTTTGGCGCGCTGTCGGACCGCATCGGCCGCAAGCCCATCATCCTCACGGGCTGCCTGCTGGGCGCGCTCACCTTCCTGCCGGTGTTCACGCTGCTGACCAAGACCGCCAACCCCGCGCTGTACGCCGCGCACCAGACCCCCGTCACGGTGACCGTGTCGGCAGAAGACTGCTCGTTCCAGTTCAACCCAACGGGCACGGTCAAGTTCACCTCGTCGTGCGACATCGCCAAGGCACAACTGGCCCGCACCTCGGTGAACTACGAAACCATCGTGAGCGCCGAAGCCAAGACGGCCATCGTGAAGGTGGGCAACACCGCCATCGAGTCGTATGACGCGGCCAAGCTGACCGGCGACGACCTGAAGAAGGCCAAGGCCACGTTCGACGGCTCGCTGAACGCCGCGCTCAAGCAGGCCGGCTACCCGCTGGTGCCTGCCGACAACACCTCCATTGCCAAGGCCAAGCACTTCTTCGACATCTTCACCGCGCAGAAGCTGACCATCGTCATCATCCTCACGTACCTCGTGATCCTGGTGACCATGGTGTACGGCCCCATCGCCGCCATGCTCGTGGAGCTGTTCCCGACCCGCATCCGCTACTCGGGCCTGTCCCTGCCGTACCACATCGGCAACGGCTGGTTCGGCGGCCTGATGCCTGCCACCGCGTTTGCCATCTCGGCACAGACCGGCAACATCTACTCCGGCCTGTGGTACGCCATCGTGATCGCGGTCATGACCGTGGTGATCGGCTCGCTGCTGGTGCCGGGCGGCACGCACAAGAAGGACATCTTCGCCGGCGACACCTCGCGCTAAAGTCCGATCGATAACCGGGCCAGGGTCTGCTGCAGGCCCTCGCCCGGTTTTCTTTTTTCTGACCCCAAGGACATGCCACCGTGATCGATCTCGTTTTCTCGCAACTCACCGACGTGTTCCGCATCGGCCTGATCATTGCCCTGGTGGTCACCATGCTCAGAACCTCACCCGTGACCGGGCGCCTCATTCCGCTGGCCTGCGGCGTGGTGTTTGTCGCCGTGATGCTGCCCACCACCATGCCCCATGGCGCAGCCAGCCTGACCCACGCGATTGCGGCCGGGCTCGTGTCGAACCTGATCATCCTGATTCTGGTGATGGCCGTGGCGCGGCTCGTGACGCGGCTGCGGCGCTGAGTTCAGGCCTGCAGACTGGCGCCCAGCTCGCGCAGGACGCCTCGCGTCCAGGAGATGGCCGGGTCCAGCGACTGGTACCGGTGCCACTGCACGGCGGTGACGATGGGTGTGATGGGAATCGGGCAAGGCAACACGCGCACCGGCCACTGCTTCGTCAGTGATTTCGCCAAGTGGGTCTGCAGGGTGCCGATGCGTTCGGTGCCCACGAGGTACACGGGCATCGTCGTGAAGCTGGGAATGTGCACCTCGATGCGACGCTCCAGGCCCAGCGCGTCCAGGGCGATCTGGTCCAGCGTGGGCACGCGCCCCCGCCCCAGCAGCACGGCGACATGGCCCATGGCCAGGTACTGCTTCTGGCTCAGGCGTGTGCCCACCTTGCGATTGCCTGTCCAGGCGATGCAGGAAAACGTGTCCCGAAACACGACCTCGCTCGGATGCCGCTCGGACACGGCCGAGGCCAGCGACACCACCAGATCGACATCGCCCTGCTCCAGCTCTTCATTGAGGTAGCCGCTGATCGAGCGCACCTCGAAACGCAAGCCCGGCGCCTCTTTCCCGGCGCGCTGAAAAAGCGGTGCCAGCAGGACGTTCTGGATGTAGTCCGACCCCACGATGGTGATCAGCCGCTCGATGCGGGAGGGCTCGATTTCGGGCCGCCGGCGCGTGAGCGCCTGGACCTGCAGCAGCAGATCACGAACGGGCTCCACCAGCGTGTGCGCAAATGGCGTGAGCGTGAGCTTGCGCCCATGAGGCACCAGCAGTGGGTCGCCAAAGTACTGGCGAAACTTGGCCAGCGCCGCACTCACAGCGGGCTGGCTGAGGTGCACCAGCGTGGCCGCCTGGCTCACGCTGGCCGTGGCCAGCATGGCGTCCAGCAGCACCAGCTGGTTGAGATCGAGCTTGTTGACTCTCACCGTTGCGTCTCCTGGAGGTTCACATTGGGCGCCGTTTGACCTATCCACGCGACAGATAGGTCGTATCCGCAATAATCATTTTCGAAGAATACCAACTGCTGGCAGAGTCCGGGCTCAAGCGTGCCGCCAGTGCACGTATGGAGACACCCATGAACGCCCAGCCCGCCCACGACTTCCCGCGCCTGCAGCACTTCGCCAGCGAAGGCTCCAGTGACGACCTCAAGGCGCAAGCCTTCCGCCGGCAGATGCAGAGCATGTTTGCGGTGGGCCTCAATGTGAAGAGCCTGGCATCACAACCGCTGGTGGCCGAGATGACCGCCTACCGGGGGCAGAACCTTCGCTTTGCGGCCCTGAAGTTCTCCCCGCATTCCACCGTGTCCTTTCCCACCGCCCACGACCACGACACGCGGCTGCTGATTTCGCTGCACAAGAAGGGCCCCGCCGTGGTGTCCCAGGGCGGGCGCGAATCGCGGGTCGAACCGGGTGACGTGTTCGTGATCGATCCCTCGCGGCCGTTCTACATCGAAACCGGTGACATCGAGACCCATTCGGTGTACGTCAACGCCTCCGCGCTGCGGGCCTTGGCGCCCGAACTCGAACTGGCCACCGCGCGCGCGATCCGCTGCGACAGCGGCGCAGCGGCCTTGTTTCGCTCCACGCTGGACGAGGTGTTTGCGCTGGCCCCTTCGCTCACCGAGGACATGGCCGACGACATTTCGCAGGCCCTCGTGCATTTGTTTGCGCCCGTGGTGCGCTCCAGCGTGAGCGCCGCCGAGCGCTGCCCGAGCCGGCTGGCTTCCATGCACCGCCAGCGCATCATGCGGTTTGCCCGAGAGAACCTGGGCGACAGCACCCTGGATGGCAACGCCATCGCCAAGGCGGTGAACCTGTCGCCGCGCCACGTCTACCAGATCTTTGATGGGGAAGACAAACCCTTGATGCGCTGGGTGTGGTCTGAGCGCCTGGTGCGTTGCCGCCACGACCTGGAGCAGCCAGCGCTGCAGTCCAGGTCGATTGGCGAGATCGCCTTCCAGTGGGGCTTCAGCAACGTCTCGCACTTCAGCCGCGCCTTCAAGGCCGAGTTCGGCGTGACCCCGCGCGACTACCGGCGGCAGGTGCACACACGTTCGGCATCCGCCCCGGCCTGAAGCGCTCAGCGCGCGTGTTGGCTCCAGCGCAGCGCGCGATTCTCCAGCGCCTGAATGGCGGCGGAGGTCACGAAGCCGATGGCGCCCAGCACGACGACGCCCGCGTACAGGTCGGCGGTCTTGAACGAACGCTGTGCCATGAGGATGTTCTGGCCAATGCCCGTGAGCGAGGCCTGCATCTCCGTCACCACCGCCAGGATCAATGCCACCGACAACCCCACGCGCGCGCCCGCCAGAATGCCCGGCATGGCGCTGGGCAGACTGACCTTGACGAACCGCTCCAGCGTGCTGAAGCGCATCACCGAAGCCACTTCCCGCAGGCGCTCGTCGACCGTCGAAAACCCCTGCACGCTGGCGAGCAGCACGGGCCAGATGGAGCCGAAAGCGATCACCGAGGTGGACATGGTCGACGACAGGCCAAACGCCAGGATGGCCACCGGGATGATGGCCGACGCTGGCAGTGGCCGCATGAACTCCAGCAGCGGGTGGGTCATGCGGCGCACCAGGGTGGAGCTGGCGATCAGGGCACCGAGCACCACGCCCAGCACCGAGGCCACCAGCCAGCCCCAGGCCATGCGGGCGACGGTGGAGCCCAGCGGCTCCCAGAGTTGCCCCTGGGTCACTTGCGACCACAGCGCTTCCAGCGTACGGACAGGCGAGGGAAAGAATAGCGGCGAAATCACCTTGGCACTGGCCAGCACCTGCCACAAGGCCAGCAGGCCCAGGGCGAATCCGAGCGCACCCAGGCGCTCCATGCCTCTCGATGACATCTTCATCGCGCATCTCCCACCGCTTCGAGGCGCAGCCCCGGAATCCTTCGAACACCGGCCAGCGAAAGCTCGCTGACCACCCAACCCAGCACGCCCACCCACAGCAGGCAGGCATACATGCGGTCGAACTGAAGCGCCTGCTGCGCCGCCATCATTTCGTGACCCAGCCCGCGCGGGTTGATGACGATCTCCACCGTGATCGCGACGATGAGCGCAATGGCCAGCGCCAGGCGCAGGCCCACCACGATGCCGCTGAGCGCCGCAGGTATCACCACCTTGAAGGCGCGCTCCAGCGCACTGAGCTGCAGCACCTGGCTCACCTCCAGCAGGCGCGGCTCCATGCCCTTGACGCTGGAGATGGTGATGAGCAGCACTGGCCAGACGCAGGCAAACGCCACCACCACCGCCTCCATCGGGGCCCCAAAGCCAAAAATCATGAGCGAGAGCGGAATGAGCGCCACCGAGGGGATGGGCCGCAGCGCATCGATGGTGGGCGACACCACGCGCTCCAGGCGCGGCAGCAGGCCAATGACGATGCCCAGCACGATGCCGATGGCGCAGGCCAGCACGAAGCCCGTCAGGGCCGCTTCCAGCGTCTGCACCGTGGCGCGGGGAATGCTGCCGTCGGACATGCCGTGCAGGAACGCGCGCCACACGTCGGTGGGCCTGGAGAGTGACTCGAGGCGCAGGCTGTCGACGTGCCACAGCGCCTCCCAGGCCACCAGCAGGCCCACCGGAATGACGGCGCCCAACATGTAGCGCCGCATGTCAGTGGCCCTCCAGCAAACCGTGCAGGTGATGGCGGTGGGCCAGGAAGCGGGGGTCTTCGCGCGTGGTGAGCTGGTGGCGGGGGTGTGCAATGCCCACCTCCACCTCCTCCAGCATGCGCCCGGGGTTGGCCCCGAGCACGATGACGCGGTCGCCCAGGTAGATGGCCTCTTCCAGGTCGTGGGTGATGAACACGACGGTGGTGCCGTGCTCACGGGTCAGCTTGAGCACCTCGTCCTGCAGGTGCTGGCGCGTGATGGCATCCAGCGCGCCAAAGGGTTCGTCCATCAGCATGAGCCGGGGCTTCTGCGCCAGGCAGCGGGCGATCTGCACGCGCTGCTGCATGCCGCCCGAGAGCTGGTTGGGGTACCGCTCGCGCGCCTGGCTCAAGCCGGTGGTGGCCAGCAAGGCATCGATCTTCCCCTCGCGCTCGGCGGCCGGCACGCGCAGCGCCTCCATGGCGAGCGCGATGTTGCCGCTCACCGTGCGCCAGGGCAGCAGCGCACGCCCGTAGTCCTGAAACACGATGGCCCGCTCCAGCGAGGGCGCCGAAATGCGCTCCCCCTGGAACCGCACTTCACCACGGGTGGGGGTCATCAAGCCCGCCATCAGCCGCAGCAAGGTGGTCTTGCCACAGCCCGAAGGGCCGACCAGGCAGAGAAACTCGCCCGCGCGAACCGAGAAGTTCATGCGGTCGATGACGGTGCGCTCACCGAACGACACCGAGACCTGGTCGAGCTCCAGCGCGAAGTCGGAGGCGTTGTGCCCGGAGGCAGCGGCGCTGGCGAAGTGGGGGTTGGGGTACAGCATGCGGATTGGAGTGAAAAAGGCGGTTCAGTGGCCCACGAGGCGTTCGACCGCGCGCTGCGCCATCACGCGCACGAGTTGACCGCGGTAGGCGGCGGTGGCCTGCAGGTCGGCGTTGAATTCGGTGGTGTCGATGGGCACGTCACGCAGGCTGTCCGGGCGGCACGAGGCGTCCAGCGCCTGCTCCAGCGCCGTGGCGCGAAACGCGCAGGCTGCTGCCCCCGTGACCGCGACCCGCGTCCTGCCGGCGAAGTCGGCCACCATGACACCCACCAGGGCAAAGCGCGAGGCCGGGTGCTTGAACTTGACGTACGCGCAGCGCGTGGGCACGGCCAGCTCCACCGACACAATGAGTTCCCCGGGTTGCAGCGCCGTGGTGAACAGGCCGAGGAAGAAGTCTGCGGCGCTGATGCGGCGCTGGTCGGTGACCACCACCCCGTCAAGCGCGAGCAGGGCGGCTGGCCAGTCGGCCGCAGGGTCGTTGTTGGCGATGGAGCCGCCGATGGTCCCCTGGTGGCGAATCATCGGGTCGCCAATGCCGCTGGCCAGCCCGGTCAGCGCGGGAATGCTCGACGCCACCACGTCGGACGACGCCACTTGCGCGTGGGTGCTCATCGACCCGATGGCGAGGCGGTCCTTGCCCAGCACCTGGATGCCGCGCAGCTCAGGGATGCGGCCCAGGTCGACCAGCGTGTCGGGGCGGGCCAGCCGCAGCTTGAGGGAGGCCAGCAGTGTCTGCCCGCCGGCGAGGTAGCTGGCGTCACCCTGTGAGGCGAAGGCGGCTGCGGCATCGGCGGTGCTTTGCGCCCGATGGAACTTGAAGTTGTACATCGCGCCCTCCTCAAGCCTGTTGCCGCTCGGCAGCCAGGCGCACCGCCTTCACGATGTTCTCGTACCCGGTGCAACGGCACAGGTTGCCCTCCAGCCCGTGACGGATCTCGGCGTCATCGGGCTGCGGGTGGCGGCGCAGCAGGTCGATCACGCTCATCACCATGCCGGGCGTGCAGTAGCCGCACTGCAGCCCGTGGCACTCGCGGAACGCTTGCTGCACCGGGTGCAGCGCACCCTGGGGTGCGCACAGGCCTTCAATGGTGGTCACCTCGCGGCCCTCGGCCTGCAGCGCCAGCACGTTGCACGACTTCACCGCCACCCCGTCGAGGTGGACCGTGCAGGCGCCGCACTGCGCGGTGTCGCAGCCACGATGAACGCCTTTCAAGCCCGCGGTCTCCCGCAGGAAATCGCTGAGCAGGGCGCGCTCTTCCACCTCGCCCTGCATGGGACGGCCATTGACCGTGATATCGACTCGCATGGTGTGTGCTCAGGTTGGGTTTCAGCGCGCCAGCATCTGGCCAACGTCAACGGGCTTGTTCAGGTAGCCCACTTCGCGGGCATAACGGACGTAGGTCTCCAGGTCCGCGTTGCTCACCGGCAGCGAGTAGGGCAGCAGCACCGGCGTGCTGAAGCCCAGGTACTTCGACTCGATGGCGCGCGCCTCTTCGGTCTGGTTCTTGATGAACTCGATGGCCTCGGCCAGCGACTCGCGGAACGCGGTGAGCGCACGGGGATTGGCACTCGCCCACTCGCGCTGCGCGATCCACACCCCACCCAGCACATCGGGGTTCACCTCGGCCACGTAGTCGGCCAGGCGAAAGCCGGTGTTGTCGGAGACGATGCGCGAGCGAAAGGGCTCCAGCACCGCCACCGCGTCGATCGTGCCGCCCTTGAGCAGGTCCTTCATCTGCGGGAACGGCGCTTCCACGATGGTCACGCGCGATGGGTTCACGCCCTTGTCCAGCAGCCACTTGCGAAACAGCACATCGGCAATGCTGCGCAGGCCCGGCACGCCCACGCGCTTGCCTTCGAGGTCCTTCGCGCTGGTGGCCGTCACGCCCTGGCGCACCACCACGCTGAAGATGGACGGGTTCTTCACGAATCGCGTGCCCCCGGCAATGCCCACCAACGGCAAGCCGCCTTCGGCGGCATCGATCAGCACCGTGGGCGTGCTCACGCCCACCTGCAAGCTGCCCGAGAGAATGGCGGAGGGGATGTTCGAGATGATGGCGACCTTGGTCAGGTTGACGTCGAGGTTGCGCTTCTCGAAGAAGCCCTTGTCTTTGGCCACCAGCGCCGGCAGCCAGTCACCGGCCGGCACGTAGCCGACGTTGATCTTGGTGACTTGCGCCGAAGCCGTGGTGGCCACCAGCGCGAACGAGAACACGGCGGCGAGCCGCTTAAAGGCTTGGATCATGGGATGTCTCCTGGGTGTAAAGCTGTCGAAAAATCACCAGGCCGTGTGTCCGCCATCGGCAGACACCACGGCACCGGTCATGAAGGCGCTCTCGTCGCTGACGAGAAACACGAGAACCTGGGCCACCTCGCCCGGTGTGGCAAAGCGCGGCAGCAGCTGGCGTCCGGTCAGCCGTGCCAGCAGTGCGTCGCGCTCATCCGCTGGCACCGAGGCCAGCAGGCCTTGCGCCATCGGCGTGTCGATGCCGCCGGGGCAGACCACGTTGCAGCGCACCTGGGGCGCGAGCTCCACCGCGACTGCCCGCGACATGCCCAGCACGGCCGCCTTCGACGCGCAATAAACGCTCATCAGGGGCAAGCCCACCTGGGCACCCACCGAGGCCACGTTGACGATGGCACCCGCGCTCTCGCGAAGCCGCGCCGCGAAGGCTCGAATGGACAACAGTTGCGCCAGACAGTTGACGTGCATGACGTGATCAAACTGCGCCTCGGTGACCTCGGCCAGGGTGCCGGGGCCGAGCACACCGGCCACGTTGCACAAGCCATGCACCGCCCCAAAGGCGGACACCGCCATGTCGCACAGGCGGGTGTGTGTCTGCAGCCGGGTCACGTCGCCAGTGAGTGCCACCACGCGCGCACCTTCAGCCAGGATCAGCGCCTTGGTTTCGCCCAGGCCCGCGTCGTCCACGTCCACGATGGCCAGGTGCGCGCCCTCGCGCGCCATGGCCAGGGCAGTTGCGCGTCCCAGTCCACTCGCCGCGCCCGTGACCACCACGGCCTTGTTCTGCAGGCGGTTCATCTCAGCGGGCCTCCTGGCGCGTGCGCGCCGCTTCCAGCGCCTGCCACACGCGCAACGGCGTGGCCGGCATGTCGAGATGCGCGACACCGAGCGGGCGCAGGGCGTCCATCACCGCGTTCATGACGGCAGCGGGTGCCCCGATCGTTCCGGCCTCCCCCACGGCCTTCACGCCGATGGGGTTGGTCTTGCAGGGGATCTCGGCCATCTTCAGGTGGAAGCTGGGCATGTCATCGGCCCGCGGCATGCCGTAGTCCATGAAGCTGCCGCTGACCAGCTGCCCCGATTCGCGGTCATAGACCACGTGTTCCAGCAAGGCCTGGCCGATGCCTTGTGCCACCCCGCCGTGGATCTGGCCTTCGCAAATCATCGGGTTGAGGGCGCGCCCCACGTCGTCCACCGCGTGGTAACGGTCGACCCGCACCACGCCGGTCTGGGGGTCCACCTCCACCTCGGCGATGTGGCACCCATTGGGGAAGTTCGGCGGGTCGGTGTTCCAGGTGCCGGTGGCTTCCAGCCCCACGCCAAACTGCGCCAGCGGACCGGCCTTGATGAAGCAGGCCTTGGCGGCTTCCACGAACGGCAGGCGCTTCTCGCCGTCGGCCGTGCGGTACATGCCTTGCTCGTACACCAGCTGGGCGGCGTCGCACTTGAGCAGGAAGGCCGCCACGGGCCGGGCCTTTTCGATCACCTGGTCACAGGCCAGGCGCAACGCGCTGCCACCGATCATGGACGAGCGCGCCGCATAGGTCCCGCGCCCGTAGGACACCTTGTCGGTGTCGCCCTGCACATAGCGGATGCGGTTCACCGGCACGCCCAACCAGTCGGAGATCAGCTGCGAAAACACCGTGGCGTGGCTCTGGCCATGCGAGTGCGTGCCCGCCAGGATGGTGGCAGCGCCGCTGGGGTCAAAGCGCAGCGTCATCTGGTCGTTGAAGATGCCGCCTTGCTCGATGAAGAAGCCGATGCCCCGGCCCCGCAGCAAACCCCGGGCTTGCGACTGGCTTCGACGCGCGGCAAAGCCCTCGACATCCGAGAGCTGCTGGCACTGCTCCAGCAGCCCGGGGAAGTCACCGCTGTCGTACACGAAGCCGGTGTGGGTGGCGTACGGCAGCTGCGCGGGCTGAATGAAGTTGCGGCGCCGGATCTCGGCCGGCTCCAGGCCGAGTTCGGCGGCGGCCTCGTCCAGCAGGCGCTCGCACACGTACGTGGCTTCGGGGCGGCCGGCCCCCCGGTACGGTCCGGTCGGCGAGGTGTTGGTGAACACGCCCTCGTTCACACCAAAGTAGGCGGGCAGGTCGTACACGCCCGGCACGAAGCGCAGCGCGAAGTTCAGTGGTGCCACCGCCGCAGACACCACATAGGCGCCAAACGCGTGCAGGGAGCGCACGCGCAGGCCGAGCATCTTGCCCTCTGCAGTGAGCGCCAGCTCGGCGCGCACGCGCTGGTCGCGCCCGTGGTTGTCGGTGGCAATGCTTTCGCTGCGCGTGGGAATCCATTTCACCGGACGGCCGCACACCTGGGCGGCCCAGAGCACCAGGCCGTCTTCGGGGTACGCGTCGGCCTTCATGCCGAAGCCACCGCCCACGTCGGGCGAGACCACGCGCAGGGCGGTCTCGGCGATGTGGAACACGTTGGCAGCCAGCATCTGGCGCGCGCCGTGCGGGTTCTGCGAGCTGGTGTAGAGCAGGTACGAGCCGTCCGAGACGTCGTACGAGCCGATGGCGCCGCGCGGTTCGATCGAGTTGGCGCTCAACCGGTTGTTGGCCATGTCCAGCACCGTGACGTGCGCCGCCTGGGCAAACGCCGCCTCGGTCTGCGCCTCGTTGCCGTATGTCACCACGCAGCACCGGTTGCCGGGAGCGCCGTCCCACAGCTGGGGTGCGCCTTCCTTCACGGCGTCTTCCAGCGAAGTCACCGATGGCAGCTCTTCGTACTCGACCTCGATGAGCTCCAGCGCATCGCGCGCCTGTGCGGCGGTTTGCGCCACGACAAAGGCCACGCGGTCGCCGACGCAGCGCACACGGTCGGTGGCCAGCAAGGGGCGGTAGGTGCGGTAGCCCTTGGCGCCGCCCGAGTCTTCGGGCATGAACAGCGGGGGCATGCCGCCCAGCCCGGCGGCCTCCTGGTCGGCACCGGTCAACACCGCCAGCACGCCGGGTGCGGCGCGCGCCTGCCGGGCATCGATGGACACCACGCGCGCATGGGCATACGGCGAGAGCAACACCGCGCCATGCACCATGCCGGCGAGCTCGATGTCGTCCACATAGCGGCCCTGGCCAGTGAGGAAGCGCTGGTCTTCCACGCGCAGCATGGGCTCGCCTATCCGGGCCAGGGACGCATCGGGTGCACGGGCATTCATTTCAAGGTCTCCATTCTTTTGAGGCTGGGCGTGGCGTCGGGCACGAGCGCCGATTGCAGAAACTCGCCCACGCGTTCCGTGAACAGCAGGGGTTGCTGCACATTGCCGATGTGCCCGGTGTCTTCCAGGAGATGCAACCGGGCGTGGGGGATGCGGTGGGCCACGGCAGAGGCCACGGCCGATGGCACGGCGGCATCGGCCTGGCCAGCCACCACGAGGGTGGGCACCCGGATGGCGGGCAACCGGTCCAGGTGGTCCAGGCCCTGAATGGCACGGATCGCCATGACGTAACCCTGCGGGTCGGTGGCCTCGATCAGGCTGGCCATCCACTGCAGCGTGAGCGGCGCACTCTCCGAGAACGCGCGCGGAAACCAGCGCTCCAGCGTGGGCTGCGCCAGCTGGTCCATGCCGCTGGCCTCGAACTGCTCAATGCGCTGGTCCCAGATGGCACGAACGGTCTCATCGGTGCGGGCGCCGGCATGCGCGATCACCAGCGCGCTCACGCGGTGCGCGCGATCCAGTGCCACCGCCTGCGCCACCATGCCGCCAAGCGACACCCCCACGAACGCTGCCTGGGCAACGCCGAGGTGATCCAGCACCGCCAGCACGCGGTCGGCCATGTCGGCCAGCGTCAGGGGCTGCCTGGCCACGGCGCTGCGGCCGTGGCCGGGCAGGTCGATGGCGATCACCCGCAAGTCCACCGACCACGCGGGCACCTGGTGCGCCCACAACCCGCTGTGCGTGGCCAGCGAGTGCAGCAGCACCACCGCGGGCGCGTGCGCCGGGCCCGAGGCGTGAAAGTGCAGCAGTGGCTCGGTCATGTCGCGGCCCTTGCGGTCCAGCGGCCCAGGCCAATGCCGGTGTACCAGCTGGCCACACCCTTGTAGTACACCGGTTCGAAACGCGCCTGCAGCGCCTGCGCTGCACCGTGTGCCACCAGCCAGGTGCGAATTTCTTCGGCGCCGTTGCCGGCTTCGTTCACGTGGTCGGTGGCGTAGGCCACCAGCGCGGCATCGTCCTGCGCGCCCAGCAGCGCCATGAACCGGCGGTCAAACGCTTCATTGAGCAGGCCCATTCGCGGGGTGGCAATGTCGTGGCTGATGCCACCCGTGGCCAGCACCGACACGCGCTCACAACCGGTGTACGACTGCAGGGCCTTGCCCAGAAACTCGCCCCATTGCAGGGCTCGCGCCATGGGCGGCAGCGGGGGCTGCACGCAGTTCACCAGCAGCGGCACCACGGCGATGTCGGCCGCCATGCCAGCCAGATGCAGCGGCGTGAGCACACCGTGGTCGAGCGTGAGGTCCATCGAGAAGGACGGGTCGAAGCCGCTGTTGAGCGCCTCGCCCAGCAGGTGGGCACCCAATGCAGGGTCGCCGCGCAGCGTCTGCTTGCTGACCTTGAGCCAGTGCTCCACCGGCGTGGGGTACGAGGCCGCCGCGCCGATGCAGAACGCCGGGAAGTTGTTCATGAAGAAGTTGTGCACGTGGTCATCGGAGATGACGACCACGGCGTCCGGGCGTGCTGCCAGGATCTCTTCACCCACCTGGCGAAACGCCGCAAAGATCTCCTCGCGGTCCTGCGCGGGGATGGCGTCCGGGAAATTGATCATCACCGGCGTGTGGCTGGTGGCGTGAATGGACACGATCTCAGCCATGGGCGGCTCCTGGCTGTTCGCCCACGGCGCGCAGCGACTCGAGGAAGGTGCGCTCGGGAATGTGCAGGCCCAGGCAGTGCGCGCGCAGCAGGTAAGGGTTGACGCCCGCCAGGTACATCGCGCCGATGTCGTTGTCGCGAATGGCCGCTTTCAGCTCGGGCTCGAGCGGTATGTCCTGCATGTACGCGTCGGGACTGGCCTTGTAGCGCTCCAGGTGGCTGGCCTGGTGGTGCACATCGAAGAGCACCCGGTTCATCCAGTAGGCCTGCGGCGTCGGCATGTCCTGGCGCCAGTTGCGGCTCATGAGCGCACCCCTTGGCCTTGCACCTGGCGCACCAGCCACTCCACGATGGTGGGCAGGGTCTGCGGCGTGAGCCCCATGTGACCACCCGGAAACATGCGCACCGTTTTGGGTGATCCGTTTTCGGTCAGCAGGTGAATGTCGGCCACCGGGCACTGCTTGTCTTCCTTGCCATTGACGAGCAGCAGCGGTGCCGAGCGGTTGGCCAGCAGGCCCTGGTCGAGCAGCGAGAGGCGCTTGAAGAAGGCGATGTATTCCTCGTCGTTGACCGCGCCCAGCATCAGGCTGCGCGTCTCCACGAGTTCCATGAGGTAGCTGTCGGGGTAGCGCGAAGCAGCGATCCATTCGGGCTGGAACATGAAATGCGCGCCGCCGCCCCAGTTGACGGCGCCCGCGATGCGGTCGGGCACCAGGTGCGCGAGCTTGGTGGCCCAGTAGCCCCCGAACGAACGGCCCAGCAAGCCCAGTCGCTCGGCACGCCAGTCGGTGCGGGCCTGCATCCAGTCCATGACAGCGAGGAACTGGCGCTCGGCGTCCTGCACGCCGCGAATGGGCGACTCGCCGGTGCCGGCGTTGTCGATGGCAACGGTGGCCACACCCTGCGCCAGAAACGCGTCGCAGGCGGCGGTCATCTGTTCCTTGCAGGCATCCACACCACCCCACATCAGCACCACGGGCGGATGGCTCACGCCTGCAGGGCGACGCACCAGCGCCACCACGTGCCGGCCTTCGGACGCGCGACCCTCAAACGGAATCTCCACCCGTTCGATGGGCTCGGCCCAGTGGTGGCTGAGCTTCAGGTAGGTCTCGCGCTCGGCCACCGCACAGCGTTGCTTGGCAGGATGGTTGGGGCACGGAAAGCGCCCCATGAAGTACAGGCCCGTGGCCTTGGCATACAGCGCCTTCGCGCGCTGGGCTTCACCACGCGCTTCGCATTGCTGTGCATCGGCGCGCGCGGCGTCGCCCAGGTCGCCCCAGTAGCCGCCCCATGCGGCGCCATCGAGGCCGGGCACGCCATCGATCAGCGAAGGCCCTTCGACGGTGTCCAGCGCGTTCATGGGATGAAAGCGCGACACCAGCCGCTGCTTCATCCACGCCTTGGTTTCTTCCAGTGTTTTGGGTCGCTCGGTGACCCTGTTGTCGAGCACGGCTTGCGTCAAGAAAACCTCCAGTTCATCGTCCAGGCACAGGGACGAAGGCGTGCGACCTTGTCCTCTGGCGAATGGCATGAATGCTAGGTTTTCAAGCGTTTTCGGGTTATTCCAGATTGGCTTCTGAACTTGCCTCTGAGTGCACCAGGCATCGGGATTTCCCTGAGTCGATGCGACCCGCGTGCCGTGGGCTGCGCTGATGTTTTCGAACGACAGAAACACCCGGCCGCGGCGCGATTTGACTGGGCCTGAGCCCACTCTTTTCTGCGGTGGTGAAAGCGCCTTTGCGGCGTTGACCCTGTGTCGTCCCTCCTCGCTTAATCGCGACCCTGATGGAGACAACGACGACAGACGCCACCATGAATTCACACACCCACGCGGTGCCCGTTGGGGCGAGCGCCATGCAGAACCCGGTCGTGATCTGCGTCGCCCCCAACGGCGCACGCCGCACGCGCAAAGACCATCCCGCGCTGCCCATGACGGCTGCCGAGCTGGGCGCCGAAGCCGCGGCCTGCCTCGCGGCGGGCGCCAGCGTCATGCACCTGCATGTGCGCAACGAACAGGGCAGCCACTCGCTGGACGTGGACCGCTACCGCGCCGCCATCGACAGCATTCACACCCGCACGCAAGGCCGTCTGCTGGTCCAGATCACCACCGAAGCGGTGGGCATCTACCAGCCCGCCGAGCAGATGGAAGTGGTCCAGCGGCTCAAGCCCGCGGCGGCATCGGTGGCGATCCGCGAGCTCGTGCCGGATGCGTCTGCGCACGCCGAGGCGGTCCGCTTCTTTGAATGGTGCGCAGGCCACGGCGTGGCGCTGCAGTTCATCGTCTACACCCCGCAAGAGGCGGCCACCCTGCAACAGATGGCCCGCCGTGGCGAGCTCGGCTGCGACCGGCCCAACACCCTCTTCGTGCTGGGCCGCTACACCGAAGGACAGCGCTCTTCAGCCACCGACGTGCTGCCCTTCCTGGCGGCGTGGGACAGCACGAGTCCCTGGTCGGTGTGCGCCTTCGGCCCGACAGAGGCGCTGTGCATGACGGCGGCCATGGGACTGGGCGGCCATGTGCGCGTGGGTTTCGAAAACAACCTGCTGCGCGCCGATGGCAGCACCGCCCTGAACAACGCAGACCTGGTGTCCAACGTCGCGGCCATCGCGCGCCACAGCGGCCGCGGTGTCGCAGGCATTGAAGAGGCGCTGCACGTATACGGCGCACGCGCCGGCTGACGACACCGCACCTCACCCATATCTCACCGAAAGGCAACACATGGCTCAACGCGCATTGATCGTGGGAGGCGGCATTGGCGGCATGTCCACCGCCATCTCGCTTCGAAAACAAGGCATCGAGGTCGACCTCATCGACCTGGACCCGCAGTGGCGCGTGTACGGCGCCGGCATCACCATCACCGGCGCCACGCTGCGCGCGTTCAAGGCGCTGGGCATTCTCGACGCGGTGATGGCGCAGGCCTACACCGGCGAAGGCATCCAGATCTGCGACGTGAACGGCCACCCGCTGCACAGGGTGCCCACACCCGTGGCTGCCGGCAGCGACACCCCGGGCTGCGGCGGGATCATGCGCCCCATCCTGCACAAGATCCTGTCGGCGCTGACGCTGGAGCTGGGAACACAAGTGCGCCTGGGCCTCACCGTGGACGCGATCGACTCCGATGCCCACGGCGTGAGCGTGAAGCTCTCCAACGGCGAGGCCGCGCGCTACGACCTGCTGGTGGGCGCTGATGGCGTCTTCTCGCGGGTGCGCACGCTGCTGTTTCCCGACGCGCCGCGGCCGCAATACACGGGCCAGTGCATCTGGCGCATCGTGGCACCGCGCCCGGCGTCCATCGAGCGGCGCCACTTCTTTCTGGGTGGGCCCGCCAAGGTGGGCCTGACCCCGGTCTCCAGCACCGAGATGTACATGTTCTACCTGGAGACCACGCCCAAGCGCGTGCCGCTGCCTGAGAGCGAGCTCCCGCGCGAACTGCATCGCCTGCTGGACGGCTACGGCGGCATCCTGAGCGAGATCCGTGAGGGCCTGGGCGCGCACTCCCAGGTGGTGCTTCGTCCACTGGAAGGCTTCCTGCTTCCGCGCCCCTGGCAAAAGGGCCGGGCCATCCTCATCGGCGACGCTGCACACCCCACCACACCGCAACTCGCCTCGGGTGCCGGACTCGCGGTGGAGGACGGCCTCGTGCTGGCCGAAGAAGTCGCCCGCGCCAGCGATGTGGAGACGGCCTTCGACTGCTTCATGAAACGCCGCTACGAACGCTGCCGGCTGGTGGTGGAGAACTCGCTCGAAATCGGTCGGCTGGAGCAGCTGCGTGCACCGCCCGAGGCACAGACCCGCATCGTCAAAGAGTCCCTTGAGGTGCTCGCACAACCCGTCTGAGTCCGCGCTCGACCCACTTTCCCCTTCCCTCATGCAAATCGCCAACCAACAGACTCTGTCCGTCTCCCAGCAACAGGCCTGGGACGCCCTCAACCACATCGACGTGCTTCAAAAGGCCATCCCCGGATGCGAGTCGCTCGTGGAGACCGCACCCCAGCAATACGAAGTGCACATCCTGGCCGCTGTGGGCCCGGTCAAGGCCAAGTTCAAGGGCAAGCTCAGGCTCTCCGACCTGCAGCCGCCCGCGTCCTACCGCATCGATTTCGAAGGCCAAGGCGGGGCCGCCGGGCATGGCAAGGGCAACGCCAGCGTGCGCCTGGAGCCCACGTCGGCGAACACCTGCGTGCTGCACTACGAAGCCACTGCCACCGTCGGCGGAAAGATCGCGCAGATCGGCCAGCGGCTGGTCGACATGGCCGCCCAGAAGATGGCGGGCGAGTTCTTCCAGAACTTCAACGCCGCACTCGAACAGCTCTACCCCGCACCCGTGGCCGCCTCACCCGAGTCGCCGGCCTCATCGGCCCCCACCCCGTCGCCGCCACGCCAGCCAGGCTGGTGGAACGCCCTTCGGCGCTGGTTTGCGCGCGCTTTTGGCTGAGCTGGCCGCGCCCCTTTTTTCCTTTCCCCCCACGCGGCGCCCCGGGCGGGGCGTCGCCCTTCAACCCCCGAGAAAGAGAGAGACATCTTGAAAACGAAACTGGTTCTACTGAGCGCGCTGGCCGCCCCCTGGGCCTACGCCCAAGCCCCTGCCGGCGTGACGCTGTACGGCGTCATCGACAGCGGCGTCGAACACATCACCAACGTGGGCGCCATGCGCCGCGACAACGAAGGCAACGCCGCCACACCAAAGAGCGACCTGCTGTTTGTCGGTGCCACGTACAACGTGACGCCCGCATTCGCTGTGGACGCCGAGTGGTTCCGGCAGGACTTCAAGAACAGCGCCAACCAGGCCAACCTGCTGGTGGTGCGTGGCACGTACTCGCTCTCCAAGCGCACGGCGGTGTACGCCTCGCTGGGCCGCATTTCCAACGACGGCACGCTGGCGGTCTCGGTCAGCGGCACGGCGCCTGGCAGCGCACCGGCTGCAGGCGCCAGCCAGAGCGGCTTGATGCTCGGCGTGCGCCACAACTTCTGATCGGGTCTTCAGGGTTTGAAGCCGACCACCGCTGTGGTCGGCTTTTTTTATGGGCTCACGCGCGCCGCGCGCCCAGGTACAGCACCGCGCTCGTCACCAGCAGCGGCAGGGCCAGCAACAGATACGCGGCCTTGAAGCCGCCCAGGTGCTGGATGGCCAGGCCGAGGGCCACCGGCCCCACCACGTTGCCCAGAAACGTGAAGAACAGCGTGCCGCCCGTGGCGGTGGCCGCCTGGCCGGGCGGCGCACGCCGTGCCACCTCGGCCAGATACACCCCGTTCCAGCCGATGGAGGCCATGCCGAACGCCAGCAGCAGCGCCGCCATGGCCAGCACCGGTACGGTCGACGACAGCAGCGCCATGACGATGGCGCAAGCGCCCATGATGGCGGCCAGCAGCGAGAGCGTGGTGAGGGCACCCAGCCACCGGTCGGCCACATAACCCCAGGCGATGCGCCCCACCACACCCCCCATCTGCGCCACCGACAGCAGCAAGCCCGCGAGCACCAGCCCGTAGCCGAGCGTCTCGTGCAGGTAGATCACCGTGTACGCCGTCACCAGCAGCTGCGCCATGGCAAAGAGAAACGAGCACAGGGCCATCTGCCGCAGCAGCGGCAGGGTGAGCACCATGCGCATCGGCCCGAGCAGCGACGCGACGTTCATCCGGGCGGCCTTCGCCAGCTCCACGTCCAGCGTACTGCGCAAGCGCTGCGAGAACGCGGCCATGGCCACACACGGGATGCAGAGCACCGCCAGCGCCACCTTCCAGCCAAAGGCCACGCCCATGCCGGGCGCCACCAGCGCCACCAGAAACACACCCAGCGGCACACCGGTCTGCTTCACGGAAAACACCAGCGAGAGACGGTGCGCCGGTGTCGACCTCGACAACAGGTGCGAGCTGGCCGGCGTGATGGGGCCGTAGCCCAGGCCGATGACAAAGGCCGACAGCAGCAACACGGGCCACACACCCACACAGGCCAACAGGAGGCCGCCGGCGCAGAGCAACAGGCCGGTCTGGCTCAGGCGGATGGCGCCCCAGCGCTGAATGAGCGGACCCGAGGTGATGGCGCCCACCATGGCCCCCAGATACACCACAGCCGCCAGCCAGCTGGCCACCGCCGCCGCCGACTGGTTCACATGCTGCGCGATCAGGCTGGCCAGCACGGGCATGGCCAGAGCGGCCATGCTCACCAGCACCTGAATGCCGGTGGTCAGGGCAAGTGTGAAAAACGGGCGTTGGTCGGGGGCGGGCGACGGCGGTGGGGCAGACAAGAAAGCCTTTGTGGGTGTGGGTCAGTGCATCGGGCGTGTTCAAAAAGCTTGAAGGCACAAAGCCGTCCACTTGCACTCCCTATGGCGTGCTGCGGCCAAGCGGCACGCACATCGAACCGGCGCATTCTTCCACAGCGGCGCAGCCGAACACATCGGTATGGCACTCGCGATGGGAGGCCACCGCGCATCGTCAGCGCGACAGATCGCAGGGTATTTCCGCGATCATCGCAGCCCGCTCATGCGCTCTGGAATTCTTCGCGCAAAGTGCAGACCAGGTCGCGCACTGGAGGCACCGCGGTGACACCAGACACCGAGTGGCCTGCGCTCCAGAGATCCGCCCATCGTTGAATCACGGCGCTTTCCGATCCGCCGCCAAACCTCTGCCGGGCCTCCTGCACCGACACCGTCTCGTCCAGCTCGGCCGGGTCCAGACCGACCTGGCGGATGGAGGGCGTGAGAAAACTGGCAGGCAGGCCAGTGAAGGCACGGGTGGTCAGGATGTCGTCGAGCGAACTCTGCGTGAGCATGGCCTTGTACGGCTCGCTGCCCAGGCTTTCCTGCGTTGCGATGAAACGCGTGCCCATGGAAACGAGATCGCAGCCCAGCACCATGGCCGCCTTCAGGGCCACGCCGTCCGACATGCCGCCGGCCAGCACCAGTGGTCCATCAAAAAACGCGCGCACGGCACGCACGAACGCAAAAGGGTTGGCCCAGCCGGTGTGTCCGCCTGCGCCCGCCGTGAGCAACACCAGCCCGTCGGCGCCTGCCTCGATGGCACGTTCGGCGTGGTGAACGGAGGCCACGTCGGCCAACACCAGGCATCCCCCTTCGTGCAGGCGCGGGATAACAGCAGCGGGCGAGCCCACGCTGGTGATGACCAGTTCGGTTTGGTGTCGCACGATCAGCTCGACCTCGGCCATGACACGCGCCGGGTCGCGCCGCATGATGAGGTTGGGGCAGAAGGGAGCGCTGCGTGGGTGCGCCTTCGCGTCCTGATGCAGCTCACGCAACCAACTGTCGAAGGTGTCGAGCGAATTGCAGTTGGCTGTCGGGAAGGCGCCGATGACACCCGCCCGACAGGCCGCCAGGGTCAGCTGCAAGCCGGAGATCCGCAGCATGGGCGCAGCGATGACAGGCACGGACAGACGGTCCATGAAGGGGAGTGATGTCATGGGGATACCAGTGAAGCGGTGCGCGTCAGCGAGGCATGCGCCTCGTCCATGAGCTCGCGCACGATGTCACGCAGGGGTTCGATGCGGTGGGCAAACGCGATAGAGGGGCCCAGAGACAGCATGCCGCGCTGCCAGTCGCCCAGGGCGTAGGCGTGATCGCGCGCCGTGCTGCCGCGAATGAGCTCACCGAAATCGGCATGGTCGCGCGCACCCGCGCGCTCGATTGCCTCGATCTGGCGTGCCGTGTCGTTGCGCAGCACGCGCCAGGTATTGCCGAGCGATTGCAGCAGTCGAACGGTGGAGTTTTCGTCGCAATCCAGCAGGTGCTCCTTGTAGGCGCGGTGGGTCTGGATTTCATCGCACACCAGAAAGCGGCTGCCGATCAACACGCCGTCCAGCCCCTGGGCCAGCACCGCCGCGATCTGGCGCCCGCGCCCGATACCGCCACCCAGCACCACAGGCACTTCGAATCGGTCCAGTGCCAGCGCGCCCATGAGCATGGTGGGAAGTTCGTTCGTGCCGGGATGCCCGCCCTCTTCCATGCCGACGAGCGCGATCGCATCGGCCCCCGCGCGCTCGGCCGACAACGCATGGCGGATGCTGGAGGCCTTGTGGACCACGATGGCGCCCGCGTCATGAAGTGCGGCGATCAGCGGTGTGGGGGCATAGCCGGCGGTTTCGAAATGGCGCACCCCCTGGCTCAGCGCCATCTCCATCCAGCGAAAGATGTCCGCGTTGGCTTCCGGGCGGCTTGAAAGCGTCAGGTTGACGCCGAACGGCTTGCCTTGCGTGAGCTCGGCGCATTGCTGCAGTGCCTGCGAGAAACCGGCATCACTGGCGAACGAGCGCGGCGTGATGTAGCCCATGCAGCCAGCATTGACCAGGGCAGCCACGTAGGGCGCGTCGGACAGCCACATCAACCCGCCGCCCAGGATCGGGTAGTCGATGCCGAGGAGTTGCGTGATGCGTGTGTGCATGGGGCTCGTCATGGCGCTACAGCGACGTGCTGCCCAGTGCGGGCGCCGCACCCAGCCGGCCCAAACCCATGCCGGCCAGTGGCACAGGGTAGCGCGCCAGTGGCATGTCGGTCCGGTGTGGCTCGAACTTGTCGCGTCGCGCGAAAGCAGGCGAGTCACCCAGCCGGGCAGGCTCGACCACGGGTGCGACGGGCACGTCGTGCCGCTGCAGCAGATCAAAGGCTTCGCGGGCATCTCGTTGCATGAGCGCCTGGGCAATGCTTCGGTTGATGGCCTCGGCGTGTTCCTTGCGCTGCTTGTGCGATGCGTACGCCGGCGCGCTGAAAGAAATGAGGTCGAGCGCAGTGCACAGACGTTGCCAGAAGTGGTCTTCCAGAGCGGCAACCGAGAGGTAGATGCCATCGCGGCATCGGAACGCACCGTAGGCCGGCTTGACCAGCGTGGCCGCACGCTGTGCGTCCAGCGTGTCGGCCCCCGCCTGCCGGTAGCTGCCGATGCGCGGATTCATCCAGTGCAATGCGCAGTCCGCAAGCGCCACATCCAGATGCTGCCCCTGCCCCGTGACCTGGCGCTGGAACAGGGCGGCAAGCGTGGACGACAGCGCATACATGGCGCCACACAGGTCGGCCACGGGCAGCCCGAAGTTCAACTCCGGCGCACCGCCAGGCGCACCCGAGACCGCCAGCACGCCTGCCGCTGCGAGGTAGTTGATGTCGTGCCCGGGCAGGTCGGCCCATGGACCGGTCTGACCGTATCCGGTGAGCGAGACGTACACCAGGCGCGGATAGCGCTCGCGCAGCGTCGCAGCGTCCAGACCAAGGCGTGCCATGACGCCTGGCCGGTAGGACTCGACCAGCACATCTGCCGTGGCCACCAGGGCCTGCACCCTCGCCCGCTGGGTGTCGTCCTTGAGGTCCAGCAGCACGCTTTGCTTGCCACGGTTCATGGCCTCGAAGGCCCCAGCGCCCAGGTGGCGTGCATTGTCCCCGTGGGGTGGGCGTTCCACCTTGATCACCGTGGCACCCATCTCGGCAAGGCTCTGGGTGAAGAAGGGCCCCGGCAACAGCTCGCTGAAATCGAGCACGGTGATGCCGTGCAATGGCGGTGCAGATGGCGTTGTCGTCATGCCGTCTGCTCCGTGTCGATGCGCTCGATGATCACGGCATCCAGCGGAATCGCGCCCTCACCGACAGCACCCACCCACACCGGGTTGAGGTCCATTTCCTCGATGCGGTGCGCATGGGCCACCACGAAATCGGAAATGCGCAGCAGCAGCGCCTCCAGGGCGGCGACATCCGCTGCAGGCCGGCCGCGCGCGCCATCCAGCAGCGGGAAGCAACGCATCTCTCGCACCATGGCAGATGCGCTGGCCGCATCCAGCGGCAGCATGCGGCGCGTCACATCGCGCAGGATCTCGACAAAGATGCCCCCCAGCCCGAAGGTCATCACGTGGCCGAACACCGGATCGTGCGTCACACCCACCATCAGCTCGGTGCCACCGCGCGGCGCCATCTTCTCGATCAGCAGGCCATCGATCGTGGCATCCGGTCGCGCGCTGCCCACCGAGGCCATGATGCTCGTCCACGCCTGGGCTACCTGCGCCGCATCCTGCAGACCGATCTTCACACCGCCCACATCGGACTTGTGCACGATCTGCGGGCTCACGATCTTGGCCACGACGGGGTAGCCCATGCCATCGGCGAGCGACTGCGCCTCTTCGACCGTTCGGGCCAGGCCATTGGGCAACAGCCCCACACCCGCCGCCAACAGCTGACGCTTTCCTTCGGTTTCCGACAAGGCCTTGGTGGAGGTGGCCAGCGCTCGTGTGGTGGACAGGGTGCGGGTCGCCAGCGTGGGGTGGGCCCGCTTCCAACGGCCGTACTCCACCCAGCGGCGGATGGCCTTCATCGCCTTGCCCACCGAACGCGGCGGAGCAAACCCGTTCTCCACCAGCATGCGATAGCCCTCACCCATGCGGTCGCTCATCCAGATCGGCACGATGGGCGTGTCGCACGTCTTCTGCGCGGCGATGATGGTGCGCGCCATCTGGATCGTGGTCTCGCCGTAGTCCAGCGCAATCGGCACGATCACGCAGCCCAGGTTGGGGTCGTTGGCCACCGCGCTGAGCGTCTTCTCGATCAGGGCCGAGTCGCTCAGCACCGCTGCGGTGGTGTCGACCGGGTTGTCGATGGCAGCGTAGTCGGGCAGTGTCGTGCGCAGCACGTCCCGCGTGTGCGGCGCAAAGGTGGCCAGCGTGAGGCCCGAGAGACCGACCGCATCGGCCGTGAGCGCCGCCGTGCCGCCAGACGATGTGTAGATGGCCAGGCCTTCGGCGGCCGCCGGCTGGGCACGGGCAAACAGCCAGGCCGTGTCCACCAGTTCGTCGATGTCGTCCACCTCGATCACACCAAACTGGCGGAACACCGCACTGTTCACCTCGGCCGAACCCGTGAGCGACGCCGTGTGCGACTGGGCCGCCCGCTGGCCATATTCGGATTTGCCGACCTTCAGCGCGATCACCGGCTTGCCGTTGGCGGCCGCACGCTGAATGGCCGCCACGAACCGTGCGCCGTCCTTGATGCCTTCAAGCAGCGTGACGATGACCTTGATGTCGGGCGCGTCCGCCATGTAGTCAATGAAGTCCGCCACCTGCAGGTCCACCTCGTTGCCCGTGGAAGCCCACAGACCGATGCCGATGCCGCGGTCCATGGCCTGCATCACGTTGCGCCCCAGGCCACCACCCTGCGTGGCCAGGCCAATCGGCCCCTTGACCAGATCGTGCGGAAACGAGGGCGAGAAGGTGAGCCCCAGGCGGTGATTGACGTTGGTCAAGCCGGGGCAGTTGGGGCCGTACAGGCGCATGCCGCCTGCATCGGCAATTTCCTTCAGACGCATCTGGGCCCGCTCGCCCTCTTCGCCAGCCTCGCCAAAGCCAGAGGTCAACACGATGGCAAACAACACGCCGCGAGCGGCGCATTCCTCTGCCACCGCCAGCACCCCGGAGGCCGGCACGACGATCACCGCCAGATCGGGCGTGGCCGGCAACGACGCCACGCTGGGCCAGCAGCGCCGGCCTCGAATCGCGTCCCGGGTGGGGTTCACGAGATAGAGGTCACCATCAAATTCGGAATGGTCCAGCAGGTTGGTCAGCGTGCGTTCGCCAATGCTGTTCTGGCGATCCGATGCGCCCACGAGGGCGATGGATCGAGGTCGGATGAGCCGGGAAAGATCGGTCAAAAGTGTCTCCATGTTTTGGGTGCAGGTGGCGCGTGGCACAAAGGCCGCGCTCAGACAATGGCCGACATGCCGAGGATCTCGCGACCCACAATGAGGGTCTGCACTTCCGTCGTGCCTTCCGGAATGGTTCCGCCGCGCGTGTCGCGGAAGATGCGCTCGATGGGGTAGTCGGTGGCATAGCCCAGGCCGCCGTGCACCTGCAAGGCCATGCTCGCCACTTCGTGCGCGGCTTCGGTGGCATACAGCTTGGCAATCGAGCAGGCGGTGCGCGCATCTTTGCCCGCATCCAGCGCAGCGGCTGCGCGCAGGCTCAGTGCGCGAGCGGCCTCGACGCGTATGGTCATGTCGACGATGAGTTTCTGCACCAGCTGGAAGCTGCCGATGGGCTTGCCGAACTGCGTGCGCGTTCGGGCGTAGTCGATGGACAGATCCAGCGCAGATTGCGCTGCGCCCACAGCTCCCATGGCAATGTTCACCCGGGCGCTGTCCAGGCCCTTGAGCATCTTCTTGAGTGCCTGGCCTTCTTCACCCAGCAGGTTCTCGCGAGGCACCTTCACGTTGTCGAAATTCAGCTCGGCCGTGCCGGTGCTGCGCAGCACCATGGTGTCGACGTTGCGCACCTCGTAGGGCGACACCGAGCGCTCCACCAGAAACGTGGAGAGCTGACCCTGGCAGTCCGGGCTGTATGTGCGGGCCACGACGATGCCGAAGTCGGCAAAGGCGCCATTGGTGATCCACAACTTGCGGCCATTGAGAACATAGTGATCGCCCTGCAGCTCGGCGCGAGTCTGCACCTGCGCAATGTTCGACCCCGTGCCAGGTTCGCTGATGGCGTTGAACACACTGCGCTCCGAAGCCATCAGCGGCTTGAGGAATCGCTCGCACTGCTCCGGCGTGGCTTCGGTGGCCAGTTTGTTGATCGCGGCATTGGTGATGTTCACCATCGTGCGCATCGACAACCATGTGTAGCCTGCCTCTTCCATCAGCATGGCCCAGCTCATCTGGTCCATGTCCATGCCGCCCATGGACTCGGGCAGGCGCCCCCCGATGTAGCCGAACTCGGAAAGACGCTTCAGAAGCTCGAAAGGGAAGGTCTTGTTGCGGTCGTGCTCTGCCACCCTGGGTGCCACCTCACTCTTCATGAAGCGGCGCACGCTGTCGCGCAGCATCTCCTGGTCGGCATCGGGTACGAAATACATGGCATGTCTCCTGTCGGTGGTTTGAAGATGCCCCGCGTGCTACGCGGGGCCGGATGGCTTGGCCGCACCGCGCCGGGCCGGTGAGGTTCGGGCGGCGGGCGGCGATGCGGGGGTGGACGCTGTGCTGCGGGGGTGGAACACAAGGGCCTGCACCTCCTTGAGTGCCTGCAGGCACACATCGCGATGCTGGCGCATGCGGTCGGTCGGGCCTGCGATGGAGATCGCCAGCGGCTCGTCGCCCACGAAACCCGCCACCGCCAGCGCAGAGAGACCGTCGGCACCCTCGTTCTCCACCCACATCCATCCCTGCTGACGGGCCTGCTCCACCTGGGCCTGCAGCACATCGAGATCGGTGATGGTCCCGGCCGCAATCTTTTTCAGCGGCTTGAGTCGCAGCTGCCGTGCGGCCTCCTCGTTGGTACCGAGCGACAGCTCTGCCTTGCCCAGCGCCGACACGTGCAGGGCAATCTTGTTGCCCACGTTGCCCACATAGCGCAGCGGGTGCGTGCCCTCGGCGAACGCCAGCATCTTGACCACGCCCCCTTCGAGGCGGCCACAGATGCCCGTCTCCCCCGTCTTGGCACGCAGCATTTCGCAGGCCTCCGAGGCCACCGCGTACAGCGGATCGCCCCTGGAGATGTCCTGGGCAATCGTCAACAGACGCGCCGTGGGATAGAAGCGCCTGCTGCGCGCCGTGCGCAACAGGTAGCCCATTTCATGCAGCGTGTGCAGAAGGTCAGAGCAACTGCTCTCGGGCAAGTCCATCAGGCGCGCGAGGTCCGAATTGGACAGCTCACGGCGCTCTCTGGCGAAGACTTCCAGCAAGGACATGGTGCGGGCGGCGGCAGGAACGAGTGTCGGCATGATTTGCTCCGGTATTTCGTAGAGATTTACGAATAATAGCGGCGAAAAAGCACGATTCCACAAGTGATTTAGACGTAATTTTCAGGATTCTTCTGGATGAAATGCAGATTTCGACACTTGCATTTCTACGATATTTTGAAGTATTCTACGACCAGCCACGATATTGTGGCAACAAAAAAAGGAGACAGACATGCTCAACGCTGCCCGCAAACTGGTGGTGGTTCTCGTCGGGGCATTGGCCCTCGGCTCGGTGCAGGCCTCTGGTGACTGGCCTGCCAAGCCCATCACGTTCATCGTGCCGTTCACGCCCGGCGGCATAACGGACCAAACCTCGCGGCAGCTCGCCAAGCTGCTCAGCACGCAGCTCGGCCAGCCCGTCGTGGTCGACAACCGGCCTGGTGCAGGTGGTTCCATTGGCGTCGAGGCG
>NZ_JAHVAB010000036.1 GCF_019264445.1 Hydrogenophaga sp.
CCGCCAGGCCGGCGGCGTGCTTCACGAGCGCGGCCGAAAACTCCTTGGCGATGCTCTCGTGCACCAGAAAGCGCGTGGGCGAAATGCACACCTGCCCCGCGTTGCGGAACTTGGCGCCGCCGGCGGTTTTCACGGCCAGCGCCACATCGGCGTCTTCGGCCACGATCACCGGCGCGTGGCCGCCCAGCTCCATGGTCACGCGCTTCATGTGCTGGCCGGCCATGGCCGCGAGCTGCTTGCCCACCGGCGTGGAGCCGGTGAACGTGATCTTGCGGATGACGGGGTGCGCGATCAGGTAGCTGGAGATGTCCGACGGCGTGCCGTACACCAGGCCCAGCACGCCGGCGGGCAGGCCGGCGTCGGCAAAGGCGCGCACCAGCTCGGCGGGCGCGGCCGGGGTTTCTTCCGGGGCTTTCACGATCATCGAGCAGCCGGTGGCCAATGCCGCCGCGAGCTTGCGCACGACCTGGTTGATCGGGAAGTTCCAAGGCGTGAAGGCGGCCACGGGGCCGATCGGGTCCTTGAGCACCATCTGGCGCATGGCCAGGCTGCCGCGCGAAGGCACGATGCGGCCGTACACGCGCAGGCCTTCGTCGGCAAACCAGTCAATGATGTCGGCGCCGGCGAGCACCTCGCCCTTGGCCTCGGCCAGCGGCTTGCCCTGTTCTTGTGTCAGCAGCGCGGCAATGGCGCCCGCGCGCTCGCGCAGCAGCGCGGCGGCCGCGCGCATGGTCTTGGAGCGGGTGATGGCCGGCGTGTCGCGCCAGGTCTCAAAGCCTTTTTGGGCGGCGGCCAGGGCCAGGTCCAGGTCGGCCTGGCGGGCATGGGCCACACGACCGATTTCCTTGCCGGTGGCCGGGTTGAACACGGCCAGCGACTCGCCCGCCTTGGCCTCGCGCCATTCGCCCTGAATGAAGAGCTGGGTGTTGGGGTAGGTCATGGCGGTCTCCTTTTGGGAATGGGGGAAAGGGGGTTGGGCGGAAAGGGGGAAACCATACCAGCAGACCGCCGCCACGCCGTGGCCGGGGATTTCCCGCGGCCTGCGCCCGGGGCTCAGCCGCCCACTTTGAGCACGCGCCGGTACTGCACCGCTTCGGCTACGTGCGCCACACCCACCGCCTCCAGCCCGGCCAGGTCGGCAATGGTGCGCGCCACGCGCAGCGCGCGGTGGGTGCCGCGCGCGCTCCAGCCCAGGCGGGCGGCGGCGGTGTGCATGAACTTGAGCGCCGCCGTTTCGGCGTTCACGTGCGCGTCCAGCGCCTGGCCGGCCAGGGCCTGGTTGGGTGAACCCTGCCGGCGCTGGGCGAGTGC
Source organism: Hydrogenophaga sp. (assembly GCF_019264445.1). Taxonomy (GTDB): domain Bacteria; phylum Pseudomonadota; class Gammaproteobacteria; order Burkholderiales; family Burkholderiaceae_C; genus Hydrogenophaga. The sequence goes on from NZ_JAHVAB010000036.1 coordinate 1,312, forward strand.
GCGCGCGGCCTGCACGCGTTCGCGGATCGACGCGCTGGGCTCGCCCGCCACGCCGTGCAGCAGGTCGTTGGCCGGCAGCGCGGGCACTTCCACGTGCAGGTCGATGCGGTCGAGCAGCGGGCCGCTGAGCTTGCCCTGGTAGCGGGCCACCTGGTCGGGCGTGTCGCGGCAGGCTTTGGTGGGATGGCCCAGAAAGCCGCAGGGGCAGGGGTTCATGGCGCCCACCAGCTGAAAGCGCGCGGGGAACTCGCTCTGCATGGCCGCGCGCGAAATGCGGATGTGGCCGCTCTCCAGCGGTTCGCGCAGGGCTTCCAGCGCTGCGCGCGGAAATTCGGGGAGCTCGTCCATGTATATAGCCGGCGAACTCATAGATTAAGTAAAAAAATGATTAGTTATCAATAAGTTATTCTTGATCTAACAGTTAAGGAAGTAGATGGAATAGTGACTGGGGAGTAACTTGAGGACCGCCTAGCGGAATTTTGTCCAAGAGGCAATATTTTTGCCAAACAGCGGCTTCTGTGCTCTAATTCGTTTTGGGCGAGCGTTTCGCTCGTGTGTTCTTCAAGTTGTAGATAGTTTTTTCTCCAGTTCGTCTGAGATAGGACCGTTTCACGCTGGCATGAGCTGGCGCTAGATGGGACCAACATCTGGCTATTGCGTGGGCGTGGGTGACCGCGAGCACGTAGCGAGGTGTCGAACTTCCCGCGATCAGCGGCAGCAGGTGGCAATCAGCGGCTCTTCTGAGCAGTGGATGTCGACCGGCAGCCTGTCTAGTGCGGAAAGGGCGGCTAAAACCTCTTTCGTCGGTGGTGGGTCTTGAGGTGTTGAGCGACTCCTTTCCGGTCATTGCTCTTGGGCGGCAGGCATGTGCCTGGTATGGAGAACGCAGATGCGTAACTTGAAGAAGCAGCTTCAAGAGCTCGAAGAGCTCTTGGATCTGACCCACGGTCAGCTCAACACCGAAGTGCGAGCAGTTATGAAGTTCAAGATCGGCCAGCTCAAAAAGCAGGCCGATGAAGCAGATGCCATCGATCAGTGGCGAATCGCGTCAGAAGCCGCACAGCTTTTGGCGTCACTGCTGAGCATCGTCACGAATGTGATGACGCTTTTGAAGTGAATGAGCGCGAGCACACAAGACCCACACTTTTGTTGCCATCACATGAAAATCGGGAAAGCACTGAAGCTCTGTCGGACCGCAAAGGCGCTATCTTTAGAGACTGTTGCTGAGCGCGCGGGCATCTCAGTTTCCTACCTGTCTCGATTGGAAAATGACAAGCGTGAGCCCACACTGGCGCTTATCGGAAAAGTGGCGGAGGCGCTCGATGTTCCGGTTCCTATAGTCATCTTCCTGGCCTCGGACAGCAGCGAGCTCGAAGGCTTGGACAAGGAGACTGCGCAACGCTTTTCCAAACTGGCTCTCGACTTGCTTAGGCAGGAATGAGCGCTCCAAAATACCTTCGCGACCGACTGCAGTCGGTTGACTCCCTGCGGCACCCTCTGGGCATGGAGCCAAGTCAGCTCCATAGACTTGCAAGAAGCGCTTCCCGCATGTACTTTGTCGCGAAGACTGTCCTGAAGGACGATGGCACAGAGCGCACCCTCTACGACACACGCCAACCACTCAAAACCGTATTGCACCGTATCAACGCGCACTTCCTACGGCAGGTTGTATATCCCGAATATTTGACGGGTGGAGTGCCTGGAAAAGATTACACCGATAGCGTGAAAATCCACGTTGGTGCCAGAACGGTGGTCAAGGAAGACATCTCGAAGTTTTACCCAAGCGTGAGCTTTGACGTAGTGCGCGACATCTGGGGGAGGTTCTTTGGCTTTGCTGATGAAGTGGCAGAGTTGTTGGCCATGCTTACGACGCGAGATGGGCACCTTGAGCAGGGGGCGCCTACAAGTGGCTATCTAGCGAACTTGGCATTGTGGGATGTCGAGTCAAAACTCATCACCAAGCTAGATTCAATTGGAGTGACACGATACTCTCGACACGTCGACGACATCACTTTGTCAAGCGCCGAGCACTTGAGCTCTCAGCGCATTGATTGGGTGGTACGAGCAGTCTCAGCGGCCTTGGCAACGAAAGGACTTCTTGTGCACACAGGCAAGCACGAGGTGATGCAAGCAGACGGCCAGATCAAGATACTCAAGCTCGTCGGGAACGCGAAACCGTCACTTCCTCCAAAAGAACGCTCGCGGGTCCGGGCGCTGGTTCACAACTTTTGTCAGCGAGTCGACGCGGGCGGTTCGCAGGAAGAGCTGGAGCAGCTGCTTCCTCGTGTCCGCGGTCAAGCGTACAAGGTCAAGCGCTTCCATCTCCGCAGTGGGGGGCAACTAGTCGAGCGAGTAGCCCAAGCGGCTTCACTGCTTGAGGACCGTAGAAGTAAGTCGCCTCCACGCATCTCTCATATCGGATCACATCTGGATGATTCCGATTGGCTGAGCGAGCATCCACCGGTGGGTGGGGCTCCATGGGAGTTGTAGAAAGCCGTAAAGTTGCAGCTTGCTTACTTGCGGAGAGATGTCGTTTTCGAGCTTTTCGTGGGGCTGCGGCGCTTCCAAGCCTTAGTCAGGGACTCTCGTGAAGATAGTTCTGCGTCAAGCTGACTGACAAAGTCGGCGAACGGCACAGCCATGGCCGCCAGCCATGCCCGAAGCTCAACTACATCCAATCGCCGGACGCCACGCTCCACCTTGCTCACGTCGCTCTGTTGGATGCCCAACACCTTCGCCAACTCCGCCTGGGTAGTGCCCAAGTCGATTCGGACTGCGCGAAGCTGTTCAATAAAGACTTTGCGGACGTCGGAATGGGGAGGGAACTTCATCGAACCACTTGCTGGAGGAGTGGCTCAAGGATCAATGCCGGATTAGACTATGCGAAAATCGACTAAAATCTCTGCCCGATCTTCCGTTGCATTCGCTGAAACCGCGAGGCGATAGTTGGGCAGACGGCCGCAACGAACCGCAACCTTGTGGCACGCAGCACTGCGTGCCGGGAGGGTTTCAGCCGGAGGTGGGCAACGTGAAGAGTCTTGGCATTCGTGACGACATCCGCCGTCAAGCGGTAGGGCTATTGCTTGCTCACCGGGAGGGGCTTCACTATTCTGAGCTTCACCGCATGCTCCGTGAGTCGACTCCGTCGTTTAATACCGGGACGATCAATTCGTCTCTGTGGAGCTTGGAGGTCATACTCCCGAATGAAGTGTGGAAGCCCTCAAAAGGGCTGTACATGCACTGCCATTTCAAAGATTCCGAAGTCATCGAGGATTCGGGAAAGGCTAACGGGAACACGGCCTCAAGAGTGCGCGAGAGCGCCTTCTATCGCACCTTCGCCGACTGGCTAAAAAATGAAGCGGAAGAAGTAACGCATGCGATCCCACTGGGAGGCAACGTTTTCCGTGATCGATGGGGCACGCCCGATGTCATCGGCAAGCGTGAGTCCCGTCGAAGTGATGTGATTAAGGCGCCTACCGAGATAGTGGCAGCTGAGATCAAGGTAGACACGATGCAGTTAGTCACAGCCTTCGGGCAAGCCTGTGCCTACCGGCTGTTCTGCCATCGCTCATATCTCGTTATTCCGCAACAGGCCAACGAGGACGAGATCGCGAGACTCGACGCCCTCTGTGAGATATCAGGAATTGCGTTGGTGACGTTTGATTCAGACGCTCCAGGAACCCCTGCCTTCAAGGTGTTGGTGCGTCCCCGGCATCACCAGCCGGATCTGTTCTATACAAACCGATACTTAGCTTTGATTGAGCGTGAGTTGTTCTCCTAGCCTGGTCACTGATGTCCAAGGAATCCTTGCTCATGAACGGCAACGCGCTGTGCCCGATGTGTGCCCAGCTTGTGCTGCCCAAAAAATGTTGCCGAGATGATCGTGCCGAGGATGCTGCAAGTGTCAATACTGACTAGGCAACTTCAAAAAGTGCCGAGGCTCCCATACCGCCGCCTACGCACATGGCGACCACCACGTACTTGACGCCGCGCCGCCGGCCTTCAATCAATGCGTGGCCAACAAGGCGCGAACCGGTCATGCCGTAGGGGTGGCCTACGGAAATACCGCCACCGTCGACGTTGTAGAGGGCCGGGTCGATGCCGAGCTGATCTCGGCAGTACAGGGCCTGACAGGCAAACGCTTCGTTCAGTTCCCATAGCCCTACGTCGCCAATTTTCAAGCCGCAATTCGCCATCAGCTTGGGAATCGAATGGAGCGGTCCGATCCCCATCTCCTCCGGCGTACAGCCGGCGACCGTCATGCCCCGGTAGATGCCGAGCACTGGCAACCCCCGTCGGTGTGCCATGGAGGCTTCCATCAACACACACGCCGAGGCCCCGTCGGACAGCTGGCTGGCATTCCCGGCCGTTACGCTGCCGCCTTCAATCACCGGCTTCAGTGCCGAAAGGCTGTCCAGCGTCGTGTCCGGCCGGCTGCCTTCGTCGTGGTCAAGGCGCACCGGGTGGTGGCCAACCTCTCCCGTGGTTGGGTTCCTGACCGTCATGACCGTCTCGAACGGGACGATTTCCTCCCTGAATCTGCCTTGCGCTTGGGCCGACGCCGTGCGGCGCTGAGATTCGAGCGCATAAGCGTCCTGTGCCTCGCGACTGATGCCATACCGGGCAGCGACGAATTCTGCGGTTTTGAGCATGGGCATGTAGGCGTGCTGCACATGCCGCGCCACTTGTGGGTCGACTTCGGCAGACGCCCAATCGAAGTAGCGCTTCTGCACGGCACTGATGTTTTCCTGCCCGCCCGCGACCACCACATTCATTCCATCCACGACGATCTGTTTGGCCGCAGTGGCGATGGCCATGAGGCCGGAGGCGCATTGCCGGTCGATGGTCTGCGCAGCGACGGTGACGGGCAGGCCAGCGGCCAGCACACCGTTGCGCGCGATGTTCATGCCCGCAGTGCCGGCAGCGAGCACGGTGCCGATCACTGCGTCGTCGATCTCTTCGGCGTCGACACGCGCGCGCTGGACCGCATGCGCGATTGCATGACCCAGCAGGGTAGGTGACCTGGTGTGGTTCAGTGCCCCTTTGAACGCGCGCCCGATGCCGGTGCGTGCCGTCGACACGATGACCGCTTCTCTCATGTTGCGCGCCTCCAGTCGCTGATCCGTTGTCCCCGCGTCGCCAGCTCGGTGAGCAGCCGGCTCGGCGTCCAGTAGCCGAAGGCATTGCCCCGCACCTGCGCGAAGTGCTACATACCCGCCAGGACCCGCTCCAATCCGATCTCGTCGGCCATGAATAGCGGCCCGCCCTGGTGATCGGGGAAACCGTAGCCCGCGGTCCAGATCACGTCCACATCCCCGGGCTGGTAGGCGATCCCTTCGTCCAGGATCTTCACGGCCTCATTGATCATCGGATAGAAGAGTCTTTCCACGATTTCCTCCCGGGGGATGTCCGCGCGCTGCGGGATGCCATGTTCGGCCGCCACGGCGCGCGCCAGGTGGGCGGCGTCCGGGTCGGGCAAGGCCTGGCGACCTTCGTATCGGTAGTACCCAGTGCCGGATTTCTGGCCGAAGCGCCCCAACTCGAACAGCCGGCGCACCAGGGCGCGGTAGCTCGGATCGGGTGGCAGCCCGCCCGCCTTGCCGTACTCGATCACGGTCTTGGCGCCGACGTCGATGCCGGCCATGTCCAGCATGCGGCAAGGACCCATTGCCATGCCGAGGGCCTCCACCGCGCCGTCGACGTCGGAGGGCGTGGCGCCCTCCATCAACAGGAACTCGGCTTCGCGCGTGTAGACCTCGGCCATTCGGTTGCCGATGAAGCCGTAGCAGACACCTGACACCACACCGACCTTGCCGATCCGCTTCGCGAGCTGCATGACGGTGGCGAGCACCTGTGGTGCCGTCTCGGCGCCACGAACAGCCGCACCACTGTCCAGACACCGTCGTCGGCGAAGCGCAGCCTGGGGTCGAGCACCGTCTGCGCATCGATGCGGGTGCCCAGCCGCGTCTCCAGTTCCGCGCGGTCGAACTGCAGCGTGGCATCGCGCGCGAACCGCAGTCCGTCGGCGTAGCCCCACACCTCCATGCCCGCGGGCATGAACGTCATGTGCCGGGGTATGTAGGCCACGGGGCAGGGTTGATCCTCGCGAAGCCGGGGCTCGCAGCGGCCACCCACCTCGTCCAGCACCATGCTGAGCCGGGGCCCGTGCTCACTGCCCAGTGGATGGACGACGCGACCCTTGCATTGAAAGTCGGTCACGGCGAGGTGCACACCGCCCCAATGGCGTTCGGCTCTGGCAATGCCCACCACGTTCTCGGGCAGGGCCGGTGGGCTCGGGTCGAAGGGTGTCGGTGGCTCGGTGTCGATCGTCTGATCGTGGGTTCGCAATGAAGATATGGCCGTACTATGAAGGAGCCTCACCTTGCGATGAGAGAACCGCGGAAATCCCGTGGTCCTGCGTGGGGCTACTGTTCGATGGGTGAGCGGGCGGATGGCGTTGAAGGTCCATGCGCGGCACGGCCTGTGCTCACCAACTGGATGGAGCGCAGCACGGCTTCGGGTTCGGCGATGCCCTGGCCCGCGATGTCCATCGCGCTGCCGTGGCCCACGCTGCACAGCAGCACACCCGCTCCCACCGACAGCGCGCTGGCGGCCTTGGGCGACAGCAGCTTGATGGGGATGTGTCCCTGGTCGTGAAAGATCGCCACGTACAGGTCATGCCCGCCTTCGGACAGCAGCGTGTCGGCACCGGCGGGGTTGCTCACCCGGTATCCCTCGGCGCGCAGCTTCTCCACCGCGGGCACCACCATCTGCGCATCCTCCGGCCCGAACAGCTCGCCTTCGGACGCATGCGGGTTGATGCCGAACATGCCGATGCGTGGCGAGGCCACACCCAGGCGCGTGCACGCCAGGGCGCCGGCGCGGGCCGCACGCACGATGAGATCGGTGTGCAGCCGGTCCAGCGCGGTGCGAACGCTCTCATGCAGCGTCACGTGCACGATGCGCAGCCCACCGCCCACGAGCATGAGGAACACCGAATCGGTCGGTTGCCCACACACCCGCGCCACCAGCGAGGGATAGCCGCTGAAAGCGATGCCGGCCTGGGCGATGGCGGTTTCGTGGTGCGGGCAGGCGATGACCGCGTCGCAATCGCCCGCCTGCACGGCCCGGATGGCGGCGGTGGCGCTGGCCACGGCCGATGCGCCTGCCGCTGCGTCGATGCGCCCGGGCGCGATCGCACTGGCCTCGAGCGTGCCCGCCTCGTGGTGCCGCACGCCGGCCAGCACGTCGTTCAGCCCCAGCTGATGCGCGGTGCGGCGCAGAACCTCGCCCGGACCGAACACGGAGAAGCGCTCCCTCTCGGCCTGCGGCAACGCCGCGAGCGCCTTGAGCGCAATCTCCGGCCCGATGCCGTTCGGGTCTCCCAGCGCGATGGCCAGGCGCGCGCCGCCGCTCATGCCACCCTGTGCTTGGCAATGAGCGCCTTGGCGCCGGCCAACAGTTTTTCGCCGTCCTGCCCGCGCCGGTTCATTTCCTGCACCCACTCGCTGGAGATGCCGCCGGTCAATTTGACGAACTCGGCGGCCTCGGCGTCGGTGAACACATGCACCTTGTTGCCGCGGTCGGTTGCCATCTTGCGGCTGACCGGATCCTGGTCCTGTTGCACCTTGCCGAACCAGGCGGAGGTTTCCATGCCCGAGTTGTCGTCGATCACTTTGCGCAGATCGGGCGGCAGCCCGGCGTACCTGTTCTTGTTCATCACCATCACGAAAGCGGTGTTGTAGAGAGCAGGCTTGCCCTGCGCGAACTCGCTGTGGTGCTGCACCAGCTCATGCACCTTGACCGATGGAATCACCTCCCAGGGCAAGGCCGCGCCGTCGATGACTCCCTTGGACAGCGCGTCGGGAATCTGCGGCAAGGGAAGGCCGATTGCGGAGGCGCCTGCCGCCGTGAGCAGTTTCGTGGCCTGCCGCGTCGGCCCGCGCATCTTCAGGCCCCGCAGGTCGGCGGCGCTGATGATCGGCTTCGTTTTGGAATGCAGAACGCCCGGGCCGTGGGTGTGGAATGCCAGTGGCTGCACGTCCTTGAACTCGTCGGCCGCGTGCGTCTGCAGGTACTCCCAGGCCGCGCGCGAGGCGCCGATCGCGTCCACCGTCATGAACGGCAGCTCGAACACCTCGGTGCGCGGGAAGCGGCCTGGGGTCAGCCCGGCCAGTGTCCAGACGATGTCGACCACGCCGTCGCGAGCCTGGTCGTACAGCTGCCCGGGCGAGCCACCCAGTTGCATGGCCGGGTAGCCCTCGAACTTGATGCGGCCGCCCGCGTCCTTCTCGACCTTGTTCATCCACGCCTTGTGCGCGTTGAGGTACACGTTGGAGGTGGGTGCCATGAAGGTGTGGAACTTCAGGGTGACGGCTTGCTGGGCCAGGGCGCCGAGGCCGGGCAGGCCAAGGGTGGCGGCTGCCGTGGCCGATTTGATCAGGGTTCTTCGTTGCATCATGAATGTGTCTCCGTGGGTGGATGGGAAAAAGCGTTCCAGCTCCCTGGGTGCCGCAGGCTTGTTGTGGGTGGTGTTCAAGCCGGGCTGGCCTGAGACACGAATTTGGTGGTGAGGTAACCGTCGAAGGTCTCGCTGCCGCCCTCGCTGCCGATGCCGCTGTCCTTCACGCCGCCGAAGGGCGTTTCGGCTAGGGTGATGCCGAAGTGGTTCACGTTGACCATGCCCACTTCCAGACCATCGACCATGCGTTCCGAGGTCTTGATGGACCCGGTGAACACGAAGCCGGTGAGGCCGAAGGGCAGGGCGTTGGCGCGTTGCAGAACCTCGTCGGTGTTCCTGAAGCGGGTGATCGGGGCGACCGGCCCGAAGGGCTCTTCCACCATCAGGCGCGCGTCGTCCGGGATGTCGGTGAGGATCGTGGGTGGGTAGAAGTAGCCAGGCCCCGGCAGGCGCGCGCCGCCACTGGCCAGTTTGGCGCCGCGCTCGAGCGCATCGGCCACGAAGCCTTCCATGGCATCCACGCGCCGCAGATGCGCCAGCGGTCCCATCTGCGTGGACTTGTCCATGCCGTCGCCCACCTTGAGGCCACCATACGCCTTGGTGAACGTGTCGAGGAAGCGGTCGTAGACCCTCTCCTGCACGAAGAAGCGGCTGGGGGCAATGCACAGCTGGCCGGCATTGCGCGCCTTGAAGCGCGCCAGCAGGTTCGCCGCGTCGTCCACGTCGGCGTCGTCGAACACCACCACCGGCGAATGCCCGCCCAGCTCCATGCTGATGCGCTTCATGTGCAGGCCGGCCAGCGCCGCCAGCTGTTTGCCCACGGGCACCGAGCCCGTGAAGGACACCTTGCGCGAAATCGGAGAGCGGATGAGGTGGTCCGACACGTCGGCGGGCACGCCCCACACGATGTTGAGCACGCCCGGCGGCAGGCCCGCGTCGTGGAACATCTGCGCCAGCGCCGTCACCGCGCCGGGCGAGTCTTCCGGACCTTTCAGCACCAGCGTGCAGCCGGCACCGATGGCGGCCGCCATCTTTCGAATGGCCTGGTTGAACGGAAAGTTCCAGGGCGTGAAGGCAACGCACACGCCCACCGGCTCGCGCAGCACCAGCTGGCGCACATGCGGCAATCGTGGCGGAATCACGCGGCCGTAAATGCGGCGGCATTCCTCGGCGTGCCATTCGGCGTGTTCGGCGCAGGTGGTGACCTCCAGCAGGGCTTCGCTCAGCGGTTTTCCCTGATCCAGGGTGATCTGTGCGGCGATGTGGGGCGCGCGTTCCCGCGTGAGCTCGGCCACGCGGCGCAGCACGCGGGAGCGCTCCAGCGGAGAGCTCTTGCGCCAGCCTTCGAAAGCGCGTTGCGCGGCGAGCAGTGCGCGGTCCAGGTCGTCCCGCCTGGCGTGCGGCAGCGACCCGATGACCTGGCCATTGGCCGGGTTGACGATGTCCTGGCGCGGACGGTCGCCGCCCTCGATGAACTCGCCATCGATGTAGAGGAACGGCGCGGTGTAGTTGGTGTTGCTCATGGGCATGCGGCTCAGATGAAGACCGAGCCGCCGTCCACGGCGATGGTCTGGCCCGTGATGAAGCCAGCGCCGTCGCTGGCCAGGAAGAGCAGGGCCGCCACCAGGTCGTTGGGAACCTGGTCGCGCTGCAGCGAGCGGCTGGTCTTGCGGACCACGTCGCCCATCTTGCTGTGAAGGTCGTTCTCCAGCACGCCGTCGCTCAGCGTGAAGCCGGGTGCGATGGCGTTGACGGTGATCTCGTCCTTGCCCAGTTCGCGGGCCAGCGAGCGCGTGAACGCGATGACGGCACCCTTGCTTGCCACGTAGTGCAGCATGTTGGGTGTGCCCTTGATCGGCGTGGTGGACGCGATGTTCACGATGCGGCCGAAGCCGTTCTTGCGCATTTGTGGCACGGCCGCCTTGGCGCAGACGAAGGGGCCCAGCGTGTTGACTTCCATCACGCGCATCCATTCGGCTTCGGTGATCTGGTCGAAGGGCTTGAGCGCGAGCGTCGTGAACAGGCCGGCGTTGTTGACCAGCACGTCGAAGCGGCCGAAGGCCTTGACGGTCTGCTCGACCATCTGCGCGACCTGATCGGGCTTGATCACGTCGGTCTGCGTGCCGATGGCCTGCAGGCCCTGCGCGGTGAGCCGCTCGGCGGCCTCGGCCGCGCCGCGCAGATCGGCGATGACGACACGGTGGCCGGACTTCGCCAGGGCTTCTGAAAAGGCGAAGCCGATGCCGCTGGCGCCGCCGGTCACCGCGATGACCCGGGATGTGGTTGCTGTCATGGGTTGTCTCTTTCTCGATGGGAAACGGTTGAAAATGAAAAAGGGGTTCACGCCGTCGCGGGCGTGGGAACGAGGGCTTTGCGCGCGCGCATGTGCGCGCCCGGGTCGTTGAGGGATTCGACGGCGCTGAGTTCGTTGCCGCGGAACCGGTGCACCGAGAAACGGCCCGTCGATGGATCGCCTTCGATCTCGCACCGATCGCCCGGCGCCGCCAGTCCGGCCATCTGCAGCCGGCAGTCGCCCTGGTCGCTCCAGAACCAGGGGACCTTCGCGTACGGCACGGGCTGGCCGCACAGGCGCGCCGCGATGCAACGCGCCTGGTCCACCGCGTTCTGCACCGACTCGATGCGCACGCGCGCCCCCCCGCCCCAGGCAAACGGGAAGCTGGCGCAATCGCCGAGCGCGGAAATGGCCGGGTCGCTGGTGAGCAGCAGCTCATCGACCTCGATGCCGTTGCCCACGGCCAGATCGGCGTCGCGCGCCAGCGTGTCGTTCGGGCTCACACCGGCGGCGACCACCACGAGGTCGGCGGCCACGCGGGTGCCGTCCCGCAGCCAGACGCCGGTGGCGTGGCCGTCTTCGCCCTCGATCGCGTCGAGCTGCGCCGACAGGTGGAAGCGCGTGCCCTGGGCCTCGTGAAACCGTTGAAGGTGCGAAGCCATGGGCTCGGAGAGCGCGCGCGCCAGGGGGCGCTCAGACATCTCGATGACATGCATGGCCATGCCCATGCCCCGCGCCACCGCGGCCAGCTCCAGGCCGATGAAGCCAGCGCCCACCACGGCGACCGCACCCGCCTGCTTCAGCCGGTCCTTCAGTCGCCGGGCATCGTCGAGACCGCGCAACACACACACACCGTCGAGCTGGGCACCCGGGACATCGAGCGTGCGGGCGGCCGCGCCCGTGGCCAGCACCAGGTGGTCGTAAGGCAGCGTTTCGCCGTTCGAGAGCGACACGGTGCGCGCCCCGCGATCGATGCCCAGCACCCTCGTGCCATCCAGAATGCGCGCCTTCAGGCGCTCGTAGAACGCCGACGGGCGCAGCAGCAGGCCCACCTCGTCCACCTTGCCCTGCAGGAATGCTTTGGACAGCGGCGGGCGCTGGTAGGGCAGGCCGGGCTCGTCGCCCACCAGGGTGATGGGGTGGGCGAACCCCGCCTCACGCAGCGAGGCGGCGAGCTGGAAACCGCCCTGGCCCGTGCCGACGATGACGATCCCGTGTGCCATCACACCTGCCGCTCGGGGATGTGGACGACCAATTCGTCGACGCCCTCGGCCAGCACCAGCTGGCAGCTCAGGCGGCTGTTGTCCTGGCGCTCGCTGGCGGCGCTGGCCAGCATCTCGTTCTCGACTTCGCTGGTGGGCGGCAGGAAGCCGACCGAGGCCGGGTCCACATACACGTGGCAGGTGGCGCACATGGCCGAGCCGCCGCACTCGGCGACGATGCCGGCAATGCCGTGGGAGACGGCGGTCATCATGACCGTGGCACCCGCGCTGGCGGGCACGGCCTCGCGGGTGCCGTCGGGTTGAACGTAAACAATCTGGGGCATCGTGGGTGTCTTTCTGACGTGGGGGTTCAGTGCACGGCAACGCTCAGCGGCGTGACCGTCACCGGCATGCTCTTGAGGCCGCGCACCGTGTTGTTGAAGTGCTGGACGGGTTGTCCATCGAGGCGGATCGACTCCACGCGGCGCGCGAGCGCGGTGAGCACGATCTCGCCTTCCAGCCGGGCCATCATCTGGCCGGCGCAGCCGTGGATGCCGGTGCCAAAGGCCATGTGCCCGGTGGCGCGGCGGGTGACATCGAAGCGGTCTGCATCGGGCCAGCGGCGCGGGTCGCGGTTGGCCGATGCGATGAACACGGCGATCTTCTGGCCTGCTTTCACGGTGATGCCGCCGAGCTCGACGTCGCGCGTGCTGGTGCGGTAGAAGGAATGGAAGGTGCTGTCGTAGCGAAGCACCTCTTCCAGCGCCTGGCGGGCCATCGAAGGGTCTTCGCGCAGCAGCGCCCATTGTTCGGGGTGGCGGCCAAAGCTCTGGATGGCGTTGCACAGGGTAAAGACGGTGGTGTCCAGGCCGGCGGAGAGCAGCGTGCGCACCAGCATGCCGGCCTCTTCATGTTCGATTTCGCCAGCGTCGGCGGCCGCGAAGAGCTGCGCGCCCAGCCCGTCTTTGGTGAGGGCGTCGCGCTGGCAGACTTTGGCGATCCAGTCGACGGTTTCCCCGGCGCTTTCCATGCGGCTGCGGAACCGCTCGTTGATCGGGCCGAAACCGTTGAACACCATATCGCCATATGGCAGCAGGTGCTGTCGGCCTGCGGCGGGCAGGCCCACGGCGTCGCCGAACGCCTTGATCGGAAAGGCCTCGCACAGATCCTTGGCAGCGTCGAACGAGCCACGCTCGACCAGTTCGTCCACCATGCGCGCCGCGACTTCCTCGAAAGTGGCGCGCAGGCGGCCGATGGACGCGGGCGAGAGGACCCGGGCCACCACCTTGCGGGTGCGGCCGTGGTCGGGCGGATCGGTCTCCAGAATGATGCTGGGCTTGCGCCAGGGTTTCTCTGTGTGGAAGTTGGCCAGGCCGACGCCCGCGCTGGAGCAGAACACGTCGGGCTGCGACAGGATGCGCTGCACCTCGTCGTGCCGCGCGACCGCCAGCACGCCGTAGCGTTCCAGCCAGGCCCACGGGCCGAGTTCGCGCAGCCGCTCGTAGTGCGGGTAGGGGTCGGCCAGCACCTCGGTGGCGTAGGGGTCGAAGTCGCTGGAGGGAACGTCGCGGTAGGGGTTTTCGTGGGTCATTTCGGTTCTCCTTTTTCAATGAGGCTCAAGCGGTGGCGGCGGCGGCCGTCTGGGGTGCAGCCACCACGAACGCGTCGCAGAAGAAGGCGTTCGCCGACAGGCCTCTCTGATCGATGAAATCGGCGCGCGCAGCGCTCACCATGGCCGGTGCGCCGCAGGCGTACACCTGGTGCGATGCCAGGGTGGCGTGGTCTTCCAGCACCGCCTGGTGCACGTAACCCGTGCGGCCCGTCCAGCCCGCGTCGGGCGCGGCGTCGGACAGCACGGGAACGAAGCGGAAACCGGGGCGAGAGGCCCAACTGGTCGGCAGATCGAGCAGGTAGAGGTCTTTCTGCGTGCGTGCGCCCCAGTACAAGGTGACGTCGCGCATCTGGCCTTGGCGGAAGCCGTCCTCCAGCATGGACTTGATGGGTGCGAATCCCGTGCCGCTGGCGAGCATGATGATGGGCGCCCCTGCGCCTTCTTCCCGGATGAAGAAGTCGCCATGGGGGATTTCCACCCGCAGCACATCGCCGACCTTGAGATCGTTCGCCAGCGTCCGCGAGAACGCACCGCCTTCGAGCAGACGGATGTGCAACTCCGCGCCATCGTTCTGGTGCGGCGGATTGGCCATGGAGAAGCTGCGGCGCTGGCCGTCGGGCAGCAGCACCTGCAGGTACTGGCCCGCCTTGAACTTCACCTTCTCCCCCGCGGGGAATCGCAGCTTGAGGCGGACCACGTCGCTCGCGAGGCGATCGATGCGCATGACCTTGGCGTCGAGCCGCCGGCGCGCGGCCGGGTCGGTCTTCTCGATGTGACGGGGCTCGATGGTGATGTCGGACAGTGGGCGGGCCTGGCAGAACAGCACGTGGCCGCTGGCGATCTCCTCGGCGCTGAGGGTGTGGTCGCCGACGGCGCCCGGGCTGATCCGCCCGGACACCACGCGGCCCTTGCAGCTGGCGCACACGCCCGCATTGCAGGAGAACGGCATTTCATAGCCGGCCTCGCGCACCGCGTCGAGCACGGTCTGGGTCTCGCCGCACGGCACGGTGACGTCGATCCCGGTGATGTGGATGCGGTGCGTGGTGCTCACGGCATGCTCACAGCGGCAGCGCCAGCAGGGTGTCGATGTTGTGGCTGTCGCAGACCACGATCCGGCTCGCGAGCTTCAGCGCGCCGTCACCGTCGAGGGTCAGCTCGTCGAGGTAGCGACCCGTGGCGAAGATCATCGTGTCGCCGCCGCGCATCACGCGCACCACCAGAAACGGTGTTTCGCTCTGGCGGCCCCGCGCGGTCTCGCCCAGCAGCGCGGGCAGGCCGACGAGGTGACGGTAGCGCTGCTTCTCGTACACGTTGGCCGTGCGCAGGGAGAGCACGCGGTCGCTCAGCATGGCGCGCGAGTCGGCGTAGATCAGGCTCGCCTCCATGCCCTGCGCGTGGTTGTCCGCGGTGGTGACGCGGTACAGGCATTGCTCGGTGAAGAAACCCGGCCAGGCCTCGAGGTCGTCGTTGTCGATGCAGCGCCCGTACTGCGCATTGAGTTCCAGCGCGCTGTGCGTGTCAATGGCGGATGCGGCGCGGTTCATGCTGCGCCCTCCATGTGGAAGCGGTAGGCTTTCCAGAACCCCCTCACCGACGCCTCGGTGGTGCGGCTGGCTTGCGAGTGCACCGCATCGCCGCCCATCTCCACGATGGCCTGCTGCTCGCTGGCCGAACTGATGCCGCGTTGCACGAAGCCACCCACCGCGCCGTCTTCCATCGACACGAAGCCGGCGGCACCGATCAGGTTGGACTGCTTGTGCCGCATGGTGCGCAGCTCGGGCGTGTCGTCCTCGAAGCCCAGGTACACCCAGTTCAGCGCGGTGGACTCGACGCCCTCGGGCAGCACCTGGCGAACCGCCAGGGTGTTCTGGATCTGCGCCAGCACGAAGCCAGGAAACACCGAGAGGATCTGCAGCGTCACGCCGTCGCCGAACTCGTCCATGCCCTTGAGCAGCGTCACGTCCTGCAGGCTGAAGTCGTCCTTCTCGGAGCGCAGCTCCTCGGCCTTGTAGTGATCGCCCTGCTCGGCGGCCGGATCGATCGCGGAGAAGCTGATGTGGTTGCCACCGCAGTCGCTGACCACCACGCCGCCCCGCTGGGAGAGGCGGTTGAGCTTGAAGGTGGTGAAGAACACGTGCAACAGGCTCGCGTGGTACGTGTCGCGCACGTTCTCCACGTAGAGCTTCCAGTTGTTGGGCAACGTCTGCTTGAAGCGGCCCAGGATCTGCACCGGCTTGTGCAGCACGCGCGAGATGCCGCGCGCGATGTCGGGGCCGAGGTAGTCTTCCAGGTCCGGCACGTCGTCGCTCAGGCTGCCGAACACGAGGCCGCAGAACACGCTGGTGCGCAGCTTGCGCGGGCCGTGGTCCTTCATGCAGAAGGCCGGGTCCATGCCGCCTTCACCATTCACGCCGTTCTGGAACGCGATGCCCTTGAGGTTGCCCTGGCGGTCGTAGCGCCACGCGTGGTACACGCACTGGAAGTCGCGGGCGCTGCCACCGTCGTCGAGCACGATCAGGGCGCCGCGGTGCGAGCAACGGTTTTCGAATGCGTAGATCTCGCCGTCGCTGTCGCGCGCCACCACCACCGGCATGCGGCCCAGGAACGTCGTGCGGTAGTCGCCGGGCGCGGGCAGCTCCGCTTCCAGGCAGAGGTAGTTCCAGGTCGCCCCCTCGAACACCTGCTTCTGCTCGGCGTCGAGCACGGCCGGCGCCTGGTACAGGTGGTAGGGAACGCGGGTGAGATTTCCGGGGGGCCAGAAGGTCAATGGGGCGCTGACGCTCATGATCTTTGTGTCTTGTTGGATGTGGGGTTCACGGTGCGGTCATGCGGCCGTGCGTTGGACTTGAATGTATTTTTCGGGCTTGCCACGCGTCAACGAGATGCGATAAATTGTTCGGATACCGAACTTCTTCAGAGGTGGAACATGGGTGCTGCGGATGCCGCCACGGCGACGGCGGTCGACAAGGAATACGTGATGGGCCTGGAGAAAGGCCTGCTGTTGATCGAGGCGTTCGGTGCGAGCAATTCACCGCTGACGCTGAGCGAGGCGGCCGACATCACGGGGCACAGCAAGGCCTCCACGCGGCGCGCCTTGCTCACTCTCGTCAAGCTGGGTTATGCCCGCGCGTCGGGGCGGCACTTCTTCCTGGAGCCGCGCACCTTGCGGCTGGTGCACGCCTACGTGAACTCGACCCCGCTGACGAAGGTGGCCCAGCCCATTCTGGAAATCACCAGCGAGCGCACGCGCGAGTCGGCGTCGCTGGCGGTGCTCGACTCGCCTTTCGTGGTGTTCGTCGCCCGTTCCACGCAGCGGCGCAGTCTGTCGTTCGGCCTGGGCATTGGCGCGCGCCTGCCCGCGTTCTGTTCAGCCACCGGTCGCGTGCTGCTCGCGGGCTTTGCCGACGAAGAGGTCGAACTGCGCCTGCAGCGCACCACGCGACACGCGCTCACGCCCAAGACCGTGACCGACCTCGGGCTGCTGATGCAGGAGGTGCGCGCCGCGCGGCAGTGCGGTTACGCGGTCGTCGAAGAAGAGCTGGAGCTGGGCTTGCGATCGATCGCGGTGCCGGTGCGCAGCGCCAAGGGCGAGCTGCTGGGCGCCATGAGCCTGGCGGTGTCCACCAAGCGCATGTCCCGCGACGATGTCGTCAACAAGCTGCTGCCCGAGCTGGAGGTGGCGCGTCGCACCTTCGCCATGCAGCTGTAGCGTGGTCTGTGCGACGCGAACCCTCAGAACACGTGCCGGATGCCCAGCATCACACCGGTTTGCGAATCCCCCGCGACGGGGTTGCTGCCGGGCGCGCCGGCGCTGACCGAGAGGGCCAGCGTGCCGTCGTTCGCCAGTCGGCCCGCGGTGGCGTAGACCAGAGTCCGCTTGGACAGCAGGTAGGACCCGCGCAGCGCCAGCAGCGTGGCCTGGTTGGCGCTGTCCTTGATGTTCAGGCGGGCCAGTTGCGCATCGACGATGAACTGGGGTGTGACTGGGTGCGTGACGCCCACGTACCAGAGGTCGCTCTCGGGCGTCGGGCTGGCGTCGTTGTTGCGACGGACCACGCCCCCGCCGAGCTTCGTGGCGCCGAGCTTCACATACCCGTTGGCCGACACCCGCGAGTCGCCCAAGTGGCTCGCGGTCAACCCCGCGAAGGCGCCCGGGCCGCCCCGGAGGCGATCGACCGCCAACGCGGCGCCCCAGCTGGCGGCGTCGTACTTGGCCAGCACGGACCAGGCGCGGCAGGCCTCCTTGTCGGCCGCGTTCTCGCCCGCGCAATTGGTGCCCGCGGGACCCGGGCCCAGGTTCACGGCGTCCCGGCCCAGGCTGTACGTGGCGCCCAGGGTCAGGCCGTTGAAGGTGCCACGGTAGGCGATGGCGTTGTCGGCGCGCGCGTTCGGGATGTAGCTGTCGAGCGAGCCCGGGCCGTAGACGTTGGGGCCCATCACCTCCGCGTCGAGCAGGGACCAGAACAGCATCGTGTACTGCCGCCCCAAGGTGATGGAACCCCATGAACCCGCAAGCCCGACGAAGGCCTGGCGGCCGAATGTCCGGCCCTGGCCTAGCACGCCGGAGTCGGGCGCGAAACCTTGTTCAAGGGTGAACACGGCACGCAAGCCGTTGCCCAGGTCTTCGCTGCCGCGCATGCCCCATCGGGAGGGCAGGCTGCCCGTCAGCGTGGGCACGCGCCTGGCCATGTCGCGCAGACGCTGTTGCGACGCCTCCCAGTCTTCGAGCAGTTGATCGACACCGCGGTCGACCAGTCGTCCCAGGCCGAGGTGGGTGGCCAATCCGGACAGGTCGAAACGCTTGTCGCCTATCGCGATGCCGGCCTTGGGGTTGCCGAGGCGGTTTTCGAGTTCATAGGTGAACAGTTGGTACTTCATATGAGGCGAGGTGTGCTGGGCAGGAACAGGGGGAGCGGTTGCGGGCAGGCAAGGCTTCGCCCAGACCGCCGTCTGACGGGCGGGTCGGAATTCGGATCAGAGGGTCAGAAGAGGTTGGCCGAACGGTCGGAGAAGCGGACGGTGAGCGTGAGACCACCTTCCATCAACATCCACTTTTTCACGTCCACTGTGTAGACACCTTCACGGATGAAAGGGTCTGCCTGCAGGAGCCGTTGTGCGTCCTCGACGGACTGGGCCCGGAGGATGGAAAGTCCCCCGAGCGCGCCCGGCGTCACGCCGTCGGCCGCGAACGGACCCGAAGCGAACAGCTCGCCACGCCGCTCGGCGGCGATGGTCCAATCCAGGTGCGCAGGCAGCAGTTCGGAGAGGCGCGACAGATCGGCCGGTTGACGAAGCGCCACATAGAGCGGTTTGTTCAACATGGCGCGAAGCAGATCGGGCACGGGCGTGTCGTTCATGTCACACCGGCTCGAAGTTCATTGGGAACTCGGGCGGCGGTGGTGTCGTCGCCCACACGGCGCTGATCTGCTCGATCCCGATGTCCATCGGTTTCCAGTCCGCGTCGTCCTCGGGAATGATGTCGATGTCCCAGAAATACTCCGCCAGGCTGTCCCAAGGGTCGCGGATGTAGTGGAAGTAGTTGGAGCCACCAAGGTGGCGCCCGAGACCCCAGCCGTCCTTGTAGCCCGCCCGCATCAGCGTCTGCGCGCCGATCTCGATCTCGTCGACATCGCCCACTTCAAAGCTCACATGGTGCAGGCCCGTGTGGGTGCTCTTGGCGAACGCCATGATGTGGTGGTCGCCACCGGCGCAACCGCGCACGAAGGCGATGATGTCGCCGGCGCGGTCAGTCAGGCGCATGCCCAGCACGCGCGTGTAAAAGTCGACGGCGCGGTTGACGTCGGTGCTGAACTTGATGAGGTGTCCGAGGCGCCGGGGCCTGGCCTTCTTCTGCAGCGAGCTCAGATCCGATGCGCGTTCCCCGATGCGGCGGTAGCGGCCGGGCGCATTGATCTCGGGCGCGGGGGGCATGAGCGACGGTGCGGCTGCAGGGCCGAAGGCGACGATGACAAGCGCGGTGACTAAAGGGCTGTACATACTGGCTAGTGCTAGATGTCCGCTTCTGGCCGATTGCGGCAGTCTAGCCGTGGCACCGCTGCCTGCAAGCCGTAGACCTTCATGACCAACGACTGAATGACTGCAATTTGGTGCAGATCGCACGTTCGGTGCGTTGGCTCAGCCGGCAGCAATCGCTGCACTGACGACCTCTGACGACTGGCCGACGGTTCCAGACTGTCGCTGCCGTTCGAGGTGCGGCTCTCGAACGCCAGCTTGAAGAAAAACCAGTCGTTCAACACTTCGGCAAAACAAGGGCCCGCAGAGCGCCGTCGCCAGGCCGCATGCGCTGCACAACCGTCTCTCGCTCTTCGAGGGTACGGGCATACATGTTTTGCAGGCAACCAGCTTGGTGGGTGGCTAGCGGGGCACAGTTCGCGTGGCGCTGTCGTCAGGACACTGATCGAGGGCAAAATCATTTTCAACTGACGAGCGGTCAATGATTTGGCTTGCTCCCTATGGAGGATCCCGCAGCAGAAAACCGCACGTCGCACCCTGATATTTCATACGCAAGTGCGTTGGCTGGAAAGTGGGGGTACGGGGCTTGCCGCCGGACCAGCGGGGTCGTAAAGTGCGTCTCAAGCGGGCGGACATCTCATCGATTCCCCGCCCTGTTGGTTGCTCTCCGAAGGCTGCTGCGCAGCTTGAACCGCAACGTTCTTGTGGAGAGCAGCATGGAAACAGCACACCCGGAATCCGTCATTCCCACCAGGGCGCAAGCCCTGTTCGCCGAACTCCCAATCGAGCTACGGCACCCCCTTCTCCTGGCAATGCCCTTCCCTCATGGGGCACCTTCGCATCTGTTCGAACTGGAACAGCACGTCTGCCAGGCGCTTGATCCGCAGGGCAGCGAAACGCTGCGCTGCGCCGCCATCCGATGCACCGGTGTGTGGCTTTGGCGGCACGCTGAGGACTTGAACGTCGAAGTGTTCATGAGCGACTTCTTCCGGCTCCTGGACCGACTGCCCTGGTCGGTGAGTCTGCTTCACGCCTTTGCCGTCGCCCACATCAGAGCCAGCGCCATGATGATCCACCGCCGGGAGTCAAGAGAGTCCACACAGAGGATCTTCATCCTCACAAAGCACGCGAGGGAACTGCCGGTCGGCCACTTGGTCGACCGTTCCCTGTGGCCATGCCTTGAGCGCTCTTTGGAGTTGCTGAAGAAGCTAATGTGGCGCGGAGAAACCCCATTGGGCTACATGGAGTGCTTCAAGGCTGCGGAGTTGCTGTGCTTGTTCGTTCAGTACGGCAGGCCGATGAACAAGGAGTGGGCAGCGTGGGACCGATTGGAGTTTCACACGACGACGGTCTGGGCATACTGGATGGTGCTGAGGTCTGCCGCCGTCCAGGATCCTCTGGCCAAAATGAAATCGGCCGGCGCCGCCAAGATGGATCCGCTGCAGCGCAGTTTGTACGACTCGGTCCTCAAGCGGCTCACCGACGCCAACGACGCAGTAAGTGCCGCAAGGAATGGCCCAGGCGCAGGCAAGCAAGTCCTGGATCCCACGGCGAGCGCCTTATCGGCACATCCCTCCAACGAGCCGAAGGCCCCGCATCGCATCGTCGTCTGGGGACCGGTGCCTCCGGCCAACGACACAGGTGACAAGGCCGTTTTGGAGCGCTTCAAGCCCTTGGAGTCGCCGCAGCCCGTAGCCATCCTGCCCGATGTACCCCGGCTGGAAGAAATCCAGGCCAAACTGCTCGCCGAGTTTCCTTGGGCCAGTGTTGCGATCGGGACCATCTTTGACGAGCTCATCACGCGCCGCCAGTTCGGTGCACTGCAGTTCCACCTGCGCCCCGTGCTTCTGCTGGGCCCGCCCGGCGTGGGCAAGACCCGGTTCGCCCGACGGTTTGCAGAAGAGATGGACCTGGAGTTCCGGGCCATCGGCCTGGGCGGCATGTCCGACATCCGCTCTCTCACTGGTACCGCCCGTGGGTGGGCATCTGGCCAGCCCTCTGTGCTGCTCGAACCGCTGTTGAACGACAAGTCGGCATCCGCTCTCGTTTTGCTGGACGAGATTGACAAGGCCATTGACGGTGCGCACCACACACCGCCGCTTTCAAGCTTTCTCCTGGGCTTGCTGGAGCCAGAAAGCGCACGCCGTTGGTTTGATTCCTTCTTGCAGACGGATTGCGATCTCACGGGGATGGTGTTCATCGCCACAGCCAACGACTTGACCTGGTTGTCGAATGCGCTGCGCTCGCGGTTCACGATCCTGGATTTCGGACGTCCTTCGGCCGACGACATCCACAAGGCCATCCCCTTTGCGCTGGAAGACATCGCCCAGGACTGGCATCTGCCCAAAGAAGTGTTCGCGTCCATCGAGCCACCTGCCAACGTGAAGGTGCCCAACATGCGGGCTCTCAAGGAGTTCCTGACACGCTACCTGGCGGTGTGGGCAAAGCTGAACATGGGTCCTCAGCTCAAGCACTGATCGGCAGGCATTCATTGACACCAGCACGGAGCGGTCAGATGTTGAAGGAAGTGCTTTTCATGGGGGTGCGGGAAGCGAGCAAGCTCGAGCCAGGATCGGACACTGTGATCATCTCGATCCTTGACCAGTTCGAAGAACACAACCGGCCCGACCACCTCCACCGGTTCAAGGACGATCTCATCCTGTACTTCGTGGACACCTTCGAGAAACCAGGGGAGCCGGACTGGCCGGACCAGATGTCGGAGGAGGAGCACAAAGTGATCTGCAAGCACGACGAAGAAAAGGCGCCTGAACTCATCGACGCGCAGCGAATCGTTGAGTTCATCAACAGGCACCACGCGTCGCCTGAACAAGTGCGCCTCGTTGTGCACTGCCATGGTGGCGTGAGTCGTTCAGCTGCGGTGGCCAAGTGGGTCGGCGAGTTTTCTGCGGTGCCGTTACTGCAGCTGGGCGATGGCGTCCATGAGCTGAATGGTGCGAATCCGCGCGTGCTGCGCATGCTGGTCAAGGCGTCCGGAAAGAAGCGTTGAAGTTTTACAGAGGTCGGAGAAGGGAGTCATCGAGTCCGGCCCCCGTGTTAGTTTGGCGCGCGTGTCCGAGAGCAGTCTGGATCGATCACTCAGCATTCAAAGTGCCCGGGGGTTGGCGAGCCTCGCTCATGCACCGTGCGGGAACCCGTGATTTTGCTCACAGGGTAGCCTGCAAATGCTGCTGCGATCCCGGTAACTCCTCACCCTGTTTGCACGTCCAGCCGCCTAGACTCGCGTGAAGTTCTTTCGGAGGAGACTTCATGCGCCGATCCATCATCTCGTCCATCGCCTTGCTCGCGCTGCTTGTGGGCTGTGCGTCCACGCAATTCAAGGCCTATGAGGGCCGAGGCAATGTCGTCGAGGGCAATGGCGGCACTCGTGTCGTTGTCGATGGAATGGACATCTGGGAGAACGGCGACCCTCCCCGCAGGTTCAAACTGATCGGTCTGATAGAGGACGAGCGGCCGGGTGGAATCATTCCAATGGGGCAGCTTCTAGGCGACATAGTGAAGAAGGCTCGCGAGGCTGGTGGCCAGGCGGTGATCAAGATCAACAGCCAGTCGCAGATCATGGGGTATCAGACTTCGGGCTTCGCGAGTGCCCACACGCTCGGCTCGACCACCCGTGTAACCGGCAGCGCCACCACGATAGCGGCCCGCAAGAACTTCGCGACTTTTGCGGTCATTCAGTACGTGGAGTAGGGCATGCCGCGCTACCTGGTCATACTCTTGGGCCTGTTTGCTGGAGCGGTCGCGGCGCAAGTGCCGGCCGTATTGCTGGAGGCCTGCAACGCGTTAGAGCCCGCTTCGAAGCGGCTTGAATGCCTGCGCGCAGCGAATCAGAACGCTGCACTTGGCGCACCTATTGCAGCTCCGCAGTCGGTGTACCGCCCTCCTGCGCAGACTGCCCCTGCGAACACCTACAACTTTGCCCCAACTCCGAGCGCGAACTACTCAGCGCCTAGTGGGAAAACCTGCTACACAGGCCCACGCGGTGGGACGTACACCATCACCAAGAGCGGCAAGAAGAACTACGGCGGGTGCTGATACGGACATGGAGCAGTTCAAAACATTCGACGAAATCACAACTGTCGATGAAGCTCATCGTGCATTGTCCAGCGTTACCGGTTTTCTGATCTCGTTGCCAAAGTTGCACGCCAAGCTAGGCAGCATCGAGCTTCATGAAGGTGTACCAGAAGGCGTCCGAGGACAGTTCAACGTCGCCAGAAATATGGCGCTCTACTACTTCTTCCACTATGCGATGGCACCTGAGGTGCAGATGAAGACCTATGCGGTGATCGAGCTTGCGCTGAAGCAGCGATTCCCTGAATCTGTAGGGAAGTCACTTGCTTGGCTTCTCAAAAAGGCAGTGAACGCGGGCCTTCTCAAAGACTCAGGCTTTCGCCACCTTGATGATCCAAGTCCGGCGAATCCCTACTGCAAATCACTCCTTGTCGTTCTTCCTACGCTGCGAAACGAATCTGCGCATGGCTCCACGTTCTTGACGCCTGACTGCGTAGGGCACATTGAAAAGTGTGCTGACCTGATCAATCAATTGTTCGAGAGGGACAACTTCACGGATCGCTTGAAGCCCCGCAATGCTTGACCCATTGCCTTTCGCCAGGCTACTGTCTCCGGCTGTTCCCGTGAGCCATTCCGTCATGATTGAGGACAGCCTCCATCACTGCACTCCAACCCCTGGCATCTCCCTCCCGCCGTGTGCTGGTAAAACGTATCAAAACGGCGCCGGCGAGACAAACACGGCCACCGGCCCCGGGCCTTGATACACGGCCTCATTGGTGGCCACGATGCGCACGATCCACCAGTCCCCTTGATGCTCGATGAAGTACGCCGTAGCAGGTAGATCCAGCACGGTCTCAGCCGGCATCGGCAACCCGTCAGGGATGGGATGGCGCAGCAGCGTTGGGTGTCCTGGAGGAAAGTTCACGCTGACCCCAGTTACCACTGCGCCACCAAGCCGCCTCGTGCGCCCCATGCGTCTTCTGCAGGCTTGTCGATCTCGGTGCCCGTGAGGCTCATCAAGAGAGCCGTCTTCGGATGTTCGGCGGCCTTCATCACCTGCCCAAGGGTTTCCTTTAAGAGCAGTTCCTTGCTGTCGCAGAACATCATCGCAGCAGGACCCTCACTCACGCGCCAGAACAGAAGGTACTCAGAGTCTGAATCGAGCCATTCCTTGGCTCTGGCATGGACGCCGGGATCGCCCTTGATCCAGAGGTCGAGCGTGCGCAAGGACTTCGTTGAGCGCCCAAAAATGCCAATGACATCGAAGGCTTGGCTTATGGCGTCGTTGTCGGCGGCGACACGTTCAGGTTGGAACATGGCAGTATCCTTTCTACATGTGCAACTTATACGGCAGCACCAAAGAGGCCAACGTCCGCAAGCATTGGCGGCCGGCGAATCAACTTCCGCTGGAATGGCCTGGCGGCATCGTTGCACCTCGCAAGCCCGGCCCCTTCCTTCGGCGTGCGCGTGATGACGCGGGGTACTCGCGCGAGCTGGCAATCGGCCGCTGGGGCCTCATTCCATGGTTCTCCAAAACCGCCGACATCAAGTACGCCACAAACAACGCGAGATCCGAAGAGCTGACCGAGAAGGCCAGCTACAAGCACCCTTGGGCGCGCGGGCAGCGCTGCATCATCCCTGCCGACTGGTTCGATGAACCCAACTGGGAAACCGGAAAGAACGAGTGGTGGCGCTTCCGCCGTGCCGATGGCGAGCCCTGGGGCCTTGCTGGGCTGTGGAACGTCTGGAAGGACGCTGCCACGGGCGAAGAGGTTGAGAGCTACACAATGCTCACGCCGCACGCCAACAGTCACCCTCTCATGAAGCGGATGCATCGGCCCGACTTGGACCCAGCCACAAAGCTGCCGTTGCCGATGGACAAGCAGGACAAGCGCAGTGTCATCCCGATCGAGCAGACCGACGTCGACCAGTGGCTGGGGGGCACTGTTCAGGATGCGCATGCCTTGCTCCGGCTGGCGCCGGTCGAGGTGTTTGACGCCGGGCCTTCGGTGCAATCCACACCTACGTTGCTTTGAGATGACGTCGATCATCGGATGCGCGCTCTAGGTGGATAGCTCCGCTCGGGCTTGAGCCAGCCTTTGCCCACTGGTGGCTCTGGCCTGTCCCCAGATTTACTGCGAATCTCATTCCAGAGCTTCACATCAAACGGTGGCAAAGGCTGGCTGTCATTGCCTCGCGGGCGCACAAGCCATGCCTGCTCGATTTCCTCGATGCCCTTGTCCGTCGTTTGCAGCTGGGTGCCTTGCCAGACCTCTCCGTCGATGGGCAAGTGGGTAACTCGCGGTTCGATCAAGATCATGACGGGGCGTTGCATCAATCCGGCTGGCTGGTATAGGGTCGCTACCCGTGCAGTCCTCAGCAGTGACGTACGACCAGGACTCCAGGTGGCCATGGAAATGCGGCCAAACTCAGGTGCCGGCCACTCCTTGGGGTGCAGGCGCCTCTCGTTACGACGGAGTACGATAACTTCGTAGAACACTGTATTAATATACAGTTGCCCATGCACTCTTTTGAGCCCGGCCGACGTGCGGCGGGCATTGCGATGGGAAAAGAAAACTCGCCGGAGCGCATCCCTGCTGAGGCCTACAAAGGCACGGGCGATCGATACACTTTTACCGGACCCGAGCCTTCATACACCACCTCACCGGTGGCAATCACGATCACGATCCACCACTCGCGCACTTGGATCGCATGATAGGCATCGGGCTCAAGTTGCAGCACTCGCTCGGTGTATTGCCGTCTCCCGGCGATGGGGTGCCAGAGCAGGGTCGGATGCTCCACCATCAGAACAGCACCGGCGACACAAACACTTCGACGGGTCCTGGCCCCTGATAGATAGGTTCACCGGTCGCCGCAATACGGACGATCCACCAGTCGCCTCGCTGCTCGACTCCGTAGGCTGTCGCTGATAACTCCAGAACCGTTTCAACGGGAAAGGGGAGTCCATCCGGTACAGGGTGGCGCAAGAGCGTCGGGTGGTCCACACGGACATGATACGGGAGGGGGTATGCAGGTGCCCCGGCCGCGCAAGGATGGTGGCGCACGCTGGCATTCCGGCTGGGCAAAAGAAAACCCGCCGAAGCGGGCTAACCGCTTTGCGGAGGAGAAGCTCGGGGAGGATCGAGCTTCGAAGACATTCGTGTGTGGCAGTGGCGCAAGTATCTCGACCCGTAGTGGGAGAAATTGTCAGAGCAGGGCGCTAGTACGCGGAGGATTCGAGGAGGTCGAGGTGAGGCTGCCCCAACGGCGAGCCAACCCGCCCGCTGGAAGGATGTAAGACCCCGCCTGGAAGCGGGCGGGTTGGCTCGCCGTTGGGCCTCGCCTCGACCGAGGGTTAGGCCCCACTGCTGGCGTCAAAGTGCGGCAGAGTAGGAGAATGGAGCACGGCAAATGGGCCGTCCTTCCCTGTCTTAGTTCGTAGGCGATCAACGATTGATTCCAGGAGGCTTGGGACGCAGGAACCGAACACAACTAGGCCAAACGCATTGCCGAAGCGAGCCTGCAGGGCAAGGAGATTTGTATCGGGCGAGAAGGTCAGTTTGTATTCGAACTGGTCGCCCAAGTAGGTAGCCCCTCGTTGAACAGGCGGAGCGTCTCCGCCTATGTCCTTCAACAGTTCGAACATGGGGTACTTCCCGTGTCTCACGAGATCGGTGTTGGTGAACCAATTGAGGAGAAGGCAGCCGTCAGTTGGGAAGACACGTCCCGTTTCACGATAGAAGACGCCCTTTGCCAACTTTCGGCCAAGGGTGCATACCGCGTTGTGGAACTCTTCTGGGACGCTAACGCCGGCCACCTCTTGATGCGTTTGACCAGGCCCAGGCACGATGCCAAGTTCACGATTGCGCTGACGCGCCTGGGCTGCGCTCGGCAGCATCTTGCGAAACAAGTCCGGCTTTTGACGGTTCACGGCTTTCATCAGGCCGACCAACTTGCCGTCCCTGTCCCCTTTCTCTTCAAACGGGTCCATTCGAGCCAACATCGCGACGACGAGATCTTGATCGTCTGTGCCAAGGTTGCACGGTTCACAAGACGGAAACTCGAAGCCCTCGGGCCACTGTCGATCCTGGAACAGTGCCCTCGGTGGGCAATGCTCTACTGTTGTTGCGGGACTTCCGCCGCCACAGAACGCGCACATCGAGTGCTGTGCAAGAAATGCTTTGCGTCGCTTGGTTGCTGCGCCCATGCTTAGATGTGGATGGCAGTTTCGAAAGTCAGGTTCTGGACTGTGTGGAGCTGCAGCAAAGTGCGCCACTGTTTGCGCGACTTTGTTGCCTCGATCGACAGCCAGGTTGAGAGTTTGTCGGCGAATGGATCGGACCTGCTGGAGCTTGCACGTCTGGCGTAGCGGGGATCTTCATCGCCCGCCCGCAGGGACTTCTTCACGGTGTTGCGAGCCAGGCCAGTACGCCTTGAGATCTCGCGGATGTTCGCTTCTTCAGTCATCTGAGCGCTTGGAATCAACGACGCCTGCGGTACTTACCAACAAGGCAGAGCGGGAGTTGAGGTGATTGTCTGGCGACGCATCAGACGCGTGAGCGTCCTGCAGACAACAAAACAAAGACGCCTCCATGCGGAGGCGTCCAGAATGGCGGGGGAGTCTGCTTTTACCCAGCTGCATGCCCCTTGTCCTTAACTTCTTTCAGTGGTCCTTTGCCTTAACCCCCAGAGACTTGGCGCCGTTCCAACCGCATTTCAAATGAACCTTTTTGACCTTCATTTCTTGACTCCTTTCTTGGCTTTCGCTTCGAGTTCGAGTTTGAACTCCACTTTCAAAGTGGAGGCAAAGGCAATCAGACCACCTAAGAAGTCTCCAGACAAACCCACATACAGCAAAGCAGGTAAACCGTGAAACCTACAGCACGTAGTGCTTCGTGAAAATGTAATGTGCCTGCCGCTGAAAGGCAAGCTCTGGACCGGTCATTGGTTGTCACTCTGTGAACTTCCGCTCCCGACCGATAGTGCTAGGCCGCAGCACGAGGGTGACTTGCAGCAACCGCTGCGAAGCCGAAGGCCAGGCTCCAAGGGCAGCTCGAGACTGATTGCTGCCACTTAGGTTCGACGGCAGAGTCCATGGGCGCCACCGCAAGCGGTCGCTCACCGGTCAGGATCTCAAGCGACCGATCGATTACCTGTACCGGTCGTTCGGCACTGTAGCGAAGTGCAAAGTTCTGGAATGGCCCTTTGCGTCACGGACGAAACGGTGTTCCGGACCCTGGGCAGGCCTTCTTCAAGCGCCAGCAGGGAGGGCGAATCACTTCTTTTGGTCCTTCAGTGTCCGTAGCGCAATACCCGCCACCCGGGTTCCCAGTGCTCCTCAAAGTGCGTGATAGACGGGCAATAGTTCACTTTGACCTGATGCTGTTGCAACATTCTGATCATTGCTCTCGCCGCAAATAAAGAAGGAGACAAGGGGTGGCCGTTGGATCGCAATGCCCAAGACATCGCGTGCGGTATGTGGATATGCGGCAGTCTTGACCTCGCCATCCGCATCCGGCATTTGTGCAGGTGAGCCTGCCGTGAATCTCGTTGAAGGTGCGTGGATAAGCTTGAGCGCCGACTGGCGAGCTGCTCAGGCCTGACCTCGATGGAGTCACATTTCATGGCGCCGTTTTCTCGGCGCCAGATACCTGGTCGACAAATGCCAGCAGCGAAGCGGTGGGCTGTTTGTCGCGATGCACGACCAGGTGAGATTGTCGGAGCTGCCGCGGCAAGGTCGTGGCGATGCGGCACAGGCGGCCGGCCTCCAAAGCGTCGCTCACGACCCACGACGAAAGGCAGGCCACCCCCATACCCGCCTCGGCCGCATGTTTGATCGCCTCCGAACTTCCCAGCTCGATGCTTCGACGGTAGGAGCGCAAGTGGGGCAGCAGACTTTGGTCGGTGGCCTCGCGCGTTCCCGAGCCCAACTCACGCACCAGCCAGACCCCTTCACGCAGTGTCCGCATTGGCACCCGCTCGCCGGCCAGGCTCATTCGTGCCCACGCGCTGTCGGGCGATGTAACGACCACCATCTCGTCCTGGTGCCATGGCGTGACGGCCAGCGCCGCTTGGTGGCAAGGCCCTTCGATCAGGCCCACGTCCAGTTCAAACGCAGCGACCGCGTCACAGATGGCCGCCGTGTTTCCGATCACGACCTTTGAGCGCCAGGCACTGGCATGGCCCGGTTGCGCTGCGACAAAACGGGCCAGCAGCCTGGGCAGCACATAGTTGCCGATGGTGGTGCTGGCGCCGATGCGCAGCGACTGCGCCTGGGCGCTGCCATCGCGGGACATCAACTCGATGCCGGCGGCACCGTCCAGCAGCGCCAGGGCCCGCGGCAGTAACGCACGGCCGTTGTCGTTGAGCAGCAGGCGCTTGCCCGCGCGGTCGAACAGGCGCAGCGACAGCAGCCGCTCAAGTTCATTCACGGCCGAGCTGGTGGCCGACTGCGACAGCGCGATCTCGGCGCTGGCTGCCGTGGTAGTGCCGCTGCGCGCAACCGCCACGAAGATCTGCAGCTGTCGCAGCGTGAGGCGAAGGGTATTCATGGCGGATTTGTTTGCAAAGCGATCAGATGGGTACATCTTAGCGATACAACCCGTTTGACGGGTCATCTATGAAGCCGGAAGCTTCGTCCTCATGAACTTCAACCGGAGGCAAGCAGCATGACCATCAACGTACTTCCTGAGCCACGCACATCGGCCTCTGCATCGGCTTTCGCACGCATGCTCCCCGGCCTGGCCCTGAGCGGCGCCTTGGCTGCCACCGGTATCGCGCTGGGCCGCATCGCCTGGCTGCAGGACCATGGCTTCAGTGCGCTGACGCTGGCCATCGTGCTGGGCATGATCGTGGGCAACACGGTTTACCCGTGGGCCCCGCGCTGGGCGGTAGCCAGCGGCGCCGGCGTCAACTTCTCCAAGCAGAACCTGCTTCGCCTGGGCGTGGTGCTGTACGGCCTGCGGCTCACCGTGCAGGACATTGACCATGTTGGCATAGCTGGTGTCGCCATCGACACAATGATATTGGGCTCGACCTTCGCACTGGCCTGCCTCATCGGCACGCGCTGGCTGGGCCTGGAGCGCAAGACGGCGATGCTGATCGGCGCTGGCAGTGCCATCTGCGGCGCTGCTGCGGTGATGGCCGCCGAGCCGGTGGTCAAGGCGCGCGCCGAGCAGGTCACGGTGGCGGTGGCCACGGTGGTGGTGTTCGGCACGCTGGCGATCTTCCTGTACCCGGCGCTGTTCGAGCTGAACCGGCACTGGGCGCTGATCCCCGGCGGCGCCAACGGGTTCGGCATCTACGTCGGATCGACCATCCACGAGGTGGCCCAGGTGGTGGCCGCAGCACGTTCGGTGGGCCCGGACGCAGCCAACTCGGCCGTCATCGCGAAGATGGTTCGAGTAATGATGCTGGCGCCGTTCCTGGTGATGCTGTCGGCTTGGCTGGCGCGCGACAGCACCCTGCAAGCCCTGGTGGAGGCAGAGCATGCTCACGCCAAGGGTCAACTCGCTGTGCCCTGGTTCGCCTTCGGCTTCGTCGCGGTTGTGTTGCTCAATTCGCTGCAATGGCTGCCGGCGTCGGTGGTGGCAGTGACGATCGAGATTGACACCGCGCTGCTGGCGATGGCGATGGCTGCGCTCGGCCTGGCCACGCACATCGGCGCCATTCGCAAGGCCGGGGCCAAGCCGCTGCTGCTGGCGTTGATCTTGTTCGGCTGGCTCATCGTCGGAGGCGCGCTCATCAACCGCTGGGTGCCGGCCCTGCTGGGCTGAAGCCTCGAATTCACGGCCCAGGGCCCTGACCCTAAATTTCTTTGCACGCTCTGGAATAGACCGCATGCCGACGCCGTCTGCTCTTTTGTCGGGACCTATCGGACCCTTCGTCCAGCACTCACCCCCCTTCACTTCACACCAACCCTTCATCGGAGCCCACAATGTTCAAGACTTTCGCTTTCGCCGCCACCGCCCTGACGCTCGCCTCCGGCAGCGCCTTCGCCGCCCCCAGCGACGACGCCCGCACGCACTTCCAGGCCATCGCCTCGGGCGACACCCAGATCGTCATGCGTGCCTATGCCGACCAGGCCCAGCTGAACTGGGTAGGCGGCCCACTCGACGGCACCTATGCCACCACCGATGCCATTCGCGGCACCTGGGAGAAGTTCGGCAAGGCCGTCGGCCCACTGAAGCTCACAGTCGGCCAGATTGAAGAATCGGCCAACCCCAAGGGCGCCACCGTCTCGGCCAACGTCGTCTTCGAAGGCAAGATGCCCATCAAGGTGCGCTACGTGCTGACGTTCCGTGAAGGCAAGATCGTCAGTGAAACCTGGCAGATCGACCCCAAGCTGGCGGTGGCTGCGGCTTACTGAACGGCACGCAGCGTGGCTACTCTCCACCAGACCCTAAAGGACAACCCCATGAAGCACCTTTCGACTCTGGCCGCGCTGCTGATCACAGCGGCTTCCTTCGCGGCACCACTCACCGGCGCTATGGCTGCCGACGCGCCGGCCAAGCTCGCCAACGGCGCGCTGGTCGACGCCAAGGGCATGACGCTCTACACCTTCGACAAGGACGTGGCAGGCAGCGGCAAAAGCACCTGCAACGGCGGCTGCGCCGCGCTGTGGCCGCCCGCGATGGCCGCCGCCAGCGACCAACCCGCCGGTGCATACACGATCGTCATGCGCGACGACGGTGCGCGCCAGTGGGCCTACAAGGGCAAGCCGGTGTACACCTACCAGGCCGACCAGAAGCCCGGCGACCGCGCCGGCGACAACTTCAAAGACGTCTGGCACATCATCAAGGAATGACATTTGCTGTCGACTTCCGTCCAGACCCTCAGGCCACGACCCCCCGATGCAAGACGACGCAAGCCTGCTGAGCTGGGTGCCGCGCCTGCGCCGCTATTCGCGCGCACTGGTGAACAACCGTGACGACGCCGACGATTTGGTGCAGGACACGCTGGAGCGGGCCTGGGCCAAGTCGAACCTGTGGGGCGGCGTGGCCGACATGCGCGCCTGGCTCTTCAGCATCATGCACAACCTGCACGTCGATGGCGTGCGCCGTCCCAGGCTGCACACCGTGACCATGGACGACGACACGCCCGAAGTGCCGGTGGCGCCGACACAAACCGACAGGCTGGCTGTACTGGATCTGCAGGCTGCACTGGACTTGCTGCCCGTCGAGCAGAAGGAAGTGCTTCTTCTGGTGACGCTGGAAGACATGGCCTATGCCGATGTGGCGCAGGCCCTGGGTATCCCCATCGGCACCGTGATGTCGCGCCTGTCGCGAGGCCGTGAGCGCCTGCGCGGCCTGATGGAAGGCCGCGCAGAACCGGTGCGGCTGAAAGTCGTCAAATGAATGTATTGCGAAGCAACCCATGAATACCGACCGTCCGCCACCGTCCATTCCCCCGGTCACCGAGGCCGACCTGCATGCGTTCG
Organism: Hydrogenophaga sp.; assembly: GCF_019264445.1. Classification (GTDB taxonomy): domain Bacteria; phylum Pseudomonadota; class Gammaproteobacteria; order Burkholderiales; family Burkholderiaceae_C; genus Hydrogenophaga. Next base: position 34,321 of record NZ_JAHVAB010000036.1, read on the forward strand.
TTGATGGCCGCCTGCCCGCTGAGCGCCAGGTCGAGATCGCCGCTTATCTGGCCGCACGCCCTGAAGACGCGCAGCGCTTGGAGGCCTACCGGGCGCATAAGCGCGAACTGCACGCCTTGTTCGATCCCGTGCTGGATGAACAGCCGCCGCAGCGCCTGCTGAAATCGGCGCGCCCGCGCGCCGTGCCGCAGACGCCTTGGTACCTCCAGCGCCTGGCCGCTGGGATCGCCATCGCCGTCATCAGCGGCGCCACAGGCTGGGGCTTGCGGGGCGGCCTGCCCGCGGGGGGCGACGATGCCGGCCGCATGGCCGCCGCGGCACCCGCCGAGCGCGGCCTGACGCTGGCGTCAGCGGGCGGCTTCGCGCAGCGCGCGGCGGTGGCTCACGCGGTATACAGTCCCGACCCGCGCCGCCCGGTCGAGGTGGACGCGGCGCACGAAGACCAGCTCGTGGCCTGGCTGTCCAAGCGCATGGGCGCGCCGATGAAGCCGCCGTACCTGCAGGCCCAGGGCTATACGCTGGAAGGCGGGCGCCTGTTGCCGGGCGGCCAGGGGCCGGTGGCGCAGTTCATGTACCGCAACGAGCTCGGCAGCAAACTGACGCTGTACGTATCCAACGATGTCGCCGACGTGGGCAGTGCCGCGGGGCCGGACAAGGCACTGCAGGCCAGCGTGAAGAACACAGACACGGCCTTCCGCTTCGCACGCGAAGGTGTGGTCAATGTCTTCTACTGGGTCGACGGTCCCTTCGGCTACGCCCTGTCGTCCGACGCCGACCGCAGCGTGCTGGCGCAGGTGTCGGCCGAGGTCTATCGGCAACTTGGCACCCCGCGCTGAAGGCCAGGGCGGCGTCGGCGCGCCGCGCTGTCGGCATGCCCAGGGAATGAAACGGCCCGAGCCGCGCTCTTGACCTGAAGCAAGCGCTGGGCAGTGGTTCATCGGCGGCTCCCGGCCCACGACCCAAGCGATCACTCTCCACACCAACTCAGAAAGCACACATGACCACCCAACGCCGCGACATTCTCAAGTACACCCTGGCCGCCGCGGCAGCCAGCGCGCTGCCCGCAGCACATGCCCAGGCCCCGTCCGGCGCTTCAGCGGGAGCCGCAGCCACCGGCATCGACCCGCGCGACCGCGTCTTCATCACCAATGAAGACTCCAACACGCTGGTCGTCATCGATCCGAAGACGAACACCGTCGAGAGCACGATCAACCTGACCAGCTTCGACGAAGACCCGCGGCCTCCATTTCGCTACGTCACCGCCGGCGTGGCGCCGACACACGCGGCGATGATCCACAAGCCGCTGTACCACGGCTGCATCGACGCCCACGGCGCGGTGCCGTCGCCCGACGGCCGGCTGCTGGCCACCAGCGGGCGCGGCTCCAGCAACATTTATCTGATCGACGCCGAGCAGCGCCGCGTGATCGGCAACACACCCAACCCTGCGTCTGGGCCCACCACCAACCCCGAGCGCCTGAGTAGTGGCCTGCTGCTGGGCCGCGAACCGCACGAGCCCACTTTCACGCGCAACGGCCGCGAGCTGTGGGTCACGCTGCGCGGTGAAGACCGTATTGCCATCGTCGGCGTCGATCGTGCCGTTCGCCAGCTCAAGGGGGCCGACAGCCCGGGCTCCAGCGCGGTTCGCCAATACCTGCCCACACTGAGCGGCCCGGCGCAGGTGTGGTTCAACCGTGAGGGTACGTTGGCCTTTGTGGCCAGCCAGAAGGTGTCGAAGATCGACGTGTTCCGCGTCAACCCCGGCGCGGATGGCCACAGCCAACCGCAGCGGCTGACCACGCTGGACATCAGCGCACAGGACAAACCCGGCTTCACGCCCTTCATGAAGACCACACCCGACGGTGCCGAGGTGTGGTTCTCGCACAAGCTGGCTGATGCGGTGTCTTGCCGCTCGACGCAGGGTGGCTTCGACCTGATCGACACCGTGCCACTCGGCATGGGCGCTCGGCCCAACCACGTTGAGTTCGTGCGCAATGCGCGCGGCAGCGTGGTCTATGCCAGCCTGGCGCGCATCGACGATGGTGGCCCCGGCGGCGTGGCGTCGAGCCCGATCGCCATCATCGACCGCAGCGCTCCGGGCGGACAGCGCAAGGTGGTGGGCACCTTCTCCAGCCGTGGCCGCGAGTCGCACGGGTTGTGGACCAACCCCGAGAACACGCTGCTGTATGTGGCCCACGAACAGGACGAGCTGCCCGGCACGCCCAACGCGGGCCAGACCGTGTGCAGTGCATTTGATGTGAGCGACCCGCTGCGCCCGACCTTCATTGCGCAGATCCCCCTGGGCAATCTGACGCTGCCCTCTGGCGCGCTGCGCAACAAAAAGAGCATCAACCTCGTCTACGTGCGTGTGGGCGAGAAGGGCCAGACGGCATGAGCGGCGCGCACACCAGCCACGGCGCCAGCGCCGCGCACACCAGCGCATTCCAGCGGGATATGGACGAATCGATGGCCCGCATGATGCAGGCCATGCACAGCCCGGGCTACGCAGGCCAGGCCGACCAGGACTTTCTGGCGATGATGATTCCGCACCACGCCGGCGCTGTGGACATGGCGCGGCTGGTGTTGCAGCATGGGCGCGATCCTGTCACCCGGCAGTTGGCCGAGGAAATCATTGCCGGGCAGACGGTGGAGATCCAGAGCATGCAACGCCGACTGCACACCCTGCAGCAGCGCACAGCCAAAGGTGCGGAAGCGGAATTTCCGTCGCTGGGTGGGACGCGGGGGCCTTGATCGACAGCCCTAGGGAAAGTACCAATGAGCGCCACGGAATGAACCAAGCCATGCAGCGCTCTTGATCACCATGCTGTTCCAGTCTGCCGAGTCCCGCTATAACCAATGGGTGCGTGAGCACTACCGTTTTTTGCTGCGCAGTGCGTGGGCGCTCACTGGTTCGCGCGCCATTGCCGAAGACGTGGTGCAAGACTGTTTTGCCAACGCCTGGAAGCACCGGGAGCAACTGCGCGACGCTGCGCTGGCACGGGCTTGGCTCTTTCAGATCATGCGCCGCGCCGCCTTTCGCCAGGCCGCACCCAGCATGCAGTCGCTGGACGATGAAGAGCAGCCCGAGCAAGCGGCGCCCGACGCGGGGCTGGACGACAAACTCGATGTCGTCAAGGCGCTCGCGCGCCTGGCGCCCATCCACCGCGAGGTGCTGGTGCTGTTTTATTTCGACGACATGCCCACCGCCCAGATGGCCGAGGCGCTGGAGATCGCGCCCGGCACGGTGTTGTCGCGCCTAGCCCGTGCGCGCGACGCTTTGAAGCTGGCCATGGGGGTACCTGCGACACCCAAGGCCGATGTCAACGTTACCCCGTTTCGCAGGACCAAGACATGAGCCCCGATACCGACGCGCCTTTCCTGCCCGACAGCGAATTCGATTTGCGCGCGCGCGCCGAGTTGGCGATCGCCTTCGAGGCCAGCGACGCACCGGCACACCTGTACCGAAAGCCGCAGCCGCTGCTGGCGCGACGCGGCTTGCAGCGTTTTCTGGCTGCGCTTTTGCTGGCCGGTGGCACCAGCGGCGGGGTGCTCGCCGTGCGACCGCCAGCGATGGTGCGCGACGCGATCGACCACGAATACCACGAGCGCAGCTTGCGGGGCAGTTTCATGGAGCAGCGCCAGTTGCTCATGCACCTGGGCATGCGGGACGCCAACGTGGTGCCCGGGTTTCCCCAACTCATGCGGCCATGCGATATCGAAGGTCACCTCGCTTACCACCTCACCACGTTCTTCGAGAAGGGCGGCATGGTGACGGTGTATGCCTTTGACCAGTCTGTGGACCTGCGCGAGGCCAGCGGCTGGTGGAGCAACGTGCACTGGAAGGTGATCCGCTCGCGCGAGGGCAAGCCCTTGTTGCTGGTGGCCCAGAAAAAGAAGGCACTGGCGGTCGCGCAGACGGCACTGCAGGCACCTCCCGTGTCCGGGCCAGGCTGAGGCACCGCGTCCCTGTCAACGAATCAACCGCTCACCCCTTTCACCCCAACCGGCGCACGACGCCCAACCACCGGAGACCCCAGAAATGAACCAACAACCCACCTCGCTCCCCCGGCGCCACCTGCTGGCCGGCAGCGGCGCTGCTTTGGCTGCCGTTGGTCTGGCCAGCTTTGGCCGCACCGCAGCCGCTGCTGGTGAGACCGCGCCCGTCGCCTTGGCCGGTGCTGCCAAGCCTCTGCCAGCGTACGTGGGCTGGAAGGACCCGGCCAGCCTGATCGTGCACAGCAGCACCACCATTGAGACCAAGCGCAGTGTGTTCGGCACCAGCGTAATCACGCCGTCCGAGCAGCTCTACATCCGCAACAACCTGCCCGCGCCCGACGCCTCGATCCTGGGCAACCGCGATGCCTGGGAGATCAACATCGAGGGGGTGAAGAACCCGCGCAAACTCACGCTGGGCGACCTCAAGCGCATAGGCATCGAGACCACGGCGATGGTGTTGCAATGCTCTGGCAACGGACGCGGCTACTTCCCCAACAAGCCCAGTGGAACGCCTTGGCAAGTGGGCGCAGCAGGCTGTGTGGTGTGGAGCGGTGTGCCGGTGCGCTGGGTGGTGGATGCCCTGGGCGGCGTGGAGGCCGGCATGGCCTACCTCACCGGCACAGGCGGCGAAAAACTCCCCGATGGACTGGACCCCAAGAGCGTGATCGTGGAACGCTCGGTGCCTGCTGCCGCACTCGCCGATGCCCTGCTGGCCTGGGAAATGAACGGTGTGCCGATTTCGCTGGCCCACGGCGGCCCACTGCGCTTGATCGTGCCGGGTTACACGGGCGTGAACAACATCAAGTACGTCAAACGCCTGGCCTTCACCGCTCAGGAGACCGACGCACGCATCATGTCGCACGGCTACCGCATTTCACCGCCCGGCGCGAAGGGCGACCCGTCGCAGCCATCGGTGCAGGAAATGACGGTGAAGTCGTGGATCAACGGTCCCGGCACGGACGGCGCCCCGCTTAAAGCGGGTGACACACAGATCCATGGCGTGGCGTTTGGCGGCATGAACGCGGTGGCCAAGGTCGAGGTTTCTCTGGACGGCGGAAAAACCTGGCAGCTCGCGCGCATGGTGGGGCCCGACCTCGGCCGCTTTGCGTGGCGGCAGTTTGTTTTTGCGGCGCGCCTGCCGGCGGGCCAGTTCACCCTGGCGAGCCGAGCCACCGACACCGCAGGCAACGTGCAGCCCGAACAACGCATGGAAAACGCGGGCGGCTACAACAACACCAGCTGGGCCGACCACGCCGTGAAAGTGAGCGTGGCATGAAGCGCACAATCCAAAAACACGCGTTGGTCGCTGCCCTGTGGTCGTTGGCATTCACAGTGCTGCCCGTGCACGCCGCCGACGATGCCGCGCAACTTCAACAAGGCAAGGTGTTGTTCGGCCAAGGCGCGGTGCCTGCCTGCGCCCTGTGCCATGCGCTCAAGGACGCGGGAGCCGAAGGCGCCGTGGGCCCCAGCCTGGACGAGCTCAAGCCCGATGCCAAGCGCGTGGCCACCGCGCTGCGCAACGGCATTGGGCAGATGCCGTCCTACAACGGCAAACTCAGTGATGCGCAAATTGCCGCCCTGGCGGCCTACGTGGCCAAGGCTTCGGGTGGATCAAAGTGATGGCTGGTTGGCCACAGCGCTGTTGCGCCAACTGACAAAAAGGACGGGATCACCTGCAAACAGCGATCCCGACTGAGTGGCTGACCCAGGGCGGGTCAGCCACTCACCATCACTTGCCTGGTTTGATGTCGGGGACCACCATCCAGCCAGCCCCCATCATCACAACCGCCGGGAACTTCTCGCCGGCCTAAGTCTTGCCCAGCATGGCCTTGTGCTCGCGGTAAGCCATCAACGCTGGCGACACGCCCAGGTGATTGATCGCACCATGCTTGATGCTGCTGCAGTCTTGCTCGTCGAGCTTGCAGATCTCTGCACGCTGTTGTCAACTCTCTAGCAATGTCAACTGCGCGCCTGAAACCTGTCTCTGCGCATTACCACGATGCATGAATAGGAGTGATCGCAATCCGGCACGCCAAGGGCATTCACGTTGAAAACTCGAACGGCAGCAACCGCTGCATAGACGACCTTCACTCAGACGTCCCAAGCGCTGAGGGAAGGCCGCAGCCAAAACCCATTGACAACGTCAGTTGACGAAAACTTTGGCACGAAATAGTGCAGTCGCAACAACTAGTGACCTCCAGTCGCAGCACTTTGGCGCCAGTTCCATTTAATGTGGCGCTCTACGAGAGGGATCTGCCATGAACCGTCTTTCGATCCAATGTGAATTGTGGCGAAACTTCTCTTTGGCAGCTTCGGCCGACTGTCAACGACTAAACCAGTAAGTGATTGAGCCGCTCGCGAATGGCAGGCATCACGCAACCGCGAGTCATGGCTTACTTCCCCTTGCGGCGCAGTGGAACGACGCTTGTACTGCATAAAACCTTGACCTGTTCAAGCAGAACATCGCGTTCGCCGCTCAGAGCGCCGAGTTGCACGCGAGCCTTAGCGAGTTCGGCCTCGAGCTGTTGCAGTTGCAATTCTGTGTCCCGATGCGATTGCGCCAGCTCTTCATACAGTTGTTTCCAATCAGCGATCCGCTCCGCGAGAGATCGTTTCACGGCTTTCGCCGAGATTGCGTGTCGGCCTTTCAGGAAAGAGAGCCAAGATCGCACCTCTTGGCCGAGGTCGCGCTGTTTTGGGCTGAAGAACGTCGTCGAGTGCACGCCCGCCCTTCGAGCGACTTCTGCCGCTGAAACCGCCCCGCCGTTCTGAGGATAGATGCCGTTGTTCGCCGCCATCTCTTGCTCGATGGCCGCCATGGCTGACAACACCTGGCTCCGCGTTTCGGCGGACCGATGTTGCCCCCGCTCAAGTGCCTTGGCCCGGATCAAATCTCGGGTGGCGTCCGACCGTTTCACGGAGCCTTTCGAATCGCTTGCACTCATGTGGGGTCCTTCGCGGGCTCAGCGCCCCCGTGATGTGCACCGGCACGAACAACCATCGGATGACACATCCACTTAACACGGAGGTGCTCGAAGCGCACGACGTGCGCGCGAATTTGTCCGGCCCACATTGCCTGCAGCAAGTCATCGTCCGTTTCGATTGCTGTCACATACTCTGCTACACATGAGGCTATCGCTGCATCTACGTCGTCTGTGAGGAAAGCCTCCTCAAGACGGTGGCTACAGTCGCTCTGGCAGTGAGCGGGCTCCGGGCGTCCCTTGCTCCTATTGCAAGGGCCTGCTTCGGAGCCCGGGAACTTGGTGCACAGCACCCCATGTCGCACGACCTCCCAAGCCTTGCCTTGTAGCGTCAGCACCTCCGCAAGCTCACGTACGCTGTCTACCCCCCAAAGCTCTCCGCGTCTATGCGCTCGCTCTCGCTGGACCTTGATCGCACGATCGATCATGAGGGCAGCTGGTCCGCCATACCCGCCAAGCGCAAGCCCGTTGTCGCCCGCGTCCTCTGCCGCCACGATCGACTCGATCGCCTGTTTAGCGCGCATGACGCGCAATTCTCTTCCGACCTGCTCAATCTCGGCCTGGAGCGCCTTGTCGCTAAGGATGTAGTAGAGCGTCATCTCGATCGACTTGTGGCCAAAGACGTCCATCAGTACCTTCGGCGCATGAGTGATAGCAAGTGCAGCCATGCGCGCCACGGTCTTCCTGAACCTGTGTGGCCTCAGCCATTGATTGCTAGGGCGCAGATCCATCCCGAGGGTTCTCGCATAGGACAGCATCGCCCTCTCCAAGTGCAATAGCGGCTTAGTCCGGTCGCTCGCCGATCCCCCAGAAACCTGAACCCAAAGGTGGTCCAGAGTGCTCCGGGCTACTGCCAGCTTTCCGTCCGTAGAGGGTTTTAGAGGTCCAATCGCCTCCACCAGCTTAACCAGGCGTGACTGCTGCTCTATCGCGACTACTGCCAAGTCTGGAAGAACCCAGTCCCGTAGTTCGCCATCGTGACGTTGGACAAGTTTGAAGGTGCGTCCTTTTGCGTAGGGTCTGCCATCCGAGGCGTATGCAACGCAGTCGCGCCGCAAATCCAATGTTTCAGATCTCCGGCCTCCAGTGGAGAGGCAGACTACGAAGAGGTGTGCCAGTTGTAGGTTGCTCAGCAACCCGAAAATAGAAGCAAGGTTTCGCGGTGGCCATGCAGATCCCGCTGCCTCTCCCTCGCTCCCTTGAAGTGCTAGCTTTAGGTCAAACGGCGGCTTCTCGATCAACGCACCTTTGTCATCGCGCCATTCCCAATGTGAGAGGAGCTTCTCAGCGGCCAGCCGGCGTCGGTAGCCGATATTCGACGCAAGGGCACCATCGTCAGTTTCTTCCCAAATCTCCAGGATTCTCTGCGTGATCGCAAAGAGATTTGGCGCAAGAGATTCCATGAGCCAAAGGCTTCGCTGGCCCATCTCAGATACATACTCGTCAGGAAGCGGGAGATGTGAGTCGCGCTGGCGTTCACTGAGTCCAGGCGCAGCGTCCCCAGCAACTTCTGTGATCTGACCCAGATCGTTTCCAATCCTGGGGAGGTCTTCCCAGCAACCTCGGTGGTGAAGCGCGTACATTCTGCGCACTTCTTTCAGTACCGATTCACGCAGGCTGGCACTCAGGTGCGCCAGATCGTCAACGGTTACCACGCTCAGGAGGCCACCTGCTGTTGGAGCTACATCCTTGGAACGCAGCCAGTGGACCAGCGCAAGGGCAAAAAGAGTAGGCGCGATGTAGTAGGCGCAGTCCGCAACCTGGCCTGGATCCAGAGACCTCGCGTTTCCCTTTCTGCCCGTGCCCGCGGGACCCATTCGAAGTATAAGAAGATAGCGGGTGAGTGTCTCTACTGCGAGCTTCAAAAGACGTTCGTTACCCACGTCTTCGGCAATGAAGCGAAGTGACTCGTCGGGAATGGCCGCGATAAGCCGAGCCCGAACGTCAACGTCGCGCTTGGCGGGCGTCACAAATGGACACCACCGTCGCGGCGTGATCCAGCGCCCAAGCACTTTACCGTGCTGAAGAATCGTTTGAGCGGCGACCAGTGATGTCACGTCGGCGGAAACAATCATCTCGGGGCTCATGAGAAGACGGACTTGTGCTCGTGTGCTCTCGATCTCATTGGACGGTGTTTCGCGCTCGCTGTCGGTCGCTAGAGCAGAACTGTTCCTCCCGCTCATGCCTCCCCCTGTAGCCCATCGAGATCTATGACGAAATGCGTTCCATCGTATATCCGCGATTCCCAATCGCGTACCGATGCCGCCACGGCATCGTCGTTGAATCCGCTCAAGGCCAGCTCGGTGTTCTCCATCTCTTGACCAAAAGAGGACTCGAGAAAAGCGATAACAGACATTCTGCGCTGAATTGCTCGTAGCTCTGCCAACCTTTTCGTCAGCCCAGGAAGACTGTCTGGAAAGATAACGGCATGCTCCAAGCACAACATGCATCGCTGCACATGGCACATCGCCCTGCCATCCACTCGGAAGTTCGGTGCTATGTGTGCAGGTGGGCGCGTGGGATCCTTGCACCCAACTCCAATTCGACTTCGACTCAGCGTTCGATAGCTGTCCAAGCGCGCTCGCTCAACGGCATTCGCCTCACCGTCGCGCGAACACTTCGCCACGATGGTGGGGTCAAGTCGCTTGTGAACCTTGATTTCGCTCCACAAGGCATTGCTGAATGTACGAAACAACTCAACCGACTGATCGTTGAGTTGCGTTTTGTTGAGATAGATTTGTGTGCTCTGCGGACTTTTATGTCCGAGCGCCTTCATGACATACAGAACCATGCCGCCGCTGATTCGATATGCATACGCGGCAAATGCGTCGCGGAAGTCTCCTGCCGTCATGGGCGCGATTTGTTGATCACGAGATCGGTCGGCGTTCAGCCTTCCAATCAGACCGTCCAGGAAGCTTGTTCCTTCGCCGCCGTTGACGCCCTTAGCGTACACCGACAAGTTTGGATCGAGCCAGACGATCTCGTCGGTGCTTGTCGCCACGTACAACCAAGGAGACGACACACCAATCTGAAGCTTCGTCACGACCTTTCGTTGCGCGTCCAGTTGCTCTGCGGGCTCCCCATCCCGAAGCATCCGTTGATACTCGAATTCTTGCCTGTTCAACTCTTTGCGAAGCTGTACTCGCAAAGGCTCCGTCCGGCTGATTAGCGTCTGGATGACGACGCCTGCTGAACCTTGCGACTTGTAAAGACCTTCGCTGTACTGCTCACTTCGGCTCCGCGCCTTATATCCACGAAGCAGGTATCTCGTGGGATCTTTTGGATGGGTCTCGATGAACCCCGAATTCGCGTCGATCGTGAGCAGCACCGAGGGGTTCCACCCGGTGGAGGCGAGACACAGATAAAAGGCATATCGAATGTCTTCCGCATCGGGATACCGCCCGCGAAACATGTCAGAAAGGCTGAAGCCGTCCGCGTAGAACGAGCTGGCATTCCTTCCATTCAAGACCTCGTCTTTGCGCGGACGAGGTTGTCCGGCATGTAGCTGCGCAGCCTCCAGCATCCTGTAATTCCGCAGTAATCGCAGCTCTTCTGCATCGGTTGGCTCGCGCCCGGCAAGGAGCTCGTCTGCGGTTTGCCATCGATCCAGCGTGGCAAACCAGCCGTGTTTCAACGCAATCCGGACCTCTCGCACTTGCGACTCGGGCGGCAGGTGGCGGGCCCTTGGCCTAAACGCGGGGCGCGACCAAAGCAATTGGCGAAGGCCTTGCGCCTTGCGCGCGATGTTGATTGCCGCAAGGACAGCACCGAAGGGGCCACGACGCATGTTGTCATCGAAGGCGCGCTGCCGGTGCAGTTCGCCGATGTCTTTGACGCTGCGCACTTTCTGTGACGGTACGCCATGATCAGCAAGGTCCCCTTCTACGACATCAAAAAGGCGCCACCACTCGCGAAGGGCTTGCATATATTGTGCGACTGTCCTTGGTGCGGCGTACTCCCACAGGGCACGAAGTGCTGGTGCCAGCTCAGCAATCAGGTTTGGCCGGCCGGTGAAAGGACGCGCGACTCGGCGCCCTTTTCTGCCTCCTGACCGTCCATCGTCGCCATCAGCAAAAACACGAAGGTCGACAAGCTGAGGCAGCTCATGCCTAGTCCAAAACACCAGCGGGTCACCTTCTTTGTGCTCAAGCTCCCTAGGTCGCACTAACGTGACTTCAGGAGCAAGCTGTCGAAGGTGGTCTTTGTTGTATCGCCGTATCGCCATCCACTATTCCCCGGCGAGATCGAGTTCGTAGATGATGGACAGGTTGGTGCCGAGCATGTCGGCCACCCACTGGAGATAGATCATCGTCGTACTGTCTCGCTTGTGCCCGAGTTGAGGCTGAATCTGTAGCCTGATGATGCTCATTGCGGTTGATTCGAGAAGCGCCGCGCTTGGATGGGGGCCATGCGATGCGAGGTGTTCGTGTTTCTTGAGCTCTCCCCAAAGGATCGAACACGCCCACCAGTCGCGCCCTAGGTGAGGTGACCACCCCTTGAAAGGCAGCTGGACGCTTGTCCAGGCCCTGTAAAGTTCACGCGCGTTCAAGCGCAACCCTGATACATCGTCGAGAAACAGGTGCACAGATTCCATGATGCACTTGCGCTTCCCCGACACGCTTTTCTCCCGCTCGACTAAACGCCGCAGCGCCTTAGGTCTCTCAATTTCCCGATAGCTGTGGAGGCGTTCGGCAAGGTCGAGCGGTATCCAGATGCTGCGTTCCGGTCCCACCTTGTCGCCGTGATCAACACCATAACTAGGCCCCTTCGCGCCGAACTTGATGTCAATAAGAACGCGTTGCTCATGCCGCGGCGCGTCCTCCTTGCTAAGGTGCCAGTCGCCTGGCCTCTCGGGTAGCGTGTCGGTTCTCAGGCACGCGACTTCTTCGCGCCGCATCGCCGTCAGAAGGACCGTCTCACACATCAGACCTTTGGTGTGTCCGCAGGTCTGGTACACCCGCTTGAGCCAAGCATGTAGCTGTTCGTCGGTAGGCATTCGGAGCCAGCGCTTGTTCTTCCGGATCTTTCCTTTTCGAACAGCAATTTGGAAGCTCTCATGGGCAACTGCACTGGTTGCACAGCCCATCTTGATGCTTCTGGTCTCAACTGGGAACTCAAAGGTAGATCGGTGGCCTTTATCGGCTAGCCATGTCAGGAAATCGCACGCCTGCGTCACACGCAAGTTGATGGTTTGAGGGCTTAGCGGTGTAGCGTCTCTCGACCATGAGCCCCTCAGCATCTCGCCTTGATAACGGCCGTGCACATGGTTCGCGTAGTCACACGTCAATATGTCTACGCCTCGGGTGTTGGCCCACTCCAGAAAGTTTGCCAACCAGTGCGCGTAGTTGAGGATCGTCCTGTCTGTGGGGGGTGACCTAGGCTCACGGCCATGGGACACCGGGTCCCAAATCCCGAGTCCACGGTCAATGAGATACCGGCTTGCGAGGCGGTGATATCCAGGTCGGTTATCGAAGATACAAGGTAGCCGCGCAACCTTGCCGAAGCCTGCGGCTGTCGTAGCCACAGGATTGCTGAAGTAAACCCTGTATCCCATCTAGTGCGCTCAATTTGTGAATAGAACCCACCATCAAAGATACGAGGTATCGACTATCTCGTCTATTTTTTGTTTATCCGGCTATAACCATGAACAGCACCCCGTGGTGCGCCAGCGAAATCTCCCCCGGGCGCGGCGGCGAGCCCCCGCCCACCAGGGCCACGGCGCTGGCGCTGTGGTGCGGGGCACAGGTGGGGCGCTGCCCCCAGCGCTCCAGCGCAAACCGCCCGGCGAGCGAGGCCACGGCGGCAGATTCAAGCGCTTCGAGCGTGTCCATGGGCGGCAGCAGGCCGGCAAAGCGCTGCGCCAGCATCGACTTGCCCGAGCCGGGGGGCCCCACCATGAGCAGGCTGTGCCCGCCGGCGGCGGCGATCTCCAGTGCGCGCTTGGCGGCGGCCTGGCCTTTCACGTCGGCGAGGTCGGGGTAGGCGGGCGCGGCGCCCAGGGCCGTGCAGGCCAGCCGCGTCCAGCCCGAGGCCTCGGGCGGTTCGGCGTGGGCGGCGGCGCTGTCGGGCAGAAAGCGGGCCACCACGTCCAGCAAATGGCGCGCGCGGTACACCTGCGCCTGGGGCACGAGCGCGGCTTCTTCTGCGCTGCCCGGCGGCAACACAAGGCGGGTGACGGCGGCGGCCGCGGCGTCGTGGCGGTGCAGCGCCAGGCTCATGGCCAGCGCGCCGCGCACCGGGCGAAGTTCGCCCCCCAGAGAGAGCTCGCCCGCAAACTCCCAGCCGGCCAGGCGCGCCGCGTCGATCTGCCCGCTGGCGGCCAGGATGCCCAGGGCAATCGGCAGGTCAAAGCGCCCCGAGTCCTTGGGCAGGTCCGCCGGGGCGAGGTTGACGGTGATGCGCTTGTTGGACGGGAATTCCAGCCCCGCGTTGGCGATGGCCGAGCGCACCCGCTCGCGCGCTTCCTTCACCCCGGTGTCGGCCAGGCCCACCAGCGTGAAGCTGGGCAGGCCGTTGGCCAGGTGAACCTCCACGCAGACGGGGCGCGCCTCCAGGCCCAGGAGGGCGCGGCTGTGCACCAATGACAGACTCATGTGTGATTTCTCCCTGTTTCGGTGCGCGCCAGGGGCTGTGCGGTGCATTTCCATCGCCGGCACGTGCCGCACTCAAATGGTGCGCACTGCTTTGGTGTGGCCCGGTGCGGGCCGTGGGGGTGCTGGAGCCGCGTGGCCGGGCCACCGAAGCGCCCGCGCACTGTAGGCGCGCTCAGAGGCGGGAACCCCAGGGGGTAGGGTTGCCCGCGTCTGGCATGGTCTGTGCTTGGGGATGTAAGCGATTGAATCCGGGCCGAGGAAGTTCCCAAAGCCCCTCCGCAAACCGCGGTGTCGGCCCCCTGGTCTGAGCACCCTTCCGTTCTAGAAGAGGAATCACAGCATGAAAATGGTTTCAGCCATCATCAAGCCGTTCAAGCTGGACGAAGTGCGCGAAGCACTCTCCGGCATGGGCGTGCAAGGCATCACCGTCACCGAAGTCAAAGGCTTCGGCCGCCAGAAGGGTCACACCGAGCTGTACCGCGGCGCGGAGTACGTGGTCGACTTCCTGCCCAAGGTCAAGATTGAAGCCGCCGTGTCCGACGAGCTCGTCGAGCGCGTGATCGAAGCCATCGAAGGCGCTGCCCGCACCGGCAAGATCGGCGACGGCAAGATTTTCGTCACTTCCCTGGAACAGGTGGTGCGCATCCGGACCGGCGAGACCGGCAAGGAAGCGCTCTGAACGCCGCCCCCTGAACAAGAAAGACACGGACATGAAAAAACTCATTGCAACCCTGTTCCTGGGCATGGGACTGGCCTTTGGCGGCCTCAACGCCATGGCACAAACGGCAGCGCCTGCTGCCGACGCACCCGCCGCTGCAGCGCCTGCTGCCGCACCCGCCATGGCCGCACCGGCCGAAGCACCTGCGGCGGCTGCAGCCGCCGCTCCCGCTGAAGCCGCAGCGCCTGCCGAAGCGGTCAAGGAGACCATGGACAAAGGCGACGTGGCCTGGATGATGATCTCCACCGTGCTGGTCGTGCTGATGGTGGTGCCGGGCCTGGCGCTGTTCTACGGCGGCCTGGTGCGCAGCAAGAACATGCTGTCGGTGCTCATGCAGGTGATGGTGGTGTTCTCGCTGATCTCCGTGCTGTGGGCCGCTTACGGCTACAGCGTGGCGTTCGGCGGTGAAGGCCTGATCATCGGCAACTTCAGCAAGGCCTTCCTGCTGGGCATCAAGCCCGACACGCTGGCTGCGACGTTCACCCCTGGCGTGATGATTCCCGAGCTGATCTTCGTTGCCTTCCAGGCCACGTTCGCCGGCATCACCTGCGCCCTGATCGTGGGCTCGTTCGCCGAGCGCATGAAGTTCAGCGCCGTGCTGCTGTTCTCGGTGATCTGGTTCACCTTTAGCTACCTGCCGATCGCCCACATGGTCTGGGGCGCCGGTGGTTACCTGTTCAGCAAGGGCGCCCTGGACTTCGCCGGCGGCACCGTGGTGCACATCAACGCGGCCATGGCCGGTCTGGTGGGCGCCTACATGGTGGGCAAGCGCATCGGCTACGGCAAGGAAGCGCTCACGCCTCACAGCCTGACGCTGACGATGGTCGGTGCTTCGCTGCTGTGGGTGGGCTGGTTCGGCTTCAACGCCGGCTCCAACCTGGAAGCCAACGGCGGTGCAGGCCTCGCCTTCATCAACACGCTGCTGGCCACCGCTGCTGCGGTGCTGGCCTGGTGCATCGGCGAAGCGCTGAGCAAGGGCAAGGCCTCCATGCTGGGTGCTGCCTCCGGTGCGGTTGCAGGTCTGGTCGCCATCACGCCGGCTTGCGGCTCGGTCGGCCCCATGGGCGGCATCGCCATCGGCCTGATCGCTGGCTTCCTGTGCCTCTGGGGTGTGACCGGCCTGAAGAAGATGCTGGGTGCTGACGACTCGCTCGATGTGTTCGGCGTGCACGGCGTGGGCGGCATCGTGGGTGCGTTGCTCACCGGTGTGTTCTCTGCCGGTTCGCTGGGCGGCATCAAGGGCGACGACTACTCCATCGCCAGCCAGATGGTGGTGCAGGCCGAAGGCGTGCTGATCACCATGGTGTGGTCGGCTGTGGTCGCCTTCATTGCCTACAAGATCGTCGACATGGTCATCGGCCTGCGCGTCAGCGAAGAAGCCGAACGCGAAGGCCTGGACATTTCCGCACACGGCGAGACGGCCTACAACCGTTAAGCCCCCCGAGCTCCGGCGGGGGGTGCGGATGCCACCACGC
>NZ_JAHVAB010000090.1 GCF_019264445.1 Hydrogenophaga sp.
GCGCTGGGAGACCTGTGAGAAACTGCAACAAACTCCCGACTCCCTCCCCATCGGCATGAACGCAAGCCAGCCCGTGACCGCTTCACCCACACTGGAAGCAGAGAAAGCGCCCCCGACCACCCCCCCGTTGCCACAGCAACGGCACAAGGTCGTGCTGGTGATCGATCTGGTCGAGTCGGTGCGGCTCATGGCGGCCAATGAGGCGGCTGTGGTGAACCAGTGGCGCGGCTTCCTGCACCACGCCACCACGCAGGTGCTGCCTTCGTGCCATGGCCGCCTGGTCAAGAGCCTGGGCGACGGGCTGCTGGCCGAGTTTGACCGGCCCACCGACGGCGTGCGCGCAGCGCTCGCGATGCACCAGTACTTTGGCCCACTCAACCAGAGCCTGCCGCCCGCCCAACAACTGCACCTGCGCGCAGGCCTGAACGCCACGAACCTCTACGTCGACGAAAACGATGTGTACGGCCACGGCGTGAACCTCGCTGCACGCGTGTCGGACCTCGCTGCACCTGGCGAAACGCTCGTCACCACCAGCATCTTCGACGGCATCGTCGTCGGCGTAGACGCCGAAGTGGAAGACCGCGGCGAGAGCTACCTCAAGCACTGGCCCGAGCCGGTGCGCACCTGGCAGGTGTACCCGGTGTCTGCCGCTTCGGCGGCGGTGCGCCCGCGCGTGCCTGAAGGCGCAGCCACCGACTTCCGCCCTTCGATTGCGGTCGTACCCTTCGAAACCCGAAGCCACGCGGCCGAGCAGTTCGTCATCGGCGAGCTGATCGCTGACGGCGTGATCGCACAGCTCGCCCGCAGCCAGAACCTGCGCGTGATCTCGCGCATGTCCACCACCGCATTCCGGGGCCGCCAGAGCAGCGCCGGTGAAATCGGCCAATGCCTGGATGCGACCTTCGTGCTGGGCGGCAGCTATGTCACGTATGGCGAAAAGGTCGTCATCATGGCCGAGCTCTCGGACCGCAAGCGCGGCGAGGTGATCTGGGCCGAGCGCCTGTCTGGCGACACGCGCGACCTGCTGGAAATCCAGAGCGGCCTGATCGATGCGCTGTGTTCGGCGTGCGCCAAGGCGCTGCTCAACGACGTGGTGCAGCGCACCCTGGTGCTGCCCGTGCCCCAGCTCGACAGCAATGCGCTGATGCTGGGCGGCATCACCCTCATGCACCGCTCCACGCCGCGCGACCTGCAGCGCAGCCACCAGCTGCTCGAAGCCGTGGTGGAACGCCACAAACGTGTGGCCACGCCTTGGGCGTGGCTGGCCAAGTGGCACATCATGCAAGTGGTGCAAGGCCTGTCTGGCGAACCGGCGCGCGATTTTCAGCGTGCGATTGACACCGCAGACCGCGCGCTCGACCTGGAACCCAGCAGCTCGCTGGCCATGGCCATCAAGGGCCATGCGCTGTGCCACCTGGGCGAGGACGTGGACGCCTCACACCGCCTGCTCCAGGAAGCCACGCAGAGCAACCCCAACGATCCGATGGCCTGGCTGTACAACAGCGTGTGGTCGACGATGTGGGGCACGCCGGAAGACTCCATGACGGAGGCGGAGAACGCCTTGCACCTCTCTCCGCTGGACCCGCAGAAATACTATTTCGAGATGATGCTGGCGACCAGCTGCGCAGCGCTCGAGCAATGGGATCGCGCCATCGTGCTCTGCCGCGCTTCGCTGATGAAGAACCGGTACCACCTGCCCACCATTCGGACTTTGCTGATCGCTCAACACGAACTAGGCCTGGAGAAAGAGGCAAAAGAGACTTTCACGCTCTTGACGCAACTGCAACCGCATTTGACGGTACAGCAGTACTTGGCCGCCGGAGGCGAGAGCCCGCTAAGGCAACGTGTCGCGAAAGCGCTGACCAGTTTGGGTCTTCGAATTCACTAATCAACCAACCAGGGGAACCCTATGAGCGGCGGCATCAGTGGCGGGATAAGTGGGGGCATCAGTGGAGGAATAAGCGGTGGTATCAGTGGTGGAATCGTCTCCGCCGACGCCCTCATCCTCAGCCGTGCCGCCATCGTGGGCCCGTTCAACGGCGCGGTGCTCCACGTCAACGAACCCACATTCGACCACCCGCCCAACCTCGCGCTCTGGGCCGATGGGCCGCGCCTGGAAGCATGCTTCACACAGCTCGTTGAAGGCCTGCTCTTCAAGACGCGCAGCGGTCCCAAAGACGCCACGCTGGAATTCGCCAACCTGCAGGCCAGCAACATCCAGCGCAAGCCGCTCGTGCGCATGCGTGCGCCGACCAAGGCGCAGTTCAAGAAGCAGCTCGACCTTGTGGCCGCCTATGCCGATCTGCGCGCCGACCGCGCGGTGGAAATCGTGGACCAGCGCACCCCGCCCATCGCATTTTGGTCTTCCGTGGTCGGGCTCACGGCGCACCGCCACAAGAAGACGCTGCAGCTGATCGACCTCGTGTTTTCGCTGTGCATCTTCGTGGAGATGCGCTTCAAGCACATCTTCGCCAGCATCCGCCCGGTGGCCATCTCGCCGCAGATCCAGCCCATGATCGAAACGCCGGGGCACGGCAGTTGGCCCAGTGGGCACGCGACCGAGGCCTTTGCCGTGGCCACCTTGCTTCAGGCCCTGCTGGATACCGTACCCAGTACGGGTTCAACGCCCAACGGCGTGCTCAGCCGGGAGCAACTGCAACGCCTGGCCGCGCGCATCGCGACCAACCGCGTGGTGGCCGGCGTGCACTACCCCGTGGACAGTGCCGCAGGCCGCCTGCTCGGGACGGCGCTGGCCGAGTTCCTGGTGGCGCGCGCCACCGGCACGCGCGTGCACGAGCGTGGCTTTGATGGCCGACTGTTTGAGGGGCCCAACGGCGAGCCGCTGGACTTCAGCCTGCACCAGTCGATGGACCACACCAGCGGCCACGCCTACACGCGCGCTGCCGCGTCCACCGCCGTGGGCAACGCGCCGCTGCTGAACTGGCTCTGGGAGGAAGCGCTCAAGGAGTGGGCATGAGCGGCGCATGGCAGCCGCTGCCCACCGGTGAGTTCACCGGCATCGACTGGAGCGCGCCCGGCGCCATCGACGGCGAAGACCCCTACCTCGCTTGGGCCGAGGCCGATCATTTCGCCGGCTACCACCTGGGGCGGGGCAAGAAGCCACCCAAGTGGTTGCCGATCGTGATCGAGCTGAGCGCCCATGCCGACGTGCCCGCGCTGGTGGCGGCTTCGTCCACCGCGTGGCTGCAGATTCCGCGTGTGTACCTCAACATGCCGGGCTTGCGCTTTTGCAGCGCGCGCGTGAAGCGGCGCTTCTTCGACCAATGGCGCCAAAACGCTCACCTGCGTGGGCTGATCCAGCGCTTCGAGCTGGGCTTGCCTGTGGGCCACCACACGCACCCGCTGGTGGACCCGTGCACCCCTGGCAGCCAGCCCGCCCCTGCGCCGGGGCTGCTCACTGGCAAGGTGCTGGGCCTGATCGACGGTGGCCTGGCGTTCGCCAACGACCAGTTTCTCGACACGCAAGGCCGCACGCGGGTGAAGCACTTCTGGCGGCAGGACGACACCGTCAATGGCAACTGGCCCGGCAACCAGCCGCGCCACCGCGTGCCGCTGGACCCCACCCGCGCAGGGCCCACACCGTGCGACATGGGTTACGGTCACGAACTCTCGGGTGCCGCCATCGACGCGGCCATGGCGGCCCACACGCACCACGGCCAGCTGGACGAAGCGGCGCTCTACCAACACCTGCAGCTCTGGGACCTGAGCCGGCCGGTGAACCACGGCACGCACGTGATGAGCCTGGCCTGCGGCAAGGGCAACCGGCTGCACCCCATGGACGACGAGGCCAGCCGCTGCGATCTCGTGGCGGTGCAGCTCGATTGGTCCAACGTGCTCGACACCTCGGGCGGCGCGATGAACGTGAGCGTGCTAGACGGCCTCATGTACATCCTCGCGCGCTGCGCGCCAACGGCGCAGGTGGTGGTGAACATCAGCTGGGGCACGCTGGCCGGCCCGCACGACGGCACCTCGGTGCTGGAGGCCGCCATGGACCAGCTCATCGAGCTGCTCGGTGGCCGCCTGCAAGTGGCGGTGCCCGCCGGCAATGCCTACCAGAGCCGCACCCACGCCAACGCCAGCTTGCCGCCCGGCGAATCGGTGACGCTGCACTGGCGCGTGCAGCCCGACGACCGCACGGAAAGCTATCTGGAAATCTGGCTGCCCGAGGGCGCAGAACACGTGCAGATCAGCGTGACACCGCCGGGCCAGGCCCAGCCCCTGCCACCCATGCGCATGGGCCATGCCGGCTTGTGGACCGAGGCCAACAACACGCCCCGCTGCGGCCTGATCTACCCCCGCACCTCGGCGCTGGGCAGCCACGGCACCTGCGCGCTGCTGGCGCTCGCACCCACCTTCAGCCGCAAGGCCACCGTGACGACCGCGCCCTTTGGCGCGTGGAAAGTGACGCTCGCCAACACCGGCACCACCGCCACGCTGTTCGACGCCTACATCGAGCGCGACGACGTGGCCATCGGCCAGAACACCGGGGCACGGCAGTCGTACCTGGAAGACGTGTTCTACGACACCAGCGGCAACCTGGGCTCCTTCGTGGACCATGCCGACAACCCGACGCCCATTCGGCGCAGCGGCACGTTCAACAGCCTGTCCACCGGCCAGCGCACCGTGAGCGTGGGCGGCGTGCGCCATGCACCGTCTGCCGGCGGGCTCTTTGCGCTGTATTCCCCGCGCAAGCCCGACCCCGACGCCAGCCGGCCACAACGCCCCGGAGTGAAAAACGTGCCCGACACACTGCAACCCTGCGACGACAACCCGGCGCTGTGGGGGGTGCTCGGTGCGGGCAGCCTCAGCGGCAGCGTGGTGCGCCTGGCGGGCACGAGTTCATCGGCCCCTTTGCAGGCGCGGGCCCTGCTCGACCACCTCTGAAACTGGCGGGCGCCTACCAGCGCGCGGGCAGCGGCTTGCGCAACACGATCCAGCGCTCGCGCACCGCAATGTAGCCGCCCGTTTCCAGGTCTTTCAGCAGGCGGCTGACCATCTCGCGCGAGCAGGCCAGGTGCTGCGCCATCTGCTGGTGGGTGAGGCGCTCCTTCAAGGGGCGCTCGCCCTGCTCGTTCGGGCTGCGGGCCAGCTCGTTGAGCAGACGCACCAGGCGGCCGTACACGTCGATCAAGGCCACGCTGCGCGCGCTGTCGGTGGCCAGGCGTGCGCGCCGGATCAGGCGGGCCATGAGCTCCAGGGCGAATTCGGGGTGGGCGGCGATGTAGTCCAGCAGCGTGGCCCGCGTGACCACCGCACAGGTGCTGGCCTCTGCCGCCTCGACGTTGGCCGAGCGCGGGCCGCCGTCCAGCGACATTTCGCCCACGTACTCCAGCGGGCCATACATGCCCAGCGTGAGCTCACGGCCCTGGTTGTCGGAAACGAATGCGCGCAAGCGCCCCTGCAGGACGATGTAGAGCGTGTCGCCTGTCTCGCCTTCCTGGATCAGCAACGCACCGCGCCGGTACTTGCGCGCCATGCCCAGATCGGCAAGCGCTTCAATGTGGTGGGTGTTCGGGGGGGTGGCAAAGGGAACGGCGGTTGCAGGCATCCATGCTCACGGGTGGGAAAACTCCGTGGCATTGTGGGGCATGGGCGTGATGATGCGCAAGGCAGGGACCACCGGCGGCAGCGTGTTGACCCGGTGCAGCAGGTCGCGGATGCTGGGCGAGCCGGCTTTTTCGCGCAGCGTCTTCACCTGGCTGCGAATGGTGGACTCGGCCACGCCGTGCTCCTTGGCGATTTCGGCGATCTGCCAACCCCGGCACAGGCCCATGAGCACCGACTCCTCGCTCGGGCTCAAGCCCAGCGTGCGCGCAAACATGCGCACCGCGAGGTTGTCGCTCGGGCTCTGGCGCGAGAGCAGCACCAGCACCGATGGCGCATCGGGCTCCAGCGGATGGCTCAGCGGCATGAAGGCCAGCGACAGCTCCTTGTCGCCCACGTTCAGCATCACCAGCTTGCGCTGGCCGCGAAACGACGATTCCATGGCGTGCTGGATCTGCGAAGTGAATTCCGCGCTGCTGCCGAGCAGGCTGTTGCCGTACGACATGATCAAGCGGCCCTGGGCGAGCTCGTGGCGCGCGAGGTGGTTGGCGTGCAGGATGTGGCCCTGCGGATCGATGATCAGCATGCCGTAGTCGATCTCGTCGAACACCCGCATGAGCTGCTGGTGCGACAGGACCGCGCGCGTGCTGCTGCCGGTCGCGTCCGAGCCGCCGTTCCACGACGTATCTGATGTCTGCCACATGACCAACCCCTGTAAATGGATGGCCCAGTCTAGGCAGCCCCCGCACCGCGCAGGTGTGTGCAGGTGCCGGGAACTTTGTGACGCAGTTACCTTGCGCCGCCCTGCGCCGCCTGCCGGATGGCCGTGAGCGTGCCGCGGGTGGTGATCACATCCACGTCCAGCATCACCTCGATCAGGCTGCCACCCGGTGCGGCCAGGGCGCGTTGCAGCGCGGGCTCGAACTCGGCCGTGTGCGTGATGCGCTCGGCCTGGTAGCCATAGGCGCGGGCCAGCGCGCAGAAGTCGGGGTTGCTCAGGCCTGAGCCGCTCACATGCGCGGGGTACTCGCGCTCCTGGTGCATGCGGATGGTGCCGAAGCTGCCGTTGTTGAGCAGCAGCACGATGCTTTTGGCGCCATGCTGCACCGCCGTGGCGAGCTCCTGCCCGTTCATGAGGAAGTCGCCGTCGCCGGCAATGGTGAAGGCTGTGCGACCCGTGAGGATGGCCGCACCGATGCCCGCAGGCACGCCGTAGCCCATGGCGCCATTGGTGGGGGCCAGCTGCGTCTTGAAGCCCTTGGCCAGGCCCGGGTAGCGGTAGAAGCGGTGCAGCCAGCTGGCGAAGTTGCCAGCACCGTTGGTGAGCACGGCATCGGCCGGCAGGTGCGCCTGCAGCGTGTGGATGAGCGCGGGCATGTCGATGGTGCCGGGCAGCACCACGCCGCCATTGGCCACATCGATGTTGGCGAGGTAGTCGGCGTGGCAGGCCTGTGCCCACGCTTGCCACGGCACCGATGGCGGCGCGGTGAGCACCTCCAGGCTGCGGGCGGCGGCGTTCAGCGTGGCGTGGATGGCGAGCGTGGGCTGGTAGACCCGGCCCAGCTCCTCGCCGCTGGCGTGGATGTGCACCAGCTTCTGACGGGGCAGCGGCGCCTCGATCAAGGTGTAGCCGCCGGTGGTGGCCTCGCCCAGGCGTGGGCCGATGGCGATCAGCAGGTCGCTTTCGCGCACGCGCCGCGCCAGCGCCGGGTTGATGCCCAGCCCCACGTCGCCCGCGCACAGCGGGTGGTGGTTGTCAAAAGTGTCCTGGAAGCGAAAGGCGTTGGCCACCGGCAGCTGCCAGTTTTCGGCGAAGCGCTGCAGCGCGGCGGCCGACTGCGGTGTCCAGCCGCCACCGCCGGCGATCACCAGCGGGCGCTCGCTGGCCAGCAGCAGGGTGCGCAGCTCGCGCAAGGCACCCGGGTCGCTCCAGGCCTGCACCGGCTCCACGCGCGGCAGGGGTTCGGCGTCCACGCTCTGCGTGAGCATGTCTTCGGGCAGCACCAGCACCACCGGGCCGGGCCGTCCGTTCATGGCGGTGGCAAACGCGCGCGCCACGTATTCGGGAATGCGGCGTGCGTCGTCAATGCGCTCCACGCGCTTGGCCATGCCCTTGGTGGACGGGCCGAAGAACGCGGCGTAGTCCACCTCCTGAAAGGCCTCGCGGTCGCGCGCGTCGCTCGCCACGTCGCCCACAAAAAGCACCATGGGTGTGGAATCCTGGAACGCGGTGTGCAGGCCGATGGACGCGTTGGTGGCACCGGGCCCGCGCGTCACGAAGCACACGCCCGGCCGCCCGGTGAGCTTGCCCTGCGCCTCGGCCATGAAGGCCGCGCCGCCTTCCTGCCGGTTGGTGATGAATCGAATGCGATCGGCGTGGGCATGAAAGCCGTCGAGCACCGCGAGGTAACTTTCCCCGGGCACGCCAAAGGCGTGCGTCACACCCTGGACAATCAGACATTCCACAAGCAGGTGGCCAGCGATGCGGGTCATTTGACTTTATTAACCAATTAGAGAATTATTGCGGCATGAGCACCCCACCCACACCCGTGACGGAAGAGCGCCTGAGAGACGCCGACCGCTCGCAGAATACCATTCTGATCGCGGCGCGAGACGAGTTTGCGGAGCATGGTCTGGGGGGTGCGCGCATGGACCGCATCGCTGAACGCGCGGGCCTGAACAAGCGCCTGATCTACTACTACTTCGAGGACAAGGAGCGGCTGTTTCAGGCCGTGCTGGAGCAGGCCTACCGCGACATCCGCGAGGAAGAGCAGCAGCTCAACCTGCTGCACCTCAAGCCCGAAACCGCGCTGCGCCGCCTGGTGGAGTTCACCTGGAACTACTACCTGGAGCACCCGGAATTTCTCACCCTGCTCAACAGCGCCAACCTGCACCGCGCGCGCCACCTGGAGCAGTCCGAGCGGGCCCGCCAGCTGAACTCGCCGCTGATCGCCACGCTGGGCGAAATCATTGAACGCGGCCGGGCAGACGGAAGCTTTCGCGGGGGTGTCGATCCGCTGCAGCTCTATGTGTCGATCGCCGGGCTGTCGTACTTCTACCTCTCCAACAACCACACGCTCTCGGCCATCTTCGGGCGCGACCTCATGACGCCCAAGGCGCGCAGCGAACGCCTGTCCCACATGTGCGAGGTGATCCTAGGGTATGTCCTGATGAGCTGAAGTGGCTGGCGGCTTGACGGGCCGGGGTGTGGTTTCTACTATTAACTGCTCGGTGAATTAAACCCTGGAGACCACGCATGAAAACCGCCCTGCCCCTTCGCCATCTGTTCATCACCTCCCTGCTGACCCTGGCCACGGCCAGCGCCATGGCCCAGTGGAAGCCCGACCGCCCGATCACGCTGATCGTGCCGTGGGCACCGGGCGGCTCCACCGACCAGGTCTCGCGCGTCACGGCGGCCGAGCTTGAAAAGCACCTGGGCCAGAAGATCGTGGTGATGAACCAGCCAGGCGCCTCGGGCTCGGTGGGCACCAAGAACGCCATGGCCGCGCCCGCCGACGGCTACACCTGGACCGCTGGCGGCGCCAAAGACCTCGGCACCTACAAGGTGCTGGGCATGCTCGACACCTCGGCCAACGACTGGAACCTGTACCTGAATGTGGCGCACATCGCGGTGGTGGGCGTGAACGCCGACGCGCCGTACAAGAACATGACCGAACTGCTCGCCGCCATGAAGGCCAAGCCCGGCGCGGTGTCGGTGGCCACGGCCGGCGTGAACTCCAGCGGCCACTCGGCCATTGAAGCCATCGCCCGTGTGGCCGGTGTGACCTACAAGCACGTGACGTACGACGGCGGTGCACCCGCCGCCGTGGCCGCCGCCTCTGGCGAAACGGAAGTGACCACGCAGCTGGCCGCCGAGCAGACCGACATGATCCGCGCCAAGAAGATCCGCCCGCTGGCGGTGGTGGGCGACAAGTCGATCGAGATCGAAGGCTACGGCACCATTCCGCCGCTGTCGCAGTTCATCCCTGGCTTCAAGGACCCGATCAACTACTTCGGCATCTTCGTGCCCAAGGGTGCGCCCGCCGAAGTGAAGCAGACGCTGGACAAGATCTGGGCCACCGAAATGGTCAAGAGCGAAGCGCTGCGCAAGTACGCGCAGTCGCGCGGCGCGATGTTCGCACCCATGGCGGGTGACGAGGCGCAGAAGGCCGTGTTCCCGGCCATCCAGTCGTACGCCTGGACGCAGCAAGCCGCCGGCAAGGCCAAGGTGTCGCCCGACACCGTGGGCATTCCCAAGCCCTGAGCACACCGCGCGGAACATCACATGACCGAGGGTGGAAAAACCGCCCGCTCCGACCTCTGGGGCGGAGCGGGTTGGGTCTTGTTCGGCCTGCTGATCGTGGCGGGCTCTGTGCGCATGGACCGCTTTGAGGCCATGGGCGCGCAGCTCTACACCATGCCGGGCTTCGTGCCCGGCATCATCGGCGCCGTGGTGGCGCTGCTGGGGCTGGTGCTGATGCTGCGCGGCGGCCTGCGCCACACCAAGGAAGCGGGTGCGGCCAGTGAACCCGCCGAACCGCTGCTGAACCGGCGCATCGTCATCACGATGCTGCTGTCGGTGTTCTACGCGGGCCTGCTGATCGGCCGCGCCCCGTTCTGGCTGGTGACGGCGCTGTTTGTTGCGGCCTTCGTCGCCACCTTTGCCCCGGCCGAGCAGACCCTGCCCCGCCGCCTCGCCGTGGCGGTCATCGCAGGCGTGCTCACCTCGGCCGTCGTCACCGTGGTGTTTCAGCAGGTCTTTCTCGTTCGCCTTCCCTAGGACCCCCATGTTTGACGGACTGATCATGTTCGGGCAGTCGATCGCGCGCTTCAGCAGCGTGGAGACGATTGCCTATGCCCTGCTGGCTTCGCTGGTGGGTGTGGTGATGGGCGCCCTGCCGGGCTTGACCGCCACCATGTCGCTGGCGCTGATGACCACGCTCACGCTCAAGCTGCCGCCCAGCCAGGCGCTGCTGATCCTCATCTGCACCTACGTGGGCTCGATCTACGGCGGCTCGCGCTCGGCCATCCTGCTCAACATTCCGGGCACCCCGGCGTCGGCCGCCTCGTGCCTGGACGGCTATGCGCTGGCGCGCCAGGGCATGGCCGGCCGCGCCATGGGCATCGCCACCACGGGCTCGGTCATGGGCACGCTGATCGGCATGTTCTTCCTCGCCACGTTCACGCCTGTGCTGGGTGGGCTGGCGCTGAAGTTTGGTGCGTACGAGTTCTTCTGGCTCGCGCTCTTCGGCGTCATCATCGCCGGCACCCTCACGGGCGACGACCCGCTCAAGGGCTGGATCGCGGGCATCGCGGGCCTGTTCATCGCCACCATCGGGCAGGAGCCGCAATACGGCTACGAGCGCTTTGCCTTTGGCGTGCGCGACCTGGCCGGCGGCATCCAGCTGGTGCCGGCGCTCGTGGGCGCGTTCGGTTTTGCCGAGCTGCTCACCGCCATGCGGCAACGCCAGCTGCCGGTGAAGATCAGCGCATTCGACACGGTGATCCCCAAGGTGCGCGACGTGTTCCAGTACTGGCGCACCATCTTGCGCTCGGGCCTGATCGGCACTGGCGTGGGCATTGTGCCGGGCGTGGGGGAAGACGTGGCGGCGTGGTCGTCGTACGCAGCAGCCAAGCGCGCGAGCAAGGAAAAAGAGAAGTTCGGCAAGGGCTCGGTGGAAGGCCTCATGGCCGCCGAAACCGGCGACAACGCCTGCGTGCCCGGCGCGGTCATCCCGGTGCTCACGCTGGCCATTCCGGGCTCGGCGCCGGCTGCGGTGCTGATGGCCGCGATGATCATCCACGGCGTCAAGCCCGGGCCGCTGATCATGGTGGAGAACCCCGAGTTCGTGTACGACGTGGTGACCATGATGCTGTTTGCCACGGTGGGCATCCTCATCTTCGGCCTGGTGCTCACCAAGGCGCTGGTGCAGGTGCTGCGCGTGCCCCAGCACCTCATCACGCCCATCGTTTTCGTGCTCTGCACCGTGGGCAGCTTTGCGATTGCCGGGCGCCTGTTCGACGTGTACGTGATGCTCGCCTTCGGCCTCATCGGCTTTGGCCTGCGGCACTACGGCTACCCCATGGCGCCGCTGGTGCTGGGCATCGTGCTCGGCGACCTGCTGGAGAAGAACCTGCGCCGCGCGCTGATCCTCTCCGACGGCAACCTCTCGCCCTTCTTCACCCGGCCCATCGCCGGTACCGTGGCGGCGCTCATCTTCGCCACCATCGGCTGGAAGCTCTGGGCACTCTATGGCCGCAAGCCCAAGGCCCCCACATGAAGCTGGCGCTGTGCAACGAGGTGCTGCAGCCCATGACGCTGGACGCGCAGTGCCAGGCCGCCGCGCGCATGGGCTACGACGCACTGGAAATCGCGCCCTTCACCCTGACCGACACACCCGAGGCGCTGGATGCCGCCGCCGCACGCCAGGTGCGCGGCACCGCGCACAGCCACGGACTGGCGGTCTCCAGCCTGCACTGGCTGCTGGTCAAGCCCGATGGCCTGTCGCTCGTGACGCACGACGCCGCGCTGCGCCAGCGCACGCTGGACCTGCTGCGCCGCCTGATCGACTTCACCGCCGCCTGCGGTGCGCGCGTGCTGGTGCACGGCTCGCCCCGCCAGCGCTCGCCCTCGGCGGGCCAGACGGTGGAGGACGCCCATGCGCGCTTCGAATCCGCCATGGCCGAGCTGGCGCCGCATGCCCAGGCCGCAGGCGTCGTCTATTGCATCGAACCGCTGGGGCGGTTTGAAACGAATGTGGTGAACACCGTGGCCGAAGCAGCGGCGATGGTCGACCGCATCGGCTCCCCTGCCCTGCGCACCATGCTGGATGTGAGCGCTGCGTCGCACAGCGAGACCGAGCCCGTGCACGAGGTGCTGCGCCGCTTCCTGGCCAGCGGCCACATCGCCCACGTGCAGGTGAACGACAAGAACCGCCGCGGCCCCGGCCAGGGCGACACCGACCAGCGCCCCGTGCTGCAAGTGCTCAAGGACGCCG
This sequence comes from Hydrogenophaga sp., assembly GCF_019264445.1. GTDB lineage: Bacteria > Pseudomonadota > Gammaproteobacteria > Burkholderiales > Burkholderiaceae_C > Hydrogenophaga. The sequence goes on from NZ_JAHVAB010000090.1 coordinate 12,564, forward strand.
GCTACAGCGGCTGGGTGGCCGTGGAACCGTTTGAATACCTGCCCGATGGCCCGGGCTGCGCCCGCGCCTCGGCACAACACGTCAGAGATCTCTGGAGAACCCTTTCATGACCGGTGTGACCCTGCGCGTCCACGAAGTGCAGCTGTACCAGCGCCACGTCACGCTGCGCCTGCCGTTTCGCTTTGGCGCCGCCACCGTCACGCAATGCCCCCAGGCCTTTGTGCGCGTGGTGGCCGTGGCCAACGGCCAGCGCGTGCAAGGCGCCAGCGCCGAGCTGATGGTGCCCAAGTGGTTCGACAAATCGCCTGCGCTCACCCACGAGCAAAACTTCGAGCAACTGCGCGAGTCGCTGCGCAACGCGCGCGAAGCCGTGCTCGCTGCCGGCGTGGCGCTCAGCCCGCACGCGCTGTCGCAAGAGGCGGGTGAAGCCGCGATGGTCGTGTCCGTGGGGCGCGGCCTGCCTCGGCTGGCCGCGCAGTTCGGCACCGCGCTGCTCGACAAGGCCGTGGCCGACGCCGCACTGCGCGCCGCGGGCCTGCCCTGGGTGGAAGGGCTGCGCGCGGGCGTGCTGGGCGACCCATGGGGCCCGCGGCTGTCTCTGCAGCGCCCCGCGCAGGTGGTGCTGCGCCACACCGTGGGCCTGGCCGACCGCCTCACCGACGCCGACCCCGGCACCGACCCGCAAGACGGCCTGCCCGCCACGCTGGAGGCCGCCATCCGCCGCCACGGCCTGCACCACTTCAAGCTCAAGCTGTGCGGCCAGATCGAGGCCGACGTGGAGCGGCTCACGCGCATCGTCGAGGTGCTGCAGCGCCTGGGCGGCGACTACCGCGTCACGCTCGATGGCAACGAAACCTTCACCGACGCCACCAGCCTGGGGCGCTTCTGGCACACCCTGCGCACCACGCCCGCGCTGGCCGAGCTGCTGCGCCGCACCCTGCTGCTGGAGCAACCGCTGGCGCGCGCCGTGGCGCTGCGCGAGTCCATCGCCTCGCTGGGCATCGGTGTGCCGGTGATCCTGGACGAGTCGGACGACCACACCGAAGCGCTCGACGAGGGCCTGGCCCTGGGCTACCACGGCATCTCCAGCAAGGCCTGCAAAGGCATCTACCGCTCGCTGCGCAACGCCCACCGCATCGCGCAAGACCCGCGCCTGCTGCTCTCGGGCGAAGACCTCACCTGCCAGGCCGGCCTGGCGGTGCAGCAAGACACCTTGCTCGCCGCCAGCCTGGGCGTGACCCACATCGAGCGCAACGGGCACCACTATGTGGACGGCTTTGGCACCGCGCCTGAAGAAGAGGCGCAGGCCTTCGCGGCGGCGCACCCCGGCCTGTACGAAAACAGCACCGGCCGCCCCCACCTCGCGGTCCACCAGGGGCAGCTCGACCTGACCTCTTTGCACGTGCCGGGCTTCGCGTCGGCGGCGGCACCGGTGTGGCGCAGCCTGCAGGCCATCGCCTGAGAGTTCACCAAACAGTTAACAAAATGGCTTGGGCACCACGGCTACACCGCGCTGATCGGTAGCCGGAAGTCGCTCCAATCCTCCCGATTCGCCAGGCCTTCCCCCTTGATAACGTCCGCATTAAGAAATTCCTCCCCGGGCTTGCAACCCAGTCCTCATCGCCCCTATAATTTCTGCTATTCACTGAATGGTGAATTAAAACCACAACCAGCCGCTTCACTGGAGACACACATGAAACTCATCCACGCCACCGCCCTGACCGTGCTCGCCCTCAGCGCCAGCCTGCCCGCCGTTGCCCAGCAGGGCTACCCGAACAAGGCCATCCGCGTGATCGTGCCGTTCGCCGCCGGCAGCACCACCGACATCATTGCCCGCGCCATCACCGACAAGATGAGCCAGAGCATGGGCCAGCCCATCGTGGTGGACAACCGCGGCGGCGCGAGCGGCACCATCGGCCAGGCGGCGGTGGCCACGGCAGCACCCGATGGCTACACCATCATGATTCACTCGTCCTCGCACACGGTGAGCCCTTCCACCTTCGCCAAGCTGTCGTTCGACACCGTGGGTGACTTCGCCGGCGTCACGCCGATCTCTTCCACGCCCAACGTGCTGGTGATCGCGCCGAGCAAGAACATCAAGACGCTGCAGCAGCTGGTATCCACCGCCAAGGCCAACCCGGGCAAGATGAACTTCGCCTCTGCCGGCCAGGGCAGCGCCACGCACCTCAACGCCGAGAAGTTCAAGATGGCCGCGCAGATCGACGCGGTGAACATCCCCTTCAAAGGCTCTGCCGAGGCGGTGACCGAAGTGCTCGCCGGGCGCGTGGACTACTACTTCTCGCCCATCGCCCCGGTGATCGGCCAGATCAAGGAAGGCCAGCTGCTCGCGCTGGCCGTGGGCTCGCCGCGCCGCGCGAGTGCCCTGCCCGATGTGCCCACCACCGCCGAAGCCGGCGTGCCGGGCTCCGAGTTCAATTTCTGGATCGGGATGATGGCCCCGGCCAAGACGCCGCGCGACGTCGTCAACCGCCTGCACGACGAGGTGGTGAAGGCCCTGGCCACCCCGGAAGTGAAGGAACGTTTCCTGAAGCTGGGCGCCGACGCCTGGACGCTCAAGCCCGAGCAGTTCGACGCCTACATCAAGGAAGAAATCAAGAGCAACGCCACGCTGGTGAAGGCCGCCGGCCTGCAAGTGGCCAACTGAGCCCGACGGGCATTACACGAAAGAAGAGAAGGAAACCGCACCATGGCAGTTCAACAACTCGGGATCATCATGCACGGCGTCACCGGGCGCATGGGCATGAACCAGCACCTGATCCGCTCCATCTGCGCCATTCGCGCCCAGGGCGGCGTGACGCTGTCCAACGGCGACAAGGTGATGCCCGACCCCATCCTGGTCGGCCGCAACGCCGAGAAGATGGAAGCGCTGGCCAAGGCCCACGGCATCGCACGCTGGGGCACCGACCTCGACGCCGCGCTGGCCAACCAGAGCGACACCGTCTTCTTCGACGCCGGCACCACCCAGATGCGCCCCACCCTGCTGGCCAAGGCCATCCGCGCCGGCAAGCACGTGTACTGCGAGAAGCCCATTGCCACCAACCTCAACGAGGCGGTGGAGATTGCGCGCCTGGCCGAGAGCTCGGGCCTGAAGCACGGCGCCGTGCAGGACAAGCTCTTCCTGCCCGGGCTGCGCAAGCTCGACATGCTGCGCCGCGCCGGCTTCTTCGGCCGCATGCTCAGCGTGCGCCTGGAGTTTGGCTACTGGGTGTTTGAAGGCGACCTGCAGCCCATCCAGCGCCCGAGCTGGAACTACCGCAAGGAAGACGGCGGCGGCATGATCCTGGACATGATGTGCCACTGGCGCTACGTGCTGGACAACCTGTTCGGTGAAGTCAAGTCGGTCTCGTGTATCGGCACCACGCACATCCCCACACGCTGGGACGAAGCCGGCAAGCCCTACGAGTGCACGGCCGACGACGCCGCCTACGCCACCGCCGAACTCACCGGCCACAACGGCGAACACGTGATCGCGCAGCTCAACATGAGCTGGGCCACCCGCGTGAACCGCGACGACCTCGTGACCTTCCACGTCGACGGCACGCACGGCTCGGCCGTGGCCACGCTCACCGGCTGCAAGGCGCAGAGCCGCGTGAACACGCCGCGCCCGGTGTGGAACCCGGATGTGAAGAACACGATGAACTTCTCCGAGCAGTGGCAGGACGTGCCGGACACGCAGGTGTACGACAACGGCTTCAAGATCCAGTGGGAACACTTCATCCGCCACGTGGTGGAAAACGAGCCCTACAAGTGGACGCTGCCCGAAGGCGCCAAGGGCGTGCAGCTGGTGGAAGCCGCGCTGGAGAGCTGGGAACAGCGCCGTTGGGTCGACGTGCCCGAACTAAAGATGTAACCCCCGCCGCGCTTCGCGCGACCCCCTTACAGGGGGCGACACCAGCCGTCCGGCAAAGCCGGCCCGGCGGTGTCTCTGGACTCAGTCACTTCGCGCGTTGCGCTGGAGCTTCTACATGACTCTCTCTCTCACCCTCCCCAACGCCTCGGGCAAGCTCGAGGCCTACACCCTGCGCGGCACGGCCCCGGCCAAGCCCGCCAAGGGCGTGAAGTTCAATCGCATCGCCTACTCGGCTGCCCACGTGGTGGCCAACCCGCTGGCCGCCATCGACCCCTGGCTGCAATGCGCCGTCGACTGGGACGCCACCATCGCCTACCGCCAGCACCTGTGGTCGCTGGGCATGGGCGTGGCCGAGGCCATGGACACCGCGCAGCGCGGCATGGGCATGGACTGGCCCACGTCGCTCGAACTCATCCGCCGCTCCATCGACGCCGCGCAAGACGTGCCCGGCGCGCTCGTGGCCTCCGGCTGCGGCACCGATCATCTGGTGCTGGAAGACGTCAAGTCTGTCGACGACGTGATCGCCGGCTACGAAATGCAGATGGCCGCCATTGAAAAGCTCGGCGGCAAGCTGATCGTCATGGCCAGCCGGGCGCTGGCCCGCGTGGCCCGCAGCCCGGCCGACTACGAGCGCGTGTACGACCGCATCCTGAGCCAGGCCAAACAGCCCGTGGTGCTGCACTGGCTGGGCGACATGTTCGACCCCGCCCTCAAGGGCTACTGGGGCAGCGACGATGCCGACAAGGCCATGGACACCGCACTGGCCGTGATCGCCGCGCACCCGAGCAAGGTGGACGGCATCAAGATCTCCCTGCTCGACAAGGACAAGGAGATCGCGATGCGCCGGCGCCTGCCGCCGGGCGTGCGCATGTACACCGGCGACGACTTCAACTACGCCGAGCTGATCGCCGGCGACGGCGTGGGCAGCGAGATCACGCACCGCCAGAGCGACGCGCTGCTGGGCATCTTCGATGCCATCGCACCGGCGGCCAGCGCGGCGCTGGGCGAGCTGGCGCAAGGCAACGTCGAGAAGTTCCACGAGATCCTCGGTCCCACGGTCCCGCTCTCGCGCCACATCTTCGCGGCGCCCACGCGCTTTTACAAAACCGGCGTGGTGTTCATGGCCTGGCTCAACGGCCACCAGACGCACTTCACGCTGGTGGGCGGGCAGCAGAGCACCCGTTCGCTGCCGCACCTGGCCGAGCTGTTCCGCCTGGCCGACGCCGCGAACCTGCTGGAGCAACCCGACCTGGCCGTGCAGCGCATGAGGACGCTGGCTGCCGTGCACGGGGTGGCCTGACAGCCCGTCGGGCTGAGCTTGTCGAAGCCCATCCCAACACCGCACGCGAGCCCTTCGACAAGCTCAGGGCGAACGGTTTCTCTGGACAGCATCCATGCGCGACTTCTCGCAAGACCACCACTGGCTCTCCATCAACACCGCCACCGTGCGCAAGAGCCGGGGCGCCGACCTCCCGCTCACCGACATCCTCGATGCTTGCGCGCGCCATGGCATCGGCGCGGTGTCGCCCTGGCGCGACCAGGTGGCAGCCGTCGGGCTCAAGACCGTGTCGGCGCAAGTCAAGTCGCTCGGCCTGAAGCTCTCCGGCTATTGCCGTGGCGGCATGTTCCCGGCGGTGGACGCCGCCGGCCTGCAGGCTGCGCGCGACGACAACCGCCGCGCGGTCGACGAGGCCTGTGAACTCAACGCCCCGTGCCTGGTGCTGGTGGTGGGCGCCCTGCCCGGTGCACTGGCCGGCAAGGCCGCGCACAAAGACATGGGCCGCTCGCGCCAGCAGGTGCACGACGGCATTGCCGAACTGCTCGAATACGCCCGCACCTGCGGCATGCCGCTGGCCATCGAGCCGCTGCACCCCATGTACGCCGCTGACCGCGCGTGCATCAACACCATGGAGCAGGCGCTCGATGTGTGCGATGCACTGGACCCCGCCAGGAGCGGCGCGCTCGGCGTGGCGGTGGACGTGTACCACGTGTGGTGGGACCCGAAGCTGCAAGCGCAGATCGAGCGCGCCGGGCGCTCGCGCCTGCTGGCCTTTCATGTGTGCGACTGGCTCACGCCCACCACCGACCTGCTCAACGACCGGGGGATGATGGGCGATGGCGTGATCGATATTCCGCGCATCCGCGGCTGGGTCGAAGCCCAAGGCTTCTCGGGCTTCAGCGAGGTGGAGATCTTTTCCACCGGACACTGGTGGCAGCGGCCGCACGACGAGGTGCTCAAGACCTGCATCGAGCGGCACCGCAGCGCAGTGTGAGGCGCCGCAACCGCTGCGCCGTGCTCAGCGCAGCGGCACTTCGGTGCTGGCGGTCAGCACCGCCGCGCCCCGCTCGGGCTGGGCACGTTTCTCGTCGGCGAGGATGAGCGAGCCGGTGGTGCGCTGCTGAATGCGGCGCTGTTCACCCCGCTCCGTGATGCCGTTGAGCACGGCAATGAACCATATGAGCAGCAGGCCGGCGGCAGCAAACAACACCCACACCAAGGCCCCGGAAGCCGAGTCCATCCACTCGGGGGTTGCGCTGCGGACCTTGTAGGCAGACCGGTTCATGGGGAGCTCCTCGATGCGTTGTGGGTATGGAACGCATCATGGTGGCGGTCGATGGCCGGCCTTGTCGGCGGGCGGCGGCAAGCGTTGTAGGAATGCGCCGACACGGTCGGCGCGGTGGCGCCTGTGCCGCTCAGGCGGCGGCGGATTCGCGGCGCAGCGGCGACTGCTCGGCCACCATGGCCTCCAGCGCTTTCTGCACCACCCCTTGGGCATTGACCGGGCGCAGCAGGCGGCTGGCGATCAACCGTTCGCAACTGCGCTTGGTCATGGAGTGCGGGCGTCCGCCCCGGCTCACGAACATGAACAGCGTGCCCTTGCTGCTGGCCCAGATGAGCTGGGCGCGCAGCCACTCCCGGTGCGAATACAGGTCGACCCAGTCGCCCTCGCGAAGCCCCGCCAGCGTGGCCGCCGCGTTGATGTCGTCGATCTCGACCTCTTCGGCCAGGGCAGCCGCGTGGGAATCGTCGGCAGCAGCCCGAGCCACCAGCTCGGTGTCTTCCAGGTCGCCGTAGTCGGTGGGCATGGTGTCTTCAAAACCCGCCGCTTCCAGCTCGCGCTTGCCCAGCCAGGGTTGGGCGCGCGGCCTGGGCTTGCGCTGCTCGGGCGTGGCCGGCAGGGTTTCGTCCAGGTCCATCGACATGGAGGACGGCACGTCGTCCAGCGGCATCGAGCCCGAATGCTCCATCTGCGGCGAGCCGGAGAGGCTGGCATCGGCGCGGATGCGCGCGCGGCGCAGGCCCAGCACCGGTGCGTGCAGGCGCATGAGCGCGTCAAAGAAGGGTTTGGTTTCCTCGCGGGTCTTGCCCAGCATGTCCAGGCCGGCGTGCAGCGTGGCCAGCATGCCGGGGACCATGGCGAAGAGTTCTTTTGGCCGCTTGAGCGTGACTTCCTTCTTCACGCTCCACAGCAGGTTGGACACCACCTTGCGGTAGCCACCCGGATCGGCCTCGCCTTCCGGGCCACCGAGCCTGGCGGAGGCAATCACCAGCGCCCACGGCCCGTAGAGAAAGTCGAGGATCACACCCGGCGCGTTGTCCACATCAGGGCGCTGGCTGAGCTCCCAGGCGATCTGGTCCGCCATGGCCTGCCGCTCTTCGGCATAGCGGATGGACTGCAGGCTGTTGTCCTGCAGCGCGAGTTCTTTCTGGTCCTGCGCTTCCCAGCCCTGGCGCAGCTCGGTGAGCACATCGGCAAACGGTTGGGGATCGCGCGTGGCGGTGGCGTTGAGCTCGTTGAAAGCCCGCTGCACCGGCTGGAAGAAACTGTCGAACTCTTCCGAGAACTCGTCGTTGAACTTGAAGCTGCGCTGCGCGACGCTCTCGATCAGGCGGCGCGCCGGATGCTCGTCTTCGTTGAAGAAGCGCGGGTTGGCCATGGCCAGGCGCAGCAGCGCGGGCTCCAGCGCCACCACCGCTTCGCGCACCGGGCCCAGCAGCAGCGGGTCGCTCGCCACCTGGCTCACCAGCGTGCGCACCAGGTCCAGGCCCACGGCCTGGCTCACGCGCTGCGCCTTCTGCTTGAGGTGCATCAGCACGCGCGAGCGCTCGTGCGCTGCCGCGTAAGTGCCCCAGGCCTTGTGGCTGAGCTGGCTGGAGATGCCCACCTCGCGCGCGGGCCGGTCCACCACCGGCAGGTCGCGGTACTGGGTCTGCTGCTCCAGGATCATGGACTCGTCGAGCACCGGGATGGCGGCAAACGCCTCGATGGCGGCGAGCTCCTCGCTCACCTGCTCGTAGTAGTCCGGGGTCAGGTGGCGGTCAAAGTGCTTGCCGCCCTGGTTGAGGAATTCATGAAACACCTGGTGGTCCACGCCAGACTGCATGCGCGCGAGCGTCTGCATGGGCGGCAACTGGTCGGCGCTGGACCAGGTGGACGCATGAAAGCCGCTGTTCCCGTGCTCACCCACGTCCTGCCATTGGCTGCTGCGCGACACGCCCAGCGCGGCCGCGCGCGAAGAGAGCCCCAGCCCGCCAGAGCGCGTGGACAGGGCACCCGAGCGCGTGGACGAGCCTTCCTCGACCAGCCGCACCCGGTAGCCGGCCTCCTGCACATTGGCGCGCTGCAGCATCAGCGCCACGCGTTCGTAGAGTTTTTGCAGCTCGCGCGCCAGCGCGTCGCCCATGTGGCGCAGCCACAGCGCGCGCACCTCGGGCTCGGACTCGGCCGACGCCATGAGCTCGCGCAGCGCGCGCACGAACACCGAAGGGCGCATGGGGTTGCGCTCGGCCTGCACGGTCTGCAAACCGATCACCGAGCTGATCAGCGCGTCCAGCACGGTGAGCTGTTGTTCCAGCACCGGCATGAGGCTGTGCACGAGGCGCGCGGATTCGAGCGATTCATTGACCGCGTCGTCCTCCACCAGCGACAGGAGAGACGACTCCGACAGCAGCGCCGGCCGCGAGGTGTTGGCCTCGGGCGAGGCCATGAGCGCGTCGCGCAGGTGCTGGGGGAAAGTCTGGCCCCACTGGATCTTGTTCTGCAGCAGGCCCCACCAGGCCAGCGCCAGGCGGTCGCGCTGCGCCACTTCCCGCGACGCCTTCTCGGCCGCCTGCAGGCTGGCGATGGCCGAGTCGGCGCAGCGCGCCAGCATCTCGGGGGCGCCAGACAGCGCTTCCTGGAAGCACTGTTGCAACAAACGGGAGGGCGCCATCATGGGCGGTGAGCGGAAATCGGTAAACGGGCGGGGGTATCGATCAAGCCGCTTTTATACCCGTTGGCGAAGCCCCCCGCCTGATGCACGTCAAATATTCGGCAGCCGGGCACAACACGTGCTCCGGCGGCTGGGACAGCGCTGGCCGTGCGGTGCCGCGCCGGGACTTTTCGGCCGGCTCAGGCCGCTGCCAGCGGCGTGCGCCGCACCCGGCGCACGTTGAAGGCGCTGGCAATGAGCACCGCCTGCACCACGGCCAGACCGATGAGCACGCCCCGGAACTGGCCATGGTCCATCAGCACCCCAAAGATGAGCGGCGAGATGGCCTGCCCGATGTCCAGCCCCGAATACACCACGCCGTAGACGCGCCCGGTGGCGTTGTCCGGGGTGGACTTCTTCACCAGCAGGTCGCGCGACGGCCCGGCAATGCCGGCCGAAAAGCCCATGGCGCCAAACAGCACCGGCACCGCAGCGGCCGGCACATGGCCAAACGCCAGCAGCAGTGCCACACAGGCCGCCAGGCCAAAACCCACGCCCACCACGCGCTCGCAGCGCGCCGGGTCCGAGGCCAGAAAGCCGCCCAGCACCATGCCGCCCGCGGAGCACACCATGTAAATGGTGAGGCAGACCGCCACCAGCGCGATGGGCACCGCGTGCAGCTGGCGCGCGGCTTCCGGCGCAAACGCCTGCACCACGCTCAGCGACATGGCATAGAAGAAAAAGAAGCCAAAGCACATCCACACGGCGGGAATGCGCAGGAAGGCCATCGGGTCTTCCGCGGCGGCCTGGCCATGTCCCTGCGCGGGGCCTTGCACCGGCTTGGGCGCTGCAGGCAGGCTCAGGCGCTCCCGGTTGAACCACAGCACCGCCAGCACCGCAAACGCCAGCACGCCCGCGCTGGCCAGCGCTGCACGCCACGAAAACGCCAGCGCAATCGGCACCATCATGGCGGGCGCCAGCGCCCAGCCCAGGCTGCCGGTGATGCCGTGCACGCTGTAGGCGTGGCCCAGGCGCGGCGCGCTCACCTTGCGGTTGAGCAGCGTGTAGTCCACCGGGTGGAACACACCGTTGCCGGTGCCCGCGATCACGGCGAAGAAAGCCATCATCCAGTAGCTGGTGCTGGCCGCAAAACCGAACGCCGCCACGCCCAGCATCGCCAGCCCGGCAAACAGCACCGGGCGCGGCCCGAGCCGGTCCACCAGAAACCCCGAGGCCGTCTGCACCGCGCAGGAGGTGACGAAAAACACCGTCATGAGAAAGCCCAGCTCGGCGTAGCTCGCGTTGAACGCGTCCTTGAGCCAAGGGAACAGCGGCGCCAGCAGCAGCTGGCTGAAGTGGCTCACCATGTGAGCCAGGCCCACCAGCCCGATAAGGCTGGCGTCCTGCCGGAACGCCACGGCTGGCAAGGTTTGGGTGGTGCTGGATGACGACATGGCGCGATCGTAGGCGCAAGGCCTTCTGCCGAATTGCGATGATCTGTCAGAATTCAGCGGAAATCCGCCAAAGCAACATGGCCACCCGCCACGCCACCATGCAACGCCGTGCCAGCCCGATTCCCCTGGGGGACACCGACCCCTTCACACCCGATGCCGCACGCCCGGTGCGCGTGCGGGCACGCTCCCTGAGCGCCGACGCGCATTTCGACCCGCACCGCCACCCCTGGGGCCAGCTCGCCTACTGCACCACCGGCATCCTGCAGGCGATGGCCGCACCCGACGAGCCCAACCTGCAAGCCGTCACCTACATCGTGCCGCCCTCGCGCGCGGTGTGGTTCCCGCCCGGCATGCGCCATGCCGTCACGGTGCGCGAGGCGGCTGAATTCCGCACGCTGTATGTGCACGCCGATGCGGTGCCCGCGGGGTGGACGTCGTGCCGGATGATCGTGGTCTCGCCCTTGCTGCGCGAACTCATCCAGGCCATGGACGCAGCCACACGCCGGGCGGCCGAACCCTCGCGCGACCAGCTGCTGATCCAGCTCGTGCTCGACGAACTGGCCCACGCCGACACGCACTCGCTGGGCGTGCCGCTGCCACGCGACAAACGCCTGCGCGCACTGTGCGAGGCGGTGCTCAACGCGCCGGGCGAGCGCGCCACGCTGGCGCAATGGGCGGCCGACACCGGCGCCAGCGAGCGCACGGTGGCCAGGCTTTTCCGTGAAGAGCTGGGCACCACCTACCAGCAATGGCGGCAGCAGGCGGTGCTGGCGCACGCCCTGCCCTTGCTGGCGCGCGGCATGCCCATCAGCCAGGTGGCCGCCGCCACCGGCTACGCCAGCGACAGCGCCTTCAGCGCGATGTTCAAGGCAGCCATGGGCCACCCGCCCACCCGCTGGGGCCTGCAAGGCGACGGCCAGCGCTGAACGGCGCGATCTGGTTCAAACCGCTGTCATATCTGACAGGCAGCATCGCCAGGGTGCGGTCCAGAATCGTCCGCAGGTTTTCAGGGACGAAAAACAATGAACAGCATCCGGCGCTACGCCAAGACCACCCGCGCCTGGGACGCCCTGGCGCGGCCCGACATCCTGGGTCGAAAGGCCCACACCTTGCTGCTGATGGCCAATGGCCGGCGCAGCGAAAATGAGCTCGGCCGTCTGCTCGGCGAAGACGTGTCGGGCGTGCTGCAGTGGCTGCTGCAGCAGGGTTACCTGCAGTGCACCCAGCCCGCCCACACCGTGGAAACCGACGACGACATCGTGGCCGGCGCCTGAGCCGCGCCCAAGCGGCGCGACCGCTCAGAGCCAGCGTTTGAGCAAGCCCATCACCCGCTGGAACCTGGCGCCATAAGGCGGATAGAACAGCTGGCCCATGGCCCAGCGCGACTGCACCAGCACCGGCTTTTGCTGCGTGAAGCGCAGGAAACCCGCCTCGCCGTGGTACGAGCCCCAACCGCTCTCGCCCACGCCACCAAAGGGCAAGCCCTCGTGGGCCACGTGCATCAAGGTGTCGTTGACCGTGACGCCGCCACTGACCGTGCGCGCCAGCAGGCGGTCGCACGCGGCCCGGTCGCTGCCGAACCAGTACAGCGCGAGTGGGCGCGGGCGCTGGTTGATGAACGCCACGGCGCCATCGAGCGTGTCGTACGGCAACACGGGCAGGATGGGGCCGAAGATTTCTTCGTCCATCAGGCGCGAACCCGGCGCGGGATCGAACACCAGCGAAGGACGCATTTGCCTCGTGCTGCCCGCCTCGCCCTCCGGCGGTGCCACATCCACCACGCGGGCGCCGCCCGCCCGCGCCTCATCCAGCAAGGCAGCCAGCCGGGCGAGGTGCCGTTCGCTCACGATGGCCGCGTAATCGGGGTTGCCGGACACGGTGGGAAAAAGGCGCGCCACGGCCTGGGCGTAGGCCCGCTCGAACGCCGCCTCGCGCCCGCGTGGCAGCAGCACATAGTCGGGTGCGATGCAGGTCTGCCCGGCGTTGAGCAGCTTGCCGTGGGCGATCTTGACCGCTGCATCGTTCAGGTCGCAAGACGCGTCGACCACGCACGGCGACTTGCCGCCCAGCTCAAGCGTGGTGGGCGTGAGGTTGGCAGCAGCAGCGGCTGCCACCTGCCGGCCCACCGACGTGGAGCCGGTGAAGAACAGGTGGTCGAATGGCAGCTTCGAAAACTCCTGGGCCACGTCCGGCCCGCCCAGGGCCACACAGAATTCGTCGGCCGAAAACACCTCATGCACGAGCCGGGCCATGAGGGCCGAGGTGTGGGGTGTGAGCTCGCTGGGTTTGAGCATCACGCGATTGCCCGCGGCCAGCGCGGCGGCAGCGGGGCCGAAGGTCAGCTGCAGCGGGTAGTTCCATGGACCGATGACGCCCACCACGCCCAGCGGCTGGCGCTGGATGTGCCCACTCGCAGGCAGCAGGTACAGCGGCGTGGCCACGCGTTGCGGCTTCATCCAGCGCGGCAGCTTGTCGTGCAGCTGCGCCATGCCGGCGCGCAGCACAAACAAGTCGGCCGCCTCGGTCAGCTGGGGCGAACGCACACCAAAGTCGGCCTGCACCGCTTCGGCCAGTGCTGCGGCGTGGGCATCGATGAGCGCACGCAGACGCCCCAGCCGGTCGCGCCGCAGCGCCAGGGGCACCTCCACCTGCGCGCGGCTGGCGTTGTGCTGGGCGTCAAACAGCGCCCTGAGGGGAAGGGTGGGGGGTATCTGCGTCATCGGTTCATGATAGGCCGCGAGCCCCCGCACCGGTAGGTCTGCGCCCCCATCCGCGACGGACGGAGGCGCCACCGCTCAGGCCTGGGCGAGCGCGTCGCCGAACTCGAACACACCCGGGTTCTGCACCGGGTCCACGTCCACCGGAATCGACGATTTCGGCGGGTAGCGGCCCTCCAGCAAGAACTTCGAGAGCGGGTTCTCGATGCGCTGCTGGATCGCGCGCTTCAGGGGCCGCGCGCCAAACACCGGGTCGAAGCCGACCTTGGCCAGCTCGGCCAGCGCCGCGGGCGACACCTGCAGGTGCAGGTCCATCTTGGCCAGGCGCGCTTCGAGCACCTTGAGCTGGATCGCTGCGATGGACTCGATGTGCTGGGCATCCAGCGCGTGAAACACCACCGTCTCGTCGATGCGGTTCAAGAACTCCGGGCGGAAGTGGTTCTTGAGCTCGCCCCACACCGCGTCCTTCACGTCTTCGTACGACTCGCCCACCATCGCCTGTATCAGGTGCGAGCCGATGTTGCTCGTCATCACGATCACGGTGTTCTTGAAGTCCACGGTGCGGCCCTGGCCATCGGTAAGGCGCCCGTCGTCCAGCACCTGCAGCAGCACGTTGAACACGTCCGGGTGGGCTTTCTCCACCTCGTCGAGCAGCAGCACGCTGTAGGGCTTGCGGCGCACGGCTTCGGTGAGGTAGCCGCCCTCCTCGTAGCCCACGTAACCGGGCGGCGCGCCAATGAGGCGGGCCACCGAATGCTTCTCCATGAACTCACTCATGTCGATGCGCACCAGGTGGTCTTCGCTGTCGAACAGGAAGCCGGCCAGCGCCTTGCACAGCTCGGTCTTGCCCACGCCCGTGGGGCCGAGGAACAGGAAGGAACCGGTCGGGCGGTTGGGGTCGGACAGGCCCGAGCGCGAGCGGCGGATGGCGTTGGCCACGGCGCCGATGGCCTCGTCCTGGCCCACCACGCGCTCGTGCAATTTGCCTTCCATCAGCAGCAGCTTGTCGCGCTCGCCCTGCATGAGCTTGGCCACCGGGATGCCGGTGGCGCGCGCCACCACCTCGGCGATTTCTTCGGCGCCCACTTGCGTGCGCAGCAGCTGCGGGCGGCCCTTGCCGTCCTTGTTCTGCGCCTTGCCCGACTCCACCGCCTGCGCGTCCTTCAGGCGCTTTTCCAGCTCGGGCAGCTTGCCGTACTGCAGTTCAGCGACCTTGTTGAAGTCGCCCTTGTCGGTGAAGGTCTTGATCTGCGAGCGGATGCGGTCCATTTCCTCCATCACGTCCTTGGAGCCCAGGGCCGCGGCCTTCTCGGCCTTCCAGATTTCGTCGTAGTCGGAGATCTCTTTCTCCAGCCGGCCAATCTCTTCCTCGATCAAGCCAAAGCGCTTTTGCGAGGCCTCGTCCTTCTCGCGGCGCACGGCCTCGCGCTCGATCTGCAGCTGGATCAGGCGGCGGTCCAGCCGGTCCATCACCTCGGGCTTGGAGTCAAGCTCGATCTTGATCTTGGACGCGGCTTCGTCGATCAGGTCGATCGCCTTGTCGGGCAGGAAGCGGTCGGTGATGTAGCGGTGGCTGAGCTCGGCCGCGGCGACGATGGCCGGGTCGGTGATCTGCACGCCGTGGTGCACTTCGTACTTTTCCTGCAGGCCGCGCAGGATGGCGATGGTCGCCTCCACGCTGGGCTCGCCCACCAGGATCTTCTGGAAGCGGCGTTCCAGCGCGGCATCTTTCTCGATGTACTTGCGGTATTCGTCGAGCGTGGTGGCGCCCACGCAGTGCAGCTCGCCGCGCGCGAGCGCCGGCTTGAGCATGTTGCCCGCGTCCATCGCGCCTTCGGCCTTGCCCGCGCCCACCATGGTGTGCAGCTCGTCGATGAAGACGATGGTCTGCCCTTCGTCCTTGGCCAGTTCGTTCAGCACGGTTTTCAGGCGCTCTTCGAACTCGCCGCGGAACTTGGCGCCGGCCAGCAGCGCGGCCATGTCCAGGCTCAGCACGCGCTTGCCCTTGAGCGAATCGGGCACCTCGCCCGCCACGATGCGCTGCGCCAGACCTTCGACGATGGCGGTCTTGCCCACGCCGGGTTCACCGATGAGCACCGGGTTGTTCTTGGTGCGGCGCTGCAGCACCTGAATGGCGCGGCGAATTTCGTCGTCGCGGCCGATCACCGGGTCCAGCTTGCCCAGGCGGGCGCGCTCGGTGAGGTCGAGCGTGTATTTCTTGAGCGCCTCGCGCTGGCCTTCGGCCTCGGGGCTGTCCATCTTCTGGCCGCCGCGCACCGCCGTGATGGCCGCTTCCAGGCTCTTGCGGTTGAGGCCGTTTTCGTTCGCGATGCGAGCCAGCTCGCCTTTGCCGTCGGCCACGGCGAGCAGAAAGAGTTCGCTGGCAATGAACTGGTCGCCGCGCTTGATGGCCTCCTTCTCGGTGGCCTGCAGCAGCTTGGCCAGCTCCTGCCCCACCTGCACCTGGTCCTGCCCCTGCACTTCGGGCAGGCGCTTCACGGCGGCTTCCACCGCTTTGGTGAGGCCGGGCACGTTCACGCCCGCGCGCTGCAGCAAAGACTGCGGGCCGTCGGCCTGGCGCAGCAGGGCCAGCAGCAGGTGGGCGGGTTCGATGTAGGCGTGGTCGGCGCCCAGGGCCAGCGTCTGGGCCTCGCTCAGGGCTTCCTGGAACTTCGTGGTGAGTTTGTCGAGTCGCATGTCGGGGCTCTCCGTGTATTCAGAACTGCACCGCAGTTGGGTGTGTTCGCCCCATTTTCAAGCCGCAGGCGCACCGGCGCACGCCTGGCCGCGCCGCCCTTGATGCAGATCAAGCCCCGGTGGATCGCAGCTTGCGCCAGTACGCGTAGGTCCAGGCGGTGGTGAAACCCAGGCGCGCATAGAGCGAAAGCGCCGGCGCGTTGCTCGCGTCCACCTGCAGGAAGACGCGGTCAATGCCGCGCTGCTGCGCCTGCAGCGCCATGGTGCACAGCAGGCTTCCAGCGAGCCCGCGTCCCCGGTGGGCGGCCGCCGTGCGCATGCCATGCACGCCCAGCCAGCCATGGCCGAACGAGGCCGCGCCACACGCCAGCGTCTGGCCGTTCTCGCGGACGCTGGCAAACAGGGTGTCGTGCGCTCGGCCCAGCGAGCGGGCGCGGCTCGCTCCATCCACCGGGTCCAGGCCTTCGCCCAGAAACATGGCCATCCACGCCGCGTCCGGGGCCGGTTCGAGTTCGCCAGCTGGCGATGCCGGGCCTGCGAGCACATCGGCCACCCGCGCGGTCTGGGTCAGCGTGGGTTGAACGCGCGAGAAGCCCAGGCGTTGCAGCGCGCGGTGCATGCCATAGAAGGCCGGAAGCTCAGGCAACCGAAACACCGGCGCGAACCCGCGCGCGCTGTAGCGCTTGGCGATGCTGGCGGCCAGGGCCGGATCCGGCGTGTCGTGCGACAAGGGCACCGCGCTGTGCGCCCGGCCCACCGTGCCGCTGTCCATGGGGAGGAGCCAGCCGGGCATCACCTCCAGCGCCTCGGGCGCAACGGCCTGCAGCGTGGCGCGCTCCAGGCTTTCGATGTCGGCGGCTCGCCAGCGCCGGCGGGGCAAGGCCTCAGCCATTTTTGGCTTCAATGCCCCAGCGGGCGAGCGCTGCATCGTCGCTCACGCGGGCATCCACCCAGCGTGCGCCCTCGGGCGTCTGCTCTTTCTTCCAGAAAGGCGCCTGGGTCTTGAGGTAATCCATCAGGAACTCGCACGCCTTGAAGCTCTCGCCCCGGTGCGCGGAGGTCACAGCCACGAGCACGATCTGGTCCAGCGGCTGCAGCAGGCCGACGCGGTGGATCACGCGCGCGCCATAGAGGTCAAAGCGCTCGAAAGCCTGGTCGATCATGGCTTCGATGGACTTCTCGGTCATGCCCGGGTAGTGCTCCAGCTCCAGGGTGCTCACGTCCTGGCCGTCGTTGCGGTCGCGCACGGTGCCCACAAAGCTGCACACCGCGCCCACGCGACGGTCCTGCTCGCGCAGCTGCGCCACCTCGGTGGACAGATCGAAGTCCTCGGTCTGGATGCGGACCCGTGCAGTCACCTCAGCCTCCCGTGACCGGTGGGAAGAAACCGACTTCGGCGCCCTCGCTCAACGCCGCCGTCTCGTCGCTCATGGTCTGGTTGAGTGCCACGCGCACCGCGCGGCCCGGGGCCAGCGCTTGCGCATACGCCCCACCGCGCGCTGCCAGCTCGGCGCGCAGGGCTGCGAGCGTGGCCGCCTGGGTATCCATCGACTCGCTGCCGGTGCCCAGGGCCTCGCGGATGGAGGCGAAATAGCGCAGGTGAACTTTCATGCGAGGAGGTCCGCAAACGATATGTAGGAGACGAGGTCGCCCTGGGCGATGGTGGTGCCGGCCGGGTTGTCGACCAGCCCGTCGCCCCAGACGGCGGAAGTGAGCACGCCCGAGCTCTGGTTGGGGAACAGGTCGAGCCCGCCGGCCGCGTTGCGGCGAACGCGCAGGAACTCGCGGCGCTTGTCGGCCCGCGCCACGGTGAAGTGCGCGGGCAGCGAGGTGGCAGGCGGCAGGGCCTGCAGGCGGCTCGCCGGCACGCCCTGCAACTTCAGCAGGAAGGGCCGCACCAGCAGCAAGAACGTGACGAAGCTCGACACGGGATTGCCCGGCAGGCCAATGAAGTGGCACGCTGCCCCGGGTGTGTCGCGGCGCACGGTGCCATAGGCGAACGGTTTGCCCGGTTTCATGCCGATCTGCCAGAGATCGAGGCTGCCCAGCGCCTGCACGGAGGGCTTGATGTGGTCTTCTTCACCCACCGACACGCCGCCGCTGGTGAGGATCAGGTCGTGGTGGTCGGCGGCGGTCTTCAGGGCAGCGAGCGTCGCCTCGCGCCGGTCGGGCACGATGCCCAGGTCGCTCACCTCGCAGCCCATGCGTTGCAACAAGGCGCGCAGAAAGAACCGGTTCGAGTTGTAGATGGCGCCTGGCTTCATGGCCTCGGGCGGTACGTCGCCGGGCATCACCAGTTCGTCGCCAGTGGAAAAAAGCGCCACGCGCGGGCGCGCCAGCACGCTGAGATGGGACAGGCCAAGGCTCGCCGCCAGGCCCAGGCTCGCGGGCGACAGTCGCTCGCCCCGCGCCAGCACCACCGCGCCGCGCGTGACGTCTTCGCCCGCGCGCCGCACCCACTGGCCGACCTCGGGCACGGCCTGGATGTGCACGGCGTGGATGTCGCCACCGACCTCCACCGTGTCTTCCTGCATCACCACGGCATCGGCACCCGCCGGCATGGGCGCACCCGTGAAGATGCGCGCGCAGGTACCGGGTTCCAGCGCATGGCCGGCATGGCCGGCGGCGATGCGCTGGCTCACGCGCAGCACGGTGCCCGCCTCGGTCACGTCGGCCACGCGCAGTGCGTAGCCGTCCATGGACGAGTTGTCATTGGGCGGCACCTGCAGGGCCGAGGTCAGGTCTTGCGCCAGCACGCGCCGGTCGGCATCGAACGTGGCCACGGTCTCCGTGGCGCTCAACGCCTGCACGCGATTCAACAGGTCGTGCATGGCATCGACCAGTGACATCAACGGGGCACGCGCGGCAGCGGGTTTGGGTGCATTCATGGCGGGAGGGAGGCCGGGTCGGCCCGGTAGGCGAAGCGGTCTGCATTGTCGAGCAACCAGAGCGCCACATCATCCGGGCGGTTCAAATCCAGCACCGGGCGTGGGGTGGGTTCGGGCAAGGCCTGCGGGCTGTCGGTGGCCACGGCAAGGATGTGGGCGTCGGCCGGGTAGCGCACCGGTTTGCCGCTGGCCTCGCGCCACACCTCCACCTTGAAGAGATCGCTATCCTTGAAACCTTCCACCAGCACCCAGTCCACAGACGGGTGCAACTCGGCGATGAGGCTGTGCACGGAATGCGTCACGCGCTCCTGCAGCTCGCGCATGATCACCAGCCGCCGCGGCGAGGCAGCCAACACCTCGAACGCACCGGCTTCGCGGTGGCGCCAGGTGTCCTTGCCGGGGTGGTCAATGTCGAAATTGTGGTGGGCGTGCTTGACCACCGAGACGCGCTGTCCACGCAGCTGAAGCGCAGGGATCAGTTGTTCGACCAGCGTGGTCTTGCCGGATCCGGAGTAGCCTGCGAATCCGACGACCTTCATGCGCCGGTCGTGCAGTGGTCGACGATGAAAGCCTGCACGGCCGGCGTGCTGGCAGGCATCACCTTCACGCGTTTGGGCAGGTCTTCGATGCCGATGAACTGCACCGGACGGTCGGGCTGCTGCCCCAACGCCTCCACAATGGTTTCGGCAAACTTGATGGGCAGCGCGGTTTCCAGCACGACCATGGGGGTTGCGTCCTCGCGGTGTTCGAGCGCCACCTTCACGCCGTCGGCCGTGTGGGTGTCGATCATCAGCCGATAGCGCTGGTACACGCTGCGGATGGTGTCGAGGCGGTTGGCGTGTGTGCTCTTGCCGCTTCGAAATCCATAGCGCGATGCCGCTTGGGCAAACGCCGGGTCAGCGCTCAAGTCGAACCGCCCTTCGGCCGCGAGGGCGGGCCCAAACAGGCGCTTCACGCGCTCACCGTCGCGCTCCAGCAGGTCGAACACAAAACGCTCGAAGTTGCTGGCCTTGGAGATATCCATCGACGGACTGGACGTCTCATGGGTGTCTGCGCTGCCGCGCACGCGGTACACGCCGGTGCGGAAGAACTCGTCCAGCACGTCGTTCTCGTTGGTGGCGACCACCAGCGTGCGGATGGGCAAGCCCATCTGGCGCGCGACATGTCCAGCGCACACGTTGCCAAAGTTGCCGCTGGGCACCGTGAAGGACACCTGCTGCGTGTTCTGTTGCGTGGCCTGAAAGTAGCCCGCGAAGTAGTACACCACCTGCGCCAACAGCCGCGCCCAGTTGATCGAGTTGACGGTCCCGATCTTGTGAGCACGTTTGAATTCGAGGTCGTTGCTGACCGCCTTGACGATGTCCTGGCAGTCGTCGAACACCCCTTCAACCGCGATGTTGTGGATGTTCTCGTCCATCAGGCTGAACATCTGCGCCTGCTGGAAAGGGCTCATGCGGCCGTGGGGGCTGAGCATGAAAACACGGACCCCCTTCTTGCCACGCATGGCGTATTCCGCTGCGCTGCCGGTGTCGCCGGAAGTCGCCCCCAGGATGTTGAGCTCTTCGCCGCGTCGCGCCAGTTCGTACTCGAAGAGGTTGCCCAACAGCTGCATCGCCATGTCCTTGAAGGCCAGCGTGGGGCCATTGGACAGCGCCTCAAGGTAAAAACCCGCTTGCGGACCCTGCGCTGAAGGCGCCTCCAGCGTCTTCAACGGCACGATCTGCGGCGTGCCGAACACCGCTTCGGTGTATGTCTTCTCACACAGCGCGCGCAGGTCGGCGGCGGGAATGTCGTCGATGTAAAGCGAGAGCACCTCGAACGCCAGCGACGCATAACCACCCGCGCGACCGCCATCGAACGCCTCGCGCAAGCGCTGCAGCGTGGACGCATCGACCGCGGGGTACCGCTCCGGCAGGTACAGGCCACCGTCGGGCGCGAGCCCTTCCAGAAGGATTTCGCAGAAGCGCTTGCGGTCTGCGTGACCGCGGGTCGAGATGTAGCGCATCAGTTCAGCTCTTCCTTGCGGATGCGCACGATCGGCGCAAGCACCGTCGGCAGCTTCTGCAACTGCGACAGGGCGTCGGTCATCGTGCCCTCACGCGTGTCGTGCGTGAGGATGATCAGGTCGGTGGACGTGCCGCCTTCGCCGCTCACCTCATCCGCTTCGCGCTGCAGCACCGCGTCGATGCTGATGCCCGCGCCCGCCAGCAGGCCCGTCACCTGGGCCAGCACACCCGCTTCGTCGGCCACGCGCAAGCGAAGGTAGTAGCTCGTCACGACCTCGCTCATGGGCAGCACCAGCAGATCGCTCATGGCGTCCGGCTGGAACGCCAGATGGGGCACGCGCTGGTGCGGGTCGGCCGTATGCAGGCGGGTGATGTCCACGAGATCGGCGATCACCGCGCTGGCGGTGGGCTCACTGCCGGCGCCCTTGCCGTAGTAGAGCGTCGCGCCCACCGCATCGCCCTGCACCACTACCGCATTCATCGCGCCTTCCACATTGGCAATCAAACGCTTGGCCGGCACCAGGCTCGGGTGCACACGCAACTCGATCCCCTTGGCCGTGCGTTTGGTGATGCCCAGCAACTTGATGCGGTAGCCGAGCTGCTCGGCGTACTTGATATCGGTTGCACCCAGCTGGGTGATGCCTTCGACATACGCCTTTTCGAACTGCACGGGAATGCCGAACGCGATCGCGCTCATGAGCGTGACCTTGTGAGCGGCATCCACGCCTTCAATGTCGAAGGTCGGATCGGCCTCGGCATAGCCCAGGCGCTGCGCTTCCTTGAGCACCACATCGAAGTCCAGCCCCTTGTCGCGCATCTCGGACAGGATGAAGTTCGTCGTGCCGTTGATGATGCCGGCAATCCATTGAATGCTGTTGGCGGTCAAGCCCTCGCGCAGCGCCTTGATGATGGGGATGCCGCCGGCCACAGCCGCCTCGAACGCCACCATCACTCCTTTGGCGGAGGCCGCTGCAAAGATCTCCGTGCCATGAACCGCCAGCAGGGCCTTGTTGGCGGTCACCACATGCTTGCCGGCCGCAATGGCTTCCAGCACCAACGCCTTGGCAATGCCATAGCCGCCAATGAGTTCGATCACGATGTCGATCTCGGGGTTGGCAATCACCGCACGCGCATCGTTCACCACCGTCACGCCCGACCCCACGATGGACTGCGCACGCGCGGTGTCCAGATCCGCCACCATGGTGATTTCAATGCCACGGCCAGCCCGCCTGCGGATCTCTTCCTGATTGCGCTTGAGCACGTTGAACGTGCCACTGCCCACGGTACCTATGCCCAGAAGGCCAACTTGGATCGGTTTCATATCGGTGATCTTGGAAAACAGGAATTTCAGACGGCGTGCCGTTTTCGGCGGCTCTCAAGGAATCTCGCAATGCGCTCGATGGCCTCGCGCAAGTCGTCTTCATGCGGCAGAAACACAATGCGGAAATGCTGGTGGTCGGGATAGTTGAAACCCGATCCCTGTACCAGCATGACGCGCGTCTCGCGCAGCACTTCCATGAAGAATTGACGGTCATCCGCAATCGGATACACGACGGGATCGAGTTTGGGAAACATGTAGAGCGCAGCCTGCGGCTTCACGCAGGTCACGCCCGGAATGGCCGTGATCAGCTCATAGGCCAGATCACGCTGGCGGCGCAGGCGCCCGCCTTCCTTCACGAGGTCGTTGATGCTCTGATAGCCACCCAGCGCCGTCTGGATCGCCCACTGCCCCGGGACATTCGAGCCCAGCTTGAGATTGGCGAGCATGTTCAGGCCTTCGATGAAGTCCTTGGCCACATGCTTCGGGCCCGACACGATCATCCAGCCGGCCCGGTACCCGCACGAACGGTACGCCTTTGACAACGAGTTGAAGGTAAGCGTGAGCACGTCGGTGGACAGGCTTGCCATCGCGGTGTGCTGCACACCGTCGTACAGCACCTTGTCATACACCTCGTCCGCCAGCAACACCAGCCCGAACTCGCGAGCGAGTTCGACGATGCCTTTGAGCAACTCATCGCTGTACAGCACGCCAGTCGGGTTGTTGGGGTTGATCACCACAATGCCCTTGGTGCGAGGCGTGATCCTGGCGCGCATGTCCGCCAGATCGGGTTGCCAACCATTGGTCTCATCGCAGCGGTAGTGCACCGGCGTACCACCCGACAGGCTGGTGGCAGCCGTCCACAAGGGGTAGTCGGGCGAGGGCACCAGCAGCTCATCGCCGTTGTCGAGCAAGGCATTGGCGGCCATGACGATGAGTTCGCTGGCCCCGTTACCCAGGTAGATGTCTTCCAGCGTCACACCCACCACACCTTGTTGCTGCGTGTAGTGCATCACCGCCTTGCGTGCGCCGAAGATGCCCTTGCTGTCCGAGTAACCTGCTGAGTTCGGCAGGTTGCGGATCATGTCCTGCTGAATTTCTTCTGGTGCGTCAAAACCAAACGGCGCCAGGTTGCCGATGTTCAGTCGAATGATCTTCTGACCTTCGTCTTCCATCTGCTTGGCCGCGTCCACGATCGGACCGCGCACGTCATACAGCACATTGGCCAACTTGGCGGATTTCTGGATGGTTTTCAAGGTGTCTCCCGCACACGGCGGTCAAGTCCGGCAAGGCCCCACCACGGAGAACCGGAGGGTAATATTCGGCCTCGCCAACAGGGAAAACCTGCAATTTGACCACAGTTCCCACGCACGACCGGGCATCTGCCTCCTCATGAAACTGCACGCCGACAAGCCGGACACACACACCATCACCTCCTACGGCGAGGGCTGGATCGCCGTGAACGGTCAACGGCATGAAGGCAGCCTGCTGCTGACCTCGGATGGCCAGTTGATTCCATGGGGCTGCTCGCGCTTTGAGGAGCTGCAGGCCGACCACTTTGATCGTCTCGCCAGCCTCATGCCAGAGCCCCCCGAGCTGGTCGTTTTTGGCAGCGGCGCGCGGCTGCGTTTTGTCCCGCCCAGTTTGCTGAAGGACCTGATGGGTCGGCGGATTGGCGTCGAAAGCATGGACACGGCAGCCGCCTGCCGCACCTACAACATTTTGGTCAGCGAGGGTCGCCGGGTCATTGCGGCGCTGCTGATCGAGTCCTGACACGATCCTGCCCTTCCTCCGGCAAGACCGGACCTGATCGTGACGAAGCACGCCAATCAGGGTAAAATACCGGATTGGTTCCTGCCGCGCCCACCTCGCAATCAACTTGCCTGGCACACCGCGAAGCAGCCGGGAAGCCAACGCATCACCACCAACTTACGTCAGGGGTCCACGCAGTATGGCAGTCGTTGTCAACAAACCCATTCCCGAATTCGAATCGCAGGCCACCGGCGGCGTGAAGGTCAGCAACCAGACGCACTTGGGTCAGACCATCGTGCTGTATTTTTACCCCAAGGACAACACCCCTGGCTGCACCACAGAAGCCATGCAGTTCCGGGACAAGTACAAGGATTTCGTGAAAGCCGGCGCACAGGTGTTCGGCGTGTCGCGAGACAACATGAAATCACACGATGATTTCAAGACCAAACTCGAGCTGCCCTTTGAGCTGATTGCAGACACCGAAGAAAAGATGTGCCACATGTTCGGTGTGGTGAAGAACAAGATCATGTACGGCAAGAAGGTCAAGGGCATTGAGCGCAGCACTTTCCTGATCGGCCCCGACGGTGTGCTCAAGCAGGAATGGCGCGGACTCAAAGTCCCCGGTCACGTGGAAGACGTGCTCAAGGCGGTCAAGGCTCTCAAGAAGGCCGCCTGAAATCGCGCGAACACGACGGGGTGTGGCGGTGCGCCATTGCAGAATTCCCGGGTCATCCGACTCGTGCATAATGAATTCATGACAACGGGAAGCTTTCCAGCCCCACCCTCTTTCGACAAGTTTCGCAGCCCACAAAGCCGCCCGGTCTTCCCGGCGGCTTTTTGTTTTCCGGCCCCTCGCTGAACCACGATTCCCCCATGCCACTGCCTCCAGCCCCCTCTAAACGAGCCGCCCTGCTAGCCCCCGACGCCTATTCTCTCCGTGCTGCTGACGAGCCTGCGGACACCACACCGCAGCGCGAACCTTCGGTACCGACGACACCACCGATCACCGCGGACGTCGCTCCTCCAGCGCGTGGCACCGGCAGGAAGCGAAAATCGCCAACGCAGCCCACGAACGACCGCCCTGCGGTGTCTCATGCGCCGCCAGCTTCTGTCGACAGCCCGGAACAAAACCTGCAGGCGCGTCGGCAGTCGACGGCCACGTCGAACGTCGAACGCACATCGGCGGTGTCCCCGGTGACCAGCAACCGGCGACGCCACAGTGGCAAGGCCACCCACGGCGGGCCCGCACGCCTGTTCGTGCTGGACACCAACGTGCTGCTGCACGATCCAATGAGCCTGTTCCGCTTCGAGGAACACGACATCTTCCTGCCGATGATCGTGCTCGAAGAACTCGACGGCCACAAGAAGGGCATGACGGAGGTGGCGCGCAACGGCCGCCAGACGAGCCGTACGCTTGACGCACTGGTCGCGCAACAGGGTGGCGACATGACCAAGGGCCTGAAGCTCTCGGCCACGGGGCACCAGTCGGCGCGCGGTCTCTTGTTCTTCCAGACCGAACCTCTCGACAACGCCCTGCCCTCGAGCCTGCCGCAAGGCAAGGCCGACAACCAGATTCTGGGCGTGGTGCACGCCTTGCGCGAACGCCATCCGCAGCGTGAAGTGATCCTGGTGTCCAAAGACATCAACATGCGGGTGAAGGCGCGCGCGCTGGGCCTGGCTGCGGAGGATTACCAGAACGACAAGACGCTGGACGACGGCGAGTTGCTGTACGCCGGAGCGCTGGCGCTGCCGCAGGACTTCTGGACGCGCCAGAGCAAGACCATCGAGAGCTGGCAAAGCGGCAGCCACACGTTCTATCGTGTCAGCGGTCCTTCGGTGGGTCAGTTCTACATCAACCAGTTTGTCTATTTCGAAGCGCCTGGCGAGCCGTCGCTGTACGCACGCGTGACCGAAATCCGCGACAAGACAGCCGTGCTCAAGACGCTCAAGGACTACACGCACCTGAAAAACGCGGTGTGGGGGGTGACCAGCCGCAACCGCGAACAGAATTTCGCGCTCAACCTGCTGATGGATCCCGAGATCGATTTCGTGACGCTGGCCGGCACGGCAGGCACAGGCAAGACGCTGATGGCGCTCGCCAGTGGCCTCACTCAGGTGCTCGATGACCGCCGCTACACCGAAATCATCATGACCCGCGCCACGGTGAGCGTGGGCGAGGACATTGGCTTCCTGCCTGGTACCGAAGAGGAAAAGATGGGCCCTTGGATGGGCGCACTGGACGACAACCTGGAGTTCCTCGCCAAGGGCGATGGCGGTAACGCGGGCGAATGGGGCCGTGCGGCCACCAATGAACTCATTCGAAGTCGCATCAAGGTCAAGAGCATGAACTTCATGCGTGGCCGCACGTTCATGAACAAGTACGTGATCATCGATGAGGCTCAGAACCTGACGCCCAAGCAAATGAAAACGCTGATCACACGTGCAGGCCCCGGCACCAAGATCATCTGCATGGGCAACCTGGCTCAAATCGACACGCCCTATCTCACTGAAGGCTCATCGGGACTGACATTCGCGGTGGACCGGTTCAAAGGTTGGCCCCATGGAGGACACATCACGCTGGCGCGTGGAGAACGGTCAAGGTTGGCGGACTTTGCCAGCGAGGTGCTCTGAGCGGACGCAGCGGCAAGCCCAAAAGAAAACCCGGCGAGTGCCGGGTTTTCTTTTGGTGGGGCGCAAACGGATCAGAAGTCCCCGCCGCCCGCCAGACTCTCAAATCGAGTGAGCATGTTCAGGAACGCAAGCTTGACCGTGCCTGTAGGCCCGTTACGCTGCTTGCCGATGATGATCTCTGCCACACCGGGCTCCTTGCAAGCGTCCTTGGTGTAGTACTCGTCGCGGTAAATGAACATGATGATGTCCGCATCCTGTTCGATGGCGCCCGATTCACGCAAGTCACTCATCATGGGTCGCTTGTCGGTGCGCGTCTCCACGCTTCGATTCAGCTGCGAAAGCGCAATCACCGGGCATTGCAACTCCTTGGCCAGCATCTTCAGGCCCCGCGAGATCTCACCCAGTTCGGACGCACGGTTGTCACCATCACTGCCGCTGCCGCTCATGAGCTGCAGATAGTCGACAACGATCAGACCCAGCTTGCCGCACTGGCGGGCCAGGCGCCGCGCGTTGGCGCGCAGCACGCTGGGATTGAGGCCGGGCGTCTCATCGATGTGCAGCGACACATTGCGCAACTTCTCGATGGCCTCTGTCAAGCGCGGCCATTCGTCGTCGGTCAGCTTGCCGTTGCGCAGGTGGGATTGGTTGATGCGACCGATCGATCCAACGATACGCACCGCGAGCTGTGAAGCGCCCATTTCCATTGAGAACACCGCAACGGGCAGGCCCTCGTTGAGTGCCACGTGCTCGGCGATGTTGATGGCAAATGCGGTCTTGCCCATGGATGGGCGTGCCGCAAGCACGACCAGATCACCCGCCTGCAAACCAGAGGTCATGCGATCCAGATCGACAAAGCCGGTCGGCACACCCGTGATGTCGTTGGGGTTGTCGGCCATTTCCTGAACGCGGTCGAGCAGTTCAACGACCAGCGTATCCATGCCCTGAAACCCCTCCTTCATGCGCGAGCCCTCTTCCCCGATATGGAAGATCTTTTGCTCGGCCTCATCAAGGATCTTGTCAACCGACTTGCCCTGCGTGTTGAAGGCCGCCGTGGCGATTTCGTCGCTGGCCGCGACAAGCTTCCGCAGAATCGCTCGCTCCCGCACGATCTCGGCATATCGCCGGATATTCGCAGCGCTCGGCACATACTGCGCCAACGAGTTGAGATACGCCAACCCCCCCGCTTCCTCCGCCTTGCCAAGGTTCTGCAGGTGCTCGAACACCGTCACCACATCGGCGGGTTTGCTGGCATTGACCAGCGTGGCAATGGCGGAGTACGCCAGGCGGTGCTCGTAGCGGTAGAAATCGGAGTCGTTGACCAGGTCGGCCACACGGTCCCAGGCACCGTTGTCGAGCAGCAACCCACCCAGCACGCTGGACTCCGCCTCGATCGAATGAGGCGGCACGCGCAGCTGGGCAATCTGACGATCGGTACCACCGTCGATGTCGTCCAGACCGGCATCGAAAGAGGAGAAGGAACTCGTGAAAGCTGTGGACATGGGGTTCATGGAAAGTGAGCAGGCATGGTACTCCCTGGGGTGTCAGGCGTCAGGGGACAACCCTGTGGACAACGCGTTGGCAACCCGTGAATTTCTGCTGCGAGCGAAAACGGATCTCCAATGAAAAAAGCCGCAGCCCGACGGGCAGCGGCTTTCACGCGAAGCGCTCAGGCGCCTGCGACGGAGATCAGGCGGTTTCGCCGAGCACCGTGACGTTGACGTCGACCGTCACATCGGTGTGCAGGTTCACGCTGACGGTGTAGTCGCCAACGTTCTTCAGCGGCCCATTGGGCATGCGAACTTGTGACTTGGACACCGCGAAGCCTTGCTTCACGAGTTCTTCAGAGACGTCGTGGTTGGTCACGGAGCCAAAGAGGCGGCCGTCCACACCGGCCTTTTGAGACAGCTTGACCGTCACGGCAGCGAGCTTCTCACCCAGGGCCTGGGCTTCTGCATGCTTGGCAGCAGCCACTTTTTCGAGTTCGGCGCGGCGTGCTTCGAATTCGGCAATGGCGTTCTGGGTGGCGCGACGGGCACGGCCGGTCGGGATCAGGAAGTTACGGGCGTAGCCGTCCTTGACCTTGACCACATCGCCGAGGGCGCCGAGATTGACAACTTTGTCGAGCAGGATGATTTGCATGTCAGGCTCTCTTTCAGACGCGATGCTGGTCGCTGTAAGGCAACATGCCAAGGAAGCGGGCACGCTTGATGGCGGTGTTGACCTGGCGCTGGTAGAAGGCACGCGTACCGGTCAGGCGCGCGGGAATGATCTTGCCGTTCTCGGCGATGAAGTCACGCAGGACGTCCACGTCCTTGTAGTCGACTTCTTCGACGTTGGCCACGGTGAAGCGGCAGAAGCGCTTGCGCTTGAAGAGCAGCGACTGGGTGTTGCGCTTGGGGCGCTTGTCTTTGTTGAAACGTTTGGGTGCAGCCATGATGGGCCTTCCTATGTTTTGCTGAAATCTTGGATGTGGAACACCACGCCTTTGCCGTTGCGCGCATTTGTCATGAAACCGTGAAACTCACATGCTGAGTCGAGTCCCTGACGGGAAAGGATCTCGGCTTGTGCGCCAAAGGCAACCGCCCTCAGCTGCAATTTCACTTGTCTGGGTGTGTCCATTTCGACGACCTGTGATTCGTGCTCAAGCACGATGTTGATGGCCGGAATGCCTGCCGGTGTGTAGCGCAGGCTCTGAACCTGCACCACGACGGCGGACAATCGAAGAACGTTCACCCGATGACAATGCCGCGCCGCGGACTTACGCGGCGGCCTGTTCCTGCGACTGGTGCGTCGAAGAAGGCTGCTGAAGCTTGCGGGCTTCTTCGCGCTCAACCGACTTCATCATGGCCGAAGGACCGGTATCGGCCTTCTTGCGCAGCACGGTGAGGTGGCGCAGCACGGCGTCGTTGAACTTGAAGGCATGCTCCAGTTCGGCCATCACGGCCTGATCGGCTTCGATGTTGACGCACAGGTAGTGGGCCTTGGACAGCTTGTTGATCTGATAAGCCATCTGACGACGGCCCCAGTCCTCAACACGGTGGATCTTGCCGCCGCCGGCGGTGATCATGCCCTTGTAACGCTCCAGCATGGCTGGAACCTGTTCGCTTTGATCCGGATGGATCAGCAAGACGATTTCATAGTGACGCATGGACTCTCCTTGTGGATGAAAAAGCTACCCCCAGCGTCGGTTGGGGTGCAGCAAGGCAAGCCCGCGATTCTAGCAAAAAACCCGGCCAGTCGCAAAACTGGCCGGGTCTGTCACGCCACCAGGGCGTGAGCACCTGGTTGCAAGGGTTTCAGGAGCAGGCGATCAGGAGGCCCTGAGGCTCGGATAGCGCACGTGCTCGACCAGTTCCTGGATCTTGCGGCTGGGCGCCGGCGTGATCAGGCTCACCAGAATGATCACGGCAAAGCCGACCGGCACGCCAAAGACGCCCGCCGAGATGGGCTGAATACCCCACCAGAGTTCGACAGGCGACGTGATGCCGAACAGTCCGCGCATCCACGGCTGGGTGGTCACCATATAGTAGAAGGTGATACCCAGTCCGGCCACCATCCCCAGCGAGGCGGCCAACCCGGTGGCTCGCTTCCAGAAGATGCCCAGCACCAAGGCCGGGAAAAACGCAGCAGCTGCGAACGAGAACGCCGCCGACACGAGGAACAGGATGTCTGCCGGCTTCTGCGCCGCGACATACGCTGCGCCGAGTGCCACCACCAGCAGCAGGACCTTGGAAATGGTCACGCGGCGGGCCGTGGAGGCGTTCGGGTCGATCATCTTGTAGTACAGGTCGTGCGACAGCGCGTTGGCAATCGTGAGCAGCAGGCCGTCCGCCGTGGACAGTGCAGCTGCCAGACCACCTGCAGCCACCAGGCCTGAGATGACGTAGGGCAAACCGCCAATTTCCGGCGTGGCCAGCACGATGATGTCGCCGCCGATGGTCATCTCGTTGAGTTGCAGAATGCCGTCCTTGTTGATGTCGGTGATCGCCATCAGCGACGGATCCACCTTGTTCCAGGACGCCACCCAGGCGGGCAGCTGCTCAATCGGCGTACCAATGAGCACATGGAACACCTCGTACTTCACCAGCACGGCCAGTGCGGGCGCCGTGAAGTACAGCAGGAAGATGAAGAACAGCGACCATGTGACCGACTCGCGAGCCTCTCTCACGCTGGGCACCGTGTAGTAGCGCATCAGAATGTGAGGCAGGGCTGCGGTACCGACCATCAGGCAGAAGATCAGCGCCAGGAAGTTGCGGCGGGACGTGTCATACGCCTCCACCGCTTTCGCATCGCCCTTGGGGTCGCCAGCAAACTGCTGCGCGTGCGGCGGCATGCCGTTGAGCGGCCGCGACTTCGCGTCGGCACCGGCCTTGGCCGCCGTCCATGCGGTCTTGGCGGCTGCCGCGTCCTTGGGCAACGCCGCCAGAGCTTTTTCCGCGGCGGTGATCTCGGCAGCCGGCGCATTGGACGCGCGGAGCTGGGCCAGCTTGGCTTCGGCAGCCGCCTTGTCGGCGGTCAGCGCTGCGGCTGGGTCCTTCAGCTTCTCGGCCAGTGCGGCAGAACGCTGCTTGAAGACCTCACGAACCTCGAGTTCCTTCGGGTCGTTGGCGAGCAGTTTTTCCTTGGCTGTGACCTTCTCCAGCTGGAAGCCATAGATGGCTTGCGGCACAGGCACGCTGGTCTGTTTCACCGACAGCCACACCACCGGGATCATGTAAGCCACGATCAGGATGATGTACTGCGCCACCTGCGTCCAGGTGACGGCGCGCATGCCGCCCAGGAATGAGCACACCAGAATGCCGCCGAGGCCCAGGAAAATCCCCAGCTCGAAAGCCACACCCGTCAGGCGCGATGTGATCAGGCCCACGCCATAGATCTGCGCCACAACGTAGGTGAACGAACACAGGATGGCGGCGAAGATGCCGATGAAACGCGGCAGGTTGCCGCCATAGCGTTCGCCAAGGAAGTCAGGAATGGTGAACTGACCGAACTTGCGCAGGTAGGGTGCCAGGAACAGCGCCACCAGACAGTAGCCACCAGTCCAGCCCATGATGAAGGCCAGGCCGCTGTAGCCCGTCAGGTAGAGGGTGCCGGCCATGCCGATGAACGAGGCGGCCGACATCCAGTCCGCACCCGTGGCCATGCCGTTGTAGACCGCCGGTACACGACGCCCTGCGACGTAGTACTCCGCCGCGTCGGTCGTGCGACTCATGATGCCGATGCCGGCGTAGAGCCCGATGGTGGCGAGCAGGAAGATGAAGCCGATCCACTCGCGCGACAGCCCCATCTGCTCAAGGATCGCCAGAGCGATCACGAAAATGAAGAAGCCGCCGGTGTACCACTTGTACACCTTGTTGAGCTGCTGCTTGAAGGCCTTGTTGCTGCCGGTACCGCCAGCGCCTGTTTCGAACATGCCTGCCATGGTGTTACTCCTCGGTCTCTTCAACACCGTGTTCGATGTCGAGTTTGTTCATGTACCAGGCGTAGTACCCAATGATCACGCAGTACACCACCAAGGCGCCCTGGGCTCCCATCCAGAAGCTGAACGGCCAACCAAAAAAGTTGAAGCTCAGCTCGCGGGCGAAGTAGCTCACGACGAACGTCACCACGAACCAGATTGCGAGCAATATGGCCGTGATGTTCAGGTTTTTCCGCCAGTAGCGACGGTGCTTGTCAGTCAGTTGCATGCGATCGACCTCCATCAACAAGACCCTCTCGGGCACGTCACGAACACCGCCTTTGTCCCCCAGGCAGCCTGCAACCGGTCCGCGTTTTTCGGTCAGCGTTTGGCAACGCCCACCACTTTTACGGTCGCACAGCGACAGCGTGGAAACCTCAGGCCTGGGGTTGAACCAGCCCGGTCTCTCGCTCCAGCTGTGCAGCCACTTTGGGCTCGAATCCGCGGAGGTGGCGAATGATCTTCGCGGCCTCTTCGGGCTCTTCCCGGTCGACATGAACCCGTGCCAGCTGATACCAGCCGTAGGGGCTCATGGGTTGCAGTTCTGTGTTCTTGCGCAGCGCGGCAATGGCTTCGTCGAAGCGGCGCTGGCGAATGAGACTCAGCGACAGGCCATACCAGGCACGGTCGAGCTTGGGATCGATGTCCAGCGCACGCCGAAAAGCGGCTTCGGCCTGATCGAGCTCACCCATTTCTTCACTGAGGTAACCGAGGTTGAACCACCCGGGTGCCGCCCCCGGCTGGGCTGCGACCTGCCGCTGCAGTGCCTGCAAGGCACCCGCCTTGTCGCCCAGTTCCGCCAGCACGTGCGCCCGGGTGGCCAAGGCGTACACGTCTGCGGGGTTCACATTCAGCATGTCGTCGAGGCGCACCAAAGCGCGCTCGCGTTGCCCAAACACCAGCAACGCCCTCACCTGCCAACGGGCGAAGAGGTTGTCGAGTTGCGACATCACTGACACAGCGCCACTCCAATCTTCAAGCAATGGTTGACCTTCACCAGCGTCACGCCGACCCACACGAAACCCAGAATCAGAAACGCTACCAGCGGGAGGTGGCGTTCGAGCACGAGCTTGGGCGTCACAAAACGGGCCAGCTTCACAAACGGCGAGCCCACCTGCTGAAGAATTTTGTAGAAGATGTTTTCGCTCTTGCGCTGTCCCGCCAGCAACCCGAGCACCCATTGCCCAAAGAGCGCCAGCAAGGCGATTTCGGCGATGAGTTTCACGGTGGAGATGAGCAACAACATGTGACAAGACCAGAAGTTGGGCCCATTCTGAAGTCTCAACTTACCGATTTCTTACAAAGATGCCTCTGTCCGCCCGGATGCAGGTCAAACCCTGTGAGGGATAACCCGCAAGGCGGTTGCCCGGGTCGCCAGAGCGCCGCGCTGTGACGCTTGCACAGCGTCGATGCAATAAAAAAGCGGCAGGGTCGCCCCTGCCGCCATGGTGTTCCGTCGGTCGACGGTCGACTACGCGGCCTTGGCCGCCAACAACTTCCAGGTTTCCACGACGGAGTCCGGGTTCAGCGAAATGGAGCTGATGCCCTCATCGCGCAGCCATTGGGCGAAGTCGGGATGGTCGCTGGGGCCCTGGCCGCAGATGCCCACGTACTTTCCAGCGGCGTTGCAGGCGCCGATGGCCATCGTCAGCATGGCCTTGACGGCAGGGTCGCGCTCGTCAAAGTCGTGCGCCAGCAGCTCCAGCCCGGAATCGCGGTCCAGGCCCAGGGTGAGCTGGGTCAGGTCGTTGGAGCCGATCGAGAAGCCGTCGAAGAACTGGAGGAAGTCCTTGGCCAGCACGGCGTTGCTGGGGATCTCGCACATCATGATGACCTTGAGGTCGTTTACGCCGCGCTTCAAACCCTTCTCGGCCAGCAGTCCGGTGACGCGCTCGGCCTGTGCCAGCGTGCGCACGAAGGGCACCATGACCTGCACATTGGTCAGGCCCATGTCTTCGCGCACGCGCTTGAGCGCCTCGCACTCCATGGCGAAGGCTTCCCGGAAGTCTTCACTGACGTAGCGCGCGGCGCCACGGAAGCCCAGCATCGGGTTCTCTTCTTCGGGCTCGTAGCGCGAGCCGCCCACCAGCTTGCGGTACTCGTTGCTCTTGAAATCGGACAGACGCACGATCACGGGCTTGGGCCAGAAGGCCGCTGCGATGGTGGCCACGCCTTCAGCCACCTTGTCCACATAGAAAGCGCGCGGTGAGGCGTGACCACGCGCCACCGACTCCACCGCCTTTTTCAGGTCGGCGTCGATGTTCGGGTAGTCCAGGATGGCCTTGGGATGCACGCCGATGTTGTTGTTGATGATGAACTCCAGCCGCGCCAGGCCCACGCCCCCGTTGGGGATCTGGGCGAAGTCAAAGGCGAGCTGCGGGTTGCCCACGTTCATCATGATCTTCACGTCCAGCGCGGGCATCTCGCCGCGCTGCACTTCGGTGATCTCGGTTTCCAGCAAACCGTCGTAGATGTTGCCGGTATCGCCTTCAGCGCAGCTCACGGTCACCAGCGTGCCGTCCTTGAGCAGATCGGTGGCGTCACCGCAGCCCACCACGGCGGGAATGCCCAACTCGCGCGCGATGATGGCCGCGTGGCAGGTGCGGCCACCCCGGTTGGTCACGATGGCGCTGGCGCGCTTCATGACCGGTTCCCAGTTGGGGTCGGTCATGTCGGTCACGAGCACGTCGCCGGGCTGCACCTTGTCCATCTCGCTGATGTTGTGCACCAGCCGCACCGGGCCCGTGCCCACCTTCTGGCCAATGGCCCGGCCGCTGGCCAGCACCGCGCCCTTGCCCTTGAGCTTGTAGCGCACCTCGGTCTTGCCGGCGCTCTGGCTCTTCACGGTCTCGGGACGCGCCTGCAGGATGTAGATCTGGCCGTCGGTGCCGTCCTTGCCCCACTCGATGTCCATCGGGCGGCCGTAATGCGCTTCGATCACGAGCGCGTACTTCGCGAGTTGCTCCACGTCCGCGTCGGTCAGGCTGTAGCGGTTGCGCTGCTCCACCGGCACGTCGACCGTCTTGACCAGCTTGCCGCTGTCGGCCTTCTCTTCGGGTGTGCTGAACACCATCTGGATCAGCTTGGAGCCCAGGTTGCGGCGAATCAGCGCGCGCTTGCCGGCCTTGAGCATGGGCTTGTGCACATAGAACTCGTCCGGGTTCACGGCACCCTGCACCACGGTCTCGCCCAGGCCGTAGCTGGACGTGATGAAGACCACGTCTTCAAAACCGCTCTCGGTGTCGATGGTGAACATCACGCCGGCCGCACCGGTGTCCGAGCGCACCATGCGCTGCACGCCTGCGGAGAGCGCCACGTCAGCGTGGGCAAAGCCCTTGTGCACGCGGTAGCTGATCGCGCGGTCGTTGTAGAGGCTGGCAAACACCTCTTTCATCTTGTGCAGCACTTCGTCGATGCCCACCACGTTCAGGAAGGTTTCCTGCTGGCCGGCGAAAGAAGCGTCGGGCAAATCTTCGGCCGTGGCGGATGAACGCACGGCAAACGATGCCTTGGCATTGCCAGCGCTGAGTTTCACGAACTCGTCGCGGATGGCTTGCTCGAGGTCGGCGGGAAAAGGCTGGTTCTCGACCATGGCGCGGATCTCCGCACCGGCGGTGGCCAGCGCGCGCACGTCTTCGGTGTCCAGCGCATCCAGTCGCGCGTTGATGCGCTCGGTCAGGCCATCGTGTTTGAGGAACTCGCGGAAGGCGTGCGCCGTGGTGGCAAAGCCGGTGGGCACCTTCACGCCGGTGGGCAGTTGCGAAATCATTTCGCCGAGGCTGGCGTTCTTGCCGCCGACGGACTCGACATCGCTCATTCGCAGTTTTTCGAACGGCACGACCAGATCGGTCGCTCCAAACAGCTGGGACATGGGAAAGCTCCTAAGGTTGAAAAACCGGGGGGTCCGTGCACCAGCGGGTTGACCTGTTGTGCTGTTGTGGGTCTGACACCGTGCAGGGAAGCAGATTCGGGCGCGCCGGCGCAAGGATAATGGCGCCGTCGAAAAAAATTCCATTGTAAGGACGCGGCACCATGCCCAATCGCACGGTTTTCTTCATCTCGGACGGCACCGGCATCACCGCCGAGACGTTTGGCAACGCCATCCTGAACCAGTTCGAGACCACCGTGCGCCGCGTCCGGCTGCCGTTCCTGGACAACGTGGACAAAGCCCATCAGGCGGTGCGGCAGATCAACCACACAGCCGACCTGGAGGGCAACCGCCCTCTGGTGTTCACCACCGTGGTCGACATGGATGTGCTCTCCGTCTTTCGCACCCAGTGCAAAGGTGTGCTGCTGGACATGTTTGGCACCTTCATTGCCCCGCTGGAGCATGAGCTGGGCATCAAGTCCAACCACCGCGTCGGGCGATTCTCAGATGCGTCCAAGAGCCAGGCCTACAACGACCGGATCGAGGCCATCAACTTCTCGCTGGCGCACGACGACGGGCAAAGCCACAAGGACCTCCAGGGCTCGGACGTGATCCTGGTCGGCGTGAGCCGCAGCGGCAAGACGCCCACGTCCCTGTACCTCGCCATGCAGTACGGACTGAAGGCCTCGAACTACCCCCTCATTCCCGAAGACTTTGATCGCCGCCAGCTGCCACCGGCCCTGGCGCCGCACCGCAAGAAGATCTTCGGTCTGACCATCGCGCCCGAACGCCTGAGCGAGATCCGCAACGAGCGACGTCCCAATTCGCGTTACGCGCAGCTGGACAACTGCCGCATGGAGGTGAGCGAAGCCGAAGCGATGATGCGCCGCGAGGGCATCCGCTGGCTCTCGACGACCACGAAGTCCATCGAGGAAATCGCCACCACGATCCTCCAGGAAATCCGCCCGGAGCGGCTCGAATACTGAGCGCTGCCGGGGCGGCAACACACGCCCCCGCAGCACCCCAAACTTAACGCCGATTAAGTCTCGGGTCAGTTGGCCGTCAGCGCCAGGTCAGTGCGCGGTAAGTCCTTGCCGTCAAGCTCGATGTCACCCCCATCACATCGAGAGACAAGCATGGAACAAGACCTGGTTCATCGAATTGCGGGCCACCCGCTCTACCAACAACTCAAGGCCAAGCGCACGCGCTTTGGCTGGTGGCTCACGCTGGCCATGATGGTCGTCTACTACGGCTTCATCCTGCTGGTGGCGTTCGACAAGAGCTTCCTCGCGCAACGCGTGGGCAGCGGTGTGCTGACCCTCGGCATTCCGCTGGGCTTTGGCGTCATCGTCTTCACGATCGTCATCACGGCGATCTATGTGCGCCGGGCGAACAGCGAATTCGACGAGCTCTCGGCTGCCGTGGCCAAGGCGGTGCAGAAATGAGCCGCCTGCCCACCTTCGTTCGGCGTGCGTTCACGCTGCTCGCGCTGTTCGGCGTCTCCGCTGCGGTCTGGGCCGCAGGTGCCGACCTGGGCCAGGCTGAAAAGCAGGCCACCAACTGGACGGCCATCGGCATGTTCGCCCTCTTCGTTCTGGGCACGCTCTACATCACCAAGTGGGCGGCCGCCAAAACCAAAAGCGCGTCCGACTTCTACACCGCTGGCGGCGGCATCACGGGCTTCCAGAACGGTCTGGCGATTGCGGGTGACTACATGTCGGCCGCCTCGTTCCTCGGCATTTCTGCGGCCGTGATGGCCTCGGGCTTTGACGGACTCATCTACTCCATCGGCTTTCTCGTGGGCTGGCCCGTCATCACCTTTTTGATGGCCGAGCGCCTGCGCAACCTCGGCAAGTTCACCTTCGCCGACGTCGCCGCCTTCCGCTTCCAGCAGGCACCGATCCGCATCTTTGCGGCCTCGGGCACGCTGGTCGTCGTGGCCTTCTACCTGATCGCGCAAATGGTCGGTGCGGGCCAGCTCATCAAGCTGCTGTTCGGTCTGGAGTACTGGATCGCGGTGGTGATCGTGGGCGCGCTGATGATGGTGTACGTGCTGTTCGGCGGCATGACCGCCACCACCTGGGTGCAGATCATCAAGGCGTGCCTGCTGCTGGGCGGCGCATCGTTCATGGCCTTCATGGTGCTGCTGCACTTCGGCTTCAGCCCGGAGGCCATGTTTGCCAGCGCCGTGCAGATCAAGACCGACCTGGCCCTGAAAGACGGCAAGGTGGCCGAAGCGGCTGCCACCATCGGGCAGTCGATCATGGGGCCGGGCAACTTTGTGAAAGACCCGATCTCGGCCATCAGCTTCGGCATGGCGCTCATGTTCGGCACCGCGGGCCTGCCCCACATCCTCATGCGCTTCTTCACCGTGCCCAGCGCCAAGGAAGCGCGCAAGTCGGTGATGTGGGCCACCGGCTGGATCGGCTATTTCTACCTGCTGACCTTCATCATCGGTTTCGGCGCCATCACCTTTGTGCTCACCAACCCGCAGTTCCTGGACGCCAAGGGCGGCCTGCTGGGCGGCAACAACATGGCGGCGGTGCACCTGGCCAACGCAGTCGGTGGCAACGTGTTCCTTGGCTTCATCTCGGCCGTGGCGTTTGCGACCATCCTGGCGGTGGTGGCCGGCCTCACGCTGTCGGGCGCATCGGCGGTCTCGCACGACCTCTATGCCACCGTGCTCAAGAAAGGCAAGGCCGATTCCTTCACCGAACTGCGCGTGTCCAAGGTCACCACGGTCTGCCTGGGCATCGTGGCAGTGGTGCTGGGCATCGCGTTCGAGAAGCAGAACATCGCCTTCATGGTGTCACTGGCGTTTGCCATCGCGGCCTCGGCCAACTTCCCGGTGCTTTTCATGAGCGTGCTGTGGAAAGACTGCACCACCAAAGGCGCGGTGATCGGCGGCTTCCTGGGCCTGGTGTCGTCGGTGGCGCTCACCGTCGTGTCGCCCTCGGTGTGGGAGGCCACGCTGGGCAACCCCAAGGGCTCCGCCCTCTTCCCCTACACGTCGCCCGCGCTGTTCTCCATGGCCATCGGATTCGTGGGCATCTGGCTGTTCTCCGTCCTGGACAAGAGCCAGCGCGCCCAGGTGGACCGCGCAGGTTTCCTGGCGCAGCAGGTGCGCTCGGAAACCGGCATCGGCGCCGCCGCCGCGTCGGGCCATTGAAAAGGGCCGCGTCAAGCGGCCCTTTTGTCCTTCTGCCCAGGGGTGCGGGGTCAGGCCGGCACCGCTTCCGCTGGCGCTGCCACCGGCTGGCGAATGAGATGGTCAAACGCACTGAGTGCGGCCTTCGACCCCTCGCCCGCGGCGATCACGATCTGCTTGTAGGGCACCGTGGTGCAGTCACCTGCGGCGAACACGCCGGGCACATTGGTGTGGCCCTTGGCGTCCACCTCAATCTCGCCAAACCGGCTGAGCGCCACCGTGCCCTTGAGGAACTCGGTGTTGGGCACCAGACCGATCTGCACGAACACGCCTTCCAGCTCGATGTGCTTCACCTCGCCGCTCACGCGGTCCTTGTAGCTCAGGCCATTGACCTTGCCATTGGCGCCGGTGATCTCGGTCGTCTGCGCGTTCACGTGGATGTCCACGTTGGGCAGGCTCTTGAGTTTGCTCACCAGCACCGCATCGGCCTTGAGGGCGTCGGCGAACTCGATGAGCGTCACGTGCTGCACCACACCCGCGAGGTCGATGGCGGCCTCAACACCTGAGTTGCCACCACCAATCACGGACACGCGCTTGCCCTTGAACAGCGGGCCGTCGCAGTGCGGGCAGTAGGCCACGCCCTTGTTGCGGTACTCGGCTTCGCCGGGCACGTTGACGTTGCGCCAGCGCGCGCCGGTGGACAGGATCACGCTGCGCGCGCTCAGCACCGCGCCGTTGGCCAACTGCACCTGCAGCAAGCCGTTGGGCTCGGCCGGCGGGATCAGCTTGTCGGCGCGCTGCAGGTTCATGATGTCCACGTCGTAGTGGCGCACCTGGGCTTCCAGCGCGGCGGCGAACTTGGGGCCGTCGGTCTCGAGCACGCTGATGTAGTTCTCGATCGCCATGGTGTCGTTGACCTGGCCACCAAAGCGTTCGGCGGCCACGCCCACACGGATGCCCTTGCGCGCTGCGTACACCGCGGCGGCAGCACCGGCTGGGCCACCACCCACGATGAGCACGTCAAACGGGTCCTTGGCATTGAGCTTGGCGGCTTCGCGCGCATCGGCGTTCACGTCCAGCTTGGCCACGATCTCTTCGAGCGTCATGCGGCCGGAGCCAAACACCTCGCCATTCAGAAACACGATGGGCACGGCCATGATGTCGCGCGCATTCACTTCGTCCTGGAATGCGCCGCCTTCGATGACCGTGGTCTTCACATTTGGATTCAGGATGGCCATGAGGCTCAGCGCCTGCACCACGTCCGGGCAGTTGTGGCAGGTCAGGGACATGTAGACCTCGAAGTTGAAGTCACCGTCCAGTGCGCGGATCTGGTCCATCACGTCCGGCTCGGCCTTGGGCGGGTGCCCACCGGTCCAGAGCAGCGCCAGCACCAGCGACGTGAATTCGTGGCCCAGTGGCAAGCCCGCAAAGCGCAGCGAGGTGTCGCTGCCCACGCGCTGCAGCGAGAACGACGGGCGGCGGGTGTCCTGGCCGTCGGTTTTCAGGGTGATCTTGTCGCTGCGCAACCCCTGGATGGTTTGCAGCAGCTCCAGCGTGTCCCGGGAGCTCTCAGAGTCGCTCAAGGAAGCAACGATCTCGAAGGGTTGTGTCACGCGCTCGAGGTAAGCGCCGAGTTGGGCCTTGAGGGTGTCGTCCAGCATGGTGTGTTTCCTTTATCAAGCGACTTTGGGAACCGGCTTCCTCACGTGTTGAAAGGCGGCCAGAGGGCAGCCACGCAGGCTTTGTGAGCCTGCGTGTTCTCGAAATACAAACGAATGAGGCAAAGCCTCATGTCGGTTCAAAGGCAATCAGATCTTGCCGACCAGGTCCAGCGAGGGAGCAATGGTCTTGGCGCCTTCGTTCCACTTGGCGGGGCACACTTCGCCCGGGTGAGCGGCGGTGTACTGGGCAGCCTTGAGCTTGCGCAGGGTTTCCTTGACGTCGCGTGCGATCTCGTTGGAGTGCACTTCGGCGGTCTTGATCTGGCCTTCGGGGTTGATGATGAACGTGCCGCGCAGCGCCAGACCTTCTTCAGCAATGTGCACACCAAACGCGTTGGTCAGCGTGTGGGTGGGGTCGCCCACCAGCGGGAACTTGGCCTTGCCCACGGCGGGCGAGGTTTCGTGCCACACCTTGTGCGAGAAGTGCGTGTCGGTGGTGACGATGTACACCTCGGCGCCCAGCTTCTGGAACTCGGCGTAGTTGTCGGCAGCGTCTTCCACTTCG
Organism: Hydrogenophaga sp.; assembly: GCF_019264445.1. GTDB lineage: Bacteria > Pseudomonadota > Gammaproteobacteria > Burkholderiales > Burkholderiaceae_C > Hydrogenophaga. The sequence continues at coordinate 53,791 of NZ_JAHVAB010000090.1, forward strand.
GTCGGGCAGTTGAAGGTGAAGGCGGCCGGCATGAAGATCAGGACCGACCACTTGCCCTTCAGCGACTCGTCGCTCACGTCGATGAACTTGCCGTTCAGGAAGGCGGTGGTCTTGAAAGGCTGGACCGTGGTGTTGATCAGGGACATGGTTTTCCTTGGGTTGGTTGAGTGAATGGCGGGAATGCACGCGTACGTGCATCGGAACGGCCTGAATGATAGCAAATAACTACCAAGGCAGAGAATTGATAGTGTTTATCCACCCCATAGATTTTCTTGCTGACCGGAACCATCAACATCCGTTCTCCATAAGAAAATTATGTGATTCTTAACAGGAATCGTTTTCATTTGTAATAATGAACGCAGTAGCCAGCCCGCCAGCCCTGCGTTTCCGTCCTTTTGTGATGCGGTTCGAGTGGAAGCACGCCAGCCATTTCCATTCGTACATGCACACATAAGGATTTCCGATGTTTCATGCGTCCCGCATGGCGGACAGCCGTCAGCCGATTTCGTTCCACCACGCCCTGCCCCAGCGCGCCACCGCAGTGGCTTGCGCCCTCTTCCTGCTGGCGCACGGCACGGCCCATGGTCAGGCGGCCACTGTCGCGCTGCCCGAGGTCGTGGTGTCAGCGTCCGGCTTTGAGCAGGACATCAAGAAGGCGCCGGCCAGCATCACAGTGGTGTCTCGCGAAGTGCTGGAAACCAAACGGGCCACCAGCCTGGCCGAGGCCCTGGCCGATGTGGAGGGCGTGGACGTCGGCAACGACGTCGGCAAGACCGGGGGCATGAACATCAGCATTCGCGGCATGCCGTCGGACTACACGCTGGTGCTGGTGGACGGGCGCCGCCAGAACGCCGCCGGCAACGTGACGCCCAACGGCTTCGGCGAAACCTCCACCAGCTTTCTGCCGCCCATCAGCGCCATCGAACGGATCGAGGTGATTCGCGGCCCCATGGCCACGCTCTATGGCTCAGACGCCATGGGCGGCGTGATCAACATCATCACGCGCAAGGTGGGCAAGGTGTGGGCCGGCGCCGTCAGCCTGAGTGGCACCTGGCAGGAGAACCGCGACCGCGGCGACAACGCCAGCGCCAACGTGTACCTGAGCGGCCCGATCCAGCAAGACCTGCTCGGTCTCACGCTGCGCGCCAGCACCTTCAAGCGCGCCGCATCCGAACTGGAACCCACCGGCAACGCGGGCAACACGACCATCAGCACACGCGGCCCGAGCCCGGTGAAGGCCGACATCGACACCATCGGCGCACGCCTCACGCTCACCCCCACGCGCGACCACGAGCTGTACCTGGACCTGGACACCGCACGGCAGGTGTACGACAACTCGGCGGCGCAATTGGGCACGCTGGGCGTGCAGGGCTACACCGACCAACAGAAGTTCAACCGCGAGCAGACGGTGCTGGCCTACAACGCCAACCTGGGCATTGGCAGGCTGGAAACCAGCCTCACGCACAACGAAACCGAAACCATCGGCCGCACGATCCCCAACGGCACGCCGGGCCGGGTGCCTGGCAGCGCGCGCACGCTCACCGCCGAAAACCGCATCGTCGATGCCAAGCTGATCACCGCCGTGGGCGAGTCGCACCTGCTCACCGTGGGCGCGCAGCACTGGGACGCTGAAATGGTCGACGGTGTGGCGCCCGCGCCCTACACGCACACCCAGTGGGCGGTGTTCGGCGAAGACGAATGGCGGTTGCGGCCCGATCTGGCGCTCACGCTGGGCGCGCGCTACGACGACCACAGCCAGTTCGGCGCCCAGTTCAGCCCGCGCATCTACACGGTGTGGGAAGCCAACCCGAACTGGACCGTCAAGGGCGGCGTGAGCCGCGGCTTCAAGACGCCGCGCCTGGACCAACTGGCCGATGGCATCACCGGCTTCACGGGCCAGGGCACGCGCCCCACCATCGGCACGCCATCGCTGAAACCCGAGACCAGCACCTCGTATGAGTTCGGCACGCTGTTTGACGACCAGCGAGGCTTCACGCTCGGCGCCACGGTGTTCTTCAACCAGTTCAAGGACAAGATCGCCACCGGCACCGGGCTGCTGAACTGCAGCTTCGCGGCACAACCCAACCGCCCCGGCTGCGTGGACTATGGCAACTGGCCTGCGGTGGACACGTATGGGCAATCGGTCAACGTGGACGAGGCCGAGACGCGCGGCTTCGAGCTGTCCACCCGCGTGCCCGTGGCCCGGGGCGTTCACGCCACGGCCAACTACACCTTCACCCGCAGCGAGCAAAAGAGCGGTGTGAGCGCCGGGCAGCCGCTCTACAACACGCCGCGGCACATGCTCAACGCCAAGCTGGACTGGAAGGTCGACGACAAGCTCACCACCTGGGTGAGCGCCGAATACCGCAGCTCGCGCTGGCGCGACAACACCACCGCCGCCGGTGCGGCCGCGCGCGCAGCGCTGGGCGACTACAAGGCCACCACGCAGTTCCACCTGGGCGGCAGCTACCGCGTGAACAAATCGCTCACGCTCAGCGCCACCCTCTACAACCTGTTTGACAAGGACTTTCTGGAATACGCGCAGTACGCCCCCAACGCCTACGCCGCGCTCTACAACAACATGCTCGAAGGCCGCCGGCTCTGGGTCACGGCCAACCTGACCTTCTGACCTTTTTCGCCAGGCATTGAAGACCAGCGCCAGGGCCTCACGGTCCTGGCGTTGTGCTTTCTGGGTGACGCACGCGCACAACAAAGTGGAACAAATGTGAATAGGAATGATTTTTATTTGAGATAATTCGTTTCGAAGCCAGCCAAAGCCTTTCCACCCGACACGCGCCCTGCCGGCCGTGCGGGCGCGATGCGAGCACGCCAGCCAACACACCATCGCACCCGCAAGGACTTTTCATGGCCTCCATTCGCAGCCGCAAACACAGCACGCCCGTTCACCTCCTCGCCCTTCTCGCCGCCTCGGTGCCTGCCGCCGGCATGGCACAGCAGACCACCACCCTGCCCACCGTGACCGTCAAGGAAGCGGCCGATGTGCCCTACAAGGCCGACACATCGGCCAACGACAAGATGACCGCACCGCTGGTGGACACGCCCAAGACGATCCAGATCATCAAGAAGGAGGTGCTGGAAGAGCAAGGCGCCGTCACGCTGATGGAGGCCCTGCGCAACACGCCCGGCATCACCATGCAGATGGGCGAAAACGGCAACACCTCGGCCGGCGACACCTTCCAGCTGCGCGGCTTCTCGCTGCAGCAGTCCACTTTTGTGGATGGCATCCGCGACCTCGGCGCGGTCACGCGCGACACCTTCAACCTGGAGCAGGTGGAAATCGTCAAGGGCGCGGCGGGTGCTGAAACCGGCCGCGGCGCGGCGTCGGGCTTCATCAACCTGATCTCCAAGCAGGCGCACCTGGGCGACGAGAACAGCGCGTCGGGCACCATCGGCACGGCCAGCCGCAAGCGCGCCACCGTTGACCTGAACAAGCAGCTCAGCGACACCTCGGCCTTCCGCCTCAATGCCATGGCGCAAGACAGCGGTGTGGACGGGCGCGACTATGTGAAGAACAAGGGCTATGGCGTGGGCCTGTCGTATGCGGCCGGCCTGAACACGCCCACCCGCGTGTTCCTCTACAGCCAGCACCTGCGCCAGAACAATGTGCCCGACGGCGGCATTCCCGGCATTGGCTACGAGGGCTACACCTCGGTCACGGGCCCGAAGGTGCGCCGTGAAAACTTCTACGGCAGCGTGAACGACCGCGAGAAGGTGGACGCCGACATGTTCACAGTGAAGGTCGAACACGACCTGGGCGAAGGCACCACGGTGCGCAACATCACGCGCTACGGCAAGACGCACATGGACCGCACGCTCACCGGCGTGAACACGGGCACCACCGGCATCACCACCACCGGCGCGCTGTCGGCCTGGACCGTGAACCGCTCGCGCCAGCGCGTGGACCAGGACAACACCATCCTGGCCAACCAGACCAACGTGAGCACGCGGTTCAGCGCAGGCGGTATGCAGCATTCGCTGGCCGCAGGTGTGGAGCTGCTGCACGAAAAGCAGAACAGCTTTGACCACGGCACGGCCGTGGCGGCCAGCACCCCGGCGGCCAACCTCTACAACCCCGATCCGTTCCAGAGCATGTACGTGTTCGGCCCGCGCACGGGCGGCATCACGAGCGGCACCACCAACACCATCAGCGCGTACGTGTTCGACGATGCCAAGCTCAACGAGCGCTGGTCCATCAACGGCGGCCTGCGCGCCGACGTCTACAAGCTCAGCACGGACAACGTGACCGCCGCCGGTGTGCGCACCGCGCTGGAAGACACGCGCAGCCTGATGAGCGCGAGCATCGGCAGCGTGTACAAGCCGGCCGAGAACGGCAGCATCTACGCGTCCATCGCGACCTCGGCCACGCCACCGGGCGCCAACAACTTCCAGTTGAGCGCCACCGCCGGCAACCAGGCCAACGCCGCGCTGGACCCGCAGCAGACGAACACCGTCGAGCTGGGCACCAAGTGGGAGTTGATGGACAAGCGCCTGAACGTGGCGGCCGCGGTGTTTCGCACCACCAACGACAAGCAGGTGACGGTAGACCCGATCACCAACGCGTCGGTGCAGGAGGGCAAGACGCAGGTGCAAGGTATCGAGCTGTCGGTGGTGGGGCAGATCACCCGGCTGTGGCAGATCACCGCGGGCCTGGCCAAGACCAGCACCAAGCAGATCAACCAGCAAACCGCCACCGCAACCACCACCGGCGTGCGCTGGTCGCCCGACCTCACCGCCACCGTGTGGACCTCGTACCAGCTGGACAAGCTCACGCTCGGCTTCGGCACGCGCTACACCTCGGAAGCCAAGCGCTTCGTCAACGCCGCCGGCGCGCAGGGCAACCTGCCCAACGTGCCTGCGTACTGGGTGGCCGATGCGATGGTGGGCTACCAGCTCACCGACAAGGTCAACCTGCGCCTGAACGTCTACAACCTGTTCGACAAGGAATACCTCATGACGGTGAACAACGGCGGTGGCCGCCTGGCCCTGGGCGCGCCCCGCTCTGCCGCGCTCACCGCGAACGTGAAGTTCTGATCCCGCCCAACGGGCGCAACGCTCGCGCTGCAAAGGCCCGCCCACCGCGGGCCTTTGCCCGTTTCAGGAACCCCAGGCCATGCTGCTGCACATTCCCCAGGTACTGACCGCCACCGAAGTGGCCCACATTCGCGACACGCTCGACACCCAGGGCTGGGTGGATGGCCTGCGCACCACCGGGCCGCAGGCGGCCCACGTCAAACGCAACCTGCAGCTCGACACCGCGTCACCCGCGTTCGCGCCGCTGTCGCAGCGCATCGCGGCGGCGCTGCAGCGCCACCCGCTGTTTGCCTCGGCGGTGTTGCCCGCCCACCTGCTGCCGCCCATGTTCAACCGCTACGAAGGCGGTGGGCAGTACGGCAACCACATCGACAACGCGATCCAGACCGACCGCTTCACGGGCCAGCAGGTGCGCACCGATGTGTCCGTCACCGTGTTCCTGAGCGGGCCCGACGAGTACGACGGCGGCGAGCTGATCGTGGAAGACAGCTTCGGCACGCACGAGGTCAAGCTCGATGCGGGCGACGCGATCATTTACCCCTCCACCAGCCTGCACCGCGTGGAGCCGGTGACGAGTGGCGCGCGCGTGGCGTCGTTCCTGTGGGCGCAGAGCCTGGTGCGCGATGCGTGGCGGCGCTCGATGCTCTTCGAGCTGGACATGACCCTCCTCAAGCTGCGCCACCAGCTGGGCGACAGCGCCGAGGTGGTGGCCTTGACGGGCCACTACCACAAGCTCCTGCAGCAGTGGGTGGCACTTTGACCCCCCCCGCGCCGCGCTGCGCGCGTCACCCCCCAGGGGGCAATGCCTGCGGCCTGGCGGAGCCAGTTCCGCGGCATTCTGGGTGGGCACTTCTTCAGGCTGAGGTTTGCGCTCAGTACACGTCGCGGCGGTAGCGGCCGGCTTGTGCGAGCTGCTGCAGCGTCGCTTCGCCCAGGATCTGCTGCAGCGTGTCGTCCACCGCGCCCGCCATGCCCTCCAGGCTGCCGCACACGTAGAGGGCTGCGCCCTGCGCCACCCAGGCGCGCACGTCGTCGGCCGATTCGGCCAGCGCGTGCTGCACGTAGCGGCGCTGCTGCTGGTCGCGTGAAAACACCCAGTCGACACGGCTGAGCCAGCCCTGCACCGCCAGCGCGTCGATTTCGGCGCGGTGGTGCGCGTCGGCGTGCGCGTGGCGTTCGCCGAACAGCAGCCACATGGGCGCCACGCTGGACGGGCGCGGCACCGTGGCCGCGTCATTGAGGTGGCCCGCAGCCGCCAGGCGGCCGTGGATGTGCCCGCGCAGACCCGCCAGCCCCGTGCCGTTGCCGATCAGGATCAGCGCCCGGCTGGCGTTGTCCCCGATCTGAAAGCCGCTGTGCGCGCGCACGCGCAGCATCACGGTGGCGCCCAGCGGCGCGGCCTGCAGCAGCCAGTGCGAGGCCAGGCCCGGGCTGCCGTCGGCGCGGCGGGCCTGGCGCACCAGGAGGTGCACGGCACCGTCTTGCGGCACGGAGGCGATGGAATAGTCGCGCGGCGCGCCGGGTGCCGTGGGCACTTCCACCTGCACCAGATCGCCGGCCTGCCACGCAGGCAACGGCGCGTGCTCGGGCACCAACTCAAGGTGGTGCACCGCCTCACCTTCGCTGCCGGGGTTGAGGTGCTCGCGGGCCTGCAGGCGCCAGGGTTGCAGGGCGGGCGCCTCCCAGTCGGGCAGGTCGTTGGTGCCGGCCAGGTGCGCGAGGTGCTGGCGCCAGCGCTGCAGCGCTTCGGGATCGCTCTTGTCCACGTCGATGCGGTCAAACAGGGGCTGCGCGCCGGCGGCGTTGAACCACTGGTCCAGCGCGCGGCCAAAGCCGCAGAACTGCGCGTAGGTGCTGTCGCCCAGCGCGAGCAGGCCCACGTGCAGGTGGTCAAGCCGCGCGCCCACCTGGCCCATGACATGCCTTGCAAACGCCACGGCGCTGTCGGGCGGGTCGCCCTCGCCGTAGGTGCTGGCAATGCACAGCAGGCGGTCGGCCTGCTGCAGGTCGGCCAGACGCAGCTGGCTGAGCGGCGCCAGGCGCACCGGCACGCCAGCGGTGTGCAGGGCCTGCGCGGTTTGCAGCGCGAGTTCTTCGGCTTGCCCGGTCTGGCTGGCGTAGGCCACCCACCACGCGGGCGCTCCCGGGGTGGCGGGCAACAGCGCGTCCACCCGACGCTGCGCGGCGCGCTGGCGGCGCCGGTGCTGCCAGGCGATGGCGCCACACAGAAGCGCGTAGCACAGCACGGTGGCCAGCGCCTGCCACATTTTTTCACTGCTCATTCGGCGAGGGCCTCCATGGCGGGGGACAGGGTTTCGGTGAATCGTCCATCGGCCTCGCGCTGCACAAACAGCGCCGCCACGCCGTGGGCGCGGGCCAGTGCCAGGCCGTCTTGCACACCGAGCACGGTGAGCGCGGTGGACCAGGCATCGGCCCACAGGCATTCGGTGTGCACCACGCTCACCGATGCCAGACCATGCGACACGGGCTGGCCGTGGCGCGGGTCCAGCGTGTGCGGCAGGCGCTGGCCGCCGTGGGTGTACACGCGGCGGTAGTCGCCCGAGGTGGCCACGCACAGCCCATGCAGGGCCACACGGGTGGTGGGCAGCGGCGCCTGTCCTGCGCAGGTCGGTGGGGTTTCCAGATCGACCCACCAGGGTTGTCCGTCGGGGCGCAGGCCCTGGCCGCGCAGCTCGCCTCCCACCTCCACCAAGGTGTGGCCGATGCCGATGGCCGCGAGGCGGCGCGAAACGAGGTCCACCGCGTGGCCCTTGGCAATGGCGGAAAAGTCCAGCAGCAGGCCGCCGGGTTGCTGCGCCTCGCGCTTCGTGCGGTCCCAGCGCAGGCGGCGCCAGTCTTGCCGGGCCAGCGCAAGCTGCACGGCCTCGCTGTCCGGGGGCGCAAAACCGGGGTCGGTGTAGCGCGGGCTCGGGCCAAAGCCCCATGCGTTCACCAGTGCACCGGCCGCCGGGTTGAACGCGCCGCCCGACACCTGCGCCAGCCAGAGCGCGGCGTCCAGCACATCGGCCATGGCCTCGGGCAGCACATGCCGGCTGCCGGCGCCAGCGCGGTTGAAGCGGTCGAGGTCGGAGCCGGGCAACCAGGTGCTCATTTGTGCGACCACGAGGTCGAGCACACCCTGCACGGCCACGCGCACGGCCTCGGCCTGCTGGCTTTGCGGTCCGTTGCCCTGCCCCACCCAGCGCACCTGCCAGGTGGTGCCCATGGTCTGGCCATCCAGCTGCTGCACCCGTGCCCCGAGCAGGGGCATGGCGCCGTCCATCTGCAAGGGCACGAGCACGCGGTTCATGAGGAGGAAGGTAGGAACAAAAAAACCACCCCGGAGCCCTGCAGGGATCCGGGGCATGCCGGCACGCGCCGGGCGTTCAGCGGGGCAGCACTTCCAGCGTGAGGCTGTAGCCCGAGCGGCGCACCGGCTCGGCCAGCGTGCCAGCCGGGCCGGCAGGAGCGGCCACACCCGGGCCACCGGCACCCGGACCTCCAGGGCCGCCAGGGCCGCCAGGGCCACCCATGCCGGCGGCGCGCGGCGGCGCGATGTTCACCCAGTACATGCCGGCGGCGGGCCACTTCACCTGGATCTCGCCTTTGTCATCGGTCGTCAGGCGGATTTCGCCCAGCTCGCTGCGGTAGCGCAGCCCGGCCAGGATCACGGCGGCGGAATAGCCGGCCGCCGGTTTGCCGTTGTCCAGAAAGCGGAAGGTGGCGGTGTCGCCCTCGACCAGGTCGTTGGGGTGCGTCACGGGCACCAGTTCGATGCCGCGGCCCGTGGGCTTGAGGGCTTCGGTGGTGGGTTTGCCCGAGGTCACAAACGTTTCCACCCGGTTCTGCGACTGGCTCACGCGGAGGTCTTCGGCGTTGGCCGGGATCTCCTTGGCCAGCGACTCGGCCGTGCCGCGCAGCCGCTTGGTTTCGGTGCCCACCTTGAAGCTCGCGGTGAGGCCGTCATTGACCAACGCAATGCGGTAGGTGCCTTGCTGCGAGAGCTTGACGTCGAACACGCTGCGGTAGCGGCCCTTGGCCTGGTTCTCGGCTTGCACGGGCTGGCCATCGGGGCCGATCACCAGGAGGTTGTCCAGGCCGGCGGCGTTGTGCTCGTAATAAAAAATGTCGTTGGAAATGGCCGCATCGACCGACACCCACGGCTGCTGGCCCGAGTAGATGGTGCCCGAGGGCAGCAGCCAGGCGCGGTGCGCCTGCGCAGCGAAGGGCAAGGTGAGCGCCAGCGTGGCGGCAACGGTGAGCGCGCGGGCGCGAACGGACGTGATGTTCATGAAAGTCTCCAGTCGGGAATCAGGGTTTGACGGTGACGCTGACCGCGCCGAGCTCGTGTTCGCCACGGGCCTGTGTGGTGGTGGCTGCCTTGGGCGGCCACACAAAGGGCACCTTCACCTGCTCACGCCCGCCCACTTCGCGCGCGGCTTCGAGCACGAGCTGGTATTCGCCCGGGGCCAGCTTGGCGAGGGCGGTGGCGTCGGCGAACTGCACCGTGTGCTCGCCGGGCGCGCGCGTGGCGCCGCTGATGCCGTCCACCGGCATGGTGAGCTCGCGCCCGCTCTTGCGCCACCAGGCACGCATGTCCTTGAGCCACTTCGTGCCCTCGTTGTTGCGCATCTTGATGTCGTACCAGACGGCCAGGTTGCCCGCGAAGGACTGGTCGGGCTTCTCGATCCAGATGGCCACGTAGGGGCGGTGGTACTCCGCCACCGCGAGGCGGGGAATCTCGACCTTGAGGGCCATGTCGGCGGCCAGCGCGGGCCAGGCCAGCCCGGCCGCCGACAAGGCGGTGACGTATCGAATCAACATGGGAACGCAGCTCCTTCAGCAGTCAATGGACGAACAGGATCACCAGCAGCAGGGGCGCGACCAGACCCATGCCCACCATGGGCCAGGTCGTGGGGCGGTTGGCCGCGTGGAACTTGAGGATGAACAGCCCCGTGATGCAGAACACCAGGCAGGCCACGGAAAAAATGTCGAGGAACCACTTCCAGGCCAAGCCGGTGTGGCGGCCCTTGTGCAGGTCGTTGAGGTACGACACCCAGCCCCGGTCGGTGCGCTCGTATTCCACGCTGCCCGTCTCACGCTCGATGCGCAGCCAGGCGTCGCCGCCCGGACGCGGCAGCGACAGGTACACCTCTTCGGGGGACCACTCGGCCGTGGTGTCGGGCAAGGCCACGCCCAGCGACTCGGACAGCCACTGGCGCACGGCAGGCGGCAAGGCGGCGTTGTCGGGCTCGTCGTCTTTCGGTGCCAGGCTCGTCTGCAGCCCGGCGGGCAGTTGCACCACCTTCTGCTGCACCTGCGGCTGCGCGGCGATGTCGGCCGCGTGGTTGAGCGTGATGCCCGTGAACGCAAACAGCAGCATGCCGATCAGGCACAGCGCGGAGCTGATCCAGTGCCATTGGTGCAGCGTCTTCAGCCAGCAGGCACGTTGGGAAGCCGCAGGGGCGGCAGGCGGTTGGTTCACGGCTTGCGAGGGGAAAAAAGAACGGGTCGACGACCCACAGACGAGGCCTTGGGGCAGCCACAGCGCGAGCCCCTGATGATCGGCCTGTTAATTATAACGATTCTCATTTAGAAAATGAAAAAAGGGAGCGCAAAAATGCGCGCCCTTCTGCTTCAGGACAACGGCGGAGGCGGTCCGGCCCAGTCGCCGCCGAGTGCCTTGTACAGGTCCAGCGCCGCGCTCAGGCGCGAGAGGCTTTGCGTGGCCAGCGCGTCCTGCGCGGCAAACAGCGTGCGTTGCGCATCCAGCACCGACAGCAGGTCGCCACTGCCCTCGCGGTAACGCAGTTCGGCGAGCTGCAGCGAGCGCTGCGCCTGCGCCACCACTTCGCGCTGCAGGGCTTCCTGGCGCTGGCTGCGCTCCGCGTTGCCCAGGCCGTCGTCCACCTCCTTGAGCGCGGTGCGAATGGCCTTGCCGTAGTTCTCGATCAGCACCACGCGCTGCGACTCGGTGGTGCGCACCTGCAGGCGCTGGCGCCCGCCATCAAAAATCGACTGCGCGAGCGAAATGCCCAGCGAGATGCTGCGCGTGGGATCGGCCAGGCTCATCAGCGCCGACGTGCCCAGGCTGCCCGACGCCGACAAGGAAAGGCTGGGCAGCAAGGCCGCGCGCGCTGCCTCCACGTTGGCATCGGCCGCAGCCAGCTGCGCCTCGGCCGAGGCCAGGTCGGGCCGGCGCGTGAGCAGCGCAGACGGCAGACCGGGCGACAACGCAGGCACCCGCAGCTGCGCGAATTCGCCCGCCTCGGGTGCGTAGCCCTGTGGCACACGGCCCAGCAGCAAGGCCAGCGCGGTGGCGGTCTGGCGCTGCTGCAGCTCGATGGGCAGCAGCGCCGTGCGCTGCGACAGCACCGTGGTGCGCTGCTGCGACACCTCCAGCGCGGTGGCCACGCCGTTGCGCTGGCGGGCCTCCACGATGGCCAGCACGCGCTCGGCGATGGCCAGGTTTTCGCGCGCGATGCGCAGCCGCTCGGCGGTGTTGAGCCACAGGAAATAGTTGTTGGCCACGCCCGTGAGCAAGGCGATGCGCGCGGTCTTCCAGTCGTACTGGCTTGCCTGCAGCGACGCTTCGCCCGCACGCACACTGGCGGCAATGCGGCCCCACAGGTCCACCTCGTAGCTCACGGACAGGCTGGCATTGCTCGCCTCGCGCGTGGTGCTGGCGCCACCCGACACCTCGGTGCGGCCGGTGGACGCGCCCACGCTGCCGTTCACCGACGGCAGGCGCGATATGCCGGCCTGCTGCAGGGCGATGTCGGCCTGGCGGATGCGCTCCACAGCGATGCGCAGGTCGGGACTGGCGGCCTGGGCTTCATCGATCAGCCGCACGAGCTGCGGCGAGCCGAACGACTGCCACCACGCGGTGGTGAGCTGCGGGGCTTCGGCGGCGGGGGTGGCCGGGCTCCAGGCCGCGGGCATCTCCACCACGGGACCGCGCGCGGGCTCTGTGGTGGCACACGCCTGCAGGGCCAGCGCCAGGGCCAGCACCAGCGGTTTGCTCAAGGGGAACGACAGCGGTTTCATGCAAGGTCTCATTCGGACGACAGGGCCACCACGGGGTCCAGGCGCGCGGCTTTGCGCGCGGGCAGGTAGCCAAAGATCAGGCCGGTGGCAAACGCACAGCCAAACGCCAGCACCACCGGCGCCACGGAGTACTGCACCGCCGTGCCGGTGGCGCCAATCACGAAGGCCACACCCAGGCCGATGACCACACCGATCACGCCGCCCAGTGCAGAGACCACGAGTGCCTCGATCAGGAACTGCTGCAGGATGTTGCGCGTGCGCGCCCCGGTGGCCATGCGGATGCCGATCTCGCGGGTGCGCTCGGTCACGCTCACCAGCATGATGTTCATCACCCCGATGCCGCCCACCAGCAGCGAAATCGCTGCGATCGACCCGAGCAGGATCGTCATGGTGTTCTGCGTTTCGGTGGCGGTGTCGATGATGGACGCCATGTTGCGGATCTGGAAGTCGATCACGCCGTGGCGCTCGGCCAGCAGCGACTCCACCGCCGACTGCGTCTCGTCGATGCGCGACACGTCCTGCACGGCTACCGTCACGTTGCGCAGGAAGCGCTGGCCGGAGAGCCGCAGCTGGCTGGTGGCATACGGCACGAGGACCACGTCGTCCTGGTCCTGCCCGCTGGGCGAGGCGCCGCGTGCGCTCATCACGCCCACCACCTGGAAGATCAGGTTGTTCACCAGCACGTATTTGCCCAGCGGCTCCTCGCCGCCCGGGAACAAGGCCTTGGCCACCGTCTGGCCGAGCACCGCCACGGTGGCGTACTCCTGCTCGTCTTCGTCGGTGAAGAAGGTGCCGCGCGACACCTTCCACTGCCGCGCCAGCGGAAACTTCGACGACGTGCCCAGGATGCTGCTCGAGTAGTCGGATTCGCCGTAGCGCAGGGTCGCGCTGCTGCTCTGCTCGGGCACGGCCGCGAGCACGTTGGGCACTTCCTTGTCGATCGCGTTCACGTCGGCCAGCACCAGCGTGGCGGTGTTCTGGAAGCCGCGCTGATTGGGCGCGCCCGGGCGCACCAGCAGCAGGTTGGAGCCCATGGCGCTGATGCGGTCGATCACCACCTGCTTGGCGCCGTCGCCAATGGCCAGCATGGCGATCACCGAGGCCACACCGATCACGATGCCCAGCAAGGTGAGGATGGCGCGGAACACATTGGCCCGCAGCGCACGCAGCGCGGTCTTGGCCGCTTCCACCACATCGCCCAGGTGCGAGATGCGCCCGGCGCGCGCCGTCCAGTTCTGCGCCGCGAGCGCCGCCTGGCCCTCGGGTGGGCGCGGGCCCGGGTCGGCCACGATGTGGCCGTCCTTGATTTCGATCACGCGGTGCGCGTGCGCCGCCACTTCGGCCGCGTGGGTGATGAGGATCACCGTGTGGCCCTGCTCGGCGAGTTGCTTGAGCAACACCATCACATCGGCGCCGCTCTTGCTGTCGAGCGCGCCGGTGGGTTCGTCGGCCAGGATCACGCGCCCGCCGTTCATGAGCGCCCGCGCAATCGACACGCGCTGCTGCTGACCGCCCGAGAGCTGGTTGGGGCGGTGGTGCATGCGCTCGCCCAGCCCGAGCGAGCCCAGCAGCTCGGCGGCGCGCTCGTGGCGCTCGGCAGGCGCAATGCCGGCGTACACGGCGGGCACTTCCACGTTGTCGGCAGCGGTGCCGGTGGCAATCAGGTTGTAGCTCTGGAACACGAAGCCGAAGGCGTCGCGGCGCAGCTCGGCGAGCTCGTCGCGCTCCAGCTCGGAGACGTCGCGGCCCATGAAGCGGTAGCGGCCGGTGGTGGGCTTGTCCAGGCAGCCCAGGATGTTCATCAAGGTGGACTTGCCCGAGCCCGATGCGCCCATGATGGCCACCAGCTCGCCGGGGTAGATCTTCAGGTCGATGCCGTGCAGCACCTCGACCGCGAGCTCGCCGTTGCGGTAGGTCTTGGTGATGCCACTGAGGTCGATCAGCGGCACACCCGCGCCCAGCGGCGCCGCGCGCAGCGCATCGGCCTCCTGGGGCAAGGGCAGCTGGCTCATCGGCGCGCTCCACCCGCGGCGCCGGGCGGCATGCCGCCGGGGCCACCAAGGTTCTGCTGACCCACCCCCGCGCCCTGCTGCGGCGTGGTGGTGCGGCGCTCGGGCTCGCGCACGCCGGCAATCACGCGGTCGCCTTCCTTCAGGCCCGAGAGCACCTCCGCGTGCACGCGGTTGCTGATGCCGATGGTGATCTCGCGCTCTTCAATGCTGCCGTCTTCGGCCATCACCTTCACCTTGGCCTGGCGCGGCCCGCGCGTGGGTCGCGCACCCCCGTCGTTGCGCGGCATGCCGCTCACGTTCGGCGTGGCAGCAGGCGTGCTGTCTTTGCCAGCCGCAGGCGCGGCACCTTCAGCGGGCTTTGCGCGCGGTGCCGCGTTGGCGGCAGCCGGAGCGGCAGACGATGCAGGTGCAGCCGGTGCCGATGCAGCCGGCGGCATGGGCGCAGCACCACCGGCGGCCTCGCGCTCCTTGCGGCGCTGCTCGCGGAAGCGGGCGCGCTCTTCTTCGCTCATGGCCATGAACGCCTCGCGGCTCATGCGCGGGCGTTCGCCGGTGGCGTCGCCGGCCTGCGCCAACACCGTGTCGGCCGCGGTCTTGAACGAGGTTGCAGGCACCACCAACGACGTGCCGGTGCTGCGGGGTGGAGTGGCGGGTGTGGAAGGTGCTGGCGCTGCGCCCGGCGCGGCGGCAGGGCCCGGCGTCGGTGCGCCACCCTGCGGGCCCGCACCGCTGCCGCCCTGCCCGCCCCGGTTGCCCGGCCCGCCGCGCTGGATGGTCAGCGCCGACATCGGCACCACCAGCACGTCCTTGGCTTCAGCCACCACGAAGAACACCTGCGCGGTCATCTGCGTCATGAGGCTGCGGTTGTTGTTGGGCACTTCGAACAGCGCGTTGTAGAGCACCACGTTGTTGGTCACCGTGGGCGTGGGCTCGACCTTCTTGAGCTGGCCATACCAGCGCCGCCCCTGGCCGCCCAGCGTGGTGAAGTACACCGGCATGCCGCCGCGCAGCTTGCTCACGTCGGCCTCCGACACCTGCGTCTGCACCGTCATCACCGACAGGTCGGCAATGCGCAGCAGCGTGGGTGCCGACTGGTTGGTGTTCAGCGTCTGGCCCTGGCGCGCCGTGATGCTCACCACCGTGCCGGCCATGGGTGCGTAGATCTTGGTGAACTTGAGGTTGGCCTCTTCCACCCGCATGCTGGCCTGCAGCTGCTCCATGGAAGCCTTGAGCGACTGGATCTGCACGCGCGCGGTCTTCACGGCGGTCTCGGCGTTCTGCAGGGTCTCGGCGGTGGTGGCCTCTTCCACCATCAGGTTTTTCTGGCGCTGCAGGTCGCGCTCGGCCTTGGCCAGGGTGAGTTCGCGCTCGGCCATCTGGGCTGCCTGCGAACGCAACTGGGCGCGGCTGGCGTCCACGCGCGCCTGCGAAGTCTCGGCATCGATCTCGGCCAGCAGGTCGCCTTCCTTGACCTCGCTGCCCACCTCGACATGGATCTTGCGCAGCTGGCCCGACACCTGCGCACCCACGTCCACGTAGTCGCGCGGCTGCAGCGAACCGGTGGCACTCACCTGGTCTTCAATGTCGCCGCGCTGCACCGTGGCGGTGATGTACGCGTTCTCGGTTTTGGCACCCGGGCCCCACCGGTAATAAGCCAGGCCACCACCACCCAGCACCGCCAGGCTCACCAGCGCGACGAGCGCGAGCTTCCAGGTCTTGCGGCGTTGGGCCGGGGCCTTGGCCCCTTCACGTTGGACTTCGTTCATGGCGTTGCGTTGGGTTCTCTGAATGGACGGCGCCCAGAAGGCGTGCCGGGATGATGCGGGATATTGCCCGCCAAATATGGAAAGAATGAGCACGCAAGGCGGCACGTCTTGCACAAAGTTTGAAAGATTTGGGTTTAGGCTCAACCCCACCATGCAGACCGAACGACCCGCCACGCTCACCCGCCCGCGCGCCTGGCTCTCGCGGTTCGACACCTTGCGCGTCAAGCTGTTCCTGGCCATTGCGGGGGCCAACGTTGTGCTGGTCATGACGGCCTACCTCATCTACAGCTGGAGCTTCGACAAGGGCCTGGTCGAGTACCTCAACCAGGCCGACGAAGCGCGCCTGCAGCCGCTGATCGCGCGGCTCGCCGAGGGCCACCGCCAGAACGGCAGCTGGGACTGGATCACGGAAGACCGCCAGCGCTGGCAAGAGCTCTCGCGCGAAGTGCTGGGCACCGGCCGCATGCCGCGCCGCAATGCAGAGCCCTCGCCCGGCAACGGCACGCCCGCCCACACCGAACCGCGTCACTCCACCGCGCCGCCTGCGCTGCCTGCGCTGCCCCCGGCAGGCGTTTCGCCATCGGCTCCCGCCGCACCGCCCGTGCCCAGCGTGCCCCCACCGCTGACCATCGACCCACGGCTCCTCTTGCTGGACCCGCAGCGCAACCTGCTGGCCGGCCCCGAGGGCCGCACCGAGCAGGCGGTGCTCAAACCCATCCTGGTGAACGCACAGCTGGTGGGCTACCTCGGCTACGTGCCGCGCCTGCAAATCGTGGCTTCGCTTGAGCGCGTGTTCCTTGCGCAGCAGACGCGCACGTTTGCCGCCATCGCGCTCGGCATGCTGGCGGCGGTGTTGCTTAATGCCGCGCTCATCGCCCGCTGGCTGGCGGGCCGCCTGCGCGTGCTGGGCGAAGGCACGGCGGCTGTGGCCCAGGGCGACTACAGCGTGAGACTGCCCGCGCGCGGCCACGACGAGCTGGCCCAGCTGGCCGACGCCTTCAACCACATGGCCACCTCGCTGCAGGCGGCGCGGCAGGCGCGTCAGCAGTGGATTGCCGACATCGCGCACGAGCTGCGCACGCCGCTGGCCACGCTGCGCGCCGAGATCGAAGCGCTGCAGGACGGCATCCGGCAGCCCAACGCCGCCAACCTCGACTCGCTCGCGCAAGAGGTGCACCGCCTCACCCGGCTGGTGGACGACCTGCGCCTGCTCTCGCTCTCGGACCTGGGGGCGCTGGACTACCGCCTGGACACCCTGGACCTCGGCCGCTTCGTGGGCCACCACCTCAGCGACGCCGCCCACGCGCCGGGTACGCCGCTGCAGGTGCACACCGAGCTCGCCGAAGGCGTGCAGGTGCGCGCCGACGGCGACCGGCTCGATCAGGTGCTCTCCAACCTGCTGCAGAACACGCATCGCTACTCCGATGCACCTGCGGCCCTGCGCGTGCAGGTGCAGCGCGAGGGCACACAGGCCCGCCTGACCTGGGAAGACAGCGGCCCCGGCGTGCCGCCCGAGGCCTTGCCCAGGCTGACCGAGCGGCTCTACCGCGTGGACGAGTCGCGCGCGAGCGCCAGCGGCGGCTCCGGCCTGGGCCTGGCCATTGCGCGCGCGATCGTGGAAGGCCATGGCGGGCGCATGCAGGCCTCGGCCAGCCCACTGGGTGGCCTGCGCTGGGACATCTGGCTGCCGCTGCACACGGAGGCCTTGAATGGTTGAACGCAAACCGCGCATCCTCATCGTCGAAGACGAAAACAAGATCGCCAGCGTGCTGCTGGACTACCTCGCGCAATCGGGCTACGACACCCACCACCTCACGCGCGGCGACGAGGTGGAACCCTGGCTGGAGCACCACCCGGTGGACCTCGTGCTGCTGGACCTGATGCTGCCCGGCAAGAACGGCATGGACATCTGCAAGGCCCTGCGCAGCGGTGCGCCGGGCGGACCGGCGCCGGCCATCATCATGGTGACGGCGCGCGTGGAAGAGATCGACCGGCTGCTGGGCCTGGAGCTGGGCGCCGACGACTACATCTGCAAACCCTTCAGCCCGCGCGAGGTGGTGGCGCGCGTGCGCGCCGTGCTGCGAAGGGGCACGCACGCGGTGGCTGTGGCAGCGGAGATGCCGCACGGCCTGAAGATGGACGACGCGGCCTGGCGCGCCACCCTCGACGGCCAGGACCTCGGCCTCACGGCGGTGGAGTACCAGTTGCTCAAGGTGCTGAGCGCGCGGCCCGGGCGCATCTTTTCGCGCGAGCAGCTGATGGATGCGATGTACCAGGACGAGCGCATCGTCTCCGACCGCACAGTGGACAGCCACATCAAGAAGCTGCGCCGCAAGATCGAGGACTGCATGCCGGGACAGGATCTGATCCATTCGGTGTATGGCCTGGGCTACCGGTTCGACCCACCCCCGCAGCCGCTCACTGCGTGAGCGGCTTTAGCGTCCAATGGCCAGCGCGCTCAGGCGCTGGCTGTTTTCGCGCAGTTCGCCCAGCGGGTCGCGGCCCTCGGTCTGCAGCACGATCACGCGCACGCCAGCCGCCTGCACGGCCTGGGCCAGCGCTGGGGGCAGTTCGCGGTGGTGCAGCACCGCGGCCACGGCGCCAGTCCGCAGGCGTTGCGTCAAGGTGGTGATGGCGTCGGCGGTCCACGCGTCGTCTTCGCGCGCGTCGGTGCCCACGAGATCAAGGTTGAACCCGCTCACGAGATAGCCCAGCCGGTCGGACAGGCTGAACACCGCGAGGTTGCTCGCGCTGGCCAGCCGCGCTTCGCTCTGCGCCGTGATGGCCAGCAGTTGCTGGCGCAAGGTGGCCACGTGGGCCTGCACACGGGCTCGCGCGGCGGGCACGAGGCGGCTCACATCACCGGCAATCACGTCGGCCATGCGGCTCAGGTTCACCGGGTCAAGCCAGGGCAGCGCGTGGGCCGAGGCGTCTGCCTCCTGCAAGGCCATGCCGGGCAAGGAGGCGTCGAGCGGGCGTGCCGCGTCGATTTCGATCAGCCGGATGTTCTGGCGCCTTGCGAGCGGGAACAGCGGGTCGTCCGGCCAGAGCGAGCGCAAGGCCACCACGGCATCGGCCTGGCGCGCGGCGTCGGCCAGGCCGGCGGCGCCGCGCCCGGTGAAGAAGGCCAGCTGGCGCGCTGGTGGCAGCGTGTCAGGCACGGGGCGCAGCACGGTGATGCCGGTGTCGCGCACCAGCGTGGTGGTGAGCGCGGCCACCACCGGGTGCGCCACGAGCAGGCGCACGGGCGCCGCCGCAGCGGCAGCGGGGGTTTGCGCGAGCGCGCTGAAGGCGGGCACCGTGCAGGCCATCAGGCCCGCCCAGCACCAGGCGACGGAAGACGAACGCGTGCTCATCCGGCATGTCCTTTCAGTGACGGGGTGAAGCCCCGGATGACCGCCGCGAGCGCAAACAGGCCGCCGGCGGTGAGGATGATGGCCGCGCCCGAAGGCACCGGCAGTTCAAGTTCGATCGGCACCAGGATGCCGATCTGTGTGCTCACGGTGGCGATCGCCACGCTGAGCCAGAAGAAGCCGCGCAACGACAGGCTCAGCAGGCGCGCCGCCGCCGCCGGGATGATGAGCAGCGCGCCCACCAGAATGGCGCCGATCACCTTCACCGAGGCGACGGTGACGATGGTCACCAGCACCACGAAGAGGTAGTCCAGCAGCTTCACGCGCACGCCACGCACGCTGGCGAGCTGCGGGTTGAAACTGGCCAGCATGAAGCGGTTGTAGAGCGGCACGGTGAGCGCCACCACCAGCGAGCCCACCACAGCGAGCACCAGCAGGTCGCCCGCATCCACCGTGAGCACCGAGCCGAACAGCACGTTCTCCAGAATGTGGATGTTCACGCGGCCGGAGAGCATGAGCAGCAGGCTCGCGCCCATGGCCAGCGACACCGCCAGAAACACACCGATCAGCGTGTCGGGCGACAGGCCGGTGCGGTTGCGCAGGTAGTTGAGCAACATGCCGAACAGCAGGCAGTAAGCGAACAGGCTGCCGTAGGGCCCGGTGTAGGGCTCGCCCAGCAGAATGCCGATGGCCACGCCCGTGAGCGCGGCATGGCCCACCGCTTCCGAGAAAAACGCCAGGCGCTTGACCACGACCAGCGTGCCCAGGCCGCCGAGCACCGGGCCGATGAACAAGCCCGCCAGCACCGCGTTGACGACGAAGCCATAGGTCAGCGATGCGGGCAGCAGGCCCTGCCCGGCCAGTTGCTGGATGAACTGGCGAAAGGTGTCGAACGCGCTCATCAGGCCACCCCCCTGTCTTGCTGTTCTTCTCTGCCGTCTTCACGCCGCTGCCGGCTGGAGAACAGCGAGAGCACGCGTTGCGGTGTGAGGGTTTGCGCGGCCGGGCCATCAAACAGCACCTGGCGGCTCAAGCCGCTCACGTGGTCGGCCAGGCGCGTCACGGCGTCCAGGTCGTGCTCGATCCAGAGCACGGTCACGCGCGCGGCGCGCCAGTGGCCCAGCAGCGTCTCGAAGATGGCTTCGCCCGCTTCGTCCAGCGCGGACATCGGCTCGTCAAGCAACACCAGATCGGGTGATGGAATCAGCGCCTGCGCGAGCAACACGCGCTGGCGCTCGCCGCCGGAAAGCGCGCCCATGCGCCGGTGCGCCTTCTCGAGCATGCCCACCTGCTGCAACGCTTGCCGCACGGGCGCCTGCCAGCGCGCCGACAGGCCCAGGAACACCGGGCGGCGCTGGCACATGGCCCCCATGAAGTCCATCACCGTCATGGGCAGGCCGGCATCAAAGGCCAGCGCCTGCGGCACGTAGGCCACCACGCCGGGCTGCTCGCCGGGCCAGCTCAGGCTGATCTGCCCCCGGTGCGGCACCTGGCCGAGCAAGGCCTTGAAGAGCGAACTCTTGCCGCCGCCGTTGGGCCCCACCAGCGCGTGCACGCTGCCGCCGCCCACCTGGAGATTCACCTGACGCAGGATCTCGGTGTGGCCCAGCGTGAGGTCCACGCCATCAAACGCAATGCCTGGTCCGCCCACGGCCATCACGCGGACTCCTGGATCGCGCGCACCACGGTGGCGAGGTTGCGTGCGATTTCCTGCTCGAACTTGTCGGCCGTGTACGGGCCGTGCGAGATGTGCGTGAGTGCGTAGAGCCGCACGCCGGTTTCGCGCCGGATGGTGTCCACATAGGCCGAGGGAAAGTCCATCTCGGAGAAGATCACTTTCACGTCGAGCGCCCGGATCTGGTCGATGGTGCCCTTGAGCTGCGCGGGGCTGGGTTCGATGCCATGCGCGGGCTCCACCACGGCAGCCACTTCCAGCCCGAACTCGCGCAGCAGGTAGTCGTAGGCGCCGTGGATGGTGGCGATGCGCAGGCCGCTGGCGGGCGCCTGCGCCAGCTGGCCCAGCGCGTCGGCGCGCAGCTTGCGCAGCTTCTGTGCATAGGCACGGGCGTTGGCCGTGTAGGCGCTGGCGTTGGCCGGGTCGAGCTGACCGAGCTCGCGCGCGATGGTGTTGACCTGCGAGATCGACGCCGTCACAGACAGGAAGGTGTGCGGGTTCACCACCTTGCCCGAGGTGCCGCGCCCCGCCCCCACCGCTGCCAGCAGCGGCACCTGCGCATTGGCCTCGATGCGTTTGAGGTCGGGCTTGTCGCTGGCGGCGATCATGCGGGCGGCAAAGTCGTCGTGCCCCACGCCGTTGAGCACGATCACATCGAGCGAGCCGATGCGCTTGATGTCGTCGGTGCGCGGCTCGTAGGCGTGCGGGTTGAAACCGGCGGGAATCACAGGCACCACCTCGGCGCGGTCGCCCACCACGTTGGCGACGTAGCTGTAGTAAGGGTGCAGGGTGACGCCGATGCGCAGCTTGCGCGCCTGCGCCCAGGCGGGCGTGCCCGCTGCGGCCAGGGCCAGGGCAGACAACAAGCCGCGACGGCGGGCGCTGAAGAGGGGGTTGTGTGGCATGAAAAAGATCCGGAAAAAAACAGAGAGCGCAGCGGCGCCACAGACAGGCGCGCGCTGCTTGCGGTTGTCAGTGCGTGGCGTCCTTGCGGGTCACACCGGCGTCGTAGCGCACCACGACCTCGCGCCAGCCTTGTCGCGCCAGGGCCGCGTCGTCCAGCCGCTCTGGCCACGAGGGCGCGCCCTCGCGTTGCACCCAGATCCCGACCGCGTCGTCATGGCCGTGCTCCGCTGCCTTGACCTGCGCGGGCAAACGCAACAGCAACGACGCCGCCACCTCGGGTGTGGCGCTGCGCCCGACATAGGCCACGTCGTGCCCACGCGTGACCACGCGCCACTCGTGCCCGCCGCGGGCCGTGGCGCCCATGCCCACGGCAAACGGCGGCAGGTCCATCTCGCGCAAGCGCTGCACATCGGGCGGCGCGCCATCGGCTGCGGCCAGCGCCGCAATCTCGTCGGCGGCCACCAGCAGGTCGGCGTGCACGCCCTGCTCGGCGGCGTTGAGCTGCGTGCGCGCATCCACCTGGTGGGACGAAAGCGCAGCGGTAGCCAAAGGTTGCGCACGGGCACCAATCAGCGCGGCCGCCACCGCCAGCACACAGGCCGCCGCCAGCAACACCCACAGCGTTTCATGGCCCGCACCGGCCGGCCGCACCACCTGGGTGTTCATCGCGCGCCCCTCGCAGTCGCTGCGGCGGCGCTCATGGCTTCACATCCGTGTGGTCCACCTCGGCGGAGTGTTCGCCGCCGTCCTCCAGGCGCACAAAGAACTCGCCCGCCGGGCGCTTGAACTGCAGCGCAGAGTCGCCGCCCAGCGTGCCCTTGAACAACACGCGCTCGTCATACGCCTTCACCAGCACCGACATGCCCACCGCGTCTGCGCCGTCGGAAAACTCGCCCACGCAACGCACCATGCCGGCGTCGGCGGGCTTGCAGGTCAGCAGCAAGCTGTGCGCAGACGCCACGCCGGGCAGCGCGACGGCCCCCACGAAAACGGAGGACAACAGGAGACGGAAGCGGGTGTCGCGCATGGGCTGAACCTTGAAAAACCAGGCCCTGCGCCTGCCGGGGAGCGGACGGCATGGACCATAATTGAATATAAATGCGAATTGTTCTTAATTATAAACATGACGCCATCCGGGCCCCAGACACCATGACACTTTCGCCCCCGCTGCCTCAGGGCATCGCCACCCTGGCCGACCACGAGCGGCACGCGCAGGGCACCCTGAGCGAAGCCACCTGGGCCTACCTGTGTGGCGGCGCCGGCGACGAGCTCACCCTGGCGCGCAATGCCGAAGCCTGGCGCGCGCTGGAGCTGATGCCGCGCGTGCTGCGGCCCCTGGCGGGCGGGCACACGCGGGTGACGCTGCTCGGTCGCACCCTGCCCCACCCGATCCTGGTGGCACCCATGGCCTATCAACGCCTGGCCCACCCGCAAGGCGAGCTGGCCACCGCGCTGGCCGCGGCCGCGCAGGGTGCGGGCCTCGTGCTCAGCACACAGACCTCGACCCCGCTGCAAGCGATTGCCGCCAGCGTCCTGCCCGAACCCGGGCGGGGTCCGTTGTGGTTTCAGCTGTACCTGCAGCCCGACCGCAGCTTCACGCAAGCCCTGGTTCAGCAGGCCGAGGACGCCGGCTTTGAGGCCCTCGTGCTCACGGTGGATGCCCCGGTGCAAGGCTCGCGCGACCGCGAGCGGCGCACCGGCTTCCAGTTGCCACCCGACGTGACAGCGGTCCACCTCACAGGCTTGCGCAGCCCGCCGCCACGCACCCTGGGCTCCGCGCACAGCGCGCTGTTCGACGACCTGCTGCTGCACGCCCCCACCTGGGACGACCTCGCGTGGCTGCGCTCGATCACCCGCCTGCCGGTGCTTCTCAAAGGCGTGTTGCACCCGGCCGATGCGCAGGAGGCGGTGGCGTGCGGCGCATCAGGGCTCATCGTCTCCAACCACGGAGGCCGTACGCTCGACACCGCATTGCCCACGGCCAACGCCCTGCCCCGCATCGCGCAAGCCATTCAGGGTCAGATTCCCTTGCTGGTGGACGGTGGCATCCGCCGCGGCACCGACGTGCTCAAGGCCATGGCGCTGGGCGCCAGCGCGGTGCTGGTGGGGCGCCCGGTGCTGCACGGGCTGGCCAACGCGGGCGCCACCGGCGTGGCGCATGTGCTGCGCCTGCTGCGCGATGAGCTGGAGATCGCCATGGCGCTCACGGGCTGCCGCACGCTGGACCAGGCCCACACCGTAGTGGCTCGCGCGCCCGACTGAAAATCTTTTCGTTTTTTTCGCCAGATCATGCGAATGCGAAACATTCTCGTTTAGAATGACAACCTGTTCCATCCGACCTGCCTGGCAGGCAGCACCAGCGAAAGGAGCCTCATGATCATCGGTCTCGCCGTCCTCGGCACCAGTTTCGTGCTCATGCTGGCTGCAGCATGGTGGATTTTTCGGCACAGATAGTTCATAACCCAGCCTTTCCATCGCCCAACCCGTCTGCCCCCATCGCCACCGCCCGCATGTCCACCGCCCCCTTCGCCCACCCACTGTCCACCCTGCCCGGCACCGAGCCGCGCCGGCTGAACCGTCGCGTGCTGGTGGTGGGTGCGGTGGTGGGCCTGCACGTGCTGGCGGTCTGGGCGCTGCAAACCGGCCTTTTGCGCCGCGCCGTGGAGATGGTCATTCCCGTGCAGGTGCTCGCCGAACTCATCGAGCCGCCCAAGCCCGAGATCGCGCCACCTCCGCCGCCCGCCCCCACGCCCCGCGTGGCGACCCCGCCCAAGCCCCGGCCCCAGCCGGTGGCACGCCCCGAGCCCCAGCCTGCGCCCGTGCTGCAGCCCGAGCCTTCACCGGTGGCACCCGTGGTGGCCCCGCCCGAGCCGGCGCCGCCTGCGGTGGTGGCCGCACCACCGGCACCGCCAGCACCGCCAGCACCACCCGCGCCCCCGGCTCCCCC
>NZ_JAHVAB010000091.1 GCF_019264445.1 Hydrogenophaga sp.
CCGCAGGAGCGGCACGACTACTACCTCAAGGGCCGCGCGATCCAGCGGCCACAAGTCCCCGAAGACGTCAACGCCGCGGCACTGTTTCTGCTGACGCAGTCCAGCGGCTTCATCACCGGTCAGCTGCTGCCCGTCAACGGCGGCTTTGCAATGCATTGACATGAGCACCCCCGTTTCTTGCTCACTTCGTGTATCCAAATCCCCCTCAAGGGGGCAATGCCTGAGGCCCGGCGAAGCCGGTTCCTCGGCATTTCTGGTCAGCCTCTCTCGCGCGCCATCTCTCTGAAAGGAAACCCATGAGCACCACCACCATCCAGAAACCCACCGCCGCGGCCAACGCGCCCGTGTTCAACGAACGCGGCCTGATGGACCCCAACATCCCGCCTGAGGCGGAAACGCAGCGCACCATGATGCGCCAGGAAGGCCAGAGCTTTGCGCAGTGGATGGACAGCCGCGTGGCGCGCAAGTCCACCCGCAGCTACGACTGGGACGCCCTGAAGTTCCAGGCCGACTTCGACCCCAAGTACCGCCGCGCGCAAATGCGCTACGTGGGCACGGGCGGCACCGGCGTGAACAAGGACACCAACACCGTGCCCGCCGCGCACTTCACCTTCTCCACCATGGTGATCCCGGCCGGCAACATCGGCCCTTCGCACATCCACTACGACGTGGAAGAAATCTTCTTCGTCATGCGTGGCGCGATGAAGGTGGTGTGTGAGAAAGACGGCGAGCGCTGGGAAACCATCGTCGGTGAGCGCGACCTGATCTCGGTGCCGCCCGGCGTGTACCGCGAAGAGCACAACGTGGGCGACGAAGACGCGCTGATGTGCGTGATGCTGGGTTCACCCAAGCCCATCACGCCGACCTACCCGCCTGACAGCCCGCTGGCAAAAATCAAAAGGTGAATTTCCATTCGTTCGGTCTGAGTCATCACCCGTTCTGGCTGAGCCTTTTCCCGTTCGGGCTGAGCTTGTCGAAGCCTTCACGCGGTCTTGGTCTGGATGGGCTTCGACAGGCTCAGCCCGAACGGAGATTTGCTCAGCCCGAACGGAGATTTGCTCGGCCCGTACGGAAATTCGCTTAGCCCAAACGGAACTTCGCTCAGACCAAACAGAAATTCGCCCAGCCCGCACGGAGGTTCGCCTCGCCCGCACGGACACATGAACACGCTTCACACACCGCATCCTTCACGCTGACATGACACCTCTTCAAACCCTGGCCCACCATCCGCTGCGCGACGCCGTGCTGGCGGACGGTGCGCGCGTGTCGTACCGCGAGAGCGGCGCGGCGCAGGCGGTGACGCATGTGCTGTTGCATGGCATCGGGTCGGCGTCGGGCAGCTGGGCGTACCAGCTCAGCGCGTCCGCCGGCCAGCCGCTGCGTGTGCTGGCTTGGGACGCGCCCGGGTATGGCCACAGCAGCCCGGTGAACGCCGACTGGCCGCGCGCCGACGACTACGCCGAGCGCCTGTGGGCCTGGCTCGATGCGCTGGGCGTGGTGACGCCGGTGACGCTGGTGGGCCATTCGCTGGGCGCGCTCATGGCGGGCCGTGCGGCGGCGCTGTCGCCGCAGCGCGTGCAGCGCCTGGTGCTGCTCGCACCCGCCGGTGGCTACGGCAACGCCGAGCCCGCCGTGCGCGAGCAAAAACTGCGCGACCGCCTGGCCACGCTGGAGCGCCTGGGCCCGCAAGGCATGGCGCAGGCGCGTGGCGCGGCCATGCTCTCCAGCGCGGCCGCGCCCGAGCTGGTGGAGGCTGTGCGCGAGAGCATGTCGCAGGTGATTCCGGCAGGCTACACGCAGGCCGCGCGCCTGCTCGCACACGGCACGCTTGCGAGCGACCTGCCCACCCTGCGCATGCCCCTGGCGGTGGCCAGCGGCAGCGCAGACGGCATCACCACGCCCGCTGCGTGCCAGGCCCTGGCCGGCGCCGCAGGCGTGCCATGGAATGATCTCGGTTCCGTGGGCCATGCGTGCCCACTCGAAGCCCCCGGCGCGGTGAACGCCCTGCTGGGTCTGAACTGAAGACAAGGAGGAAACACCATGGCCACCGAAAAGAACGACGACCGCTACACCGTGCCCGCGCTCATGCGCGGCCTGCAGCTGCTGATGCTGTTCAACCGCGACGAGCGCGAGCTCACCGGCGCCGAAATCTCGCGCCGCCTCGACCTGCCGCGCGCCTCGGTGTTTCGGATGCTGCAGACGCTGGAGCAAGGCGGCTTTGTGGAGCGCGTGGGCGACGGCGCTTACTACAAGCTCGGCCTGGCCGTGCTGCGCCTGGGCTTCGAGTTCCTCGCCTCCATGGAACTCACCGAGCACGGCCGCCCCGTCATTGAAGCCCTGCGCGACGAGTGCGGCTACTCGGCCCACCTGGTGGTGCGCGATGCGCGCGAGGTGGTGTTCATCTCCAAGGTGGCGGGCCGCAGCGCGCTGTTCCATTCCATTCAGGTGGGCGCCCGCCTGCCGGCGCACGCCACCGTGCTGGGCCGCCTGCTGCTGAGCGACCTCGACCTGCACGCCCTACGCCAGCTCTACCCCGAGCCCGAGCTGCCCAGCTACACCCCCAAGACGCCCACCACGGTGGAGCAGCTCAAGAAGCTGATCGACCACGACCGCGCCAACGGCTATGGCGTGAGCCAGGGGGGCTTTGAAACCGGCATTTCCACCATCGCCGCGCCGGTGTTCAACGACCGCGGCGAAGTCGCTGCCGCCGTGAGCATCAGCGTGCCGGCGCAAAACGTGCAGCCCGGCGAGCTCGACGTGCTCGTCAACCAGGTGCGCCAGGCCGCCGCCCAGCTCACCGAACGCATCAGCCACTCCCCCAACCGGGGTGGCTGGCAAACCAAACCTTCCGAGAAAAAAGTCGCATGAGCCCTACCCAGCCCCGCATCACCGTGGGAGAACTCGCCGTCCGCTTCCTGGAGCAATGCGGCGTGCGCGCCGCCTTCGGCGTGATCTCCATCCACAACATGCCCATCCTCGACGCGTTCCACACGCGCCAGAAGATCCGCTTTGTGTCGGCGCGGGGCGAAGCCGGCGCCTGCAACATGGCCGACGCGTATGCGCGGGTGAGCGGCACGCTGGGCGTGTGTGTCACCAGCACCGGCACGGGCTGCGGCAACGCGGCGGGCGCGATGGTCGAAGCCATCACCGCCGGCACGCCGCTGCTGCACCTCACGGGGCAGATCGAGTCCGACTTTCTGGACCGCGACCTCGGCTACATCCACGAGCACCCGGCGCAGCTGGCCATGCTCAAGTCGGTCGGCAAGGACGCCTTCCGCATCCGCAACCCCGAGACCGCGCTGGCCACGCTGCGCGAAGCGGTGCGCCTGGCGCAAACGCCGCCCTGCGGCCCGGTGAGCATCGAGATCCCGATCGACGTGCAGAAGATGCAGCTCGATCTGCCAGCCGACTTGTCGCCCGTGGCCGTGCCACGCGTGCAGCCGAACCTGGCCGCCGTGGACGCACTGGCCGAGCGCCTCAAGGGCGCCCAGCGCCCGCTGCTGTGGCTCGGTGGCGGCGCACGCGGCGCCAGCGCCGCCGCGCAGCGCCTGGTGGCCATGGGCTGGGCGGTGGTGTCTTCCGTGCAGGGCCGGGGCATCGTGCCCGAAGACCACCCCGCCACGCTCGGCTCCTACAACCTGCAGAAGCCCGCCGAAGAGTTTTACGAAACGGTGGACGCCATGCTGGCCGTGGGCACGCGCCTGCGCAGCAACGAAACGCTGAACTACAAGCTCAAGCTGCCCGCCACGCGCTACCGCATCGACGCCAACCCGCTGGCCGACAACCGCGGCTACAGCAGCGAGCTCTTTGTGCACGGCGACGCCGAGCTCACGCTCCACGCGCTGGCCGACCGCCTCGAAGGCCAGATGCAGATCGACCCCAAGCTGGCCGCCGACGTGAAGCGCGCGCGCGCCGAAGCCGCCTCGCTGGTGGACAGCACGCTGGGCCAGTACAGCAAGCTCAAGAACACGCTGGGCGAGGTGGTGGGCAAGAACCTCTGGTGGGTGCGCGACATCACGCTGTCCAACAGCATGTGGGGCAACCGCGCCCCGGTGCTCGACCACCCGCGCGCCGGCGTGCACGCCCTGGGCGGCGGCATTGGCCAGGGCCTGGCCATGGGCGTGGGCGCGGCCGTGGCCGATGCCGAGCACGCACTCGGCCGGCGCACCGTGTCGCTCTGCGGCGACGGCGGCTTCATGCTCAACCTGGGCGAGCTGGCCTGCGCGGCGCAAGAGAAGGCCAACGTGGTCTTCCTCGTGATGAACGACCAGCGCTACGGCGTCATCAAGAACATCCAGGACGACATCTACGGCAGCCGCCACGCCTATGTGGAACTGCACACACCCGACTTCGCGCAGCTCTGCGCCAGCCTGCAGGTGCCGCACTTCAAGCTGGCCGACCCCACCGCCACCAAAGACACGCTGCAGAAAGCACTGGCCGTGGGCAACGGCCCGGTGGTGGTGGAAGTGGACATGAACGCCTGGGGCCCGTTTGCCGTGAAGTTCGCCGGCCCACCGAAGAAGAAGGAAGCGGCATGACACGCGCCGAGGTGCTCGCATGATCCAG
Organism: Hydrogenophaga sp.; assembly: GCF_019264445.1. Taxonomy (GTDB): domain Bacteria; phylum Pseudomonadota; class Gammaproteobacteria; order Burkholderiales; family Burkholderiaceae_C; genus Hydrogenophaga. Next base: position 4,567 of record NZ_JAHVAB010000091.1, read on the forward strand.
CAGGTCACGCTCATTGGCTGCGGCGCCATTGGCCGCACGCTGCTCGCGCGCATGGCGGGCCACCCCACGGTGCGCATCACGCACGTGGTGGTGTCTGAAGGCCACCTGGCCGAATGCCAGGCCTCGCTGGGCACGGGTGTGACCGTGTGCAGCGAAGTGCCCCCTGAAACCGCCTTGCTGGTGGAGTGCGCTGGCCACGGCGCGATCACCGACCACGTGCTGCCCGCCCTGGCGCGCGGCGTGGAGTGCGCGGTGCTGTCCATCGGCGCGCTGTCCGAAGCCGGCCTGCCCGAGCAGCTGGCCGACGCCGCGCAGCGCGGCGGCACGCGCGTGCACCTGCTGGCCGGTGCCATTGGCGGCATTGACGCGATTGCCTCCGCCCGCCTCGCCGGCCTGGACAGCGTGACCTACACCGGCCGCAAGCCGCCCGAGGGCTGGCGCGGCAGCCCGGCCGAACAGGTGACCAACCTCAGCACCATCACCGAGCCCACGGTGATCCTGGAAGCCTCGGCGCGCGAAGCCGCGCAGCTGTACCCCAAAAATGCCAACGTGGCCGCCACCGTGTCGCTCGCCGGCCTGGGGCTGGACGCCACGCGCGTGCGCCTCATTGCCGACCCGACCGTGACCGAGAACATCCACGAGATCGACGTGCGCGGCGCCTTCGGCGAAATGCGCATCACCATGCGTGGCAAGCCCCTGCCCGACAACCCCAAGACCTCGGCGCTCACGGTGCTCTCGGCCCTGCGCTTCCTGCACAACCGCACTTCCTCGGTGACGATATGACCGAAAAACTGCAAAGCTTCTTCGCCGGCCGCTGGCGCGACGCCTCCGGCCCCGAATACACCACCGAATACCCGCACGACGGCAGCACCGTGGCCCGGCTGCACGCCGCCACCGCCGCCGATGTGGACGAGGCCGTGCAGACCGCCGAGCGCGCCCGCCAGCAACCCGCCTGGGCCAAGCTCAAGCACCACGAACGCGCCGGCATGCTGTACCGCATCGCGCAGGGCATTCGTGAGCGCGGCGAGGAGCTGGCGCAGCTGCAGCGGCTGGACAACGGCAAGCCCATCAAGGAATGCCGCGCGCTGGTGGCGAGTGCCGCCGGCACCTTCCAGTTTTTTGGCGCCGCCGCCGAAACCTGGGAAGACGCCATCACCCCGTCGCGCGGCGACTACCTGAGCATGAGCGTGCACGAGCCACTGGGTGTGGTCGGCGCCATCACGCCATGGAACTCGCCCATTGCCAGCGAAGCGCAGAAGCTCGCGCCCGCGCTGGCGGCCGGCTGCGCCGTGGTGTTCAAGCCCGCCGAAATAACCCCGCGCATGGCGATCGAGCTGGCGCGCATTGCGCAGCAGGCCGGCGTGCCCGACGGCATCATCAGCGTGCTGCCGGGCAAGGGCAGCGTGGTGGGCGATGCGCTGGTGAAGCACCCGCTGATCAAGCGCATTGCGTTCACCGGCGGCACCAACGTCGGCATGGGCATCCAGCGCCTCGCGGCCGAGAAGCTCATGCCCACCTCGCTGGAGCTGGGCGGCAAGTCGCCCACCATCGTCATGCCCGACGCCGACCTGGACCACGCCGTGGCCGGCGTGCTCTACGGCATCTTCAGCTCGTCGGGCGAGTCGTGCATTGCCGGCTCGCGCGCCTTCGTGCACGAAAGCGTGTACGACGCCTTCAAGGCCCGCCTGCTGGAAGGCGTGAAGCAACTGCGCGTGGGCGACCCTTCGCTGGAGAGCACGCAGATGGGCCCGCTGGTGAACCTGGGCCACCGCGCTTCGGTCGAGAAATACGTGCAGTTGGGCCGCGACGAAGGCGGCACCGTGCTCTGCGGCGGCGAGCGCCCCAGCGGCGGCTACTTTGATGGCGGCAGCTACTACCTGCCCACCATCTTTGAAGGCCTGCCCAACAGCGCCCGCATGTGCCAGGAAGAAATCTTCGGCCCCGTGCTCGCGCTGCTGCCCTGGAAAGACGAAGACGACCTGATCGCGCAGTGCAACGACAACATGTTCGGCCTGGCCTCGGGCATCTGGACGCGCGACTTCAAAAGCGCCTGGCGCATCGGCCGCGCGCTGCAGACCGGCACGGTCTGGATCAACACCTACAAGGTCTTCTCCATCAGCACACCGTTCACGGGCGTGAAGATGAGCGGCTACGGCCAGGAGAAAGGCCGCCTCGGCATTCTTGAATACACAAGCCAGAAGAGCTTTTACTGGGGACTGAACGAATCGCCCATGCCCTGGGCAACCACTTGAGAAACACCATGACGTCACGCAGATCCCTCATCGCCCTTGCTTCCCTTCTTGCCCTCCTGGGCACCAGCGCCCACGCGCAGTCCGCCGCTGAAAAGCAGCTCGCCTCCGACAAGTTCACGCTGGTGGCGCCCTTCCCCGCTGGCGGCCCCATCGACACGCTGGCGCGCGTGCTGGCCGATGGCCTGGCCAAGCGCTACAACCAGGTGGCCGTGGTCGACAACGCGCCCGGTGCCTCCGGCAACATCGGCATGGACAAGGTGAAACGCGCCAAGCCCGACGGCCACACGCTGCTCGTGATTCCGGCGGGCAACCTCACGGTGAACCCCACGCTGATGCCGAAGTTTCCGTTCGACATCCAGAAAGACTTTGTGCCCGTGGCCATGCTGGCCAAGACGCCCAACGTGCTGGTGGCCAACCCCGCCACCGGCATCAAGACCGTGGCCGAGCTGATCGCCCAAGCCAAGGCCAAGCCGGACGCGCTTTCTTACGCCTCGCCCGGCGTGGGCAGCGGCCTGCACCTGGCGGGCGAGCTGTTCAAGTCGCAGGCGAACGTGGACATCCTGCACATTGCCTACAAGGGCACGCCGCCCGCCATCAACGACGTCATCGGTGGCACCGTGCCGCTGATGTTCAGCAACCTGCCCACCGTGCTGCCGCACATCAAGAGCGGCAAGCTCGTGGCGCTGGCTGTGACGGACAGCGTGCGCACGCCCACCGCCCCCGAGATCCCCACGCTGGCCGAGCTGGGTGTGCCCGGCGTGGTGGTGCCTTCGTGGTACGGCCTGCTGGCCCCCGCCGGCACGCCGCCCGATGTGGCCGCCCAACTGGCGCGCGACGCTGCCGCCATCCTGGCCGAGCCCGCCGTGCGCGAGCGCCTGCAAGGCCAGGGCCTGAGCGCGTGGGACCTGCAGACCGCCGCCTTCGACACGCACATTCGCGACGAAACCGCGCGCTGGGCCAAGGTCATCAAGGCCCGCAACATCACCATGGAGTGAACGCCGTGAGCGCCGCCCCCGCCAACGAAGCCAACGTGCTCATCACCCTCGTGCTCAAGCACCACGCCGGCCTCACGCTGGACGACGTGCAGGCGAAGCTGAAGGCCAGCGGCTGGTGGGAGCGCTTTCCGGTGGAGGGCACGCGCGTGGTGTCGTGGACGGTGGCCATGGGCCTGGGCCAGATCGTCACGCTCGAAGTGCCGCCGCACTTGCTGGGCCGGGTGAACCTGGAGCTGGAGCGCTCGGCATGGGGCGTGTTCACCACCGAGTGCTACCCCACCTACGACTTCGTGCCCGTGCGCGAACGCATCCAGGAACGCGTGCGCCAGGGTGGGCAGTGATGGCGCTCGCTGAAAAAATCGCGGCACCCGGCGTGCCCGACCTGCCCACCGCCACCTGGACCAACGGCTGGCGCATCGGGCAGGAGGTGGTGATGTCGGGCATGACCGGCCACCCCGCCACGCGCGAAGCCGCCGAACGCGGCGCGCCCCTGGGCGCCTACGACCAGACGCTGGTGGTGCTGAAGAAACTCGAAGCGCTGGTGAGCGCTGCCGGGGGCCACAAGCACAACCTCATCAAGACCGTGGTCTACCTCACCGACATCGCCGACAAGGACGAAGTGGGCCGCGCGCGGCGCGACTTCTTTGGCGGCGTGTACCCCTGCGCCACGCTGGTGGCCGTGCAGGCGCTGGTGTTCCCCGAACTCCGTGTGGAGATCGACGCCTGGGCGCGGCTCGACGTGGACCTTCGTCAAACGCAGACCCTCTCAACCGAAAGCTGAAACACCATGGACCTGGGCATTGCAGGCAAGAAGGCGCTGGTATGCGGCGCGAGCGCAGGGCTGGGCTATGCCTGTGCCGAAGCGCTGGTGAAAGACGGCGTGCACGTCGTCATCGTGGCGCGCACCGAAGGCCCGCTGAAGGACGCCGCCGCCCGCCTGGCCGCGCACGGCGCGGGAGAAGTGAGCTGGCTGGCCGCCGACGTGACCACCGCTGAAGGGCGCGCGCGCATCTTCGCGACGCACCCCGATTTCGACATCGTCGTGACCAACGCCGGCGGCCCGCCGCCCGGCGACTTCCGCACCTGGGACAGCGACACCTGGCACCGCGCACTCGATGCCAACATGCTCGCGCCCATCGAGCTCATCAAGGCCACGGTGGACGGCATGATGGCGCGCGGCTTTGGCCGCATCGTCAACCTCACCTCCAGCGCGGTGAAGTCGCCCGTGGACGGCCTGGGCCTGTCCACCGGCTCGCGCAGCGGCCTCACCGGCTTTGTGGCGGGCCTGGCGCGCACCACCGTGGCACGCGGCGTGACCATCAACAACCTGCTGCCCGGCACCTTTGACACCGCCCGGCTGGCCAGCAACTTTGCCGCGCAAGCCAAGCGCGAAGGCAAGACGCCGGAGCAGGTGCGCGAAGCGCGCATGGCCAAACACCCTGCGCACCGCGTGGGCCAGCCCAGCGAGCTCGGCCACACCTGCGCCTACCTGTGCAGCGTGCACGCGGGCTACATCAACGGGCAAAACATCCTGCTCGATGGCGGCTCGTTCCCGGGCGTGTTCTAGCGCCTGCGCCCTTCATCCCCAGCCCTGGAGACACCCCCCATGACCACGCGCCGCCCCCTGCTGCTCACCGCCCTGGCCACCGTGGCCGCCCTCGCCCTGCCCGCCGGCAGCGCGCTGGCACAGGCCTACCCCAGCAAGCCCATCAGCCTGATCGTGTCGTTCCCGCCCGGTGGCGACACCGATGCGCTGGCCCGCACCTTTGCCGAAAAGCTGCAGGCCCGCGTGGGCCAGCCCGTGGTGGTGGACAACAAGACCGGTGCCAGCGGCACCATTGGCAACGCCTTCGTGGCCAAGGCCGCGCCCGACGGCTACACCCTGCTCTTCACGCCCAACACCATTGCCACCGCACCGCTGGTGCTCAAGCCCGGCACGGGCGCGGTGTACGACCCGCTCACCGCGTTCACGCCCATCATGCTGGCGGGCACGCAGTCGCTGTTTCTGATTGCGCACGCGGGCTCGGGCCTGAACACCGTGAAAGACGTGGTGACCGCCGCCAAGAGCGGCAAGGTGGGCAACTACGCCAGCCCCGGCAGCGGCTCGCCCATGCACATCCTGGGTGAAATGTTCAACCGCGCCGCCGGCATCAAGCTCACGCAGGTGCCCTACCGCGGCAGCGGCCCCGCCATCGTCGACGTGGTGGCCGGGCACATGCCCATGATGTACACCACGCTCGGCCCCGTGGCGCAGTACATCAGCCAGGGCAAGCTGGTGGCGGTCGCCGTGGCCGATGCACAGCGCTCACCGCTGGCGCCCAACGTGCCCACGCTCGCCGAGGCCGGTTTGAAAGACGTGGAAGTGGGCGCATGGCAAGGCTTCATGGGCCCCAAGGGCATGCCCGCCGACGTGGTGCGCACGCTCAACGGCCACCTGAACGAAATTTTGAAAATGCCCGACGTGCAGGCCCGCATGACCACCATGGCGCTGATCCCCGCCGGGGGCGAACCCGCCGCGCTGGCCAAGATCAACCAGTACCACAACGAACGCTACGGCAAGGTGATCCGCGAGACCGGCATCATGGCCGACTGACCGCCGCAGCGCCGCCATGAAAGAAGTGATCGACGTCGGCCTGCCGCCGTTCAAGCAACCCTTTTCCTGGATGGTGCGCTCCGCCGGCGTGCTCTACACCGCGCACGGCCCGGTGCGCGAAGACGGCACGGTGGACACCAACGGCAGCATCGAACAGCAAGCGCGCCTGACCTTCAGCAACCTGCAGCGCGCCGTGGAGCGCGCCGGCAAAACCATGGACGACGTGGCCCAGGTGCTCATCTACATGACCGACGTGGCCGACATGCCCGCCATCGACGCCGTGTACCGCGAGTTCTTCCGCGCACCCTGGCCCAACCGCTCCAGCGCGGGCGTGGCCCTGGTAGTGCCGGGGATGAAGATCGAGATCGTGGCTTACGTGGCTTGATGGGTATCGCACCCGTGGCCAGCCGGGCTGACCACGGAGGGCGACAATCGGTCCCCGTTTGGTCTTCACGCCCTCAGGCTGCGCATGCCCCCTTCGCCTTCCTTGCCTCCCTCGCCCCCCACGCCTGACAGCACCTCCCCCGACGGGTTTTCGTTCAAGCGCATCGCGGTGCCGGTGTATGGCCCGTCGCTGCTGTTTGGCCTGGGCGAAGGCGCCATTCTTCCCATCATTCCGCTGGTGGCGCGCGAGCTGGGCGCCTCCGTGCCCATGGCCGCGCTGGTGATGGCGCTCATGGGCCTGGGCTCACTGCTCAACAACATCCCCGCCTCGCTCATCACCGTGCGCTGGGGCGAGCGCTGGGCCATCGTGGCGGCCGGCTTGTGGAGCGGCCTGGGCATGGCGCTGTGCGTGTGGACGTCGCACCTGGCGTTGTTTGCGGCGGGCTGCTTCATGGTGGGCATGTCGCGCGCCGTGTACAACCTGGCGCGCCAGGGCTACCTGGCCGAAGCCGTGCCCATTGCCTACCGCGCGCGGGCGCTGTCCACGCTGGGCGGCGTGGGCCGCATCGGCATGTTCATCGGCCCCTTTCTGGGCGCGGCGGCGGTGTACGGGGTGGGACTGGCGGGCGCCTTCGGCATCGGCATGGTGGGCGTGCTGGCGGCGGCCGCGCTGGGCTCGCGCATCCCCGATCTGGAAACCCACCACACCCCGGCGGGCCAGGCCCCACCGGCGGCCACCACCATCGCGTCCACCCTGCGGGACCACCGGCGTGTGTTCCTCACGCTCGGCCTGGGCGTGGTGCTGGTGAGCGCGGTGCGCGCGTCGCGGCAAGTGGTCATACCGCTGTGGGCCGACCACCTGGCGCTGGCGCCTGCGGCGGCATCGCTCATCTACGGCCTGGCCGGCGGCATCGACATGCTGCTGTTCTACCCCGCGGGCAAGGTGATGGACCAGAAAGGCACACGCTGGGTCGCCGTGCCTTCCATGGCGATCATGGGCGCCGCGCTGCTCGCCATGCCCTTCACCACCGGCTTCACCACCCTGCTGCTCGCCTCGATGGCGATCGGCTTTGGCAACGGCATCGGCTCCGGAATGATCATGACCCTGGGCGCCAACCACTCCCCCCGCCACGGCCGCGCCCACTTCCTGGGCGTGTGGCGCCTGATGTCTGACGTGGGGTCTTCTTGCGGCCCGGTGCTGCTGTCTTTTCTGGCGGGGAGCTTGTCGCTGGCTTCGGGTATTGCGGCGATTGGGCTGATGGCTTGGGC
>NZ_JAHVAB010000077.1 GCF_019264445.1 Hydrogenophaga sp.
GGGGCCCGCGGACGGCTACACCCTGATCTTTGGCACGCAGGGCACGCAGGCTGCGAATCTGGCCCTGTACAAAAGCGTGCGCTACGACCCGGTGACCGACTTCGTGCCCGTCCATGGCTTGTCTGAAACACCGCTCATGCTCGTGATCAACCCGTCTCGCCCATACAAGACCGTGCCCGAGCTGATTGCCTACGCCAAGGCCAACCCTGGCAAGCTCAACTTCGGTTCAGCAGGCCCGGGCACAGGAACCCACCTCACGGCAGAGCTCTTCCAGACGGCTGCCGGGGTCAAGATGACCCACGTTCCCTACCGCGGCAGCAGTCCCGCCCTGACCGACCTGATGGCCGGCAATGTCGACCTCATGTTCGACTACCCGGCGGTGGTGATGCCGTTCATTCAGGGCAAGAAGCTCACGGCGCTGGCTGTCACCTCCAAAAAGCGACTGGCCAGCGCACCCGATGTGCCGACAGTGGGCGAGCTGGGCATGCCGAGTGCCGAATCGACCGCATGGAGTGCCGTCTTCGTACCGGCCAAGACACCTCCCGAGATCGTGAAGCGCCTGGGCGACGAAATCGCCAAGGCCATCGTGGAGCCCGAGATGCTGCAAAGCACCGAGCGCTTCGGCAGCATCCCTCAAGTCGGCCTGCGCGACGAGAAGCTCGGCGCTTTCGTCAAGTCCGAGATAGTGCGCTGGCGCGCTGTGGTCCAGCAGTCTGGCGCCAAGCTCGACTGAGTCGTTCGCCCCCTTCCTCCACCGCTCTGCCTGAATGACCCTCATGACACAACCCGCGTCCGCCCTGAGACCGCTCCACCCCACCCTGTACCGACTGGCGCAGGACGGTCACTCGCTCGACTTCCTCTTTGCGCAATGCCCCGCTTGCAGCGCGCTCACGTTCCCGTCCAACGCGCCCGGGTGCATGCAATGTGGCGACCCACTCCGGGATGCACAGACATTGCGGCGCCCCGGCGGCGGCGAGTTGCTCGAATTCGTGACGCTGCATGTGCCACTGACGCCCGGCATGGTTGTGCCCAGCATCGCGGGCGACGTGCGCATCGCGCCGGGCATCGTCGAAGAGGGCGTGATCGGCGTCAAGGACGAAGGCTCATTGCGCCCGGGCATGCGCCTGCGCGCTGTGGCCGAGCCCGATGAAGCGCAAGGCGTGTACGCGTGCCGCTTCGTGCCGGAAGAACAGGGAGCGTCCGCATGAACGGCACGCAAGCACAGGACGGCAGCCGTTCGACCAGCGACTGGCTGGACGCCAACGGGGGTGTCTTCATTGCCGGCATCGGCCTGCACCCCTACCAGTTTCCCAGCGACACCCCATACACGCAGCTCGGCCTGACCGCGGTGCGCGCGGCGCTGGAGGATGCAGGAATGCAGTGGCCGCAGGTGAAGAGCGCCTATGTCGGTACCACGTCCATCGGCATGGCCGCCGGGCGCGTGCTGCTGCGCCACCTGGGCTCCACGGGTCTGGCCGTGACCCAGGTGGAGAACGCTTCGGCCTCCGGCTCCTTTGCGTTCCGACAAGCGTGCATGGAGATCGCCACCGGCATGAGCGACGTGGTGCTTGCGCTGGGCGTCGACAAGCACGGGGACGGGCGACGGGCCATCACCAAAGACGGGCTGGAGCGGCTCAGCGACACCGCCACCATCCCGGCCGTGAAGTTCGCCATGATGGCGCGCACCTACCTGCGCGAGCGGGGTGCCAGCGTGGACGAGATGGCCGCCGTGGCGGTGAAGAACCACGCCAACGCGGCACTCAATCCGTTTGCACAGTTCCGCAAGCCGCGCACGCTGGAGCAGGTGCTGGCATCACCGCGCGTGGCAGGCGACCTCACGGTGCAGCAATGCTGCCCGCGTGGAGAAGGTGCAGCCGCTGCCGTGCTGGTATCGGGTCATGCCATCCAGCGTCTGGGTCTGGACGCCAGCCGCTGCGTGCGGGTGCGTGCATCGGTCGCAGGCAGCGAACTCAACGAGCGCCAGTACGGCGACGCGGCCACAGAGCTGGTGCGCACCAGCGCAAGGGAAGCCTTCGAGCAGGCCGGCATCGCCCCCACCGAGCTCGACCTGCTCGAGCTGCACGACGCCTTCTCGGTGGAGGAGCTGATCTACAGCGAGGCCATCGGTGTGTGCGAGCCGGGTGAAGGCGCGCACTACCTCGCCCGGGGCGACTCGCGCATCGGCGGACGCTGCGCCATCAATGCATCCGGGGGACTCATCGGCATGGGCCATCCGCTGGGCCCGACGGGCCTGGGCCAGCTGGCCGAGATCACCCGTCAGTTGCGTGGCGAAGCCGAGGGGCGCCAGCACACACAGGCTCGCTGGGGCATGGCGCACATGATCGGCCTGGGCTCGGTCTCGGTCGCCCACATTCTGGCCGCCGCAGGGTGAACGCCCTCAGGTTCAACACAACGGGAGACTTGCACATGACATCCAACGCCATCCAGGAACTGGGCACGCTGCTGTATGAAGTGCGTGACCGTGTGGCCGTGATCACACTGAACCGGCCCGACCGCATGAACACCCTGGGCGGCACGATGAAGGCCGACCTTGCACGGGCCTTTTTCGAGCTCGCCCGAGAGGACGATGTGGTGCGCGCGGTCCTGGTCACCGGCGCGGGCGACAGGGCCTTCTGCGCAGGCGCCGATATCAAGGAGCGCGCCAATGACGTGGTGCGCGGGACCGAGTACTTCGTGCGCCAGAAGGCCACACATGAACTGTTTCGCCGCATGGAGGAGTTCGAGAAGCCCGTGGTGGCAGCCATCAACGGCGTAGCGCTCGGCGGCGGTCTGGAGATCGCGCTGTGTTGCGACCTCCGACTGGCTGCATCCACCGCACGCTTCGGGCTGCCCGAAATCAAGCTGGGTGTGATTCCAGCCGCAGGCGGCACCCAGCGCCTGCCACGCCTGATCGGCGAGGCGCGCGCCAAAGAACTGATCCTGACCGCCGACCTGATCGACGCAGACACCGCCCACCGCTACGGCATCGTGAGCCGCGTGCTGCCGCCCGACGAGCTCATGCCCGCCGCACTTGAACTGGCGCAACGCATCGCTGCGCATCCGCCCCTCGCAGTGCGCTTTGCCAAAAGCGCGATCCACCGCGGCATGCAGACCGATCTGGACTCAGGCCTGGAATACGAACGCTATGCCGCCGCCATGATCGTTGACAGCGACGACCGCATTGAAGGCATGCGCGCCTTCGTCGAAAAACGTGAACCCCGCTTCACCGGAAGGTGAGCATCCCGCTGACTTATTGAACGAAAGAAGAAAGAACATGCAACTCGGATTGAACTCGCAAGTGGCCCTGGTCACGGGCGGTGGCCAGGGTGTGGGCCGCCAGATCTGCCTGGAACTCGCCGCCGAAGGCGCAAAAGTGGTCGTCAATGACCTGTTCCCTGAGCGCGCTGCGGCGGTGGCGGCCGACATCGTGGCAGCCGGCGGCGCAGCGCTGGCGGCGCCGGCGGACATCACTCAGCAAGATCAGGTGGACGCAATGGTGGAGCAAGCCACCCGCCACTTCGGTCAGCCCGTCACCATTCTGGTGAACAACGCCGGGATCATTCCCGAGCGGCGCGAAAAGGGGGGGCGCACACCCGCCTTCGTGGACATGCCGGTGGTCGACTGGGCCAAGATCGTGAACCTCAATGTCTACGGCACGATGCACTGCTGCAAGGCCGTGCTGCCCGGCATGGTGAGTCACAAGGGCGGCCGGATCATCAACATCATTTCCGAAGCTGGACGCATTGGCGAAGCCAACATGGCCGTGTATTCAGGCGCCAAGGCGGCCATTGCCGGCTTTGCCAAGGCGCTCGCACGCGAACACGGACGCCACTCGGTCACTGTCAATTCGGTGGCCCTGGGCGCGGTCTCTCATGAGGGCATCAAGGACGGTCCACTGAGCGTGGCCGCGACCGTGGAGAACAACGAGTTGCTGGGCAAAATGCTCAACCTCTATCCCATCTCCAAAGGCGTGGGGCGCCTGGCGCGCCCCACCGACGTTTCGGGCGTGGTCGCGTTTCTCGCATCGGACAGAGCCCTGTTCATTACCGGACAGACCATTGGCGCATCGGGCGGCTTTGCCATGGTGTGACGCGCCAGCAGAGCCCTCTCGCGCCCGGCTGCTGCAGCCGGCATCAAGCCGGCAAACGCGCCAACGATGCCTGGATCTCGCCCGCCAGCTTCAGCAAAGGCGCAGACAGCAGCCGTGCCGTGCGCGGCAGGGGTTCATCGGTCGACACGCTGACGTTGAGTGCAAAGGTGCCTTCATCGGTGACCAGGGGCGTGGCCAGTGCCACCACCTCGGGTTGCCAGGAGGCCGCGCAGTAGCCCTGCGTCTGCACCTGCTGGATGGCGGTGTTGATCTCCACCGACAGCTCGCGCCAGTGTGGCCCGGCGCGCTGCTGGAACGTGGCCTGCAAGCGCTTGCGCTTTGATGCCGTGATGGTGGCGAGGTAAGCCCGCCCCAGCGATGTGAGCTCCATCGGCACGCGTTGCCCTGACAACACCTTGCGCAGCGCCACCCGGCGGTTGTAGCGAATGGACTCCAGGTACACCATCTCGTCCTTGTCCGGAGCCGCCAGCCCCACGTTGATGCGCTGGCTCTCGGCCAGCGCGCGCATGAGCGGCGCGGCGGTGGCCAGCACGGTCGAGCCGGTGCGCATGGCGTGCGCGATGCTCAGCACGGGCGCCGCCAGCGCATAGGCACGGCGGCGGGGGTCGTGTTGCAGCAGCCCGGTCAACACCAGCGTTTGCGTCAGCCGGCTGACGGTGGCGGGCGACAGGCCGGTGCGCTCCGCCAGGTCGCCATTGCCCAGCCAGTGGGACCCGGGACGAAACGCCCGCAGGATTTCGATGCCGCGCACCAGCGAACGGTTGGTGGGCGAGCGCCCCAGCCTGGCATCGGGCTCTTCGGTGTCCTCCAGCTGCATGGTCAAGTCCTCCAACGTGCGCGCCCGCCTGCGGGTTCAAGCGCTGGCGCGGTGGCCGAGGGTACCAGTCACCGGCGCCCCCATGCCCGCCACTTCATGCGCGCCACCTCAAGCCAGCACGACGACGCCGTCTGCAGCGCTCACGCCTTCGCCCTGCGCGCGCACAAACACCGGGTTGATCTCCGCTTCCACGAGCCGCTCGCCCAGCTGGGCGGCCATGCCCGAAAACGCCACAATGGCGTCCACCAGCGCATCCACATCGGCCTTGGGGCGCCCACGGAAGCCGTCGAGCAGGGGCCAGGTCTTGAGGTCCTTTGCCATGGCCAGGGCTTCGGCGCGGCACAGGCCGCGCAGGCCGTGTTCGTCCTCGGGAAGCAGGCGCAGCGTGGTGTCCTTGAACAGCTCGGCGGTGACGCCGCCCATGCCCAGCAGCACGGCAGTGCCCAGCGCATCCCGGTGCAGCCCCAGGATCAGCTCGGTGCCGCCGTTCACCATTTCCTGCACCAGGAAACGCTCGGGCGCCACGCCGGTGTGGGCTTGCACGTCGGCCTTCATGCGGGTCAGCCGGGCGCCCACGGTGTCGGCCGTGAGGCCCACGGCCACACCGCCCACATCGCTCTTGTGCGTGATCGTGGACGACAGCATCTTGAGCACCACGCGACCACCGAGCGCCTGGGCGGCGGCCTCGGCTTCGGCGGGGGTCGACACGATGCGCTCGGCCGCGCAGGGCACGCCAAACCGCGCAAACAACTGCTTGGCCTGGGCTTCGTCCAGCGAGCCGGTGGCCGCTTCAAACGCAATGGCCGCACCCACGGGCGGCGCATCCACCGGGGCGGTGAACCGCCCCACCTTGAACATGGCGTCCAGCGCTGCCGTGCAGCTCTCAGCAGCGGCAAACGCGGGCACGCCGTGGCGCGTGAGCAGCGCGCCAATCTCGGGCGCGTGCGGGCTCACGTAGGCCATGATGGGTTTGCCCGAGTCGGGCAGGCAATCGCGGATGGCGTTGGCCATCAGCTCCGGCATGGCCAGGCCGGACGAGCCCACGATGATCACCAGCGCGTCGTAGCTCGGGCTGGCCAGCAGGGCGCGAATGGCGCCGCGCAGCAGGTCGGGGCGCAGGCCGGCCAATGTGACGTCGATCGGGTTGCGGTCAAGCACGGCTTCGCCGCCGGTCTGCAGCGCGCGCAAGGCCTCGGCGGTGGCGGCATCGGGCGCGGGCGTTTCAAACTCTGCCACGCCCAGGTCGTCAGACACCAGCGTGCCGGCACCGCCGGTGCTGGTGAGAATGGCCACGCGTTTGCCCAGCAGCTGTCGGCCGGTGGCCAGCGCCACCGGAATGTCGAGCAGGTCGCTGAAACTCCTGGCACGGATCACGCCCACCTGCCGGAAAAGCGCGTCGTACATGCGGTCTGCGCCGGCCATGGCGCCGGTGTGCGACACCGCCGCCTGGGCACCGGCCTCCGAGCGGCCAATCTTGAAGGCCACCACCGGCTTGCCCGCACGCGCGGCCTTCAGGCAGGCGGCGCGAAATCTGGCGGGGTTGCGGACCGTTTCCACGTAAAGGGCAATCACCTTCGTGGCGGGGTCGTCGGCCAGGTGGTCGATGAAGTCCGCCAGCTCCAGGTCCACCTCGTTGCTGGTGGAAATGAGCTTGCTCAGACCGATGCCACGGGCCGCGGCCCGCGAGAGCAGCGAGCCCAGAATGCCGCCGCTCTGCGACACCACGCCAATGCCGCCCACGGGGAATTCCTCCATCTCCAGGGCGCCCGTGGCCGAGAGCACGATCTTGTCGGTGAGGTTCACCAGGCCGATGGTGTTGGGGCCGAGGATGCGCATGGCGCCCGCCGCCTCCACCAGCTGCTGCTGGCGGCGCGCGCCCTCCTCGCCGGTTTCGGTGTAGCCGCTGGCCAGCACGATGGCGGCGGCGCACCCCCGGGCCGCGAGCTCCTTCACGGCCAGGTGCGCGCGCTCGGCACCGAGCAGCACGATGGCCACGTCCGGCACTTCGGGCAGCGACGCGATGTCGGCGTAGCAGGGCAGATCGCCGATGCGCTCGGCCTTGGGGTTCACCGGCATGATGCGGCCCGCAAAGCCATGCTTCTGCAGGTAGGCCACGGGGCGGCCCGCCGTCTTGCCCGGGTCGGCCGATGCCCCGATGACGGCCACGCTGCGCGGCGCCAGCAACTTCGAGATCGCGTCCATCGGCTTATTCCTTGGCGGCGGCTTTGGCGAGAAACGCTTCCACCGAGGCGCGGTGCTCGCTGCTGGTGTAGCAGATGCCCTGCGCCTGGCTGCCCTGCGCGAACACATCGTGCGAGGTGAGTTCGAAGCTCTGGTTGATGATGGTCTTGGTGAGGGCCAGCGCGGTGCTGGAGGCCTGGCTCAACTCGGCGGCCCAGGCCTGCGCATCGGACACCAGGGTGTCGGCGCTGGTCTTGCGGTCCACGATGCCCAGTGCCAGCGCTTCGTCCACCTTGACCTGGCGGCCCGTGAAGATCAGCTGCTTGGCCATGGACAGGCCCACGCGGCGCGGCAGGAAGTACATGCCGCCGCCATCCGGAATGATGCCGCGCAGCACATACGACCACGCAAAGCTGGCCCACTCGCTGGCGATGATGAAGTCGCAAGCCAGCGCGGTGTCGGCACCGAGCCCGGAGGCCGCGCCGTTCACGGCCGCAATCACCGGCTTGGGGCAGGTGTGCAGCAGGGCCTGCGTGTGGTGCACACGCTGCTGGCGGTGCCAGCCATTGAAGCCCACCTCACCCGCCGGTGCGTTCATGCGCTTTTGCATGCCCGCGATGTCGCCACCGGCACAGAAGCCCTTGCCGGCCCCGGTGAGCACGAGTGCGCGAATGGCCTTGTCGGCGGTGACCGACTCCAGCGCGTGAATGAATTCCGAGCGCATGCCGTCGCTCATGGCGTTGCGCTTGTCGGGGCGGTTGAGGGTCAGCGTGGCAACGCGGTCCACCACCTGCAGTTCGATCAATGAGTAGTCCATGGGGTTGCTTCCTCTTCCTGTGTGTCAGTCGGATTTGATGTTGTTTTCCTTGACGACCTTGCGCCAGCGGGCTTCCTCGGCCTTCACGTAGCGGTCGAATTCGGCCGGGTCGGAAGCCGTCACGGTCAGGCCCTCTTGCGCCACCTTCTGCAGGAACTCGGGCGCTTGCGAGGCCTTCTTGATGGCGGCGTTGAGCTTGGCGATCACCGGAGCCGGCGTGCCTGCGGGCACAAAGAAGCCGTACCAGCTTTCCACCGAGTACCCAGGCACGGTGGAGGCGATGGTGGGCACGCCCTTGAAGGCGGGCGAGGGCTCGGGCGAGGTCACGGCAATGGCGCGCAGCGTGCCTTGCTCGATGAAACCCGCCACCGCTGCGGCCGTGCCAAAGAACAGATCGACCTGACCCCCGCGCAAGTCCGTCATGGCCGGGCCTGCGCCGCGGTACGGAATGTGCAGCAGCTGGGTCTTGGCCAGGTTGTTGAACAGCTCGCCCGCGAGGTGGGCCGATGTGCCGTTGCCCTGCGACGCGTAAGACAGGTTCTTGCCCGCCTTCACCGCGTCCAGGATGTCCTTCACGGTCTTGTACGGGCTGTCCGGGCGCACCACCAGCACGTTGGGGCCACGCCCCACCAGGGTGACGGGGGCAAACGCCGTGTCGTTCGCGTAGGGCAACTTGGGCAGCAGGCTGGGGTTGACCGCGTGCGCCAGCGTGGCGATCACCAGCGTGTAGCCATCGGGCGGGCTTTTGGCGGCAAGGTCGGTGCCGATCACTGTGCCGGCGCCGGGCTTGTTTTCAATGATCACCGACTGACCCAGCTCCTTGGTCATGCCTTGACCGAGGGTGCGCGCGATCAGGTCGGTGCCGCCGCCGGGGGCGAAGGGCACGATGATGCGCACCGGGCGATCGGGGTATTGGGCGTGGGCGGTGCCCGCGAACACGGCCAGGCTGGCCAGGAGGGCGCAGCCGAGCTGGCGGATGGGTGTCGGGAATCGGTTCATGGATGTCTCCTGAGGGGCTCTAACGGCAGGGATTCAAACGCTCGGCACATCTGGGCGCGCCTTAGAACATGGCCGCAAGCTTAGGGGCGCCACCTGCTTTTGTGACCCCTTTCATTCCACTGAATGGAATTCCCAACCCCAGCCACAACCCGGCTCCGGCGGTGCGCCTGCCCGATGTGGCGCAACTTTGCTGGGCGGCTGTCCCATGTCCCGCGCAAGCACGCTGTTTGCGCGCGCGCCAGCAGCGTTGGCCGCGCTGCGACAGAATTCGCCCGGCCAGCCTGCACCGTGCAGGCATTGCAATCTTTGGAGCATTTCCCATGAGCGACCTTTCGCAACCCCAACACCCCGTCCTGCTGGACAAGCTGCAGTGGCGCTACGCCGCCAAGAAGATGGACGCCACCAAACCGGTGCCGCAAGACAAGGTGGACCGCATCGTCGAAGCGGCGCGCCTGGCCCCCACCTCCAGCGGCCTGCAGCCGTTCGAAATCATCGTCGTGACCAGCCAGGCCGTTCGCGAACAGATCAAGCCCATCGCCTGGAACCAGGCCCAGATCACCGACGGCTCGCACCTGCTGGTGTTCGCCGCCTGGGACAACTACACGGCCGAGCGCATCAACCACATGTTCGACCTCACCAACGAACAGCGCGGTGGCACCAACGAAGGCTGGGAAAACTACCCCCAGATGCTGCTCAACAGCTACCCCCAGCGCGACGCCGAGGTGAACTTCAACCACGCCGCCCGCCAGGCCTACATCGGCCTGGGCGCTGCGCTGATCGCAGCCGCCTTTGAAGAAGTCGACAGCACGCCCATGGAGGGCTTCGACCCCGCCAAGCTCGACGAGATCCTGAAACTGCGCGAGCGCGGTCTGCGCAGCGTGGCCATTCTTCCGCTGGGCTACCGCGCGAGCGAAGGCGACTGGCTGGTCAACCTGAAAAAGGTGCGCCGTCCGCTGGCGCAGTTCGCGACGGAAGTGAAGTAAGTGGACATCGCGGGCTGGCTTGATGTGCTGGAAGCTGGCCCGCGGTTGCGACTCAGAAAGAAATGCGGAAATGCGGCGTCGGAGCCTTTGACTTCGAGCTTCAACGCCGCTCCCGCCTTGACCGCCGGCATGGCATAGCCGAGGTTCGCAGGCTGCCGCTGTGCCATCCCATGGCCGAGGGCCTCGAATTGCGCCGTTTCGGAATCCCCGGCGGCCCTCTCAACCGCCTCGCACATTCGGCTGAAGCAAACCCTGCCCTCTCACTCCACCGTCACACTCTTCGCCAGATTCCGCGGCTTGTCGACATCGGTGCCCTTGGCCAGCGCCGTGTGATACGCCAGCATCTGCAGCGGCACCACATGCAGCAGCGGGCTGAGTGCGCCGTAGTGCTCGGGCATGCGGATCACGTGAATGCCTTCGCTGCTGGCGATGCGGGTGTCGGCGTCGGCCAGCACATACAACACGCCGCCGCGCGCGCGCACTTCCTGCATGTTGCTCTTGAGCTTTTCCAGCAGGGTGTCGTTGGGCGCCACGGTCACCACCGGCATGGCGGCGGTCACCAGCGCAAGCGGGCCGTGCTTGAGCTCGCCGGCCGGGTAGGCCTCGGCGTGGATGTAGCTGATTTCCTTGAGCTTCAAGGCACCTTCCAGCGCGATGGGGTAATGCAGCCCGCGGCCCAGGAACAGGGCGTTGTCCATGCGCGCAAAGTCTTCGGCCCAGCTGATCACCTGGGGCTCCAGCGCCAGCACGGCTTGCAGCGCCACGGGCAGGTGGCGCATGGCCTTGAGGTGGCTGGCCTCGGCTTCGTCGCTCAGGTGCCCGCGCGTTTGCGCCAGCGCCAGCGTGAGCAGGAACAGGCCTGCGAGCTGCGTGGTGAAGGCCTTGGTGGAGGCCACGCCAATCTCGACACCCGCGCGGGTGATGTAGGCCAGCTCGCATTCGCGCACCATGGCCGAGGTGGCCACGTTGCACACAGTCAGCGTGTGCTTCATGCCCAGGCTCTGTGCGTGGCGCAGCGCAGCCAGGGTGTCGGCGGTCTCGCCGCTTTGCGTGATGGTCACCACCAGGGTGCGCGGGTTGGGCACGCTGGTGCGGTAGCGGTATTCGCTGGCCACTTCCACCTGCGTGGGGATCTTGGCGATGTCTTCCAGCCAGTACTTGGCGGTGCAGCCGCTGTAGTAGCTGGTGCCGCAGGCCAGGATGAGCACGTTGTCGATCTCTTTGAAGATGCGGTACGCGCCGTCGCCAAACAGCTCGGGGGTGATGCCTTCCAGGCCTTCGAGCGTGTCGCCGATCGCGCGCGGCTGCTCGAAGATTTCCTTTTGCATGTAGTGCCGGTACGGGCCCAGCTCGGCTGCGCCGCTGTGGGCCATCACCGTCTTCACGGGGCGCTGCTCCGCGCCGAGCGCGCGGCCGGCGGCGTCCAGCACCCAGTAGCGGCCCAGCTGCAGGTCGACCAGGTCGCCTTCTTCCAGGTAGACGATCTGGTCGGTCACGCCAGCCAGCGCCATGGCGTCGCTGGCCAGGAAATGCTCGGTGGCGCCCTGGCCCACGCCCAGCACCAGCGGCGAACCGGCGCGCGCGCCCACCACGCGGTGCGGCTCGTCCTTGTGGAACACGGCCAGTGCGTAGGCGCCGTGCAGCTGCGACACGGCGGCCTGCAAGGCCGTGAAGATGTCGCCTTCGTAGAGCGAGTCGATCAGGTGCGCAATGACCTCGGTGTCGGTCTGGCTCTCGAACACATAGCCCTTGGCCTGCAAGGCCGCGCGCAATTCGTCGTGGTTTTCGATGATGCCGTTGTGCACCAGCGCGACACGCCCGGCCGCACCGGCGGCGGCCGCAGGCCCGTGGCTGAAATGGGGGTGGGCGTTGTGCACCACGGGCGCGCCGTGCGTGGCCCAGCGGGTGTGCGCAATGCCGGTGCCGCTGGCAACCGACTCCTGCTGCACCTGTTGCGCCAGCTCGGCCACACGCGCCGTGCTGCGCGCGCGCTGCAGGCCACCGCGGTGCACGGCCACACCGCACGAGTCGTACCCGCGGTACTCCAGCCGCTGCAAGCCTTGAACCAGCACGGGCACGATGTCACGCCCGGAAACCCCTGCCACGATGCCGCACATATCTCGCTCCTTGAATTGGGATGGCGTCGATGCTAAGCAGGTCAAACAGAAATTAATCGCCAAACATTAATAATCTGTGGCCGATAATTTCACCATCACATATCCAAGGTGAAAACTTTCATGAAAGCAGATTCAATGGAATCCATCGTCATTGACGACGCCGATCTCCGCCTGCTGGAGCTCCTGCAGACCGACGCCTCACGCAGCAACCAGACCCTGGCCGAACTGGCCCACCTGTCGCCGCCCACGAGCCTGCGGCGCATCAAGCGGCTGCGGCAAATGGGCCTGATCGAGCGCGAGGTGGCGCTGCTCAGCACCGACAAGCTGGCCCCGCTGCTCGGCAGCGGCCTGACCGCGCTGGTGGAAATCACCCTGGAGCGCCAGGGCGCCGAGCACCTGGACGCGTTTGAAGCGCGCGTGCTGCCCACGCCCGAAGTGCAACAGTGCTACCGCGTGAGCCCCGGCCCCGACTTCATGCTGGTCGTGCACTGCACCGACATGCCGGCGTATCTGGCACTGGCCCAGCAGCTGTTCACCAGCGACGCCAACGTGCGCAACATCAAGGCCTTTTTCAGCCTCAAACGCGCCAAGTTTGAGCCCCGGCTGCCGCTGAACCGCCTGCGCGGCCCGGGCGGTGCATGAACGCGGTGACGCCAACCCACTGCGCGTATTGATGCAAACCTCACAAAAAAGGGGATGCACACCGCGCACACCCGGTTGACGCGCCGAGTCACCTGTAACACGCTTCTAAAATGCCTCAAACAAAGGCATTGGCCGACTTCAAGGAGATTGCATGGATGTGGTGACGATCGCTCTGCTGGGTGCTGCCGCCGTGGTGCTGCTGGCGCTGGGCATCTGGGCGGTTCGCCGGACGAAGCGCCGCGACTCGTCAGGACGGGAAGACCGCTACTCGCCCGAGCGCGTCCTCACGCCCGAGCAGGCCCACATGCTGGACTACCTGCAAGACACCTTTCCCGGCCAGATCGTGCTGCCCAACATGTCGCTCAAGGACATGCTCACCGTGCGCCGCGCCAAAGACCGCGAGCGCGCCGAAGAGCGGCTGGCCGATCAGAAAGTGGACTTCGTGGTCTGTGGCCCCGACGGGCGGCCCAGCTTTGCGTTTGACGTGGAGCAACACCACCTGAGCGACGCCAAGGCCAAGGCGCACAAGGTCAAGATCAAGAACCGCATCCTGAAGACGGCGGGCGTGCGCTTCGTGCTGCTCAAGAACGGCATCCACCGCATGCCCTCACCGGCCGAGTTCCGCACCCAGCTCAACCTGGCCGAACTGCCCAAGCCCAAATCAAAAGAGGAGCGCCGCGAAAGCGCCCTGCAGCAACTGGAGAGCCAGTTCTCCGGCTTTGACCAGCAGCATGGCAACACCGGTTTCCGCGAGTCGGAAATCATGGGCATGAGCGGGCTCATGGACCTGAACCGCAATGGCCGCCGCGGCTTTGACGACAGCCGCGCCAATGGCAACAGCGGCTTCGACGGCAGTTCGCTCGACGTGCGCGGGAGGTAGAGGGGCACCCCCGCCGCGCTTCGCGCGACCCCCTTGAGGGGGCGCGTCCTGCGGCCCGGCGGAGCCGGTTCCGCGGACACTCTGGAATGGGTCCTTTCGCGCCGGAACCTTCTTTCGCTTCTTTCTCTCAGGGCTTCTTCTTGGCCGGGCGCTGCCAGTTCTCCAGCACCATCTGCTTGCCCCGCGCCACCGCCAGCGCACCGGGCGGCGTGCTCTTGGTGATGGTGGAGCCCCCACCCACCGTGCCACCCGCGCCCAGGGTGACGGGTGCCACCAGCACGCAGTTGCTGCCCACGTGCACGTCGGCCTCGATCACGGTGCGGTGCTTGTTGGCGCCGTCGTAGTTGGCGGTGATGCTGCCCGCGCCGTAGTTCACCCGCTCGCCCACCGTGGCATCGCCCAGGTACGCCAGGTGGTTGGCCTTGGCACCGGCCGCCAGGGTGCTGTTTTTCACTTCCACGAAATTGCCGATGTGCACGTCTTCGCCCAGTTGCGCGCCGGGGCGCAGGCGCGCAAATGGCCCCACCAGCGCGCCGCGGCCCACCGACACGCCCAGCTTCTCGCCATCGATGTGGGTGAACGGATGGATCACCGCGCCGGCATCAATCGCGGCGTTGGCGATCACGCAGTTCGCACCGATGCGCACGCCGTCGCCCAGCTTCACGCGGCCTTCAAATACGCAGTTGACGTCGATGTCGACGTCCTGCCCGCACATCAGCTCCCCGCGCACGTCCAACCGCGCCGGATCGGCCAGGCGCACGCCCTGCTCCATCAGCGCGTGGGCCAGGCGGCGCTGGCAGGCGCGCTCCAGCTCGGCCAGTTGCAGCGGGCTGTTGACGCCCGCCACCTCGACCTCGTCGCGCGTGGTGACCGCGCGCACCACCCGCCCCTGCGCCACCGCGTGTTTGACCACATCGGTCAGGTAGTACTCGTGCTGGCTGTTGTCGTTGGTCAGGCCTTGCAGCAACGGCTTGAGAAGGGCAGCCGGCGCCGCCATCACGCCGCTGTACCACTCGGTGATGCGGCGCTGCGCCTCGTTCGCGTCCTTGTGCTCGACGATGGCAAGCACCGAGCGGTCGGCATCCTGCGAGCGCACGATGCGGCCATAGCCGGTGGCGTCACCCCCCGTGTCCACCGTGAGCAGCGCCAGGTGCTGGCCCTCGCACGCCTGCAGCAGGGCCTGCAGCGTGGCCTGGCCAATCAGCGGCACATCGCCATTGAGGATGAGCACCACGCCGTCGTCGGGCAGCACCGGCACGGCCTGCTGCACCGCGTGGCCCGTGCCGAGCTGGGGCTCCTGGCGCACATAGCGCAGGCGCGGCGCGGCACTGTCTGGCGTGCCCAGGGGTTGGCTCAGACCGGCTTCGACTTGTTCAGCGCCGTGGCCGGTGATCACCACCACCGAGCGCGCCGATAACCGCGCGGCGCAGTCGATGACGTGCTGCGCCAGTGCGCGACCGGCCAAACGGTGCAACACTTTGGGCCGCAGACTTTTCATGCGCGTGCCTTTGCCGGCCGCCATCACCACCACATCCACTGGGAACGACATGAAAACCTCTTGCAAAAACAGGTGGCTCGGCGTTCTTGCCAGCCAGCAACAGCGGCGAATTATCGCCCGCCATGCGCTGCGCCTGGGCGCTGCCGCGGCACTCGCGCTCACCCTGGCCGCCTGCACCGCCACGCGCTTTGCCTACAACCAGGCCCCCACCGTGAGCTACTGGTGGATCGACCGCTACGTCGACCTGAGCGATGCACAAACCACCCAGACGCGCGAAGACCTCAACGCCTTCTTTCAGTGGCACCGCCGCCAGGAACTCCCCACCTACGCCAGCCTGCTGCGCCAGTGGCAGGCCATGGCCGGTGACAGCGTGACGCCCGCGCAGGCCTGCAGCCAGTTCGACGACATTCGCCAGCGGCTGGACCGCGCCGCCGCCGAAGCGGTGGAGCCCTTTGCACGCCTGGCCGTGCAGCTCAGCCCCGCGCAACTGGAGAACCTGAAGCAGCAGCAGGCCGAGAGCAACGAGAAGTTTGAAAAGGACTTCTTGAGCGGCACGCCGGAGCAGCGCCTCAACAAGCGGCTCGACAAGGCGCTGGAGCGCAGCGAATCCTTCTACGGCAAGCTCAACCCCGCGCAGCGCGACCTGCTGCGCGAGCTGCTGCGCAAGTCGCCCTTTGACGCGCAGCGCACCCAGGCCGAGCGCCTGCGCCGCCAGGCCGACCTGCTGCAGACCGTGCGCGAGGCGCAGGCCGCGCCGGCCAAGGCCCGGCAGCTGGTGCGCGAACACATCGATCGCATTCGCCATTCACCTGTGCCCGAGTACGAGGCCTACAACCGCGAGCTGATCCGCCAGGGTTGCGCCCAGTTCGCCACCCTGCACAACAGCACCAGCGCCGAACAGCGCGCCAACGCCGCGCGCGTGCTCAAGGGTTACGAGGACGACCTGCGCGTCCTCAGCGCCCAGCGCTGAGCGCCATCGCGCAAGATCGGGACGACCCCGCTTCTCTGCGCGTGGCGGATGAGCCGTCAGCCCAGCCTCATCCAGCCCCACACCAGCGCCAGCGTCAGCAGCGTCACCGGGATGCCGGTGACGGCGTGGCGCTTCCAGTCGATCACGATGCCCTGCTGGCGCGCAAGGTCGGCCACGATCAGGTTGGCGATCGAGCCCACCAGCAACAGGTTGCCGGCAAAGGTGGTCACCAGCGCCAGCATCACGCCGGCCTGCTCGCCACTGCCCCCCAGGTGCGGCAGCAGCAGCATGACCGCGGGCACGTTGGACACCAGGTTGGAAAGCAATGCGCCTGCCACCAGCAATGGCCCGGGGTCGGTCAGGTGCACACCCTGCGTACCCAGCCAGGCCACGGCCTGTGCGGCCAGGCCGGTGGTTTCGAAGGCGTGGTTCACGACGAACAGACCCATGAACAACAGCAGCAGCGGCCAGTCAATCAGCCCCAGCACATGCGACGAATGCAGACGCCGGCTGAGCAGCAAGACGCCCGCGCCCACCAGAGCCGCCACGTCGCGCGGCCAGTCGGAGAACAGGAAGATGACCATGAGCGCGCCGGCCACCACCAGGCCCTTGGCCGTCTGCCAGGGGTCAAACGCCGGCTCCTCGGGTGGTGCCTCGGCCACGGCAGCGTGCGGCGTCGGGCCGGCATCGGCCGCTGGCGCGGTGCGCGCTCCCGGCCCGTAAGCCAGCCACAGCCACAACAGCACCAGCGCGATGGCCACCGGCGGCCAGGCCTGGCGCACGTAACCGCCAAACGGCAACTGCAGCACCGAGCCAATCAGCATATTCTGCGGGTTGCCGATCAGCGTCGCCGCCGAGCCGATGTTGGCCGCGCAGGCCAGACCGATAAGGAAGGGCAACGGGTTCAGGCCGCGCTGCAGGCACAACCGCGCCACCACCGGCGTCATGGCCAGGCAGATGACGTCGTTGGAAAACACCGCCGAGAGCGCGCCCGAGACCACGATCAGCGCGGCCAGCAGGCCGTTGCGCGACAGCGGCATGGCGCCCACGCGCCGCGTCACCGCACCATAAAAGCCGCCCAACCGCATCTGCGCCGACACCACCATGAACGCAAACAGCAGCACGATGGTGGGCAGATCGATGGCGCGCGCGGCGTCTTCCACCGGCAAGCCACTGAGCCCGATCACCGCGATGGCGCCCAGCAGCGCCACGCCCGAACGGTCCAGCTTCAGGCGCGGCAGGCCGCCCAGAAACATGCCGAGGTACACCGTGGCAAAAATCGCGACGATGCCCCAGTCGGTGGCGGAGTGTTCAAGCAAGGGCGTGGGCATGGGCGGTGGTGATGGGCAGCGCAGATCGTAGCCGCAGGCAAAAGAAAAGCCGCCCGAAGGCGGCTGGTCGATGGGATCGCTGCGGCATCAGGCCTGCAGGGCGCTCCACATTTCCTTGTCGCGCTCGGCCGTCCAGATGCGCGGGTTCTTGATGCCTTTGGCTTCGTCGTAAGCCCGGCTCACGTCAAACGGCAGGCAGTGTTCGTAGATGAACACGTGGCCAAACACCGGGTCCATGCTCTTGCGGGTGTGGGCCATGGCGGCCTTGAGGTCCATGCCGGCAGCAGCGGCTTCCTTGCCAGCCTGGAACAGCGTGGTCACCCAGCGCTTCGTGTAGTCCAGTGCCTTGTTCACATCGGCGTTGCCTTTCATGGCTTCGCCACGGCCGGGCACGATGTACTCGGCGCCCAAGGCGCGCAGTGCTTCGAGCGTGGCGGGCCATTCTTCGAGTTGCGCGTCGCCGGTGTACACGCCGGCTTCGTACTCCACCAGGTCGCCGCTGAACAGCACCTTCTCTTCTTCCACCCAGGCGATGGTGTCGCCGCGCGTGTGGCCAGCGCCCGGGTGCCAGATCTGCACCTTCACGCCACCCAGGTCCACCTCCAGGCTGCCCTGGCGGCCGGGCTTGCCGTCGCCCACCACCAGCGTCGGCCAGGTGAGCCCGGGCACGCTGTCTGCGCCGCGGAACAGGCGCGGGAAGCGCTCCATTTCGCTCTGCATGTCCTGCGCGCCGCGCTCCACGATGAGTTCGTAGGTGCCGCGGCTGGCGATCACTTCGGTGGCGCCTTCGGCCAGGTAGGCACTCGCTCCCAGCACGCGCACCGCGTGGTAGTGCGTCAGCAGCACGTATTTGATGGGTTTGTCCGAGACCTTGCGGATCTGCTTGATGAGGTCTTGCGCCATGGCCGGGGTGGCGGTGGCGTCGCTCACCATGATGAACTTCTCGCCAATGATCACGCCCGAGTTCGGGTCGCCTTCGGCGGTGTAGGCCCAGCAGTGCGGGCTGAGCTGTTCGAAGGTGGTTTTCTTGTCTTCCAGGTCGGCCTGGGAGGCGAAAGCTTTGCTCATGACGGATCTCCGAGTGGGTAAGCCCGAAATTTTACCTAAACGAAATCAATTACGCATAAGTGAATTGAAATCACGGACCGGAATTGCCAGAAAAGCCACGCTCCAGCACGTCAACCACCTCGTCGGCAAAGGCGCTGTAGCTCATGGTGCCACCCGGACGCAGCCAGGTGAAAGTCCAGTTGATCATGCCGAACACCATCATGGTGAGCGCGGTCTGGTTGGCGGGCGTCACGCGCTCGGGGTAGGCGCGCTTGAGGAAGCGGGTGAAGGCGGCCACCACGTCGCGCTGGCGGTTGAGGATCAGCTCGCGCTGCACGTCGCCCAGGAATTTCGTGTCCGAGAGCAGGGCCACATGGCGCGTGGCCGAGGTCTCGTACTCGGCCAGGAACGCCCGCACCAGCTCGCTGAGGGCGTCGCGCTCGCTCAGGTTCTTGCGCTGCGCGCGCCCTTCCGCCTCGCCAATCAGGGCCAGCAGGCGCTGCGTGTACCGGTCGAGCAGGTCGAACAGGATCGCCTCCTTGCTCTCGTAGTAGTGGTAGAGCCGTGCCTTGCTCGTGCCGAAGGCGGTGGCGATGTCGTTCATGCTGGCGGCGGGAAAGCTCTGCTGGGCAAAGCACCGCGCTGCCACGTCGAGGATCTCGTCTCGGCGCAGGTCGTGGGAAGCGGACTTGGGTCGGGCCATGGCTGGATTGTCGCCCGCGACGCGCTTACGATGCACCGATGGTCAAAGCCGTCGATCCCTTTGCAATGCATGCCTGCGAGCTGCTCTCGTGCGTGGGGCCCTGCGTGGCGCTGCGCATGTTCGGTGGCTGGGGCATTTCCACTGACGGCATGAACATCGCGATCATTGCCTGGGACACGCTCTTCCTCAAGACCAACGCCGAGACGCAGCCTCGCTGGCTGGCCGCCGGAGGCCGCCCCTTTGTGTACGAAGCCAAGGGCAAGGCCATGACCCTGAACTACCACACCCCGCCCGACGAAGCACTGGAGTCGCCAGCGCTCATGCTGCCCTGGGCCCGGCTGGCGCTCGAAGCCGCCGTGGCCGCGCGCCAGCCCCGCCGCAAACGCGGCTGATCGCCAGGCGCAGCGTGGGAGCAACGGGCCAGCCGCCGGGCCGCCCC
>NZ_JAHVAB010000089.1 GCF_019264445.1 Hydrogenophaga sp.
GGCGAGAAGCGCGCCAAGCTGGCCAGCGGCGTGCTGGGCCTGGACATGTACAAAATGCGCGAGCCGCTGGCCGCTGCCGGCCTGCGCTATATCGACTAACCCCGCTGCGCTTCGCGCGACCCCCTTGACAGGGGGCAACACCAGCGGCCCGGCGAAGCCGGTTCCGCGGTGTTTCTTGACAGAGTCACTTCATGCAGAAGGATTTGCAAATGACAAAAGCAACATCTGGAGACTTCACCAAAACAGCCGGCTGGCTCGACTGGTACGACGGCCCGAGCAAGCCGCGCTTTCAGCTGCCCGCAGGCGCGGTCGACGCGCATTGCCACGTGTTCGGTCCCGGCGCCGAGTTTCCCTATGCCCCCGAGCGCAAGTACACGCCGTGCGACGCGAGCAAGGAGCAGCTGTACGCGCTGCGCGACCACCTCGGCTTCTCGCGCAACGTGATCGTGCAGGCCACCTGCCACGGTGCCGACAACCGCGCCATGGTCGATGCCTGCGTCTCCAGCGACGGCAGGGCGCGCGGCGTGGCCACGGTCAAGCGCGACATCAGCGACGAAGCGCTGCACCGCCTGCATGTGGCCGGTGTGCGCGGTGTTCGCTTCAACTTCGTCAAGCGCCTGGTGGACTTCACACCGAAGGACGAGCTGCTGGAGATCGCCGGGCGCGTCAAGATGTTTGGCTGGCATGTGGTGATCTATTTCGAGGCGGTGGACCTGCCCGAGTTGTGGGACTTCTTCACCGCGTTGCCCACCACCGTGGTGGTCGATCACATGGGTCGCCCCGACGTGAGCAAACCGGTGGACGGCCCCGAGTTCGAGCTGTTTCTCAAGTTCATGCGCCAGCATCCCAATGTGTGGAGCAAGGTGAGCTGCCCCGAGCGCCTGAGCGCCACCGGACCCAAGGCCCTGAACGGCGAGCAGGCGGCCTACCAGGACGTGGTGCCGTTTGCGCGCAAGGTGGTCGAGGAGTTCCCCGACCGCGTTCTGTGGGGCACCGACTGGCCGCATCCCAACCTGAAAGATCACATGCCCGACGACGGCCTGCTGGTGGACTTTATTCCGCAGATCGCGCCCACGGCCGAGCTGCAGAGGAAGTTGCTGGTGGACAACCCCATGAAGCTGTACTGGCCAGAGGAGGTGTGACGTGGCACTCGACAAACCCTACCTGGATGTACCGGGCACGACCATCTTCGATGCCGAGCAAAGCCGCAAAGGCTACTGGCTCAACCAGTTCTGCATGAGCCTCATGAAGGCCGAGAACCGCGAGCGGTTCAAAAAGGACGAGCGCGCCTACCTCGACGAATGGGCGATGTCGGAAGAACAGAAGCAGGCCGTGCTCGCGCGCGACCTCAACTGGTGCATCCGCCTGGGCGGCAACATCTACTTCCTGGCCAAGATCGGCGCCACCGATGGCAAGAGCTTCCAGCAGATGGCCGGCTCCATGACTGGCATGACTGAAGACGAGTACCGCAACATGATGGTGGCCGGTGGCCGCTCGGTGGAGGGCAACCGCGTGGTCGGCGAAGACGGCTCCGCGCAGGCGCACCGCCAACCCCAAGGCTCCGCAGGCCAGAAAGCACACTGACATGGCACGCATCACCGCCTCCGTTTACACCTCGCACGTGCCGGCCATTGGCGCCGCGCTCGACCTGGGCAAGACCCAGGAGCCTTACTGGCAACCCGTTTTCAAGGGCTACGAGTTCGGCAAGCAATGGTTGAAGGACAACAAGCCAGACGTGATCTTTCTCGTCTTCAACGACCACGCCACGGCCTTCAGCCTGGACATGATCCCCACCTTCGCGATTGGCACCGCGGCCGAGTACCAGCCCGCCGACGAAGGCTGGGGGCCGCGCCCTGTGCCCAAGGTCATGGGACACCCCGAACTCGCTTCGCACATCGCGCAGTCGGTGATCCAGCAGGACTTTGACCTCACCATCGTCAACAAGATGGACGTGGACCACGGCCTGACCGTGCCGCTCTCCTTGATGTGCGGCCAACCCGAAGCCTGGCCCTGTCCGGTGATCCCGTTCGCCGTCAACGTGGTGCAGTACCCGGTGCCCAGCGGCCAGCGTTGCTACAACCTCGGCAAGGCGATTGCGAAGGCCGTGGCCAGCTACGACGAAGACATCAACGTACAGATCTGGGGCACGGGCGGCATGAGCCACCAGCTGCAGGGGCCGCGCGCGGGCCTGATCAACAAGGACTTCGACAACACCTTCCTCGACAAGCTCATCAACGACCCCGAGTCCGCGGCCGGCATTTCGCACATCGACTACGTGCGCGAAGCGGGCAGCGAAGGCATCGAACTCGTGATGTGGCTGATCGCGCGCGGCGCGATGGCCGATGCGGCCGGTGGCGCCCGCCCGAAGGCCGTGCAACGCTTCTACCATGTGCCCGCGTCGAACACGGCCGTTGGGCACCTGATACTCGAAAACACGTAAACCTCCGTTCGGGCTGAGCCTGTCGAAGCCCTCGTGCCCTCGGCTCGAGAGGACTTCGACAGGCTCAGTCCGAACGGTATTGACTGGAGAACACCCATGACCAAAACCATCAAAGTTGCCCTCGCGGGCGCCGGCGCCTTCGGCATCAAGCACCTGGACGGCATCAAGAACATCGACGGCGTCGAGGTGATCTCGCTCATCAGCCGTGACATCGACAAGACCAGGGAAGTGGCCGCCAAGTACGGCATTGGCCACGTCACCACCGACCTGGCCGACGCGCTCGCACTCAAGGAAGTGGACGCCGTCATTCTGTGCACCCCGACGCAGATGCACGCTGAACAGACATTGGCCTGCCTGAAGGCCGGCAAGCATGTGCAGGTGGAGATTCCGCTGGCCGACAGCTTGAAAGGCGCGCAGGACGTGATCGCCCTGCAGAAGCAGACTGGCCTGGTGGCCATGTGCGGCCACACGCGCCGCTTCAACCCCAGCCACCAGTACGTGCACAACGAAATCCAGGCCGGCAAGTTCAACATCCAGCAGATGGATGTGCAGACCTATTTCTTCCGCCGCACCAACACCAATGCGCTGGGCCAGCCCCGCAGCTGGACCGACCACCTGCTGTGGCACCACGCCGCGCACACGGTGGACCTGTTTGCCTACCAGGCCAACAGCCCGATCGTGCAGGCCAACGCCATCCAGGGCCCGATCCACCCCACGCTGGGCATCGCCATGGACATGAGCATCCAGCTCAAGGCCGCCAACGGCGCCATCTGCACGCTGAGCCTGTCGTTCAACAACGACGGCCCGCTGGGCACCTTCTTCCGCTACATCGGCGACACCGCGACCTACATCGCGCGGTACGACGACCTGTTCACCGGCAAGGAAGAGCCCATCGACGTGTCGAAGGTGGCCGTGAGCATGAACGGCATCGAACTGCAGGACCGCGAGTTCTTCGCTGCCATCAAGGAAGGCCGCGAGCCCAACTCCAGCGTGGCGCGTGTGTTTGCCTGCTACGAGGTGCTGCACCAGCTCGAGCAACAACTCAACGCGAACTGAACGCCATGCAACAACGCCAGCTCGGTCCCTTTCAGGTCGGTGCCATCGGCCTGGGCTGCATGAACATCTGCCACGCCTATGGCGCGCCGGTGTCCAGGGAGCAGGCCGAGCGCCTGTTGCTCACCGCGTTTGACGAAGGCGTGACGCACTTCGACACCGCCGCGCTCTACGGCTTTGGCGCGAGCGAAACGCACGTCGGCAACGTGCTGGCCCGGCACCGCAGCCGGTTCACGCTGGCCAGCAAGGGCGGCATGGCGGGCGTGCAGTTCGACGACGGCGTCAAGCGCGTGATCGATGGCCGGCCCGAGGCGATCCGCAAGAACTGCGAAGACAGCCTGCGCCGCCTCAAGACGGACGTGATCGATCTGTACTACCTGCACCGCTGGGACAAGCAGGTGCCGGTGGAAGACAGCGTGGGCGCCATGAGCGACCTGGTGCGCGCCGGCAAGGTGCGTGCGCTGGGCTTGTCGGAAGTGTCGGCGGCCACCCTTCGCAAGGCGCACGCGGTGCATCCGATTGCCGCCGTGCAGACGGAGTACTCGCTGTGGACGCGCAACCCGGAGATTGCGGTGCTGCAAACCTGCCGCGAACACGGCACCACGTTTGTGGCGTTCAGCCCGGTGGCGCGCGGCTTTCTGGGCGGTGAAGACCTGGACGCCAGCGCCTTCGACCCGAAAGACATCCGCCTGGGCATGCCGCGCTTCAAGCCCGAGCACCTGGCGGCGAACAAGAAGCTGCTGGCACCGTACCGCGCCATCGCGCAAGCGGTGGGCTGCACGCCGGCCCAGCTGGCACTGGCCTGGCTGCTGCACCAGGGCAACGACATCCTGCCCATTCCCGGCACATCGCGGGTGGATCACCTGCGCGACAACCTGGGCGCGGCCAACGTGAAGCTGGACGCGGCGACGCTGGCCCAGCTTGACGCGCTGATCAACCAGCAGACCGTGAGCGGCAACCGCTACAGCGAACAGGCAAACCGCGAGGTCGACACGGAAGTGTTCTGACCGCCCGGCGCCGATACAAACCGAAAAAAACCGAAACCGCGCCGACACCCCCCGGCGCCTGCGCGCCAGCACCATCACGGTCATGTTCAACCGTCCATTGAAAGGACACCGTGATGAAACCCTGGATTCAACGCTCGCTCATGGCCTTCACCGGCGTCGCACTGGCCGTGGGTGGCCTGGCCGCCTGCGGCACGCGCCACCACGAGCGCGGCCCCATGAGCCCCGAGAAGATCGCCGAAGTGCGCGGCAAGGTGGTGGAGCGCATCACCAGCAAGCTCGACCTCAATGCCGAGCAACAGCAAAAGCTCAACGTGCTGGCCGACAAGGTGCAGGCCCAGCGCACCGCACTGATCGGCCAGACGCCCAACCCGCGCGCCGAGTTCAGCGCCCTGGTGGCCGGCGAGAAGTTCGACCGCGCCCGCGCCCTGAACCTGCTCGACGAGAAGACCCGCGTGGTGCAGGTGAGCAGCCCCGACGTAATCAACGCCATGGCCGACTTCTACGACAGCCTGAACCCCGCGCAGCAAGCCGAAGTGCGCGAGCGCATGGGCCAGCGCAAAGGCTGGTTTTCGCGCGGCTGAGCCGGGTGACAATGCCGCATGCACCGCGTCCTGCTCATTGACGACGACGAACAGCTCGGACCTCCGCTGGCCACGTACTTCCAGCGCTTCGAGCTGTCGTTGACGCACGCGCTCAGGCCTGGCGAAGGGCTGGCGCAGTTGCGCGGTGGTGCGTTCGATGCCGCCATCCTCGATGTGATGCTGCCCGAGATGGACGGCTTCGAGCTCTGCCGCACGATCCGCAAGGAGAGCGACATTCCCATCGTCATGCTCACCGCGCGCGGCGACGTGATGGACCGCGTGGTCGGCCTCGAACTCGGTGCCGACGCCTACCTGCCCAAACCCTTCGAGCCGCGCGAACTGGTGGCGCACATCCAGACCGTGCTGCGCAGGCGCCACGGGGGCAACGGCCCGGCCGCGCTGGCGGTGGCGCCCGACCCCGGTGTGCTGGTGTTCGAGGGGCTCACCGTGGACCCGACGCGGCGCAGCGTGCTGCGCCATGGCGAGGTAGTGGAGCTCACCAGCACCGAGTTCGACCTGCTGCACCTGCTCGCGCGCGAGAGCGGGCGGGTGTTCAGCCGAGACGACATCCTGAACCAGCTGCGCGGCCACGAGGCCGACCTCTACACGCGCGCGGTCGACATCGTGGTGAGCCGCCTGCGCAAGAAGCTTGAGCCGCTGGACTGCATCAAGACGCTGCGCAACGCGGGCTACTCGCTGGCGCTGCGCAGGCTCGTGCCGTGAGCGCTGAACGCTCCGCATCCTGGTACCGCCGGGCGGCGCACGCGCTGCGCTGCTCGCTCAAGCTGCGCCTGGTGCTGGTGTTTCTGCTGCTGGCCGTGGCGGTGTCGTTCGCCTTCATCAGCGGCGCGCAGAAAGCGTTCTCGGTGGGCTGGCGCGACGCGGCGCGACCGCTGCTCATGGACTATGTCGACCGCCTCGCCCAGGACATTGCGCCAGCCGGCAGCGCGCCCAGCATCGAGCGCGCGCAGGCCATCACGCAGCGCCTGCCGATCACCATCGACATCTCGGGCCCGCAAGTCAACTGGCGTTCGCATCCCGGGCAGTCCCGACTGGAATGGAAGCGCCACGCGCCCCCTGGCGTCAAAGATCCCGACACCGAAGACTGGGGCAACGACAGGGACTGGCAGGCGCTGCTCCAGCGCAGCAGCGCCGACGGGCACCGCATCGAATTCGGCCTGAACGAAGCGGCCTTCGAGCGCCGCCCGCGCCTTTTCGGCTTCACGCTCGCCGCGCTGCTGGTCTTCACACTGCTGGCCTTCCTGTACGTGCGCCGTCTGCTGCGCCCGCTCGATCACATCCGCCAGGGCGCCTTGCGTTTTGGCGCTGGCGAGTTCGGTCAGCCCATTCCCGTGCGCCACGCCAAGCGACCCGACGAGCTCGGCGAACTCGCCGCCACCATCAACACCATGGGGCAAGACATCCAGCAGATGCTGGAGGCACAGCGCGCCTTGTTGCTGGCCATCAGCCACGAACTGCGCAGCCCGCTCACGCGCGCACGGCTCAACACCGAACTGCTGCCGGACACGCCAGACGCCGCCCCGCAACGCGATGCGCTGCTGCGCGACCTGGGTGAAATGGCGCGGCTCATCAGCGACCTGCTGGAGAGCGAACGCCTGGCCAGCCGCCACGCTGCGCTGCACCGCGAGCCCACCGATGCGGCCGCGCTGGCGCGCGACGTGATGGCCGAGATGGCCGCCACCGAACCGGCCGCGCGCACCCTTGCGCTGCACGCCGCCAGCGGCCTGCCCACCACGCCGCTGGACCGCATCCGCGTGCGCCTGCTGCTGCGCAACCTGCTGGGCAACGCCCTGCGCCACAACGCCGGCGCGGCGCAGCCGGTGGAGCTGCACGTGCGCGCCGGCCCCGCAGGGCAGGGCATCGAACTCGAAGTGCGCGACCACGGCCCCGGCGTGCCCGAAGACCAGCTGCCCCACCTCGGCCAACCGTTCTTCCGCCCCGACACCGCCCGCACCCGCAGCGCCGGCGGCGTGGGCCTGGGGCTTTACCTTTGCAAGCTGGTGGCACAGGCGCACGGCGGCACGCTGGCGGTGCGCAATGCGAAGCCCGGGCTGGCGGTGATGGTGACGCTGCCGGGTGCGACACCTGGATCCGCTCTGTAGGAGCGATGCCCACTGCTTGCTGCGGCATACGGCAGTCATGCGAATGACACGTTGCAGAAAGTGCAGGCATCCTTTATATTCCATATTCTCAAATCGCGAATAAAGAACCCGTGCAACTGAAACCCCAAGACTTCCTGGTCGCACTCAAGCTGGTGAGCTGGCGTCACCAGCGCTGGACGTACGCCCAGCTCGCTCAGGCGCTGGGCTTGAGCGCCTCGGAGGTGCATGCCGCTGTGAAGCGCGGCATGCACGCGGGGTTGTTGCTCGATACCGCGTTGCTGGCACCACCTCCTGCGGCCGCGCCGGGTGTCCAAGAGGCGGCGCCGGTCTACCGGGTGCGCGCAAGGCCGCGCCGGGCGGCGGCCGGTGCCGGTAGCGAGGCCGACAACCCCGCTAGGGTGAACAACCGGAACCTCGCCGAGTTCGCGGTGCACGGCGCCCGGTATGCCTTTGCCCCGGATCGGTTGCCAGCGGCGGTGGGGCTGCCCACCAGCCACAGTGCGCCGGCCTTTGCTGGCGTGTTTGCGCCGGGGTCCGACGACTGGGTATGGCCACATCCCAACGGCACGGTGCGCGGGCAGGGACTGGAACCGTTACATCCGAGCGTGCCATTCGCCGCAACGCAAGATGCGGCGCTCTACGAAATGCTGGCCTTGTTCGACGCGCTGCGCGTGGGGCGCGCGCGCGAGCGCGGCATGGCGCTCAAGCGGCTGCCGCGGCTGATCGACCCAGACGGGCTTCTGCCCAAAGAGAGCCCCATGCATGGCTGACCCCAACCTTGAGCTGCTCAGCGGCATGGCCATCGCGATGGGGCCGCTTTGCGAACAGGTGGTGTTCGTGGGCGGCTGCGCCACGGGGCTTTTGGTCACGCAGCCCCTTCTGGCTGATTCAAGGGTCACAGAGGATGTGGACGCCATCGTGGAGGTGGCCTCGCTGGCGGGTTACCACGCCTTGGCTGATCAGTTGATGGCGCAGGGGTTCAAGCAGACGATGCTCGACAACACACCCCCATTCCGGTGGTTCTGGCAGCGCATGCAGTTGGACTTGGTTCCGCTCGATGAGAAGGTGCTGGGATTTGCCAATCGCTGGTATCGACCCGGATTTGACGCGGCGCAGACCGCGACGCTGCCCACGGGCTTGCGGGTCAGGCACCTGTCGGCACCTTACTTTGTCGCAACCAAACTCGAAGCTTTCCAAGACAGGGGACGCAATGACGTATACCTCAGTCACGACCTCGAAGACATCATCACCGTGATCGACGGAAGGCCGGAGCTCTTGGCCGAGCTGCCCAAGGCACCGCCCGATGTGCGCGGGTTCATTGCGGGGCAATTTACGGCCTTGCTCCAGATCCCAGACTTCCCCAACGCCTTGCCCGGTATCGTTTCGCACAGCAGCCGCGCCGGTCTGGTACTCCAGCGATTCACCGAGATAGCCCAGCTGTAAAACCCGGCCGAAGAATCGAGCGCCATGAAAACCCTGCCCATCCGCCTCACCCCCGGCCAGGACCTGCGCCCCGCACTCGAAGCGGTGGTGCGCGAACACGGTTGCCAGGCCGCCTTCGTGATCGCCGGGATCGGCAGCCTGAGCGATGCGCGCATCCGCTTTGCGGGTGTGGACGAAGCGCAGACGCTGGCGGGCGACACGGAAATCCTGAGCCTTTCCGGCACGGTGGGCGTGGATGGGCAGGGGCACAGCCACTCGCACCTGCACATGGCAGTGTCCACCGCCACCGGGGCGGTCTTCGGTGGCCACGTGGTGCCCGGCTGCCGTGTGCGCACCACGGCCGAGGTGTTGCTGGGCTTGTTGCCTGCGTGGTCGTTCACACGCGAACACGACGCCGCCACCGGCTTTCCCGAGCTGCGGGTGCTCCCTTGCGAGCCTTGAGGCGTCGCAGTGCACCAGAAAAAAGGGAGCCCGAAGGCTCCCTTTTTCATGTGACCGACCTTCGCCGGCTTACAGCGTGTCGATGAAGCTGCGCAGCTTGTCCGAACGGCTGGGGTGCTTGAGCTTGCGCACCGCCTTGCTTTCGATCTGGCGAATGCGCTCGCGCGTCACGTCGAACTGCTTGCCCACTTCTTCCAGCGTGTGGTCGGTGGACATTTCAATGCCGAAGCGCATGCGCAGCACCTTGGCTTCGCGTGGCGTGAGGCTGTCGAGGATTTCCTTGACCACTTCGCGCAGGCCGGCCTGCATCGCCGCCTCGATGGGGGCGGTGTTGGCCTGGTCTTCGATGAAGTCGCCCAGGTGCGAATCGTCGTCGTCGCCGATGGGGGTTTCCATCGAGATCGGCTCTTTCGCAATCTTCATGATCTTGCGGATCTTGTCCTCGGGCATCTCCATCTTTTCGGCCAGGATGGACGCATCGGGCTCGAAGCCGAATTCCTGCAAGTGCTGGCGGCTGATGCGGTTCATCTTGTTGATGGTCTCGATCATGTGCACCGGGATGCGGATGGTGCGCGCCTGGTCGGCGATCGAGCGGGTGATGGCCTGGCGGATCCACCACGTGGCGTAGGTCGAGAACTTGTAGCCGCGGCGGTATTCGAACTTGTCCACCGCCTTCATCAGGCCGATGTTGCCTTCCTGGATCAGGTCCAGGAACTGCAGGCCGCGGTTGGTGTACTTCTTCGCAATCGAGATCACCAGACGCAGGTTGGCCTCGATCATTTCCTTCTTCGCATCGCGCGAAGTGGACTCGCCCTGGTTCATCCGCTTGTGGATGTCCTTCAAGTGGGCCAGCGGCACGACCACGCTGCTCTGGATGTTGATGAGGCCTTGCTGCAGTTCCTGCACCGGCGGGATGTTGCGCTCGAGCACCACGCTCCAGGGCTTGCCCGCAGCGGCTTGCTTCTCGACCCATTTCAGGTTGAGCAGGTTGGGCGGGAAATCCTTGATGAAGGTTTCCTGCGGCATGCCGCACTTGTCCACGATGATGCGGCGCAGTTCGCGCTCTTTCTTGCGCACGTCGTCGACCTGGCTGCGCATGGTGCCGCAGAGCTTCTCGATCGCCTTGGCGGTGAAGCGGATCGACATCAGCGTTTCGGTGATGGCGAGTTGCGTCTTGAGGTAGGCCGGCGTGCCGTAGCCTTCCTTGTCGTAGGTCTTGTGCAGCTTCTCGAAGAGATCGCGCATGGTGTCGAAGCGGGTGAGCGCTTCGCGCTTGAGTTCTTCGAGCTTGCGCGTGAGGGCCTTGGAGCCGCCCTTGCCGTCGTCGTCGTCGGCTTCGTCGTAATCGTCGAAGTCTTCCTCGGCCACGTAGTCGTCGGCCTCGTCGGCGTCGGCAAAGCCGTCGACCACGGTCGAAATGACGACCTTGCCTTCGCGGATGTCGTCGGCCATCACCAGAATTTCGGCGATGGTGGCCGGGCTCTCGCTGATGGCGGCCATCATGTCGTTGAGGCCGCCTTCGATGCGCTTGGCGATTTCAATTTCGCCTTCGCGCGTGAGCAGCTCCACCGTGCCCATTTCGCGCATGTACATGCGCACGGGGTCGGTGGTGCGGCCGAACTCGCTGTCGACGGTGGAGAGTGCCGCTTCGGCTTCTTCCTCGGCTTCTTCTTCGGTCGCGGCGGTCGGGCCGGTGTTGTTCAGCAGCAGGGTTTCGGCATCGGGCGTCTGCTCGTAAACGGCCACACCCATGTCGTTGAGCAGCGAGACCACCACTTCCAGCGTTTCGGCTTCCACCAGCTTGTCGGGCAGGTGGTCGTTGATTTCGCCGTGCGTGAGGTAGCCGCGCGTCTTGCCCAGCTTGATCAGGGTCTTGAGGCGTTCGCGGCGGTTGCGCGCTTCTTCTTCGGACAGGACGGTTTCGTCCAGGCCGAATTCCTTCATCAGCGCGCGCTCCTTGGCCTTGCTGATCTTCATGCGCAGCGGCTTGACCTTCTCGGTCGTCTGCGCGGTGCTCGTGTCCACCGCCTCGGCTTCGACTTCACCCGTCAGGTCGTCCTCGATGTCGCTGAGGTCGGCGTCATCCATATCGGCGTCGCCTTTGCCTTTGGCATCGGCTTTGGGCTTGCGGCCGCGCTTGGCGGCGGGCTTGTCGGCCGCATCGGCCTTGGCCGGGCGACCGGCCTTCTTCTTCGGAGCGTCTTCGAGCAGTTCGGCTTCAGGCTTGGCCTTGGCGGCGGTCTTCTTGGCGGGAGCGGCCTTGGCTTCGGCTTTGGCAGGGGTCTTCTGGGTCACAGCAGGGGCTTTCTTCGGGGGCGAGGCCGGGGCGGCAGCGCGCGCGCTGGCCTTCTTGGCGGTTTGGGTGCTGGACGCAACGGACGTACTGGATTTCTTCGCGGGCATGAGGACCTCAAAAAAATGTCGAACTGGAACCGGCAGAACACACAAAAACCGCCAGAAGGCCGCACGAGACGGCGCTTCCCGGTGATTTTTTGGGGCACTAAGCCTGCCTTTCGCCGGAAAGGGCAGGCCCGCAAGCTGTGGGGGCGAACATTTGGTGTGCAGTCCTTGCGGGGGGTTCCGTCGGGCCGGGGAGGTCGCCGAGGTGGCCAGGAAGGTGTTCCATCTAGCCCCGTTCAGGGGCCGGGCCGATGCCGGAGGTGCTGCTGTCGCGCTTGCGGTGAAAAGCCTTGGATTATACCGCCGGTGGCGTTTTTGTGGTCAACGGGCCGTGGTGGCCTTGAGCACCTGCAGCTGGGCATTGACGCGCTTGTAGTCGTCCATGGCCCCGGTTTCGCCCCGTGCCACCCGGTCGGCCAGATGGCGCGCCTGCTCCTCCAGGGCGTCGCGGCGCAGGCGGTTCATCACGTCGGCCAGTTCGGAGAGCTCGGTGGTGGCGTCGACCCCGAGCGTGACCTGTTCGGCCTGGGCACAGGCAAAGGCTTCGTGTTCGTGCCCGCGCAGCGCCTCGCGCAGCGCGGCCCAGGGCTGGTGGCCGTGCTCATGGAGCTGGGCTTCGAGCCAGCCAAACATGGGCCCGTGAGGGGCCGGCAGCTGGGCCAGCAAGGCGTGGTCGTCGGCCGAGAGGTGGTCCCAGGCCTGCATGTTGGCCAGCAACAGGCCCACGGCGCGGTCCGCACGGCTGCCGCCGGCGCGGCGTGTGCCGAGCATGCGGGGC
Source organism: Hydrogenophaga sp. (assembly GCF_019264445.1). GTDB lineage: Bacteria > Pseudomonadota > Gammaproteobacteria > Burkholderiales > Burkholderiaceae_C > Hydrogenophaga. The sequence continues at coordinate 12,267 of NZ_JAHVAB010000089.1, forward strand.
GGTGGCGGGTCTTTGCGCCATTTGCCATAGCCCTTGCCGCTGTACTTGCGGGGGGCTTCGCCGCCGTAGCCGCCCTGCGCAGGGGCCGACTCGTAGCCGGAGGGCGCGTAGCTGAAATCGCTGGTGCCGCCGTCGTAGCCGGCGTCGCGAGGCGGCTGGGGAGCAGGCGCCTGGGCGCCGGTGCGGGGCCCGCGTGAGCCCCCGCCGGCCTGCTGCCACAGCTGCAGCAGGTCGGCGCTGCCGATGCCGATGCCCGACGCCAGCTCGCCGATCAGCTGGCGCTTGAGCGCGCCATCGGGCAGGGCGCTCCAGAGCGGGCGGGCCTGGCTGGCCATGCGGGCACGGCCTTCGGCGGTGCCGAGGTCGCAGTCGGCGCTGGCGGCTTCGATCAGGAAGCGCGAGAGCGGCACGGCGTCTTTCACGCACTGGGCGAAGGCGGCTTCGCCGTTGGCGCGGATGAAGCTGTCCGGGTCGTGCTCGGCCGGCAGAAAGAGGAACTTCACGCTGCGCGTGTCGGTGGCCAGGGGCAGGGCGGCGTCGAGCGCCTTGCGCGCGGCGCGTCGGCCAGCGCCGTCGCCGTCAAAGCTGAAGACCACCGTGTCGGTGAAGCGAAAGAGCTTCTGCACGTGGTCGGGGGTGCAGGCGGTGCCCAGCGTGGCCACGGCGTTGGCAAAGCCCAGCTGGGCCAGGGCCACCACGTCCATGTAGCCCTCGGTGACGAGCGCGTAGCCGGCCACGCGGATGGCGGTGCGGCCTTCGAACAGGCCGTAGAGCTCGCGGCCCTTGCTGAACACCGGAGTTTCGGGGGAGTTGAGGTACTTCGGCTCGCCCTTGTCGAGCACGCGCCCGCCAAAGCCGATGCACTCGCCCTTGACGTTGCGGATCGGGAACATGATGCGGTCGCGGAAACGGTCGTAGCGCTTGGACTGGCCGTCCGCGCCCTTCTCGTCTTCGTGCTCGATCACCATGCCCGACTCGACCAGCAGCGGCTCCTGATAGTCCGGGAACACGCTGGCCAGGGCGCGCCAGCCTTCGGGCGCATAGCCCATGCCGAAGGTCTTGGCGATCTGGCCCGACAGGCCGCGCCCTTTGAGGTACTGCACCGCCCGCGGGCTGGCCTTGAGCTGTTTGGCGTAGGCCTGTGCGGCTTTCTCCAGCACGTCGGTGAGCGTGGCCTGCTTCTGCCGTTGCTGCGCCGCGCGCTCGCGGTCTTGCGGCGAGGCGTCGTCTTCGGGCACCTGCATGCCGGTTTGCTGGGCGAGGTCTTTCACGGCTTCAATGAAGCTCATGCCCGCGTGCTCCATGAGGAAGCCGATGGCATTGCCGTTGGCCCCGCAGCCGAAGCAGTGATAGAACTGCTTGGTCGGGCTGACGCTGAAAGAGGGCGACTTTTCGCCGTGGAACGGGCACAGCCCCATCAGGTTCGCGCCGCCCTTCTTGAGCTGCACGTAGCGGCCCACCACGTCGACCACGTCGACGCGGTTGAGCAGTTCCTGGATGAAAGTCTGGGGGATGGCCATGGCGGGGGGTGCCAAGCTTAACGCCGTGCCTCAATCCCCGGCGACGATGCCCTCGCGGCGCGGGTCTGCACCCCCCAGCCAGACGCGCTGGCCCCCCTGCTGACCGCGCACCAGCGCCTGCAGGCCGCTGGTCATGGCGGTTTCTTCCACGGTGTGGCCGCGCTGCCGCAGGTGGGCCACGGTGGCGGCGGGAAAGCGCTTGTCTTCCAGCAGCACCGGCCCGCCCAGCGTGCCGAAGTTGGGCAGGTCGATGGCCGCTTGCGGCGACAGCCCGCCTTGCAAGGTGGCCAGCAGCGTCTTGGCCGTGAAGTGAATGATGAGTGCCCCGCCCGGGCTGCCGGCGCTCATGAGCAGCTCGCCGCTGCCCTGGTCGAACACCAGCGTGGGCGACATGGACGAGCGCGGCCGCTTGCCGGGCTCCACGCGGTTGGCCACAGGACGGCCTTGCGCATCGGCGGGCGTGAGGCTGAAGTCGGTGAGCTCGTTGTTGAGCAGGAAGCCGCCCGGGCGCGAGGGGTTTGTGCTGACCATCATCCGCGAGCCGAAGCCGGCCTCGATGGTGGTGGTCATGGCCAGCGCGTTGCCCCAGCGGTCGGTGATGCTGATGTGGCTGGTGCCGTACTCGGGCTGCTCGGGCATGCGCGCCCACGCGCTCGGCGCGCCACCGGGCTGGCCCGGGATGGCCTGCGGTGCCCGCGCGGGCGTGATGCTGCGGGCGCGCTCGTCGAGGTAGCGCGGCGCGAGCAGGCTCTGCCATGCGCCACCGGGCGCAGCGACGAAGTCGGGATCGGCGAGGTACTGCGCGCGGTCGGCAAACGCCAGGCGCGACGCTTCCATGTAGGTGTGCAGCCAGTCCGCGTCGGGCACGCCGGCCAGCGGTTGCGCACCCTGCGGCGTGCGCGCCATCAGGCCGAGAATTTGCCCGACCGCCACCGCGCCCGAACTGGGCGGCGGAAAGCCGCAGATGCGCAAGGCCCGGGCCGCGGCACGGTGGTCAAAGCACAGGGCTTCGCGCTCCCTGGGCTGGTATCGCTTCAGATCGTCGAGCGAGAGCGTGCCGGGGCGCAGCGGGTGCTGCTGCACCTTGGCCACGATGGCGCGTGCCACCGGCCCTTCGTGCAGGGCCAGCGGGCCGATGGCGGCGATGTTGCGCAGCACCTCGGCCAGCTCGGGGTTGCGCAGCACATGGCCCACAGGATGAGGTGTGCCATCGGGTCGGAAGAAATAGGCCGCAGCCACGGGGTCGGCCTTGAGCGCGGTTTCCTGCGAGAGCAGGGTGTGCAGCCGCGGGCTCACGGCAAAGCCGCGCTCGGCCAGCGCAATGGCCGGCTCGAACAGGCGCGACCACGGGAGCTTGCCGTGCTGGCGGTGCGCCAGCGCCAGCATGGCCACTGCGCCGGGCACGCCCACGGAAAGGCCCGACGCCACCGCCTCGGCGAAGGGCAGGGGCTTGCCGTCGGGCCGCAGGAAGAGCTGCGGCGTGGCCGCTGCGGGCGCGGTTTCGCGGCCGTCGAAGGCCTGCACGCGCTGCCCGTCAAAGTGCAGCAGGAACGCGCCACCGCCGATGCCGCTGGATTGCGGCTCCACCAGCGTGAGCACCATCTGCACGGCGATGGCCGCGTCCACCGCGCTGCCACCTGCGCGCAGGATCTGCGCTCCGGCTTCCGTGGCCAGCGGGTTGGCGGCCGCCACCGCGTGCTGCCGGAAGGTCCACCCCGGTTTTGCCGTGAGGCCGGAGGCGCCTTCGGGTGGTGTGGCTTGCGGGGCCGCAGGGGGCACAGCGCCGGGTGGCGTGGCGCAGGCCGCCAGCCAGACGGCCAGCATGCAGGGCAGCCCTTGCCAAAGCCGCCGGGGCGCACGGGCAGGGCGAGTGGGGTGCTGGATGGGGGTGTGGTTCGGCATGGCGGTGCAGCTGGGTGAATGAGGGTGGGAGGGACGTGGGGCGTTGAGGCTGTTCAGCCTTTGCCCAGGGGAGGGCGTCCAAACAGGCTGGAGCCGTTGCTGATGGGGCCGAGTTCGGCAGCGGCGGCCAGCAGCGCTGGAGCCAGCTCGCGCATGCGGGCTGCGCTCAGGCGCGAGCGCGGCCCTGCAATGCTGATGACGCCAATGGCCTCCTTGCGCCGCATCACGGGCGCGCCCATGGCGTTCATCCCGGGTGCAAACACCTCTTCGATCATGGAGTGGCCGCGCACGCGCGCCGCGTGCAGGAAGCCCAGCAGCGCCTTCACCGTGGTGGGGGCTTTCGGCCCGTATTGCGCCGGCGCGCCAAAGCCCTGCCGCGCCACGAGTTCTACCGCGCGTTCATCGCTCAGGGTGAGCAGCCAGGCGTGGCCCGAGGCGGTGCAGGAGAGGCGCGCGTCCATGCCCATGTCGGGGTCGTAGCGCAGCCCCTGCCGCGTGCCTTGTGACTTGGCCACCCATGTCAGGCGGTCCTCATCCACGATGGAGAGGCGAACCAGCTCGCCGGACTTGTGCGCCAGCCGCTCCAGCAGCGGCTCGGCGATGTCGACGATGCCCGCATGGCTGAGGTACCCCAGGCCGAGCGATACGACCTTGGTGGTGAGCATGTAGTCGCCCTGTTTGTGGGCCTGCCGCACATAGCCGCGGCGCTGCAACTCCACCAGCAGGCGGTGGCAGGCGCTCAGGGGCATGTCGAGCTCGGACGCCATCAGGGCCAGCGGCAGGCCGCCCGGGTGGTCGGCCAGGTGTTCGAGCAACGTCAGTCCACGGTCGAGGGCAAGGCTCATGGCGTCTCCAGTTTTTGTAATGAGGAATGTGTTTCCAGTTTGGAAAGATTGTCCCACCATGGCCCAAGAATCCGTGCACATGAACGACACCTTCTACATCCTCAACGGCCCAAACCTCAATCTGCTGGGCGTTCGTGAGCCACACCTGTACGGCGGCACGACGCTGGCGCAGGTGCAGCAGATGTGCGAGCGGGTCACGGCGGAGCTGGGCTACCGGTGCGAGTTCCGCCAGTCCAACCACGAAGGTGTGCTGGTGGACTGGGTGCAGGAGGCGCGCGAGAAGGCCGCGGCGGTGGTGATCAATCCGGCGGGCCTGTCGTTTCGGTCCATCCCGCTGCTCGACGCGCTCAAGACGCTTGACCAGCCCCTGGCCGAGGTGCACATCACCAACATCCACCGCCGCGATCCGCTTTACCAGCATTCGCTGATCTCGCTCGCGGCCACCGGCGTGATCTGCGGCTTTGGCCCGTTTGGCTACGAGCTCGCCCTTCGCGCGGTGGCGCAGCGCCTGGCGCTGGTGGCCGCCTGAGGTTCTGTTTTTCCGGTTCTCATCCCACACACAACAGGAGACATCACCATGAACGTTCAACCCAACCGCCGCGCAGCCCTGCAAGCCGGTGCCGCGCTGGCGGGCGCCTCACTGGTGCCCGCCTGGGCGCAGGCCCAGCCCACGCTGCGCTTTGCTGCCGTGTTCTCCGACAAGGACATTCGCGCCGACATGATGAAGATGCTGGCCAAGGACATCGAGGCCGACTTCAAGGTGGAGGTGTTTCTCAACTCCACGCTGTTTCGCCAGGGCACCGAGCTGGTGGCGCTGCAGCGCGACAACCTCGAGATGGGCAACGTCGGCCCGCAGGACATCTCCAAGCAGATTCCCGCCTGGTCGTTGCTGACGTCGGCCTACCTGTTTCGCGATGCCAACCACCTCACCAACTTCTTCGCCAGCGACATGGGTGCGCAGATGAAGAAGATGGTGGAAGACCAGCTCAAGGTGAAGGTGCTCGGCCCCACCTTTTTCGGCACGCGCCAGGTGGGGTTGAAGACGAAGAAGAAGATCAACGTGCCGGCCGATCTGGCGGGCGTGAAGCTGCGCATGCCCCCGGGCGACAGCTGGCAGCTGCTGGGCCGATCCATCGGCGCCAACCCCACGCCCATGGCCTACGCCGAGACCTACACGGGCCTGCAGACGGGCGCCATCGACGGTCAGGACAATCCGCTGCCCAACGTGCAGAACATGAAGTTCTACGAGGTGATGTCGCAGATCGTGCTGACCTCGCACCTGGTGGGCTACGACCTGCTCACGCTCAACATGAAGGTGTGGCAGGGCATGTCTCCCGCCCGGCAGAAGGCCTTTCAGGCTGCGGCCGACAAGGCGATTGCGTGGAGCACGGCCGAGCACCTCAAGCGTGAGAAAGAACTGGCCGACGGCTTCAAGAGCCAGGGCCTGGACGTGTACACGCCCAACATTGCCGCCTTCCGCGAGCACGCGCAAAAGGTCTACCTGGCATCGGACGAAGCCAAGCAGTGGCCCGCCGGCATGCTGGACAAGATCAACGCGATGAAATAGAACGCTCCCGCACTGCGCCTTGCGCGGTGTCTGCGGGTGGCACTTATCCATGCGGCATTTTTTTGAAGCCTTCCGAATGACTCCCCTGCGCCCGCTCTCCCGTTTTGCCGAGTTCGTCGCGGCCGGCCTGCTGGCCATCATCTTCGTGGCGTTCATCGTCCAGATCGCGCTGCGCTACCTCTTCAACTGGCCCGTGGGCTGGACCACCGAGGTGTCGCTGCTGGCGTGGTTGTGGCTGGTGCTGTGGGGCGCCGCCTTCGTGCTGAAAGATCACGAGGAAATCCGCATCGACTTCATTTCGGGTGGGGCGGGCCGGCGCACGCGCATCGGCATGGGCGTCGTCGGTTCGGTCAGCGTCATCGTGCTGTTCGGCATGCAGTTGCCCGCGGCCTACGACTACGTGAGCTTCATGAAGGTGGAGAAAAGCTCCTACCTCAACACGCGCTTTGACGTGCTGTTTTCGATCTATCTCGTCTTCTCGGTGGCGGTGATCGCACGCCATGCCTGGAACCTTGTGCAGCTGCTGCGGGGCAAAGAACCCGCGGCGGCACCCTCTGACCACACCAGCTCTCCCCTGTGAACTTCACCAGCCCTTTCTCCCTCGCGCTGGGCACGATCCTGGCGCTCAGCCTGCTGGGCGTGCCCGTGGGGCAGGCCATGATTGGCGGCTCCGTGCTGTACCTGTACCTGCGCGGCATGGACATGGGGACCGTGGCCGAGCAGTTGCTCAACGGCACCTACTCCAGCTTCCTGCTGCTGGCGATCCCGCTGTTCATCCTGGCCGCGACCCTGATGGCTTCGGGCAGCGTGCTTGACCGGTTGATGCGCTTCTGCAATGCCCTGGTGGGCCACTTTCCTGGCGGTCTGGCGCAGGTGAACGTGCTGCAGAGCGTGGTGTTTGCGAGCATGTCGGGCTCGGCCCTGGCCGACGCCGCGGGCTCCGGCAAGCTGATGCAGGTCATGATGACCAAGGACGGCAAATACACCAAAGGCTTTGCCGCCGCGCTCACCGCAGCGTCCTCGGTGATCGGCCCGATCCTGCCGCCATCGATTCCCATGGTGCTGTATGCGCTGGTGTCGGGCACGTCGATCGGCTTTCTCTTTATCGCCGGTGTGCTGCCGGGCCTGCTGCTCGGTGGCGTGCAGATGGGCCTGGTGCATTACCTGGCCAAAAAGCGCCAGTTTCCGGTGGAGCCCCGGGTGCCGCTGCGCGAGCTGCCACGCATCACGCGCGAAGCTTTTGCTGCGCTCATGCTGCCCGTGGTGCTGCTGGGCTGCCTCTACACCGGCATCACCACACCCACCGAGGCCGCGGGTCTGGCGGCGGCCTACGCATTGCTGATTTCGGTGGTGCTGTACCGCAGCATCGGCTGGCGCGATGTGTATGACGCGCTGCTGAGCAGCGCCCGCATCAGCATTTCCATCGGCATGCTGATCGCCGGTGCGCTGGTCTTCAACTACGTGATCACGGTGGAGAACATTCCCGCCAGCCTGAGCAGCGTGCTCGCGTCCTTCGACCTGTCTCCGCTGGGCTTCCTGCTGCTGGTCAACCTGATCCTGCTGTTGCTCGGCTGCGTTCTGGAGGGCTCCACCATCATTCTGGTGATCCTGCCGGTGCTGCTGCCCACGGCGGTGGCGCTGGGTGTGGACCCGGTGCACTTTGGCGTGGTGGCGGTGCTCAACATCATGATCGGCCTGGTGACGCCGCCCTACGGCTTGCTGCTCTTCATGATGACCAAGATCGCCGACATCTCGCTCATGGAGCTGGTGCGCGAGATGGTGCCCTTCCTGGTGGTCATGGTCGGCGCGCTGGCGCTGGTCACGCTGTGGCCGGACATGGTGCTGTTCCTGCCCCGCCTGGCGGGCTACACGGGCTGAGCTCATGGACCGCGCGTTCTGCATCGACGGCAACACCGAGCTCATTGCGCACATTGGCCACCCCACGCACGCCTTCAAGGCGCCGCTGATCTACAACCCGCATTTCGAAGCGCAAGGCATCAACGCCGTGGTGGTGCCCATGGCCTGCCGCGCCGATGACTTTGCGCGCTTCCTTCGCGCCGTGTTCGCGCTGGAGAACGTGCGCGGCGCGCTCATCACCATGCCGCACAAGGTGCACACGGTGGGCCTGCTCGATGAGGCGTCGCCCGCCGTGCACGTGGCGGGTGCGTGCAATGCGGTGCGCCGCGATACCCGTGGCCGCCTGGTCGGAGAACAGTTCGATGGCGCAGGCTTTGTGCGCGGCATCCAGCGCAAGGGCTTCGATGTGCGTGGCCGCACGGCGCTGGTGGTGGGGGCAGGCGGTGTGGGCTGCGCCATTGCGGCGTCGCTGGCTGGCGCAGGCGTGGGCGCGTTGCGCCTGATCGATGAGAACGCGGCGCTGGCCGAGCGGTTGCGCGAGCGGCTGGCGCTGCACCACCCCGAGATCGGGGTGAGCACTGGCAGCCGCGATCCGCGGGGTTGTGATCTGGTCGTCAACGCCACGCCGCTGGGCATGAACGACGGCGACCCGCTGCCGTTCGATGTCTCGTTGCTCGCGGCATCCACCTGGGTGGGCGAGGTGGTCATGCGGCGTGAGGTGACCCCGCTGCTGGCCGCCGCGCAGGCGCGCGGGTGTCGCGTTCAGGTCGGCACCGACATGCTCTTCGAGCAGATACCCGCTTATCTGGAATTTTTCGGGTTCCCCAGCGCCACGCCGCAGGCGCTGCGCGCCACGGCACGGCAGCCTGCAGACGGCTGAAGCCGGCCCAGCTCAGGCCGTCGGCGCTTCGGCCAGTTGCTGGCGCAGCGCCGACACCTGCTCGCGCAGCGCGGCATTTTCCGCCTGCAGCGCAGCGACCTTTTCGCGCAGCGCGGTGAGTTCGTCGAGCGGTTGCGCCGTGGCGTCATCGGCGCCTTCCGCTTCGTTGGCCTTGCGCCGTGCGGCGTCGCGCACGCGTTTGGCCACCAGCTTCAATTCGTTCTTGCCGGCCAGCGCGGCCACCTTTTGCTCGTCTGCCGGCAGGCTGGCCACCACGGCGGCGGCGTTGAGCGAGATGCTGCCGGCCTTGAGCGCCTGCACCAGCTCAGGCGCGGCCTGCTTCTGAATTTTTTCGATCATCACCACCTGGCCGCTGCTCAGGCGCGCGGCCTTGGCGATGTCTTCGCGGCTGCGCAGCGGCTTCGGCTCGGGCACCGCGGTGCTGGAGGCCGCAGGCGCGGCAGCGGGCAGGGCATCGGCGTCCGCCGGCAGGTCCTGGGGCGACGGCGTGGCCGCCAGAAAGCGCGCCCGCCGCTCGGTGAGGATCTCGCGCTTGCGCAGGGCGAGCACGCCGCGCTGAAAGTCCGACACGCTGCGCCGGCCCAGGTGCTGGTCGATCATCCACAGGTGCACGTCTTCGAGGGACTGGAAGTTCGGGTTCTGCACCGTCTGGAATGGCAAGCCATGCTTCTGGCAGATGCCATAGCGGTTGTGGCCGTCCACCAGCACGTCGCCCCACAGCACCAGGGCGTCGCGGCACCCCTCTGTGAGCAGGCTGCGTTCCAGTGCGTCGTGCTCATCGGGCGTCAGGGGGTCGATGTAGGCTTGCAGTTCCGGGTTGACGGTGATGGGCATGAGGCGTGCACGGGGAGGAAGGAAGGGGCGCGAATTGTAGATGCCCGAAGACCCCCTCCGGCTCAGCCTTCCAGCAGCGCGTCGCGCAGCTGTTGCAGTTCGCGCGCGCCCAGACCCATCGGCCCTTCCAGGTAGCGCGGCAGACCGCCAAAGTCCTGCTCGATGGTGGCGAAGGCGGCGTCCAGAAACGCGGGTTGCACGCTCCAGAGCACGTCCATCACGTGCGCCGGGCCGCGCGCTTCCACCAGCGGGCTGCGCACATACAGGCGGTTGGTGAGCAGGTAGTCCTGCAGGATGTCGTCGCGGGAAACGCCCAGTGCGCCGAGCAGCAGCGCGGCCGCAAACCCCGTGCGGTCTTTGCCCGCCGTGCAGTGAAACACCACGGGCGTGCTGTGGTCCAGCAAGTGACGAAAGAAGCGCGCATACACCGGGGCGGCTTCGCGCGCAAAGCCCCGGTAGGTCTGGCACATCAGCGCGACCGCTTCGGCTTCGGTGGGTTCGGTGCCCCGGGCCAGCAGGGCCTGCACCCGGTGCACCACGGTGGGTTCGATCGACAGTGCCAGCGGGGTGAGGCCATCCACATCGGAAGGCAGCGCGGCGCTTTCGGCCACACCGCGGAAGTCGATGCGGTGCGTCACGCCCAGGCCTTGCAGTGCGGCCCGGTCCTGCGGCGTGAGCGCCGCGAGGTGGTCGGAGCGGTACACGCGCCTCAGGCGCACACGGCGACCGTCCAGGCCGCTGTGGCCACCGAGGTCGCGGAAGTTGGAGGCGCTCTGGAGCAGGCGGGGTGGCGTGTGCGCGGTCGCGTCGGACGAAGGCGGGGTCGAGGAGGGGGTCGAGGAGGGGTGGGGCATGGTGGCCATTGTCGGCCCCACGCCCGCCGCCAGCGGTCACATGGGCGCCGCCATCCTCAGACCTTGAACACGCCCACGATTTCTGCCAGCCGCGCTGCCTGCCCTTTGAGGCTGTCCGCCGCCGCTGCGCTTTCTTCCACCAGGGCCGCGTTCTGTTGTGTCACCTGGTCGAGCTGCTGCACCGCGTCGCCCACCTGGCTGATGCCTTGCGACTGTTCGACGCTGGCGGCACTGATCTCCGCAATCATGTCGGTGACGCGCTTGACCTGCGCCACGATGCCCTCCATGTTGCGGCCCGCGTCATCGACCAGACGGGAGCCCACTTCCACTTTTTCCACGCTGTCGTTGATGAGGGTCTTGATCTCCTTGGCAGCGCCTGCGCTGCGCTGTGCGAGGTTGCGCACCTCACCGGCCACCACGGCAAAGCCACGGCCCTGCTCACCGGCTCGGGCGGCTTCCACGGCGGCGTTCAAAGCCAGGATGTTGGTCTGGAACGCGATGCCATCGATCACGCCGATGATGTCGCTGATCTTGCGCGAGCTCTCGGTGATCTCCTGCATGGTGCCCACCACCTGGCCCACCACGGCACCGCCCTGAATGGCGGCTTCGCTGGCCGTGTTGGCGAGCTGGTTGGCCTGGCGGGCCGTCTCGGAGTTCTGGCGCACGGTGGAGGTGAGCTCTTCCATCGAGGCGGCGGTTTGCTCCAGGTTGCTGGCCTGCTCTTCGGTGCGCTGGCTCAGGTCGTTGTTGCCGATGGCAATCTGCGAGCTGCCGGTGGCGATCGATTCGGAGCTCGAGCGCACGTTGCTCACGATGTTCAGCAGGCTGGTGTTCATGGCTTTGAGCGCCGTGAGCAATTGGCCGGTCTCGTCCTTGCTGCTGACGTCGATGCGGGAGGTCAGGTCGCCGGAGGCCACGGTTTCTGCCACGCGCACCGCTTCTTTCAGGGGCACGGTGATGGAGCGGCTGATGACGATACCGAGCGTCATGCCGATGCCCACGGCGGCCACGATCAGTGTCAGCATCATGGTCAGGCTGGTGCTGTAGAGCTCGTCGGTCAGGTCGTTGGCGGCACTCGCATTGGCTTCCTTGATCTTCGAGAGCTCGGTGAAGAGATCGTCCACCTTCGTGGACTCCACGCGGGCGTTGTTCAGGGCCTGGGTGAGGGCGTCACTGCGGCTGAGCAGGCTGTCCTGCGCCGCCAGCGACAGCGCGGTGTTGAGGTGGCCACCGTAGGAAGCCAGGGAAGCTTGCGCCTGCTTGAGCATGACGATGGCTTCCGGCGCAGAGAACAGCGGTGCAGCCTTGGACAGCAACTCTGCGGCCGTGGCCATGCTTTTGTCCACGGTGGCCTTGTTGGCAGCGCGTTCCTCGGGGGTGGTGGCCAGCATGAAGTTGGACCGCGCGCGTCCGGCGTAGATCAGGTTGATGTTGGCTTCCTTGATGTAGGAGAGGCCCATCAGCTCCCTCTCGTACATCTTGGTGGCTTCGTCGTTGATCTTTGACATGTTGACGATGCCGACACCGCCCACCAGTGCGCAGATGGCACAGATGACAAGGAAAGCGGCGATCAGACGCGGGCCGACTTTGAGGTTCTGGATGAGGTTCAAGGGCTGGTTTCTTTCAAATCAAGGAATGGCTTTGGGGGTACGACGGGCACACGCTCTTGCAGCGGTGACGCTCGCCTGACCTATATCGTTGACCGATCGGTCAACTTAAGGAAAATGTGATTCTGGTTGCGCCCGCAACTCGAAAAGGCGCGAACAGCGCCGGAATTTCCGCGCTGTTTTCTGGCGCGCAGGGACAGCGCCCGGAGGGATCCAATCCGCCGGTGTGGCGGCTTGCGGGTCAGGGCTTGCGAGGGGTTGCCGCAGCGCTGATGCAGGGGTCGCCATCGGTCTGGCTGCCGCGTTCCATCAGCGGCAGCACGGCAGCGGCCGGGCCGGCGGCGGCACCCAGCGCCAGCGCCCCGAGCACGCGCCCGGCAAGACCACGGCCTTCGATGCCCACGGCGGGCTGGCCCAGCGTGCCGCTCACGGTGATGGGCGTGCGCAGCGAGAGCAGCGACCAGTCTTTGGGCTGCGTCACCAGGCGCAGCGCCATGGTCTCGTCGCGAAGGTTCACCTGGCCAGCGATGCGCACCGTGCTGTCCTGGTTGTCGATGACCGCCAGGCGCGGCTCCATCACGCCGTCGCGCGCCTGCAGCTCGAAGCGGGCGCAGCGCAACGGCAGCGGATGGTCGCCGCGGATGAACACGCCCAGGGCCTGCGCCACGTCCAGGCCCATGGCTTCGGTGGCCAGGTGCGAGATCGTTCCGTCGCGCAGCGTGAGGTCGACAGGGCCGTTGAGCGAGCCGAGGATGTCGGCGGTGGAGCGGCCCGCGCCGCGCACATCGAGCTTCGCAAAGAGCACACCCGTCACGTAGGACTGCACGGCCTGTTCGCCACCCTGGCGCGCTTGATCGCGTTCCTTCTTGAGCGTCTTGGTCGCAGTGGTGGCGGTGGCTTTACCGGGTGCGGCGTCGGGGCGCAGGCCCGGCATCCAGCCGGCGATGTCCACGTTGGCGATGTCGAGGCGGGCTTGCCACTGCGCGGGCTGGGTGTTGGCGTCGAGCTGGGTCATGCCCCTGAACTGGCCCCCCGATACCGTGGCTTGCAAGTCGTCCAGGCGCAGCACGCCGGCCATGAGTTGAATGCGCGTCTGCAGGCCCCGCAACGGCGCCATGGCGGGTGTGCCGAAATCGACTTCGTCGATCTTCACCTGCACATCGGCGTCCATCGCCTTGAGCGAGGGCAGGTCAAACGGGCGTTGCGGCAGCACGCGGCCCCGGGCCACTTGCCGAGCCGGGGGTGCTGCTGTGCCACCTTCGCCACCGATGGCCGGGCCGAGGTCGGCAAAAGCGAGTTTGGAGCCGGTGAGCTCACCGGTGAGGCGGCGCGGCTGCGCGAGTTGATGAAACCGCAGGTCGCCGGCCAGGCGGCTGCTGCCGATGGTGGCGCGGGACGCTTGCAGCCGCCATGTGCCTGCGTTTTGGGACAGGCGACCGCGCAGGTCAAACGGCGGTGTTTGCGGCAGCGTGATGCCCAGTGGGCGCCCCACCTCGGCCAGCGAGCGGCCCTGGAACTGCAAGGCACCATCGAGGCGTGGCAGGCCCAGCAAGGCGGCGGCCTGCCCGTCGAACAGCAGGCGCGCGGCGCCCGCCGTGCCTTGCACGCGCAGCGGCACCCAGGGCGCGTCCGGCGCGACCTCGGGGTCCTGGATCAGGGGTAGGGTGCTGCCCGCGCGCACTTGCAGCTTCAAGGGCAAGGTGCGGTAGCGGCCCGAGAGCGATGCCCGGTACCCCGATGCCGCATCGCTCACGGCTTCGCCCTCGCTGCCCTGCACGTCAATGGCCAGGTCGATGTCTTGCAGTTGGTCCTTCAGCGCGATGCGGCCCTGGCCCATCACGAGCGCGCCAAAGCGCGGCAGTGCAGTGGCCACATCGGTGTCTTGCGCATCGGGTGGCGGATCGCGTTGCCCCAGCTGCCAGTTGGCCGTGCCATCGGGCAGCCGCATGAGCCGCGCGTCCAGCGTGTCGGCCTGCAGCCGCTGCACACGCAGCCGCTCACCCCGCTGCCAGTGCCACAGGTCACGCCATTGCCAGGCGAGGGTGATGCGCTCTGCGTCCAGCAGGTGCGGCGCCCCAAAACGGTCTTCGGACCCGATGCGCAGCCGATCCACCTCCACGCGCGGGCGCCACAGCAGGTGCAGCTTGAAGCGGCCCTGCAGGGACACCGGCACACCCACCTGTTGTGACGCCGCGTTCTCGATGGGCTGGCGCAGCACCGGCCAGCCACTGAGCTCACCCCACACCAGGCCTGCGCCCAGCACACCCGCCACGCCTGCGGCCGCCCAGGCTGCGCGCGTGCGCCGGCTCATGCCTGGCTCCCGGCGCGCGGGGCGCTGCGGATGGCGGACGGGGGGTGGAGCGGGTCGGTCGAGATCACGGTTCATTGGAACGCAGGGCCACGGATCTGGTTCGTTTTCGGGGCGATGACGCGGCGTTGTCCTACATGGCAGCGGGCTTGCGCCTGCCGTCGATCGATAGAATCCAGACTCCGAAGATGAATGGGTTCTTCCATGCGCGATGCCTCGAGCGGAAATGCCTCGTCGGACACGATGGAGGTGAGTGACGAGACGCAGGCGCCGGGTGCACGCTGGGTCTCACAGGGCGGTGCGCTCGTGCTGGAACTCAGCGGCCCGTGGCGCGGGCACCGCGCTCCCTTGCCCCAACCCCCACAGGCAGACGCCGTCGAAGCCGTGCGCTTTGATGCGCACGCGCTGCGGTCGTGGGACGCTGCGCTGGCGTCGTCGTTGTGGCATCAACTCGAGCCGCTGGCGCGTCGCGAAACACCGCTGGATCTGCAAGGCTTGCCTGCAGGCCTTCAGCAGATCGTCACGCTGGCGCTGGATTCTGCGTCGCCCGCCCGTGCGAGCGCGGCCGCGGTGCCGGGGCCGGTGACCAGGGTGGGCGCGCGCGCTGCTGCAGCCTGGGCCGTGCGCCGCAAGACGCTGACTTTCTTTGGCGAGGTGCTGATGTCGCTCGGGCGCTTCATGCGTGGGCGCAGCGACATGCGCGCCTCCGACCTCGCGTGGCAGATCGACCAGACCGGCCCGCGCAGCCTGCCCATCGTGTCGCTCGTGTGCTTTCTGGTGGGCCTGATCGTGGCCTACATGGGCGCGGCGCAATTGCAGCGCTTCGGTGCCCAGACCTATATTGCCGACCTCGTGACCGTGGGCGTGGTGCGGGAAGTGGCCGCGCTGCTGGTGGGCATCGTGCTGGCCGGGCGCGTGGGCGCGGCGTTTGCCGCGCAGATCGGCAGCATGCGCGCCAACGAAGAAGTGGACGCGCTGGCCACCATGGGCGTGAACCCGGTGGACTTTCTGGTGCTGCCGCGCGTGCTCGCGCTGCTGATCGTCGGGCCCTTGCTCACGGCCTTCGGCGCGCTGGTGGGCATGGCCGTGGGCTGGCTGGTGGCGGTGGGCATCTATGGGGTGACGCCGCTGGAATACGTGTACGCCAGCATGGAAGCCATCACGCTGCCGCATGTGCTCGTGGGCCTGATCAAGGGCACGGCGTACTCGGTGCTGGTGGCGCTGGCAGGTTGCCTGCAAGGCATGTCTGCGGGACGCAGTGCGCAGGCCGTGGGCGACGCCACGACTGCGGCCGTGGTGCAGGCCATCGTGTGGATCGTGGTGGTCGCCTCCGTGCTGACCGTGGTGTTTCAACGCCTGGACTTCTAGATGCAACAAACCACAAGCTCTTGCGCGCAGACGCCACTGGTGACAGTGGAAGCGGTCACCATGGCCTTTGGCAGCAACGTGGTGCAGCGCGACCTGAACTTCGAGATTCTTCCCGGCGAAGTGCTGGCGCTGGCCGGGGGCAGCGGCTGTGGCAAGAGCACCTTGCTGCGCCACCTGATCGGCCTGCAGCAGCCGGCCAAGGGGCGCGTGCTGTACGGGAGCACGCACGATCTGTATGCCGCCGACGAGGACGAGAAGACAGGCTTGCTGCAGTCGTTTGGCGTCATGTTCCAGGCGGGCGCGCTCTGGAGCAGCATGACCGTGGGCGAAAACGTGATGCTGCCCATGCAGGTGCTCACCCACATGAGCGCCGAGCAGCGCGAGCAGGAAGCGCGCTTCAAGCTCGCGCTGGTGGGGTTGGCGGGCAGTTTCGATGCCGAGCCCGCCACGCTCAGCGGAGGCATGCGCAAGCGCGCCGCCATTGCCCGCGCGCTGGCGCTGGATCCGCCGCTGCTGTTTCTGGACGAACCTTCCGCCGGGCTGGACCCCTTGACCTCGGCCCATCTGGACGAGCTCATCCTGCATCTGCGCGACGATCTCGGCACCACGGTGGTGATGGTCAGCCACGAACTCGAAAGCATCTTTGCGCTGGCAGACCGCCTGCTGTTTCTGGACGCACACACCAAGACCATGACCGCCCTGGGCCCGCCCAGGGAACTGCGACAACACGGCCCCGAGGAGGTGCAGCGCTTCCTTCGGCGCGGGGCCCCGGCACCACAGGAGGAACACGCATGAAGCGCAAGGCCAACCCCACCCTGATCGGCACCTTCGTGGTGGCCGGCATCGCGTTGATTGCCATCGCCATCATCACGCTGGCCGGCAGCAACTACTTCACCCGCAAGGAGCGCACGGTGATGTACTTCAGCGGCTCCGTGTATGGCCTGCAGGTCGGCGCGCCCGTGGTGTTTCGCGGCGTGCGCGTGGGCAGCGTGGAGTCCATCGAGGTGTCCTACGACCGCAACGCCGATGCGTTCTCGATTCCCGTGGTGGCCGTGCTCGACAGCGATGCCGTGCGCGGCCTGGACGGTAAACGTTCCGACGCAGACGAGCCCGGCCTGGCCCTGCCTGCGCTGGTCGAGCGGGGCTTGAGCGCGCAGCTCTCCATGCAGAGCCTGCTCACGGGCTTGTTGTACGTCGACCTCGACCTGCGCCCCAAGCGCACCGCCAGCACGCGCAACGTGCCGCGTGGGCTCATCGAGATTCCCACCACGGCCACCGCCATTCAGAACCTGCGCGACCAGGTGGAAGGCATTGACCTGCGCAAGATCACCGACGACCTGGCCGCCATCGCGGCCTCGGCCCGTGCGGTGATTTCGGGTCCTCAGCTCAACCAGGCGCTGAGCGATCTCGCCGAGATCACGGCCACGGTCAAGCGCGTGTCCGAACGGCTGGACAAGCGGCTGGACCCGATGGCCGAAGAACTGCAGCGCTCGCTCAAGTCGACCACCTCGGCCATGGGCAGCCTGGACAAGGCCGCCCGCTCGGTGGACCAGACAGCCGCGGGGGTGGGGCGCACGTCCGAACGCGTCTCTGACCTGCTGGCACCCGACGCACCGCTGGTGCAGAACCTGCAGCGCGCGGCCAACGAAGTGAGTCGCACGGCCGGCGCCCTGCGCGAGGCCACCGCAGGCGACTCGCAGCTCATGGTGGGCGCCGACCGCGCACTGGACGATCTCTCGCGCGCGGCCCGTGCGCTGCGCGATCTGGCCGAGGCCCTCGAACAACAACCCGATGCGCTGCTGCGCGGCAGAAAGGTCAACGAATGAAACGCCATGCCATGAACCGCCGCACGGTGCTCGTGACGATGAGCGTGGTGCCTGCCGCGATGGCGGTGGGCTGCGCCGGAACCCCCGCACCGCCCACCCGCTGGTACGAGCTGCGCGCCGCACCCCCTGAGCCCAGGCCCGCGCCGAGGCCGGGAGATGGCGCGGTGTGGGAGGTGTCGGGCCAGGTGCGTCTGCCGGGTGCTCTGGACCGCGACACGCTGGTGGTGTCTTCCGGGGCCGCCTCGCTGGTGCCGCTGCCGGGACACCGCTGGGCCGAGCCGCTGCGCGAGAGCGTGCCGCGCCGCCTGGTGGCCGATCTCGCGCTGTTGCGCGGCGAGCGCCTGGTATGGCGGGCACCGTCACCGGCGGGCGTCAACGTCACGCGGCAGCTGCGCGTGGAGATCGACGCGCTCCTGGCCGACAGCGCTCGCCAGTCGCTGCGGCTGCAGGCGCGCTGGTCACTCACCGATGTGCAGGCCGGCGCCACGCCCCCCGTGCTGGGTCAGGCCGACATCGATGTGCCGCTGGCCGACGCCTCGCCCGACGCCCTGGCGGCTGGTCACCGCATGGCGGTCTGGCGGCTGGCCCAGCGCATTGCGGGAGCTTAACGCGGCGTGGTGGGGCAGCCCAGGCGCTGCAGTGTCGCGTCCACCCACGAGGTATCGAGCTGTCCGGCAGCAATGTCCACCAGCGTCTTTTTTTCCGCCTCTGCTTTCTGGCGGGCTGCGGCGAGCAGGGCGTCTGCCTCAGCCAGTGGCACGCACAGTACGCCGTCCGCGTCGCCCAGCATCAGGTCACCCGGATGAATCACCATGCCATCGATGGCAATGGGGACGTTGATTTCGCCTGGACCATCCTTGTAAGGGCCGCGGTGCGTGATGCCGGCGGCGTAGACGGGGAAGTCGCTGCTGCCGATGACATCGATATCGCGGATGGCGCCATGAATGACGAAGCCTGCCACGCCCCGGCTGATGGCGAAGGTGGTCATCAACTCGCCAATGAGGGCGTTCGTGAGGTCACCGCCGCCGTCGACGACGATCACATCGCCCGGCTGCGCCATGTCGAGCGCCTTGTGAATCATCAGGTTGTCACCCGGTCGGGTCTTGACGGTGAGCGCAGGTCCCGCCAGGCGGCCGCTCTGGTGCATGGGTCGCAGCCGTGGGCCACCGGCGCTCATGCGGGTCATGCAGTCGCTGATGTTGGCCACAGGAATTTCGCTGAACGCCTTGATGTGCGAGGCGGCGATGCACTGTGTGCGCTGAAGGATTTGAAGGCCGATCATGAAAGGTCTTTCGGAAATGGAAGGGTGTTTGGACTGAAGAGGCAGCCCGGTTCAAGCTGATCGATGGACGTGACTCCCATGAGTGCCATGTTGCGTGACACCTCGGCTTTGAGAAGCTCGATGGCATGCAGCACCCCCGCTTCGCCCGCGACGGATGCGGCAAAGCTGAAAGGCCTGCCCACGAAGACGAACTTCGCACCCAAGGCGAGTGCCTTGAGGACGTCGCTGCCGCGGCGCACGCCGCTGTCGAGCATCACGGGAATGTCCGGGCAGCTCTTGACGACCTGCGGCAGCACGCGCAAGGGCGCGACGGCCCCATCGAGTTGGCGACCACCGTGGTTGGAGACGATCACACCATTGGCGCCTTCGTCCGCGGCCTGGCGCGCATCGCGGGCGTCGAGCACGCCCTTGACGATCAACGGTCCTTTCCAGTGCGCACGGATCATGCGCAGGTGGCGCCAGTTCACGTGGCCCCGGTCGCCCAGGTTGCGCTCGACGTGGGGCGAGAGGATGGGGGCACCGCGCGTCGCATAGCTGTTTTCAAAGTGCGGCATGCCATGCATTGCCAGCGTGCGCAAGAACGTGCCGAACAGCCAGCGCGGATGGGTGATGCCTTGCCACGCCAGGCGCACGCTGGGCCGCACGGGTATGGAGAAGCCGGCCCGCACATTGTTTTCGCGGTTCGCGGCAGCAGGCGTGTCCAGGGTGATGACCAGCGTTCTGTAGCCGGCCGTACTGGCGCGGTCCAGCAAGGCGAGCATGCCGTCGTCGTCGCCCGGCAGGTAGGCCTGAAACCAGGCGTCGGGGTTCACCTGGATGACGTCCTCCAGACGGATCAACGATGAGCCGCTCATCACGAACGGAATGTTCTCGCGATGGGCTGCAGCCGCCAGGGCAATGTCACCCCGATAGGCAGATAGCGCCGCCAGGCCCATGGGGGCGATGCCGAATGAAGCGTCAAAACGTTGACCCAACAGGCGGGTTCCTGTGTCCCGCTGGGTGATGTCCACCAATACCCGGGGTATGAACTCGTATTGCCCGAAGGCCTCGCGGTTGGCGCGAAATGACTGGTTGGTTTCCGCCGCGCCCGCGATGTAGCTGTACACGGGCCAGGGGAGGTGTCGCCGGGCCGCTTTGTCAAAGTCGTCGAGGCAGAGAATGTGTTTCCAGCGAGCAGGCAGTTTCTGGCGTGCGTTTGCCTTGTTGCCGGGTCGTGATGGGGTATGCGCCTGCGAGGCCACAGATGGAGATGCCATGTCTTGTTGGGCAGACGCTCAGCCAGCTTCGCGCTGGCTGGGGACTTCCAGCCCGGACTGCACCTGCACCTGCAGCGCCAGAGCGCTCCAGTCCCAGTCGGCCCTGCCTCCCTCGCACAAGGCATCCAGCATCCGCTCGGCGAGCGCTGTGGTCGGAAGTTCGGCGCCGGTGCTGCGAGCGGTTTCCAGCGCCAGACGCAGGTCCTTGCGCATCAGGTGTGCGCGAAAGCCCGGTGTGAACTGCCCCTCGATCACACGCGGCGCGTGTTTTTCCAGGGAGAAGCTGCGCGCTGCGCCGCCGAGGAGCACATCCCGCATCAGCATGAGATCCACCCCCTGAACGCGTGCGAGCGCCAGCGCATCTGCCACGCCAAGCAGGGCGCCCGCCACGGCGACCTGGTTGCAGGCTTTCACCGTTTGACCCGCACCGAGCGGGCCAACGTGTGTGATCGTCTGGCAGAAGGCGCTCAGGGCCTCCCGGCATGCGGCCAGTACGGCGGCTTCACCACCCACCATGCAACCGAGCGTGCCTGCCAGAGCGCCGGCCTGCCCGCCGCTCACCGGCGCGTCCAGCAGATGTACGCCCACCGCATTCAGGCGCTGACCCAATTCACGCGCTGAGGTGGCGGCAATGGTGCTGGTGTCCACGACACAACTCCCGGGCTTCAGGGAAGCGGCAAGCCCTTCGTCGCCAAAGAGTGCATCTTCGACGGCAGTGGCATCTGGCAGGCTGAGAAACACCAGGGACGTGCGGCCACCCACGGCGGCAGCCGAATCGGCAGCGCGTGCGCCTGCACTGGCCAGCGCTTGAATGCCTTGCGGGTGTCGCGCGAACACAGACAGGTCGTAGCCTTTGCGCAGCAAACATTGCGCCATGCCACCGCCCATGGCACCGAGGCCGATGAAACCGACAGGGCAGCCAGGGGTGAACGGCTGTGGAACGCTCATTTCGCAATGGCCTTCCCGATCAGGTCATAGGCCTCAACGATTTCCTTCTGGAAGGCGGGCCCGTCTGCGTAGTCCTGGGTAAGACCGGATTTCGTCACCCACTCCTTCCACTCGGCGGTCTGCATGGCCTTGCGGAAGCTGTCGTGCAGGTAGCGGCGAACGGAGTCGGGCAAGCCCGCCGGGGCCATCAAACCCTTCATGTTGTCCAGCGCCACCGGCACGCCCAGTTCGAGCATCGTGGGGACCTCTGGCAACGAGGGCAGCCGTGTGCGTGAAAAGAGGGCGAGTGGGCGCACTCGCCCCGTGTCGATCATGGCCTTCATCTCTTCGTACGCGCCGAAGGCGCTGTCTACCTGGCCTCCCAGCAGCGCGGTCATGGAGTCGGCTGCGCCACGGTAAGGCACGTGCAGCAACTTGAGTCCGGCCTGCTTTTCCAGAACCAGTGCGGTTGCATGAAAGATGCCGCCTTCGCCTGTCGACCCGTACGAGACTTTTTCAGGTGCCTGGCGCGCTTCGTCCAGCAGCGCCTTCATGTTGGCGAAACGCGAGTCCGCTCGAACCGCCAGGATGCTGGGTGCGCGTGACACCTTGATCACGGGCGTGAACGACTTGCGGGGGTCGTACGCCAGAGGGCGGAAGTGACCCACTGAGGACGTTTCGCTGCCACCGCCGACGAAGAGCGTGTAGCCATCGGGCTTGGCCTCGGCTGTGGCTTGCGCGGCAATGGCGCCCGCTGCGCCCACGCGGTTGTTCACCACCACGGGAACAGGAATGATGGTCTTGGCTGCGAAGGCCAGCTGTCGGGCGATCTGGTCGGCCGACCCCCCGGGGGCGAACCCGACCAGGATGTTGATGGGCTGACTGGGCGTCCATTCCTGAGCCCATGCGGGCAAGGCGGCAGCAGAAAGGCCAAGCAGCGTGAGCTGGCGACGGGTAAGCAGTGGGGTGGGCATCGTCAATCGGGTCTCCTGGTCGTTGTAGTGGTTGGCACGCGCGGGCGCCAGCAGTGTTTCCGGCCCGAATTCTGCGGACATTCGTGCGTGTGCAAAAGCGATAAAATTCGCACGACTTTGTTCGCTTTATAGAAACATGACGCTCAAGCAGCTCGAGGCTTTCTACTGGGCCGCAACGGCAGCCAACTTTCTTGTGGCGGCACAAAGGCTGCATGTATCGCAGTCCACGCTGTCCAAACGCATAGCCGAGCTCGAAACCCAGTTGCGCACTTCGCTGTTTGACCGCAGCGGCCATCGCGCCACGCTCACCGAGGCCGGTGAGCAACTGCTGCCGCTGGCGCGGCGCATGTTGGGGCTGGCGGACGAAATGCGTTCGCGTTTGACTGAAGGCGGTGGTTTGCGCGGGCATTGCCGGTTCGGGGTGGGCGAGCTTGCCGCGCTGACGTGGCTGCCCGATTTCGTCGCGCAGTCGCGCGTGCAGTATCCCGATCTGGTGCTTGAACCCTTTGTGGATCTTGGCGCCGTGCTGGAGCAGCGCCTTGAAACGGGAGAGCTCGACTTCGCCGTGGTGGCTGGCTACTCCTCGCGCAGCACGATTGCCAGCGAAGCGATTGCCGAAGTGCGTTTTTCCTGGGCGGCATCGCCCGCCCTGGTGGGCGAGCAGCGGACGGTGAACGCCCGCCTGCTGCAGGACACCGCGTTGATCACCATGCCCCCAGCCGCGGGTCCCACGCGCATGCTCGAGCACTGGCTGGCGGTGAACAATCTGGAAGTAGGCCGTCGCCTCACGTGCAACAACCTCGCGGCCATCGCCAGTCTGATCGTTGCCGGCGTCGGCGTCGGCCTTTTCCCGCAGGGCTGGCTCAAGCAGATGGAGGCTCGCGGGGCTGTTGTCGCATTGCGTGGCAGACAGGCACTCCCAGCGCTTGAATACACGTTTCAGCGCCGGCGCGACGACAGTCGCCCCCTCCTGGCCAGCATGCGCGATCTCGTGCGGGAGACGGTGGACTTCAACAAGCCCAGCCCGCTGTGGTGAGCGGCCTCAGTTCACCAGCACCAGCTTGCCCTTGACCGAGCGCGATCCCATGATCGCGTAGGCCTTGTGCAGCTCGCTCATGGGCAGCGTCTGGTCGATCACGGGCTTGACCTGTCCCTTGGCGTACATGACCGCCAGGGCCTGCATCATCTCGGCGTTGGCCTTGGGTTCGCGGCGGGCGAAGTCGCCCCAGAAAACGCCGACGATGCTGGCGCCCTTGAGCAGCGTGAGGTTCAGCGGCAGCGAAGGAATCGGGCCGCTGGCAAAGCCCACCACCAGGTAGCGGCCGCGCCAGGCGATGGAGCGGAACGCCGGCTCCGCGAAGTCGCCGCCCACCGGGTCGTAGATCACGTCCGGGCCCTTGCCATCGGTGAGTTGCTTGATCGCGTCGCGCAAGCCTTCTTTGGGTGTGTGCACGCTGTAGTTGATCGTGGCATCGGCGCCCAGTTGTTTGCAGAGCTCGCACTTCTCGTCGCTGGAGGCGGCGGCGATCACGCGGGCGCCGGCGGCTTTGGCGATCTGGATGGCGGCCGTGCCCACGCCGCCTGCGGCGCCCAGCACCAGCACCGTTTCGCCGGCTTTCAGCGCGGCGCGGTCCATCAGGGCGTGCCACGAGGTGGCGTAAATCATGATGAACGCGGCGGCGTCGACCGCGGGGAAGCCCGCGGGCAGTGGCATGCACAGCGCGGCGGGAGCAAGGGTGTGCGTGCCAAAGCCGCCGGTGCCGCTCAAGCAGGCCACGCTCTGGCCCACCTGCAGGTGCTTCACGCCTTCGCCCATCGCGCGCACCACACCGGCGTACTCGGAACCCGGCACAAACGGCAGCGCGGGCTTCATCTGGTACTTGTTCTGCACGATCAGCAGATCAGGAAAGTTCAGGCTCGCGGCCTGGATCTCGATCAGCACCTCACCGGCCTTGGGCTCGGGCGTGGGCAGTTCTTTCCAGGTCAGGGCGTCGACGCCCACGGGGTTTTCGCAGAGCCAGGCATGCATGGTGTGTCCTCGGTCAAGTGGTCATGAAACCGGGCCATGATAGGGATCGAAGCCGGCGTTCCGAAGCGGGTTGACCCGCCTTCTGTCCCGAGCGTGACCGGACCGATCCACCTAAAATCGCGCCAATGAAAATACTCATCTCCAACGACGACGGTTACCAGGCGCCCGGCATCGTGGCACTGTATGAAGCCCTCAAGGGCCTGGCCGAGGTGGAGGTGGTGGCTCCCGAGCACAACAACAGCGCCAAGTCCAATGCGCTCTCGTTGCACTCCCCGCTGTATGTGCACACCTCGCACAACGGCTTTCGCTACGTCAACGGCACCCCGGCCGATTGCGTGCACATCGCGCTCACCGGCTTGCTGGGCTACCGGCCCGACCTCGTGGTCTCGGGCATCAACAACGGCGCCAACATGGGCGACGACACCATCTATTCCGGCACGGTGGGCGCTGCCATGGAGGGCTACCTCTTCGGCATTCCCGCCATCGCCTTCTCACAAACGGAAAAGGGTTGGGCGCACCTGGAAGACGCGGGCCTCGTGGCCGCGCGCCTGGTGGCGCAGTTGCTGCCGTCGCTCGAAAACGGCCCACCCAGCGAACCGTGGCTGCTCAACGTGAACATTCCGAACCGGCCGCTGGCCGACATCAAGGGTTTCAAGGTCGCGCGGCTGGGCCGGCGGCACGCGGCCGAGCAGGTGATTGCCCAGACCAACCCGCGCGGCGACACCATGTACTGGATCGGCAGCGCCGGCAAGGCCAAGGACGACGCCGAGGGCACTGACTTTCATGCCACGCTGCAGGGCTACGCCACCATCACCCCGCTGCAGGTGGACCTGACGGACCACGACCGCCTGGCCTACTGGGCGCCCACGGCCGCGAGCCTCTCGACACCGTTGCCGTCAGAAAGCGCTACCGCGGGTGGTAACGCCTCGTGAAACGCGTTGTGCCCGCGCCAGCGCCGTCATCGCCGCAAGCACCGGCGCCCGGCAAGCCGCGGCCCGGGTTTCCAGCGCGTCTGCCTTCCGCCTCGCCGGCCCCTGTGCCTCGCAATCCGCTGCAGACGCGCCCACTCGCGGCCCGCGTCCACACGCCACCGCAGGCGCTGCAGCCCAAGGTGTTGCCCCGCGTGTCTGCGCCCGTGGCGCCCACCGGCGTCGGCATGGATTCGCAGGCGGTGCGGGCTTCGATGGTGCGCAAGATACAAGGGCAGGGCGTCACGCATGCCGGCGTTCTGGCGGCCCTGCAGGCGGTGGAGCGGCACCGGTTTGTCGACTCCGCGCTGGTGAACCAGGCCTACGAAGACACCAGCCTGCCCATCGGGCTGGGGCAGACCATTTCCAAGCCCGGTGTGGTGGCCCGCATGCTCGAGCTGCTGTGCCAGGGCCGGTCGGAAAAGCTGGGCCGTGTGCTGGAAATCGGCACCGGTTGCGGCTACCAGGCGGCCCTGCTCAGCCACCTGGCGCGCGAGGTTTACAGCATCGAGCGGCTCAAGGGCTTGCACGAGCGGGCGCGCGAGAACCTCCGCTGGTTCCGCCTCTCCAACCTGCACCTGCTGTTTGGCGATGGCATGCTCGGGTACCCGAAAGGCGCACCCTATGCCGCCATCATTGCAGCCGCGGGCGGGAACGATATTCCCCAGGCCTGGATCGACCAACTGGCCGTCGGTGGCCGGCTGGTGGCACCCGCTGTCACGGCGGCGGGGCGTCAGAACCTCGTGGTGGTCGACAAAACCGCCACCGGCATCGTCCGCACCGAGCTGGAGGCCGTGCTCTTCGTGCCTCTAAAATCGGGCGTCGCATAAGGTTGTGCCGGCTCAGGCGGGCGCAACGTCTCTTTTTCAGGGTGTCTGGCGCCACGGGCGGCCAGGCACCCGCGCAATCGTGGGAGTTTTCATGAACAAGCGTGTTTTCAAGTGCTCGGGTCGGGCCCAGGCATCGGGGCGGCCTGCACGGCAAGGCGTCGCGGTCATGACCGTTCTGGTCTCCCTGCTCGTCCTGGCAGGCTGCTCCACCACCCGTGTGGCCCCTCCCGCCCCGGTGGAGAGCCGGGGCGGTGCGCCCAAGCCCGCCGAGGTGGTGGTGATGCCGGGGGCCGAAAACGCAGGCAAGCCCGGCTTCTACACCGTCAAGCCCGGCGACACCCTGTTCCGCATCGCACTGGACAACGGCCAGAACTGGCGCGACATCCAGGCGTGGAACAGCCTGACCAATCCGAACGCGATCGAAGTGGGCCAGGTGCTGCGCGTACAGCCGCCCGGTGCAGGTTCCACCGCCGCACCTGCCGCCACCGCACCGGTCGGCCCCACCACCAGCCCGGTGGCCAGCGCAGGCGTGGCGCCCCGGCCCCTGACCGAGGCGCCCGCTCCCGCGGCATCCACGTCGCCGACCCCATCGCCCGCACCGGCCCCTGCGCCAGCGGCTTCTGGCAACGATGAGATCAGTTTCATCTGGCCGGCTCAGGGCGCTGTGGTGACCCCGTTCGACGAGGCCAACAATAAGGGCGTGTCGATTGCCGGCAAGATCGGTGACCCGGTTGTCGCGGCGGCCGACGGCCGTGTGGTGTATGCCGGTGCTGGTCTGCGCGGCTACGGCAACCTGATCATCCTCAAGCACAACAACACCTACCTCACCGCCTACGCCCACAACCAGGCGTTGCTCGTGCGTGAAGACCAGGCCGTGCGCCAGGGTCAGAAAATTGCCGAGATGGGCAGCAGCGACACCGACCGCGTGAAGCTGCATTTCGAGGTGCGCCGGCTGGGCAAGCCGGTCGACCCGATCGGCCACCTGCCCAAGCGCTGACGCCCTGGCCTCCGGCATGTCCTGGCCGGTGCTTGTGTTTGACATCGAGTCCATCCCGGACATCGAGGGCCTGCGCGCGCTGCGCGGTGCGCCTGCCGACCACACCGACGAGCAGGTGCATGCCGCCTGGCTCGAAGAGCGCCAGACCAGGGGCCAGAGCGATTTCATGCCGTTGCACCTGCAGCGTGTGCTGGTCATCAGCTGTGTGTTCCGCAACGCCGAAGGCCTGCGCATCCATTCCTTTGTCGACCGCGACGGCCAGAGCGAAGGCAAGGTGGTGCAGACCTTCTTTCATGCGATCGAGAAGCACGCCCCGCAGCTCGTGAGCTGGAACGGCAGCGGCTTTGACCTGCCAGTGCTGCACTACCGCGGCCTGCGCCATGGTGTGGAAGCCAGCAAGTACTGGGACCTCGGCGAAGACGACCGCGAGTTCAAGTGGAACAACTACATCAGCCGTTACCACATGCGCCATCTGGATTTGATGGACCTGCTGGCCATGTACTCGCCCAAGAACAACGCCCCGCTGGACGCGATGGCCAAGCTCTGCGGTTTCCCGGGCAAGCTGGGCATGGACGGCTCGCAGGTGTACGCGCAGTACCTGGCGGGGGAAACCGAAGAGATTCGCCGCTACTGCGAAACCGATGTGATGAACACCTACCTGGTGTACTGCCGCTTTCAGAAGATGCGCGGTGGCCTCACCGAGGCCGAGTACGCACAGGAAATCGAGTTCGTCAAACAAACGCTGGGTGATCTGGCGCCCACCGAGCCGCACTGGGACGAGTACCTGCGCGCCTGGGTGTGACGCAGCCCGGCGCCGTGGCGCGGCCTGAGACAATCGGCGGATGACTACCGCGTCCACCCTCCACGAAAACAGCCTCCTCACCACCGCCAGCGCTGCGGCCCACGACACGCCAGAGACCCCCTTGCCCGACGGCTGGCTCGCGGTGGAGTCCCTCGACATCGATGCCCAGGGCATCGCCCACCGACCCGATGGCAAGGTGGTCTTTATCGAAGGCGCGCTGCCGTTCGAGCACGTCAGCGTGAACGTGCACCGCAAGAAGAACAACTGGGAAGCCGGCACGGTCACAGCCGTGCACCACGAGTCTTCGCAGCGCGTGCGCCCGGGCTGCCCCCACTTTGGCCTGCACGCCGGCGCGTGCGGCGGCTGCAAGATGCAGCACCTGCACGAAGCCGCCCAGGTGGCCATCAAGCAGCGGGTGCTTGAAGACAACCTCTGGCACCTGGGCAAGGTCAAGGCCGAGACCATGATGCGCCCCATCGAAGGGCCAGCCTGGGGCTACCGCCACCGCGCCCGGCTGTCGGTGCGCCACGTGCACAAGAAGGGCGAGGTGCTGATCGGCTTTCACGAGCGCAAGAGCCGTTACGTGGCCGACATGCAGGTCTGCCCGGTGCTGCCCGCGCACGTCAGTGCCATGCTCATGCCGCTGCGCGAACTGATCTTCGGCATGGACGCGCGCGAAACCTGCCCGCAGATCGAGCTGGCGTGCGGCGACAACGTGACCGCGCTCGTGCTGCGCCACCTCGAGCCTTTGAGCGCTGACGACCTCGCGCGCCTGCGGGCCTTCGGGCAGCAGCATGGCGTGCAGTGGTGGCTGCAGGCCAAAGGCCCGGACACGGTGAAACTGCTCGACGAGGGCGGCGAACCGCTGTCCTACGCGTTGCCGGAGTTCGGCATCACGATGCCATTCAAGCCCACGGACTTCACGCAGGTCAACCCCTACATCAACCGCGTGCTGGTGGTGCGCGCCCTGCGCTTGCTCGATGCCCGCGCGAACGAGCGCGTGATCGACTGGTTTTGCGGGCTGGGCAACTTCACCTTGCCGATAGCCACCACGGCCGGCGAGGTGCTGGGCATTGAGGGCAGCGAGACGCTGGTGGCACGCTCGCGCGAGAACCTGTCGCTGAACCAGGCGGGCCGCGATCGACCGCTGGCGCCCACTGCGTTCGCCGCGCGCAACCTGTTCGAGATGACACCCGCGCAGCTGGTGGCCGATGGCGTGGCCGACAAATGGCTGGTGGACCCGCCGCGCGAGGGCGCATTTGCACTCGCCAAGGCGCTGGCCGATCTGTACCAGAACCCGTCACAGCGCGAAGGCTGGACGCCGCCACAGCGCATCGTGTATGTAAGCTGCAATCCCGCCACCCTGGCGCGCGATGCAGGCTTGCTGGTGCACCAGGCGGGCTACCGTTGCGTGGCGGCGGGGGTGGTGAACATGTTTGCGCACACCGCGCATGTGGAGAGCATGGCGGTGTTCGAGCTGGACCCGTCGCGCACGCCGGGTGACAAGACCCAAGAGGACAGCACCGCCTGAGCGCGGTTCAGGACTTTTGCGATGCGCTGCCGGGCTTCGCGCCTTCGGGCGCGGCACTGGGCGAGGCGTCTGCGCCCGGCTCATTGGGCATGCCCACCACCGAGTTCTCGCGCATGTACTGGTCCATTTCGCGCCAGCCGGCGAACACGGCGGCTTTGCCCGCACGCGGGTAGGCGCTGAAGCAGCTTTCGATGCTGCGCACCGCGTGGCGGCACGCGCTGCCAATCGCCTTGCCCTCAGCCTCTTTCTTGGCATTGATCTGCGTCGCGGTTTCGATGCCCAGCGCCTCGCAACCGCTCAGCAGGCTGACCGAGGCGAGAAGGCAAAGAAGGGTGGCAGTGCGTCGCATGGCTGTGTGGGTGGGTTCAGCCTTGTTTCGGCGGTTGCGGGCCGAACTTGACGCCCGGGCGGCAAAAAAATCGTTGGCCCTGCATCGGGCAAAGAAAAAGGACCCGAAGGTCCTTTTTCTGTGGGCGGGCATCGCTTATTCGCGGTCGCCGCCGAAGAGGCCGAGCAGCATCAGCAGGCTCTGGAAGATGTTGAACAGGCTCAGGTACAGGCCCAGCGTGGCGGTGATGTAGTTGGTCTCGCCGCCATCGACGATGCGCTTGAGGTCATAGAGCAGGTACATGCTGAAGACCACGATGGCCAGGGTGGCGATCACCGCCATGCCGACCGGGCTGCCCACGAACACGTTGATGATCGCGCCCACCATGATGGCCAGGGCGCCCACGAAAAGCCACTTGCCCATGCCGGAGATGTCGCGCTTGATCACGGTGGAGAGGTTGGCCATGACGAAAAACACGCCGGCGGTGCCACCGAAGGCGGTCATGATCAGGCTCGCGCCGTTCGAGAAACCCAGCACCGACGCCAGCAGGCGCGAGAGCATCAGGCCCATGAAGAACGTGAATGCCAGCAACACCGGCACGCCGGCTGCGGAGTTCTTGGTCTTTTCGATGGCGTACATGAAGCCGAAGGCGCCGCCCAGGAAGACGACGAGCCCCAGGCCCCCGGTGAGCGCAGCGGTGATGCCCGTCTGTACGCCGATCCAGGCGCCCAGCACGGTGGGCAGCATGGACAGGGCCAGCAGCCAGTAGGTGTTGCGCATCACCTTGTTGCGTTGCGCATCGGAAGAAACGGCGGTACCAAAGCGGCCGCTGGTTTGAACGTGGTCGGTCATGGTGGTGATCTCCTTCATCATCTGACGCCTCTGATGCCGGTCGCTGCGCGTCGGAATGACGCGCAACCGGCAAGCTTGCATTCTAGGGACGCGCTGCGTCACGCGGGGCGATGGCGGCGAAACGCATTTTTGGTAAGGTCACTTTTGACCTCAGGGTCACCAATGCGCGCGTTATCGTTCGCCATTCGCACCTTGGGCTGCACAGCCCTGGCCTGCAATGCTTCTCAGACTCCAAAGTTAGGACCAAGTTCATGAAAAACAAGGCTGTTCTCGATCTCGCCGACGTCAAACTCATTGCAGCGGCGGCGGAAGCCGAGGCCATCAAGCACAACTGGGCGGTCACCATCGCCATCGTGGACGACGGCGGTCACCTGCTGTGGCTGCAGCGCTTGGACGGCGCGCCCGCCATTTCGGCCCACATCGCACCCGCCAAGGCCCACACCTCGGCCATGGGGCGTCGTGAAAGCAAGATTTACGAGGATGTGATCAACCAGGGCCGCATGTCGTTCCTGAGCGCGCCGTTGCTGCAGGGCATGCTGGAGGGCGCGGTGCCCATCCTCAAGGACGGGCAGTGCCTGGGCGCTGTAGGTGTGAGCGGGGTGAAGTCGACCGAAGATGCGCAGATCGCACGCGCGGGCATCGCCGCCATCGGTTTGTGAGTGCTGCCGCCGCAGGGCGGAAAAAATGCCTGGCTAGTGAAGCGAAAAGCCCCTTGGCTGGCTAAAAACGACGCACGGGGAGGGTGGGTTCCCCGGGTCGCCCCACGATGAGAAAAAGAGACGAGGCTTGGGCGTGGCCTTATTTGGTGAGGATCAGCTTGCCCTGCCGCGTGGTCTGCAGCCGGTAGAGCGATCCGTTGTGATCAATGGCCACCGCTTTCTGGCCGCGCAACAGGTCGGCGCTGGGCCACACGGGCAGGCCGCGTGTGTCCTGGCTGTCCTGCGACGCCTGCAGGTCTGGCCGTGGCTGGTCGGTAGACAGGTTGTTGTGTTCAGGGCTCATGGCGCCACAGGTTCCGTGATGAAGCCGATCTTTCGCACGCCGGTGCGCTGTGCGGCGGCCATGGCCTGTGCCACGCGCTCGTAGCGCACGGCCTTGTCGCCGCGGATGTGCAGCTCGGGCTGCGGGTCCTGCGCGGCGGCGGCCTGCAGGCGGTTGGCAAACTCGGTGTCGTCCACGCGCTGGTCGTTCCAGAAGTAGGTGCCCTCGGCATCCACCGACAGGCGGATGTTCTGCGGCTTGTCCAGCACCCGCTCCATGCTCGCCTGCGGCAGCTCGATGTTCACCGAGTGTTTGATCACCGGCACCGTGATGATGAAGATGATCAGCAGCACCAGCATCACGTCGATGAACGGGATCATGTTGATCTCGCTCATCATTTCGTCGCTGTCCTGTTGGGTTCCGATGGCCATGGCGGGAGTCCTTACGAAGCCTTCTTCATGGGCAGGACCTTGCCATCGGGCGAAGCCGCGGTGACGCGGGCGCCGGTGACGAAGTACGCGTGCAGGTCGTGCGCAAAGCGGTTGAGCTGGTGGCTGATGCCCTTGTTGCCGCGCACCAGCGCGTTGAAGCCCAGCACCGCGGGAATGGCCACCAGCAAGCCCAGTGCCGTCATGATCAGCGCCTCGCCAATCGGGCCGGCCACGCGGTCAATGCTCACCTGACCCGCCGCGCCAATGCCCAGCAGCGCGTGGTAGATCCCCCAGACCGTGCCGAAAAGGCCCACGAAAGGTGCGGTCGACGCCACCGAGGCCAGCACCGACAAGCCGCTTTGCGCGCGCGCCGTGTGGTCGTCCACGCTCTTGCGCAGCGAGCGCTCCACCCAGTCGCTCACGTCCAGGCTGTCGTGCAGCTGGCGCTGGGGCGGCGAGCCGTTGTGGCCGTCCTTGTGCAGGATGTGGCGCGTGGCCTCGCGGCCCTCCAGCGCCACCGAGCGAAACGGATTGCCGTCGGCCGCGCCCAGCTTGTCCAGGCCTTCGGCGAAGTCCGCGCTGTGCCAGAAGCCCTCGATCCCCTTGGCCTGGGCGCGCTGGGCACGCTGGTCCAGCGCCTTCCACAAGATGATGATCCAGGTGGCGAGCGACATGACGAGCAGGACGATGGCCACCGAGCGGGTGACCCAGTCGCCCTGGGTCCAGACGTGGGCCAGGCCGGTTGAAGCGATGTTCGGATCCATGGTGCGCAGACTCCTGGGAAAAAGACGGGATTAGTTCAAGACGAAATCGATGGGCGCCTCCACCCACATGGGGGTGGGCACGCCCGCGCGTTTGCCGGGCGCATAGCGCCAGCGCAGCACGGTTTGCAGGGCGGTCTGGTCCAGGCGCTCGTAGCCGCTGGACTTGAGGATCTCGGCGCGGCTGGCCGTGCCATTGACCTCGATGAAGACGCGCACGACGACCTTGCCCTGCTCGCCCATGCGCCGGGAGAGCGCGGGGTAGGGCGGGCGGGGGTTGTTGAGGTAGTCGGCGCTGCTGGAGGG
>NZ_JAHVAB010000029.1 GCF_019264445.1 Hydrogenophaga sp.
GGCCGTGGTGAACCACCACGCCGCCGCCTTGGGCTTTGTGGAGTGAACACAGCGCATGCCACCCGCGTGCATTGCGTTCAATCCGACAAGGAGCATCCATGGCCATCTCATCACCCGGTCTTGCCAGCGGCCTCGACATCAAGGGCATCGTCTCCCAGCTCGTGGCGCTGGAGCGCGCGCCCCTGGCGCCCCTGCAGCAACAGGCCGCCGGCCTGCAGAGCAAGCTCTCCATCTACGGCACCATCAAGTCGATGGTGTCGGCCCTGGGTGACGCTGCGAAAAAACTCGCCGACCCCAAGGCCTGGGACCTCGTCAAGGGCGGCTCCACCGCACCCGACAAGGTCGGCATCTCCGTCACCGCCGGCACGGCGCCGACGTCCATGAGCATCGAGGTGCAGGCGTTGGCCCGGGCGCAGTCCACGGCTTCTTCGGCCTTGCCCACCGGCTCGACTGTCGGCGCGGGCACGCTGAACATCCAGGTGGGCAGCTGGGCTACGGGCGACTTCGTGGCAGGCACCGCCGCAGCGATCAATGTGGAAGTGACCGCCCAGGACACGCTCAGCAGCATCGCCACCAAGATCAACGCGGGCAACGGCGGCGTCTCGGCCACGGTGTTGCGCGACGCTTCCGGCGAGCGCCTGCTGGTGCGCTCCACACGCACCGGCGAAGACCTGGGCTTTCGCATCCAGGCCACCGACGGCGATGGCAACAACACCGATGCCGCGGGCCTGTCCCGCCTCGCCTACGACGGCACCGGCGGCAACTTCCACGGCATGACGCTCAGCCAGGCCGGCAGCAACGCCCGCGCCACGGTGAACAACGTGCCGATCACCTCGGCCAGCAACACGGTGTCGGACGCCCTGCCCGGCATCACGCTCAACCTGTCCGCGGTCACGACCACGCCGGTGGATCTCACCGTGTTCAACGACAAGGACGGGATGCGCAAGAACGTCCAGGCGTTTGTGGATGCCTACAACGCCATCAACTCCATGCTGTCCACCGCCACCAAGTACGACCCGGACACCAAGGTGGCCGGCTCCCTGCAGGGCGACAGCACCGCCGTGGGTCTGCAAAACGCGCTGCGCGGCATGATGCGCTCGGTCACACCGGGGGGCGATTTCACCCGCCTGCTCGACATCGGCATCGAGATCAAGAGCGGCGGCGTGATGAGCGTGGACGGCACCAAGCTCGACGCCGCGATGTCCGACCCGGCGGAGCTGAAGAACCTCTTTACCGCCGCCAGCACCGACCCCAGCGCCCAGGGCTTCGGCCTGAAGATGAGCGCCTTTGCCACGGGTTTGCTGGGCGTGAACGGCACGCTCACGGGGCGCTCCGAGGCGCTGCAGAACTCTGTGAAACGCAACACCAAGGAGCAGGACAAGGTGGTGGACCGCGCGGCCCGCGCCGAAGTGCGGTACCTGGCGCAGTACAACGCCATGGACAACGCCGTGGGCAAGCTCAGCGGCCTCAACGCCTTTGTGTCGCAACAGGTCACGCTCTGGAACAAGAGCACCGGCTGACCTTGTCCGGCCACACCAAGAGCCCGGGCACGGTGAACCCTGCCCGGCTTTTTCACGTCTGGAGTCCTAGATGAACCACAAGACGCCATCCCCCGTTTCGGCCGGTTTTTCACCGCATATCGTCCATTTCGCGCCTACAGTCCCCGCGACGCGTGCCGATACAGAAAGGCATCAGCCACAAGGAACCGATGCCATGTTTACCTCTGTGAATTCCCGCGCCGCCACCGCCTACAAACGCGTGTCCACCGACACCGGTGTGAGCACGGCCGACCCGCACCAGCTCGTCAGCCTGTTGTTTGAAGGTCTCATCCAGTCGCTCAACGCAGCGCGCGGTGCCATGGAGCGTGGCGAGGTGGAGGCCAAGGGCCGTGCCATCGGCAAGTCCGTTCGCATCATCGAAGAAGGCCTCAAGGCCGGTCTGAACCTGTCGCAAGGCGGGGAGATCGCCCACAACCTGCTGGGTGTCTACAGCTACGCGGTGCAGCGCCTGTCGTGGGCCAACCTGCGCAACGACCCCGCAGCTGTCCGCGAGGTGCTCAACCTCATCGAACCGCTGGCCGATTCCTGGAAACAGATCCGCACCGGCGCCCTGCAGGGAGCCTGACATGGAGCACCAACTCTTGGACTACTACAAAGCCATCGAGCGCACGAGCCAGCAGATGCTGGAGGCCGCACAGACCGAAAACTGGGATCAGGTGGTGCGCCTGGAAGGCGCCTGCGCCGTGCTGATCGCGCAGCTGCGCCACAAGTCAAAGACCGACGAACTCGGCCCGGAAGACCGCAAGGAAAAGAACCGGATCATGCAGCGCATCCTGCGCACCGACGCCGAGATCCGCTGCCTGGCCGAACCCTGGCTGAACGACCTGGCACAAATGTTCGACCGAGGTAGCCCCGCCCCCATGCATTGAAAGGCGCCCCCCGCGCCGGCCTGCGGCCGTCACCCCCCAGGGGGCGATGTCTGCGGTCTGGCAGAGCCAGTCCCGCGACATCCTGGACGGGTCACGCGCTCCGGAAAGGGAACTCAGACACTCATGTTCATGATGTCGCTGTAAGCCTGAACCATGCGGTTGCGCACGTGCAGCGTGGCCTGGAAGCCGATCTGGGACTTCTGCATGGCGAGCATGGTTTCTTCCAGGCTCACCTTGGGGTTGCCCAGCTGCACCTGGGTCTGCAGGCGAGAGGCTTCTTCCTGTGAGGCGCTCACTTCCTTCAGGGCGTTCTTGAAGTTCGCGGCAAAGCCGGACTCCACCCCGTTGGCCGCGCCGGGGCGCTTGAGGGCCGACTGGCCGATGCCGTTGAGGGCCTGGCTGGTGAGGGGAGAAATGCGCATGTCCATGGCGGACTCCTTCAACAAAAGATGACGCCCTGATGCTAGGGGGCGCACCGCCTGCAAGGGGCGGGAATAAGGGCACAAACGCCGGCCTTTTCACGGCTATGGCGCGGGCACCCGGACCGAATAATCGAACGCAACAGGGTGTCAATCCCTCTGCCATCGACCTTCTACCGAACCCCGAATGCCATGAGCACCACCGCCGTTGCCGAACTGGATGTCACACCGCCCGCCCGAGAGCGCAGCGCGTTCGGCGACGGGTTCGCCCGCATGGACCAGGCACAGAAGATCAAGCTCGGCCTGGGCGCCCTCGCCCTGCTGGCGATTGCGCTGGCGTTCTTCTTCATGGGCCGCCAGCCCGAGTGGCGCGTGCTCTACGCCAACCTCGGTGACAAAGACGGTGGCGCCATCGTGGCCCAGCTCTCGCAAATGAACGTGCCCTACAAGCACGCCGAGGGCGGCCAGGCCATCATGGTGCCGGCCGACAAGGTGCACGACACGCGCCTGCGCCTGGCCTCGCAAGGCCTGCCCAAAGGCTCGGTCACCGGTTTCGAAATGATGGAAGCCAACCGCTTCGGCATGACGCAGTTCCAGGAGCGCCTGACCTTCCAGCGCGGCCTGGAGGGCGAACTCACCCGTTCGATCCAGTCGCTGTCGTCGGTGCAGAGCGCACGCATTCACCTGGCCCTGCCCAACCAGAACGGTTTCTTTCGCGAACAGCAGAAGCCCAGCGCGTCGGTGCTGCTCACACTGCACCCCGGCCGCACACTGGACCGCGCCCAGGTGGCCGGCATCGTGCACCTGGTGGCCTCCAGCGTGCCCGAGATGAACCCCAAGGCGGTGAGCATCGTGGACGACGCGGGCAACCTGCTCTCCAACCCACCCGATGGCCAGGCCCAGGGCGCAGACACCCAGAAGCTGCAGTACGTGCAGCAGCTCGAACAGCTCTACACCCGCCGCATCATGGAGATGCTGGAGCCGCTGGTGGGCCGCAACAACGTGAAGGCGCAGGTGAGCGCCGAAGTCGACTTCTCGATGGTGGAGTCCACCAGCGAACAGCACCGCCCCAACCAGGGCCCCGACGCACCCGCGACCGTGCGCAGCCAGCAGACCGTGGAAGACGGCAGCGGCCCGCGCGCCCAGCCGTCGGGCGTGCCCGGCGCGGTGAGCAACCAGCCGCCGGCCACCGGCACCGCCCCCATCAACGGCGCCGCCGCACCCGTGGGTGTGAACAGCGCCCAGGGCACCGGCCAGGCCGGCAGCTCGCGCCGCGAGTCGGTGGTGAACTACGAGGTCGACAAAACGGTGAAGGTGGTGCGCGAATCCAGCGGCCAGGTCAAGCGCCTGAGCGCGGCGGTGGTGATCAACCACCGCACCACGGTGGACAAGGCCGGCAAGGAAACCACCACCGCCATTCCGCCGCAGCAGCTCGAACAAATGACCGCGCTGGTGCGCGAAACGATTGGCTTCAACAAGGAACGCGGCGACTCGGTCAACGTGGTCAACGCGGTGTTCAACGTCGAAAAGGCCGGCGAGGACGCTGCGGCCCTGCCCTGGTGGAAAGAGGCCGACAACCAGGAACTCATGCGCAGCCTGGCCTGGCCGCTGGGCATGGTGGGCCTGGGCCTGCTGGTGCTCATGGGCATGGTGCGCCCCGGCCTCAAGCTCATGAAGACGCCGGCCGCGCGCCGCCTGGAAACCACACCGGTGCAACCGCTCAACGCGGTGCTCAACGAATCGCCCGAGCGCCCCGGCCTGCCCATGCCGAGCAACGAACCGACCGCTGAAGCGCAACGCATCGCCGACGCCAAGCGCCTCGCGCTGGAGAACCCGATGGCGGTGGCGAACATCGTCAAGGGCTGGGTGAATGGTGAGGCGCCGGCATGAGCCGGCGCCACCCCCTGCGCCGCTGCGCGGCTTCCCCCTCTCTCGCCTTCGGCGGGAGGGGGACGGCATCTCGGGCCGGCGGAGCCGGACCCTTGATGCCCCTGGATGCGGGCGCGGGCGCTCGAGCGTTTCGTCTGAATTGCGTTGAAGGAATCTGAATCATGGAAGACCAGGGAATCCAGGACGCTGCCATCTTTCTCATGTCGCTGGGCGAAGAGGAAGCGGCCGAGGTGTTCAAGCACCTTTCGCCCAAGGAAGTGCAGAAGCTGGGCGAGACGATTGCCAAGACGCGTTCGGTGTCGCACGAGCGCGTGGACCAGGTGATGCAGAAGTTCACCACCGAGGCGTCTTCGCAGAGCCTGCTGGTGTCCGACACCGACAACTACGTGCGCGCCGTGCTCAAGCGCGCGCTGGGCGATGACAAGGCGTCGCTGCTGATCGACCGCATCTTGCAGGGCGGTGATGTCTCGGGCATTGAAAGCCTGAAGTGGATGGACCCGCTGTCCATTGCCGAGCTGCTGCGCAACGAGCACCCGCAGATCGTGGCCGCCATCCTGGTGCACCTGGAGTCGGACCAGACCGCCGGCGTGCTGAAGAACTTCAACGAGCGCACGCGCAACGAGGTGATGCTGCGCATCGCCACGCTCGAAGGCATCCAGCCCACGGCCCTGAAAGACCTCAACGAGGTGCTCTACAAGGTGCTCGCCGGTGGCGACAAGATCCGCAAGACCTCCATGGGCGGTGTGAAGACGGCCGCTGAAATCATCAACATGATGGGCACGCAGATCGAGACCTCGGTGATCGAGTCGATCCGCGAATTCGACAGCGACCTGGCCCAGAAGATCATGGACAAGATGTTCATCTTCGAAGACCTGCTCAAGCTCGACGGCAAGTCGATCCAGATGGTGCTGAAAGAAGTGGCCACCGATTCGCTGGTGATCGCGCTCAAGGGCGCCACCACCGAGCTGCGCGATCTGGTGCTGGGCAACATGTCCAGCCGCGCCGCCGAAGCGCTGCGCGAAGACCTCGAATCGCGCGGCCCGGTGCGCCTGTCCGAAGTGGAAGGCCAGCAGAAGGAAATCCTGAAGATCGTTCGCCGCCTCTCCGACGAAGGCCAGATCGTGATCATGGGCGGCGGCGAAGAAGAAGCGTTCGTCTGATCGACCGCCCATGCACAGACACACCATGGCCACCTCCAAACCCAACCCCCACTCCCGCTTCATCCCGCGCGAAGAAATCGACGGCGTGGCCGCCTGGCATTTCTCGGCGGTCGACGGCAGCGACGACCACGCCCACGCGGCCACCGCAGACGGCAGCTCCGGCGAAGGCGTGACCTCCGAGGTGCTGCAGGAAGCGCGCCAGCAGGCGTATGCCGATGGTTTTGCACGCGGCCACGACGCCGGCGGCCAGGAAGTGCGCGACGCGATGGAAGCCACGCTGCGCAAGACCGCCGAAGAAACCGCCGTGCGCATGGCGCAGCTGCTGCACAACACGCGCGACCACCTCAAGAAGAGCGAAGACCAGATCTCGCGCCACATCCTGGAGCTGGCCTGCGACCTGGCACGCCAGGTGGTGCGCCAGGAGATCAAGAGCGACCCGGCGCACCTCAGGCCCGTGATCGCCGAAGCGCTGGGCCAGCTCGTGGACGACGGCCAGGCCGCCACCGTGCGCATGAACCCGGGCGACCTCGCCATGATGAAAGGCGCCCTGCTGGAAAACATGGGCAGCCACCCCGCCGAGTTCGTGGCCGATGCCGCCATCAGCCCCGGCGGCTGCCTGATCGAGTCGGCCACCATGACGGTGGACGCCACCATTGAAAAACGCTGGTCGCGCGCCGTGGGCAACCTCGGCATGGACGCGGCCTGGAACCCAAAGGACACCGATGTCTGACAGCACGTTCGGAACGGAAAGCCGCTGGGGCCACTTCATGGAAGACGTGCGCGCCAACGCGGCGGTGAAAACGCCGCTGGAAGTGCGCGGCACGCTCACCCGCCTGGCGGGGCTCGTGCTGGAGGCTGTGGGCCTGAAGGTGCCGGTGGGCTCGCAGTGCCTGATCGAGAACGGCCACAAGGAGCCGGTGCTGGCCGAGGTGGTGGGCTTCTCCAACGACAAGGCCTACCTCATGCCCGCAGGCGACACGCACGGCCTCTCCAGCGGCGCGAGCGTCACGCCGCTGGCGCCCTACCGCACCGTGCCGCGCGTGGGCCATGCCAACAAGCCGCCTTCGCCCGACGACCGCGGCACGCTGCGCCTGCCCCTGGGCGCGGGCCTGCTGGGCCGCGTGGTCGACTCGCACGGCAACCCGCTGGACCACCAGGGCCCCATCACCCACGTGGACATCGAGCCGATGGACCGCGCGCCCCTCAACGCCATGGACCGTGACCCGGTGCGCACGCCGCTGGACACCGGTGTGCGCGCCATCAACGCGCTGCTCACCGTGGGACGCGGCCAGCGCATTGGCCTGTTTGCCGGCTCCGGCGTGGGCAAGAGCGTGCTGCTGGGCATGATGGCCCGCTACACCAAGGCCGACGTGATCGTGGTCGGGCTCATCGGCGAACGTGGCCGCGAGGTAAAGGAATTCATTGAAGACATCCTGGGCGCCGAGGGCCGCAAGCGCTCGGTGGTGGTGGCCGCTCCGGCCGACGCGCCGCCGCTGGTGCGCATGCAGGGCGCCGCGTATGCCACGGCCATTGCCGAGCGCTTCCGCGACGACGGGCTCGACGTGCTGCTGCTCATGGACTCGCTCACCCGCTACGCCATGGCGCAGCGCGAGATCGCGCTGGCCATTGGCGAGCCCCCGGCCACCAAGGGCTACCCGCCTTCGTGCTTTGCCAAGCTGCCGCAACTGGTGGAGCGCAGCGGCAACGGCCTCAATGGCAAGGGTTCGATCACGGCCTTCTATACCGTGCTCTCCGAAGGCGACGACCAGCAGGACCCGATTGCCGACGCGGCCCGCGCCATCCTGGACGGCCACATCGTGCTCTCGCGCGCGCTGGCCGAGTCGGGCCACTTCCCGGCCATCGATGTGGAGGCCTCGGCTTCCCGCGTGATGCACAACGTGGCCGGCGCGGTGCACCTGGAGCTGGCGCGCAAGTTCCGCAGCCTGTACTCGCGCTACCAGAAGAGCCGCGACCTGATCCAGCTGGGCGCCTACGTGGCCGGCAGCGACCCGGAAACCGACCGCGCCATCGTGCTCTACCCCGCCCTGCAGCGCTTCCTGATGCAGGACATGCACGAGGCCGCCACCTTGCCAGAGAGCCTGCGCCAGATGCAGACCGCGCTGCAGGACGACAAGGAAAAAGGCGCGCCGCAGCGCCAGTCCCGCCCGCACCACAACCCGTATGAAGGAAGCGCAGGATGACCGCGATACAGACGCTGCACAAAGTGGTGGATATCGCCGAAAAGCGCCGGGACGAAGCGCTCGGCGTGCTGGCCCAGATGCAGCGCGAGCTGCGCGTGGCGCAAGACCAGATGGACCAGCTGCAGGCCTACGCCCAGGAGGCCGAGGCACGCTGGACCGCACGCAGCGCCGTGGGCGTGGACACCGCGCTGCTCATGCACCACCGCCAGTTCATGCACAAGATTCACCACGCGCTGGAGTTCCAGAACGGCGTGCTCGCCGACCGCCAGCGCCATATCGACAACGCGCAGGAACAGGTGCACACCGCCGAGCGCGACCTGGCCGGCCTGCGCAAGTTCGCCCAGCGCAAGCAGCAGGCCATGGACCACAAGGCGCAACGCCAGGACCAGAAGTACACCGACGAGATGGCCCTGTCCATCCACCTGCGCCACCAGCTGGCCCAGGCGCAGGCCCGCAACTGATCCTTCGAAACTGACCCTTCGACCGCGACCCTCTCATGACCACCACGCACGCCAGCACCCAGGCCCCCAAGCCCACCGAAGCGGCCAAGCCCTCGCAGCACGGCCACGCGGCGCGCCCGCAAGGCGAAAAACCCGTGCCGGCCGACCTGTTTGCCAGCCTCCTGAGCCTGGTGAGCGACACCCACCTGGCGCCCACCGAGACCAGCCCGCTGGAGGGCGAAGCCATCGACGACAAGACGGCAGGCAAAGGGAAAGGCAAAGGCAAGGCCGACGACGCAGAAGCGAACCCGCTGGCTGTTTTGCTGGCCTGGGCCACGCCCGCCACAGCGGCCACATCGGCCACCACCGCCGGAGCCACCGCGCCCGATGCCAAGGCGGTGGCCGGTGCCGACACCCAGGCCGCCCTGCTCAAAACCGCTGGTGCGGAAGGCACGGGCAAAGACAGCGGCGTGGACATCAGCGGCATGACCCGCGTTGACGAACCCGCCCCCGCGCTGAGCGCACAGGCGCGCGCCGCCTCGCGCCCGGCCTTCAGCCCGCTCAGCCCGCAAGCCGCAGCCACGGTGGCCTCCACCGCCCAGAACCAGCGCGCGGGCGCCAGCGACAGCACCACCGCCCCTGGCAACGCACCGGCCCTGGTGTGGCAGCGCGGCGCGGTCTCCAGCACCGAAGCGCTGCAACAGCAGCACAGCGCCCAGTTCGCTCAGGTGCGCGCCACCGCTGCGATCAACGAGCGCCTCGGGCTGGTGGGCGCCCCCGCCGACACACCGGCAGGCCCCGCCCCGCTGCGCGAGTTCGCACTCGGCGCAGGCGGCAGCACCAGCAACGCCGCCCCAGGCGCGGGCACCACACAAGACGCCGGCCTGGCCGGTGCGGCCGGCGCCAGCGGCGCCGACACCGGCAGCAGCGGCGACAACAGCCCATCCAACACCTCGCCCGATGCGCAGCACGGCGACGGCCACCCCCACGCCAACACAGACGCCGACGCCCCGACCGTGAGCCACTGGGGCACCCAGCACCTGCGCCACGCCAGCCTGCGCGTGGGCGGCGAAGGCGGCAGCGACGCCATCGACATCCAGCTCGCCGTCAAAGGCCAGGAAGTGCAGGTCGCGTTCCAGACCGACAACGCCGAAGCCCGTGCCACCCTGCGCGAGAGCGCCGGCGCCTCGCTGGCCGACCTCATGCAGCGCAGCGGCATCCAGCTCGGCGGCGTGTCGGTGGGCTCGCAAGGCACGTCGCAGGGCGATGGCGGGCACTCAACACGCCCCGCAGGCCTGAGCACCGAAGCCCTGGGCCGCACCGCCCGCGCCACCGAACCCGCCAGCCGCCCTGCCCCGGCACCCCGCGCCGACGGCAGCCGTCCGCTGGACGTGTTTGCCTGACGCAGCCCGGCGGCGAAGCCCCGAATAGGCGCCTTTTACGGCGCTTATCTGGCGACCACCCAGGGGGGTGGCGCCCA
The DNA here is from genome assembly GCF_019264445.1 of Hydrogenophaga sp. Classification (GTDB taxonomy): domain Bacteria; phylum Pseudomonadota; class Gammaproteobacteria; order Burkholderiales; family Burkholderiaceae_C; genus Hydrogenophaga. The sequence continues at coordinate 10,019 of NZ_JAHVAB010000029.1, forward strand.
ATAATTCTTTCAACCCCACACGCTTTGGCCCGTGGGAAACGTTGAAGGAAGAACATGTCTGCTGCTGCCGCCACCGCCGATGCCACCGAAGCGCCCAAGAAGAAGAGCAAGAAACTGCTGTTCATCATTCTGGGTGTGGTGGTGCTTGCGCTGATCGGCGCTGGCGCCGCGCTGTTCATCCTGAAGAAGAACACCGCCCACGACGACGAGGAAGACGGCGACGCGCCGGTGGCCGTGGAGCACAGCAAGCCCAAGACGCCTCCCACGTTCCTGCCGCTGGAAAACATGGTCATCAACCTGGCCGATGCCGGTGGCAACCGCTTCGTGCAGGTGGGCCTGACGCTGCAACTGCAGGACACCGCGACCGAGACCGCCGTGAAGTCTTACCTGCCCAAGATCCGCAGCAACGTGCTGGTGCTGATCTCGCAGCGCACCGCCGACGAGATGCTGCAGGCCAAGGGCAAGGAAAAGCTCGCCAACGACATCATTGCCACCATCTCGCACGAGATGGGCTACGAAATGCCCGAGGCCGACGAAGCCGACGACCACGACGCCGCACCGCGCAAGAAGAAGAAAAAGTCGAAGGCGCCGCCCAACCCGGTGCAGGCGGTTCTGTTCTCCAGCTTCATCGTGCAGTAACCGGACGACACGCCATGGCCGAATCGTTTCTGTCCCAGGAAGAGATCGACGCCCTCCTCGAAGGCGTCACGGGCGAGAGCCAGAAGCTGGCAAAAGAGGAAGTGCCCACCGGCGGTGTGCGCGACTACAACCTCTCCAGCCAGGAACGCATTGTTCGTGGGCGCATGCCCACCATGGAAATCGTCAACGAGCGCTTCTCGCGCAACCTGCGCCTGGGCCTGTTCAACTTCATCCGCCGCAGCCCCGAGATTTCGGTGGGCGCCGTGCAGGTGCAGAAATACAGCGCCTTCCTGCGCGAGCTGGTGGTGCCGACCAACTTCAACATCATGGCCATCCGCCCGCTGCGCGGCAACGGGCTGGTGGTGTGCGAGCCCACGCTGCTGTTTGGCGTGATCGACAGCCTGTACGGCGGCAACGGCAAATTCCACACCCGCATTGAAGGCCGCGACTTCTCGCCCACCGAGCAGCGCGTGATCAACCGCCTGGTGGACGTGGTGGCCGAGGAATACAAGAAGGCCTGGCGCGGCGTGTACCCGATCGAGCTGGCCTACCAGCGCTCGGAAATGCAGCCGCAGTTCGCCACCATCGCCACCCCCAGCGAAATCGTGGTGTCCACCAGCTTCACGCTGGAGATTGGCGACATCGCCGGCTCGCTGCACATCTGCATTCCCTACGCCACGCTGGAACCCATTCGCGACGTGCTGTATTCCAGCGTGCAGGGCGATGCCATCGAGGTCGACCGCCGCTGGGTCAAGCTGCTCAGCCACGAGATCCAGGCCGCCGAGGTGACCATGGTCGCCGAGCTGGCGCAGACGGAAGCCACGGTGGAGCAGCTGCTGGCCATGCAGATCGGCGATTTCATCGAGCTGGACCGCCACCCCTCGATCAAGGCCCACGTGGATGGCGTGCCGGTTTTCGAATGCCAGTACGGCACCCACAAAGGCAAATACGCGCTGCGCGTGGAGCGCAACCTTCGCGGCATTGATATGAACTGGCTGGGAGATTCCTATGTCAACTGAGACCCCAAACACCATGAACGACGCTGTTGCAGACGATTGGGCCCAGGCCCTGGAAGAACAGGCCTCCACGGTCAATGTCAACGAGGACGGCGCGCCGGTCTTCGAGTCGGCCACCGCACCGGTGTCCGCTGCGGGCGCCACGGGCAACCCGATGCAGGACATCCAGATGGTGCTGGACATTCCCGTGCAGCTGTCGGTGGAACTGGGTCGCACGCGCGTGCCGATCAAGTACATCCTGCAGCTCGCGCAGGGCTCCATCGTCGAGCTCGACGCGCTGGCCGGCGAACCGATGGATGTGCTCATCAACGGCTACCTGATTGCCCAGGGCGAGGTGGTGGTGGTGAATGACAAGTTCGGCATCCGCCTCACCGACATCGTGACGCCTTCTGAGCGGATGCGCAGGGTCAGTCGGACGTGACCGCAGGTCACGTCACCCCCAGCGCCGCCTTCGGCGTCACCCCCCTGGGAGGGGGGCGATGCCTTGGGCCGGCGTAGCCGGACCCTCGGCATCTCTTGATTGAAGACATCTCACCCTGATACCCATGCTGCAAAACGCCCTCCCTGCCCTTGCGCTGCTGGCCATCATGGTGGCCATGGCGTTTGCCCTCAAATGGGCGCGCCGCCGCCTGCCGGGTGCGGTGGGCCACAGCGGGCCGCCGATGCAGTTGCTCTCGTCGCTGTCGCTGGGCCCGCAGCAACGCGTGGTCACGGTGCAGGTGGGCCAGGGCGATGAGGCGGTGTGCCTGGTGCTCGGTGTCTCGCCGGGTTCCGTGAACGCGCTGCACCACATGCCCCTGCCCGCCCATCTGCCGCAGACCGAGGCCCCCATCGTCACGCCCGCGTCCAGCTTCGCGGCGCGCCTGGCCCAACTCACCAAGGCTCCGAATGCGCCACGCTGACACCTTGCGCCGCGGCCTGCTGCTCGCCGCCGCTGCCTTGCTTGCCACCGGCGCCTGGGCCCAGGGCGCACCCGCTGCCCCCGCCGGCCCCACCCTGCCGCTCATGGTGGGCCAGGGCGCAGGCGGCACCAGCTATTCGGTGCCGATCCAGACGCTGCTCTTCTTCACCGCGCTGTCTTTCCTGCCGGCCGTGCTGCTGCTCATGACGGGCTTCACCCGCATCGTGATCGTGCTCTCGCTGCTGCGCCAGGCGCTGGGCACGCAGTCGGCCCCGCCCAATCAGGTGATCATCGGCCTGTCGCTGTTCCTCACGCTGTTCGTGATGGGCCCCACGCTGGACAAGGTGTACGCCGATGCCTACGAGCCCTACTCGCGCAACGCCATCACCTTCGACCAGGCGCTCGAACGCGGCCAGGCCCCCATGCGCGAGTTCATGCTCAAGCAGACGCGCCAGTCCGACTTCGAACTCTTCGCCAAGCTGGCCAAACTGCCCGCCGACGTGACCGCGCAGAACGCACCGTTTCGCGTGCTCGTGCCGGCCTTCGTCACCAGCGAGCTCAAGACCGCTTTCCAGATCGGCTTCATGATCTTCATCCCCTTCCTGGTGATCGACATGGTGGTGGCCAGCGTGCTGATGTCGCTGGGCATGATGATGCTGTCGCCCGTGCTGGTGGCGCTGCCGTTCAAGCTCATGCTGTTCGTGCTGGCCGATGGCTGGAATCTGCTCATCGGCTCTCTCGCCGCCTCTTTTGCACAGTAGGTAGAACATGGATCCGCAAGCCGCTCTCACGATGGCGCAGAACGCGCTGTTCATGTTGCTCATGATTGCTGCGCCGGTGCTCGGCGTGGTGCTGGCCGTGGGCCTGCTGGTGAGCCTGTTCCAGGCCATCACGCAGATCAACGAAGCCACGCTGGCGTTTGTGCCCAAGCTCATCGCGGCCATTGCGGTGTTTGCCATCGCCGGTCCCTGGATGATGACCACCATGGTCGAGTTCATCCGGAACACGATCCTCTCGATCCCGAACTACGCGATCTAGATGGAACACCCCTGCCGCGCTGCGCGCGACCCCCTCAAGGGGGCGGCACCTGAGGCCCGGCAGAGCCGGTTCCTCGGTGCCCTTGTTGGGGTCATTTCGCATTCGGCCGGCTGACCATGCCCACCTTCACCGAAGCCCAGGTCATGGCGCTGGTCTCGCCGGTGTTCTGGCCGTTCCTGCGCATCCTGGCGGTGTTCTCCAGCGCGCCCATCTTCTCGTCGCGCTCGGTGCCCATGCGCACGCGCGTGGCCCTGGCGATGCTGGTGGCGCTGTGCGCGCAGGCCGGCCTGCCCGACCAGCCCGTGGTCGCGCTCACCGATCCGGCCGCCTTTTCAGTGGTGATGCAACAGGTGGTCGTGGGCATTGCCATCGGCCTGGCGGTACGCATCGTGTTTGCCTCGGTGGAGCTGGCCGGTGAGCTCATCGGCCTGCAGATGGGGCTGAACTTCGCGGGCTTTTTCGACCCGTCGACCAACTCGCAATCGAGCACCGTGGGCCGCTTCTTCGGCAACACCACCATGCTGCTTTTCGTGGTGATGGGCGGGCACCTCATGCTGCTGCAGGCCGTGGTGGCCAGCTTCAACACCTTCCCCATCGGCGGCAGCGCGTTCGAGTCCATCAACCGCATGCAACTGCACGAACTCGGCGCGGTGGTGTTTCGCTACGGGCTGTGGATCGCCCTGCCCATGATCGGCATGCTGCTGTTCATCAACATCGTGCTGGGGTTCATCTCGCGCATTGCGCCGCAGATGAACGCCTTTGCCATCGGCTTTCCGCTCACGCTCTCCGCGGGCCTGGTGGGCATTGCCTTCACGCTGCCCATGCTGGACGCGCCCGTGGCCTCGCTCATGCGCCTGGCCACCGAAATCTTCACCGGCGGCTGAGGCCGCACCCCTGCCGCCCATCTGGCCGCACTACACCGCTGGGGTGTTGCGCCGATACAGGGGCTACGGACTGTTGCCGCTCCCCGGGCACAGCCGTTGTCTGGAGATCCTCATGAAACTTCGCACCCAGATCCTCTGCCTCGGCCTGGCCGGCGCCGCGCTGGTCTCCGCTGCGGGCGGCATCGGCTGGCTGGCCGTCTCGTCCATGGCCACCAAAGTCGAAGCTTCCGCCCGCGCAGGCCAGGCGCTTCAGGCCTCGCAAAGCGCGGACATGATGCACGACGCCGTGCGCGGCGACGCCCAGCGCGCGTTGCTGGCCGCCATGAAGGGCGATGCCGCCACCATCTCCGCGACCCGGACCGACCTGACCGATCACATCACCACCTTCGATGCCGCCCTCAAGAAGATCTCAGAGGCCGGGGTGGAGGCCGAAGCGCAGAAGGCACTCAGCGCCACGCTGCCGGTGGTCGCGCAATACACGCAGGCGGCGCAGGCGGTGATCGCCGCTTCGGCGCAGGGCGTGGCACAGGCCGAAGCCCAGATGCCCGCGCTGGACAAGGCGTTTGCGCAGCTGGAAGACGAACTCGAGAAGCTCTCGGGAATGATCGAGGAAGACGGCACCCGAATTTCGGCGGCGGCCGCAGCCAGTGTGGCGCAGTCGCTCTGGACCATCGCCGTCGCCGTGCTGGTGGCCACTGTGCTGCTGGTGCTCGGTGCCCTGTGGGTGGCCCGCCTCATGGCGGTGGCCATGGAGCAGGCCGTGGCCGCTGCGGACCACCTCGCTGATGGTGACCTCAGCCGCACGATCACACCGGTGGGCAACGACGACACGCGCCAGCTGCTGGGCGCCATGCGCACCATGCAGCAGCGCATGAGCGAAACGGTGAGCCATGTGCAGGACAACGCCGCCCTCGTCTCGGACGCGAGCGTGCAGATCGCCCAGGGCAACAACGACCTGTCCACCCGCACCGAGCAACAGGCCGCCGCACTGGAAGAAACCGCGGCGTCCATGGAAGAGCTGGGCAGCACCGTGCGCCAGACCGCCGACCACGCAGGCAAGGCCAACGAGCTGGCCCGAAGCGCCTCGAAGATCGCAGCCGAAGGGGGCGACGTGGTGGGCAAGGTGGTGCAGACGATGCGCGGCATCAACGACAGCTCGCGGCGCATCGCCGACATCATCGGCGTGATCGACAGCATTGCCTTCCAGACCAACATCCTGGCACTGAACGCCGCGGTGGAAGCCGCCCGCGCAGGCGAACAGGGCCGGGGCTTTGCGGTGGTGGCGGCCGAGGTGCGCAACCTCGCGCAGCGCAGCGCGCAGGCGGCCAAGGAAATCAAGGGACTGATCGACACCAGCGTCGAGCGTGTGGCCAGCGGCACCGTGCTGGCCGATCAGGCGGGTGTGACCATGGAGGGCGTGGTGGAGGCGATCCGCCGCGTGTCCGATCTGGTCAACGAGATCAGCAATGCCACCAGCGAGCAGAGCGCGGGCGTGGGTCAGGTGGGCGAGACCATCAGCCAGATGGACCGCGTGACACAACAGAACGCCGCGCTGGTGGAAGAAAGCGCGGCGGCGGCCGACAGCCTGCGGCAACAGGCCTTGCAACTGGTGCAGGCCGTGGCCGTCTTCAAGCTGGGCCGCTCGCCGAGCCGGGCGGCCCCGATGGCGGCCTGATCGCCGCGGCCCCCTCCAACACGAGCGGGGCGGCCTCGCGCATGGCCGCCACAAACTGCCGCAGGCGCGCCGGGTAAAACCGCGCGTAGGGGTAGATGAGGTACAGCGGCAGCGGTGGCGCCTGCCACTCGGGCGCCAGCCGCAGCAGCCGCCCGGCGGCCAGGTCGTCGGCCACCATCCAGGCCGAGACGATGCCCACGCCCAGGCCCGCCAGCGCGGCATTGCGCACCACATAGAGGCTGTCCGTGCTCAGGCGCGGCTTGATGGAAAACGGGTGCGCCTGCCCGGTGGCCGCGTGCGTGAGCACCACTTCGTTGCGGTAGTAGGTGCGCAGCGCCAGCCACGGCAGGCTCGCGAGTTCGTCGGCGTGCTGCGGCACGGGCGCGCCTTGCAGCACCTCGGGCGAGGCCACCACGATGCGCGGCACATCCACCAGCTTGATCGCCACCGCCGCCGGGTCGCGCACCTCGCCCACGTGCAGTGCGCAGTCAATCCCCTCGCCAATGAGGTCTTGCGTGTCGTCGCGCAGCAGCCACTCGACATTCACCAGCGGGTGGCGCTGCAAGAACGCCGCCAGCGGTCGCACGAACTGCTCCTGCCCGAACGCGTGGGGCGCGAGCACGCGCAGCGCGCCTTTGGGCTCGTCGCCCACGCCGCGCACGTCGGCCTCGAACGACTCCCAGCTCTCCAGCAAGGCCTTGGCCCGCTCGAAGCAGCGCTCGCCGTCTTCCGTCAGGCGCATGGCGCGGGTGGAGCGCTGCAGCAGGCGCAGGCCCAGCGTGCGCTCCAGCGCCTGCAGGCGCCGGCTCACGGTGGGCTGGGTGGTGTTGAGCCGCGCGGCAGCGCCCGAGAGGCTGCCCGCCTCGACGATGCGCACGAAGGTCTGCATCAGGTCCAGGCGGTCGCCGCTGACACCGGCGGCATCGGACGGTACGGCAAGAGGCGCGGGCTTTTTCATGCGCGAATCGTATATCTGAAGTGCTCGGCAGGCCACTACCGCCGCCGCCCCAAGGGTGGGAGACTCGCGGCTCGTTGTCAATTCACAGGGTTTACCCCATGTCAGCCATCCGCTCCACGAATAGCTTGAACACCCCCCACGCGGGCCTGTCGCGCAGCCTCACGCTGCTGCTGGCCACCAGCGCAGGCGTCGGCGTGGCCGCGCTGTATTACAGCCAGCCCATGCTCGGTGTGCTGGGCGAAGACACCGGCGCCAGCACACAGGCCCTGGGCCTGGTGCCCACGCTCACGCAGCTCGGCTACGCGCTGGGCATGCTGTTCACCGCGCCGCTGGGCGACCGCCACGACCGGCGCCAGCTCATCCTGTGGAAGGTGGCCATGCTCGTGGCCAGCCTGCTGGCGGCTGCGTGGGCGCCTTCGGTGGGCCTGCTGCTGGCCGCCAGCCTGGCCATGGGCGTGGCCGCGTCGCTGGCGCAGGACATCGTGCCGGCCGCCGCCACGCTGGCGCCCGAAGCGCAGCGCGGGCAGGTGGTCGGCACCGTCATGACCGGGCTGTTGCTGGGCATCCTGCTCTCGCGCGTGGTGAGCGGCTTCACGGCGGAGCACCTGGGCTGGCGCACGATGTTCATGGCCGCCGCGCTGGCCACGGCCCTGCTGGGTGTGGCCCTGTGGCGCTCGCTGCCGCACTTCAAGCCCACCACCACGCTCGCCTACGGCGCGCTGCTGGGCTCGCTGCTCACGCTCTGGCGCCAGCACCCCGCGCTGCGCCGCGCCATGGTGGCGCAGAGCCTGCTGGGGGTGGGCTTCAGCGCGGTGTGGTCCACGCTGGCCATCTGGCTGCACGGCGCGCCGTTTCACCTGGGGGCGGGCGCGGCGGGTGCCTTCGGGCTGGCCGGGGCGGCTGGCGCCGTGGCCGCGCCCGTGTTTGGCCGCCTGGCCGACCGGCACGGCCCGCACGCCATCACCCTGCTGGGCGCCGGCATCGCTGCCGTGTCGTTTGCGGCCATGCCGCTGGCGCCGTGGCTGCCGCGCGAGCTGCAGCTGTGGTGGCTCGCGGCCACGGTGCTGGGCTTCGACCTGGGCTTTCAGTCGGCGCTGGTCGCCCACCAGACGCTCATCTACAGCATCGACCCCGGCGCGCGCAGCCGCCTCAACGCCATGCTGTTCGTCTCGATGTTCAGCGCCATGGCGCTGGGCGCGGCACTGGCCAGCCTGCTGTTTGCGCACTGGGGCTGGGTGGCGGTGAGCGCCCTGGCCACCGGAGCGGCCTTGCTGGCTGCAGTGGTGCGCTGGCTGCCGGCGCGCGGCGCCGTGCCGCAGCGCGCCTGAGCTTCAGGCCGACAGCAGGCGCGGCACGGCCGACACCAGCATGGCCAGCCCCGAGAGGCCAAGCAGCGCCAGCACCAGGCGGCGAAACGCGACCTCGCTCAAGCCGAAGTAGAGCCGCGCCCCGAGCAGCGAGGGCACGAGCAGGGACACCGCCACCAGCGGCATGAGAGGCCACATGTCGCGCGTCACGGTGCCGGCCCACACATAACCCAGCATCGTGAACGCCAGCGCCGCGAGGTTGAAGTTCTGGACGATGGCGCGCTGCGCGTCTTTCTCCATGCCGCGCAACGTGCACCACAGCGTGGGCATCACACCCGTGAAGCCGCCAATGCCGCCCATGAAGCCGCCGGCTGCGCCCACCACGCCGTCGGCCAGCCGCCCGCCGCGCGTCACCCGGGGCAGGCGCGACGACAGCAGCATCACCGGGCACCACACCACCAGCACACTTCCCAGCACCAGCTTGAACACATCGGGATTGAGGTGCGGCAGCACGGCAATGCCCAGCGGAATGCCAAGCGCACCGCCCGCAAGGAACGGCAGCAGCGCCGACCAGCGCCACGCCCGGCGCACCGAGAACACGGCCACGAGCTGGCCGGTGAGCGAGCCAAACACCGCCATCACCGCCGCCACGCGGGGCTCGATGCCCCAGACCCAGAACGACATGGCCACCATGCCGAACGCAAAGCCCGAGAGCCCCTGCACAAACCCGGCCACCGCTGCGCCCGCCACGAGCAGCCAGAGTTCGGGGCCCATGGGCTTCAGCGCTCCGCGATGTAGTGCGACATGCGGGCGCTTTCGCCGTCGGCCAGAAAGGCGCGCACCTCGGTCTCGATGGCGCGGTCGGCCACGGTGGCGCGGGCGCGCTGGTGCAGGTAGTCGGCCCACGAGGTGACGATGAAGCGCTCCACGTAGCGCGACGGTTCACCCATGTCTTTGTAGACGCGCCAGAAGGTGGCGCCGTCGCGCCGGCGCGGGGCCTTCATCTGCGCGATGGTGTCCAGAAAGGCCTGGTCCACACCGGTGCGAATGCGGTAGCCCACCTCCACCGCGATCGGGCCGGCCTCGGGGTTGGGTTCGGCCTCGATGAACAGCTCGTCCCAGGGCGTGCCCTGCGTGACTTCATGGTCGGCCCCCACGCGCAGCGGAAAGGGCCGCGCCAGCAGCAGCCCCGCCGCCATGAGCACGGCAGCGGCCAGCAGTGCGGCGGTGAGGCCGGCGATGTCGGACACCGCGCCCCAGAACGCCGAGCCGATGGCAAACGCCCCCAGCGCCGAGACGATGTGCAGCGCCACGGCGCGCGAGCGCACCCACGGCGGCGCGCTGGCCTGGGTGGCGGTGTTGAAGGTGGACATGGTGGCCATCCAGGCCGCGCCGCCGAAGGCCATGGCGATGTACACCACCCACGGCACCCGCACCCACGCCGCCAGCCCCATGACGGTGGCAAACACCACGCAGCTCACGGCCACGATGGCGTCCAGCTCGAAGCGCGCGCGCAGCCGCCCGATCACCAGACCCGACGCCACCGCCCCGGTGCCCAGGCAACCCATGAGCAGGCCAAAGCCCTCGGCCCCGGTGCCCAGCTGGCGCTGCGCAATCACCGGCAGCAGCGCCCACAGCGCCGAGCCGGCTGCGCTGAAGGCCATCACCCGCACCAGCTGCGCCAGGATCAGGCGCGAGTGCCACGCAAAGCGCAGGCCGCTGAGCGTGCCGCCCCACAAGCGCTCGGGCGGCAGGCTCGAAGGCGGGTGCGCGCGCGGCGGCCAGCGGCGAATGGACTCCCACATGACCACCGTGGTGAGCACCGTGACCACAAACACCCAGCCCGCGCCCAGCCGCGCAAACAGCAGGCCGGCCAGCGTGGGGCCGATGGCGCGCGCGGCGTTGTAGGCAATGCCGATGGCGGTGATCGCCTGCGGCCATTCGGCGCGCGGCACCGGGTCCACCACCGAGGAGTTCCACGCCGGCGTGAGCACCGCCGTGCAGCAACCGCACACGAACACCAGAAACAGCACCGAAGCCGGCCCACCCCAGCCGCCCAGCACGAGCAACGCGAGCAACACACACGCGCCCACCTGGGCCAGGAGCGCGCCGGAAATCAGGCGGCGGCGGTCGGTGGTGTCGGCCAGCACGCCCGCCGGCAAGGCCAGCAGGAACATGGGCAGGAACACCGCCGTCTGCACCAGCGCGGCGAGAAACGACGAGCCGGTGAGCTCCACCATGAGCCAGGCCGCCGCCATGGTCTGCATGCCGGCGCCAATGAAGAAGATGGCGCCGCAGATCCACAGGCCCCGGAAGGCGGGTTGACGCAGGGGGCTCCAGATGGAGGTGGACGCTGGGGGCATGGCGCATTATTCCGCAGTACCCCCAAGGGGTATGCGGCGCGCAGCGATGGCTCAGCGCGGCGTGAGGCCGTAGGTGATGGAGAGCACCGAGCCCGAGCGCAGGCGCACCGTGGCCCACAGCTGGCCCGGGCCCCGGTCGTACAGCCATTCTTCGGTGGGCTGGCAGGGCACGATGCGGCTGGCGTACGGCTCGGGCACGGGGTAGGCCGACGAACCCTGGTACACCGGCGCGCAGTAGGTGTCGCTCAGCACTGGCGGGCCGCACTTGGCCACCAGCGCCAGGCGCGAGTCGCCTTCCGAGGCAATGCCACCCGTGCAGCGCAGCGACTCCGCCTGCGCGGGCGCGGCACCGCCCAGCCACGATGCCAGCACCAGCGCCGCTCCCCACACCCCCGCGCGAACGGTGGGCCACTGCGCAGGGAAGAAGGCGGCGGGCATGGCGGGCTACACGATGCCGTTGCGGATCGCGTAGACGGTGAGCTCGGCGTTGTTCGCCAGGTGCAGCTTTTCGAGCACGCGCGCGCGGTACACGCTCACGGTCTTGGGGCTGAGCATGAGCTCTTCGGCGATGTCGGAGAGTTTTTTGCCCGAGGCGATCTTCTGCAGCGTCTGCAGCTCGCGCTCGGACAGGCTGGCGTGCAGCTCTTCGGTTTCCGGGGCATTGAGCGTGTCCACCAGCATCTGCGCCACATCGGCCGTGACGTACTTGCGCCCCTGCATCACGGTGCGGATGGCGGCCACCAGCTCGGCCGGCTCACCGGCCTTGTTGAGGTAGCCGCGTGCCCCGGCGCGCAGGCAGCGGATGGCGTACTGGTCTTCCGGGTACATGGACACCACCAGCGTCTTGACGGTGGAGCCCTCTTCCTTGAGCGTGCCCAGCACCTCCAGGCCGCCGCGCCCGGGCATGTTGAGGTCGAGCACGAGCACGTCGCACGAGACCTTGCGCATCAGGTCGCGCAGTTCGGGATAGCTGCTGGCTTCGCCGACCACCTGGATGTCGGTGGCTTCCGAAATGGTGTCGCGGATGCCGCGCCGCACCATGGCGTGGTCGTCACACAAAATCACCTTGATCATGGGGTTCCTCGTCGGCGTTGGCCGCATTGTCCGGGTTGCTGGAAGACGTCAGGGGCACCGACAGAATGACCGATGTGCCCCGGGGAGATGAGCTCACATCGAGCCAGCCGCCGACCTTGGCGGCACGCTCGCGCAGGCCGAGCAGGCCAAACGACTTGGCCTTGCGCAGGGCTTGTGCGTCCAGCCCCTGACCGTTGTCGGAGACTTCGAGCGTCAGCACGCCTTCGCGGTCGCTCAGGTCGATGTCGACCGCGCTGGCCTGCGCATGTTTGCTCACGTTGGTGAGCGCTTCCTGCGCGGTGCGGTACGCCACCAGCTGGATCTCGCGCGGCACGTCCAGCTGCTCGGAAGAGCGGCGCACCACCACGCGCAGGCCGGTGCGCCGCTCGAAGCCGGCGGCCAGCCAGAGCACGGCGGCCACCAGCCCCTGGTCCAGGATGGGGGGGCGCAGGTTCATCATGATCCGCTGGCTCGCGCCCAGCGCGTGCTGCAGCATCTCCATGGCCGACCCGAGGTGGCGCTGGATGTCGTCCTGCTGGGCGTGCCGGCCCACCCAGGCGAGGTCGAGCTTGACCGCCGCCAGCGCGCCGCCAATGTCGTCGTGGATCTCGCGCGCGATGTCGGCGCGCTCCTGCTCGATGCTGGTCTGCAGGTGTTCGGCCAGCTCGGCGAGGCGGCGGCGCGACTCGGCCAGCTCCGCGTCGGCCGCTGCCTTGGCGCGCCGGGTTTCGCTGATCTCGATGGCGCGCTCGATCACGTGCGAGAGCCGGTGCATGCTGTCCTTGAGCAAGTAGTCGCTCACCCCCCGGTGCATCGCATCCACCGCCGCGGTTTCGCCGATGGCGCCCGACAGGATGACGAAGGGAATCTCCATCGGCATCGCCCGCACCATGTCCCAGGCGTCCATGCCGGTGAAGCCGGGCAGGTGGTAGTCGGCCAGCACGATGTCGTAGTGCGCCGTCTCCAGCTCGCGGCGCAGGTCGTCCAGCGTGTCGACCAGCGTCACCTCGCTGGCCAGCTGGCTGCGTTGCAGCGCGAACTTCACCAGGGCATGGTCCACGCGGGAGTCCTCCAGATGGAGGATGCGGACAAAGCGCTTGTCCGTGGTGTCAGGCGGTGCGCTCATGGGCTTGTTGTGTGGGGCTGAAACGCCTTGCGCCCTCGGGCCGGGACCGCAACGCAGAAATTGGTACTGAATTCGGCCCGTTATCTGTCGATACAGAGACGACCAGCTGTCGAAAATTGTAATACCCGAGCAACCGCCGAGCCCCTCTGAGCACCACCATGGAACTACCGACGATGCAGCAGACCCCGCCGTCTGTCTCCCTGCCCGTGAATCTGGTGGCCGACCTCCAGGATTCGCTGTTGATGGCGATGACCGACCTCCAGCGCCTGGAAGGCCTGCTCGACCACGCCACCAGCAACCTGCTGGAGCGCTTCGGCTCGGCCAACCAGGCCCTGGGCCAGCTGGGCGTGACACGCGCCGAAGAGCTCGGCCCCATTCAACACACCTTGCACCAGGCCGTGACGGAATTGCAGTTTCACGACATGGCCACCCAACTCATCGTGCACACCGGCAAGGTGCTGCAGAGCTGCGCCTGGCGCCTGGCCGACCAGGCCATGGAGCCCGATGAAGGCGAAGTACCTCTCAATCTGGACCCGATGCCCGAGCGACCCAGCCCGGTCACGCAAAGCGAGATGGACGCCGGCTCCATCGATCTGTTCTGAGCACGGGCCGATTCAAGCCATCGCCCCAATTGCCGATATTTGACAAAACACGGAGTAAGCCATGCGATCGATTCTTGCCGTAGATGACTCGGCGTCCATGCGGAAAATGGTGGCCTTCACACTCACCGGGGCGGGCTTTCATGTGGTCGAGGCGGTGGACGGGCAAGACGCCTGGGAAAAGGCCCAGACGCACAGCATCGACCTAGTGCTCACCGACCAGAACATGCCCAACCTGGACGGGCTGGGGCTCACGCGCAAGCTGCGCGAGCACTCCAAGTTCAAGACCATTCCCATCCTGATCCTGACCACCGAGTCCAGCGATCAGATGAAGCAGCTCGGCCGCAGTGCCGGTGCGACCGGTTGGCTGGTCAAGCCGTTCGATCCGGGTCGCCTGATCGAAGTCATCCAGAAAGTCATTCGATGAAACCGGCGCCCTGCGCCATTCCCCCAGCAGCCAAGGAGTTTCACCATGGGTGAAATGATGAACGAGGGCCAGAACCTCGGCGACAACATCGACCTGAGCCAGTTCTATCAAATCTTCTTTGAAGAAGCCGGCGAGAACCTCGACCAGATGGAGCAGATGCTGCTCGCGCTGGACCTGGACAAAGCCGACGACGAAGAGCTCAACGCGATCTTCCGTTGCGCACACTCCATCAAGGGCGGCGCCGCCACCTTCGGCTTTGCCGACGTGGCCGAACTCACGCACCAGATGGAGTCGCTGCTGGACAAGCTGCGCCGCCACGAACTGAGCCCCACCTCGGCCATGGTGGACGTGCTGCTCGAATCTTCCGACGCGCTGCGCGGCCTGCTGGGCAACCACCAGGGCCGCGGCGGCGAGCCGCCTGCCACGGGCGATCTCGTGGCCCGCATCAGCGTGCTGGCCAACGGCGAAGATGCCGAACCCGCAGCGCCCGCCCCCGCGCCGGTGGTGGCCGCACCCGTGCCGTCGCCCGCACCGGCACCCGCACGCAAGGCGGCGGCCAAGGCCGAGCGCGACCTCGAAATCCACATCGGTCCGCTGGAGAACCCGGCGCAGGCCGACGGCATCGCCGAGCTGTTCCGCGACATCCCGGGCCTGGGCACGGTGGAAGCCCTGCCCTGCGACCTCAACACCAAGCGCGTCTGGCGCGCCCGCACCAGCGCCAGCGATGGCGACCTGATGGACCTGTTCACCTTCCACGTGGGCAAGGACGACATCCGCATCGTGGACAACACCGTGAGCGAACCGGTGGCCGCCGTTGCGGCCGTGACCCTCGGCGCCGATGGCGGCGAGGTGCTCGTGGGCACAGGCTTCCCGAACCCCACCACCGAAGGCCGCGACTACGGCTTCTTTGAAGGCGCTCCCGGCGTGCCCGAGCGCGCCACGGCCGCCACGGCAGCCACCGACGGCACCCCCGCACCCAAGGCGGCCCCCAAGGCGGAAGCCCGCGCACCGGCCGGCGCTGGCCTGGAATCGAGCACGCTGCGCGTCTCGGTCAGCAAGGTCGACCAGCTCATCAACCTGGTGGGCGAACTCGTCATCACCCAGGCCATGCTCGCGCAGAAGAGCCGCGAACTCGACGACGGCGCCAACCAACCGCTGCTGGCGGGCCTGGCCGACCTGGACCGCAACACCCGCGACCTGCAGGAAGCGGTGATGTCGATCCGCATGATTCCGATGTCGGTGGTGTTCAACCGCTTCCCGCGCATGCTGCGCGACCTCGCCAGCAAGCTGGGCAAGAAGGTCGAGCTCGTCACGCAGGGCGAGTCCACCGAGCTCGACAAGGGCCTGGTGGAGAAGATCACCGATCCGCTCACCCACCTGATCCGCAACAGCTGCGACCACGGCATTGAAATGCCCGAAGACCGCCGCGCCAAAGGCAAGACCGAACACGGCACGATCACGCTGTCGGCCACGCACGAAGGCGGCTCGATCCTGATCGAGGTGCGCGACGACGGCAAAGGCCTCTCGCGCGAGAAGCTGCTGAAAAAGGCCCGCGAGAAAGGCATCGACGCGCCCGACTCGATGACCGACAGCGAGGTCTGGAACCTGATCTTTGCCCCCGGCTTCTCGACCGCCGAAGAGGTCACCGACGTCTCCGGGCGCGGGGTCGGCATGGACGTGGTCAAGAAGAACATCGCCGCGCTCAACGGCACGGTGGAAATCGATTCGGCCGAAGGCTTCGGCATGCGCGTCTCGGTGCGCCTGCCGCTCACGCTGGCCATCATGGACGGCATGTCCGTGCGCGTCAGCGACGAGGTGTACATCCTGCCGCTGTCCAGCGTGATCGAGTCGTTCCAGATCAAACCCACCGACATCAACACCATGGGCCAGGGCGCCCAGGTGGTGAAGGTGCGCGACGAGTACATGCCCGTGGTCGAACTGGAGCGCGTGTTCCAGGTCCCGCGCTTCGAGTTCAACGGCACCAGCCCCATCATGGTGGTGGTGGAAGCCGAAGGCTCTCGCGTGGCGCTCATGGTCGACGAACTGCTCGGCCAGCAACAGGTGGTGATCAAGAACCTGGAGTCCAACTACCGCAAGGTGCCCAACGTCTCGGGCGCCACGATCCTGGGCGACGGCAAGGTGGCGCTGATCCTGGACACGTCTGGACTGGTGCGCCGTTCGCGCCACTGAACACCCGGGTCCACGCCCCTTCCTGGCGCCCCACGCATCTCCACAGTCAGGACACCATGCTGCTGCAAACCCCCTCCCCGAAGCGCTCCAGCCTGCCCACGGGCCGGGTGAGCGCACCCGCTGGCGACGACGGCCCGCTCACCGAAGGTCGCGAGTTCGTCTGGTCCGACGCCGACTTCTCGCGCATCAAGGCCCTCATCTACAAGAAGGCGGGCATCAGCCTGCACGACGGCAAGCACGCCATGGTCTACAGCCGCGTCTCGCGGCGCCTGCGCGAAACCGGCTACGACAGCTTCAAGAGCTACCTCGACTGGCTCGAGCAGCACGACGGCGCCGAGTGGCAGGAATTCATCAACGCGCTGACCACCAACCTCACCGCGTTCTTTCGCGAGCAGCACCACTTCGGCATCCTGCACGACCTGCTGGCCACCAAACGCACGCAGGCCTGGCGCATCTGGTGCTCGGCCGCGTCCACCGGCGAAGAGCCGTACTCGATCGCCATGACGGCCACCGAAGCCCTCGGCACGTCGGGCTCGTTCCAGATCGTCAACAGCGACATCGACACCAAGGTGCTGGCCACCGCGCAGCGCGGCGTCTACAAGGCCGATGGCGTCAAGGGCCTGAGCCCGGAGCGCCTGCAGCGCTTCTTCATGCGCGGCAAGGGCAGCAACTCCGGCCTCATGCGCGTGAAGCCCGAGTTGCAGAAGCACATGGAGTTCCAGAGCGTCAACCTGATCGAGAACCTGCCGTTTCGCGAGCCGTTCGACGTCGTGTTCTGCCGCAACGTGATGATCTATTTCGATGCCGGCACGCAGCGCGCGGTGCTCGAGCGCATCCACCGCGTGATGAAGCCCGGCGGCATGCTGTTTGTGGGCCACGCCGAGAATTTCAGCGACGCCCGCAACCTCTTCGCCCTTCGCGGAAAGACCGTGTATGAGCGCATTTGACGTTGCCCCTGCCCGGGCCCCGGTGCGCACCTCGCGCCTGGACGCCCTCAAGGCGCGCCCACCCAAGCCGGGCGAGGCCAGCTTTTTCTACCACGACCACCACTTCAAGCACGACGCCGTGAAGGTGCTGCCCGGCGAGTACTACGTGACCGCCGAAGACCTGATGGTGATGACCGTGCTGGGCTCGTGCATTGCGGCCTGCATCTGGGACCCGCGCGTGCGCGTGGGTGGCATGAACCACTTCATGCTGCCCGATGGCGGCAGCGACACCAGCGGGCGCTACGGCTCCTACGCCATGGAATTGCTGATCAACGAAATGATCAAGCTCGGTGCGCGGCGCGAGCACATGCAGGCCAAGGTGTTTGGGGGCGGCCAGGTGATGCACACCTTCACCACCATGAACGTGGGCGAACGCAACACCGCCTTTGTGCTGGACTACCTGCAGACCGAGCGCATTGCCGTCATTTCCAAGGACGTGCTCGACATCCATCCGCGCAAGGTCTGCTACTTCCCGGCCACCGGCAAGGCCATGGTCAAGCGCCTGGCGCATTCGCACCCCGAGACACTGGAGACGCAGGAACGCAAGAGCAGCGCCGTGGTGGCTGCGAAGGCCGTGGCAGGTGGCTCGGTCGATCTGTTCTGAGGGAGACAACAACATGGCAAAAATCAAAGTGGTGGTGGTGGACGACTCGGCGCTCGTGCGCAGCCTGCTCACCGAAATCATCAACCGCCAGCACGACATGGTCTGCATCGGCGCGGCCAGCGACCCGCTGGTGGCGCGCGAGATGATCCGCGAGCTCAACCCGGACGTGATCACGCTGGACGTGGAAATGCCGCGCATGGACGGCCTGGAATTCCTGTCGCGCCTGATGCGCCTGCGCCCGATGCCGGTGGTGATGGTCTCCACCCTCACCGAGCAGGGTGCCGAGATCACGCTGCGCGCACTCGAAATGGGCGCGGTCGACTTCGTCGCCAAGCCGCGCATTGGCGTGAGCAGTGGCCTGAACGAGCTCGCGGGCGACATCGTCGACAAGATCCGCGTGGCCGCCGCCGCGCACGTGAAGCGCCTGCCCGGCGGCCCCGCCCCCAGCGCGGCGCCTGTGGCCAGCGGCGCACCCGCTGCACCGCGCGCGCCGCTGCCGCGCGTGTCCACCGAAAAGATCATCTGCATCGGCTCCTCCACCGGCGGCACCGAGGCGATACGCGAAGTGCTGGTGCCCATGCCCGCTGACGCGCCCGCCATCGTGATCACCCAGCACATGCCGCCGGGCTTCACCACCAGCTTTGCCAACCGCCTGGATTCGCTCTGCCGCATCCGGGTGGCCGAGGCGCGCGATGGCGAGCGCATCCTGCCCGGCCACGCCTACATTGCGCCCGGCGGTCGCCAGTTCCGCATCGACCGCAGCGGCTCGAACTACGTGGCGGTGGTGGAAGACACCGAGCCCGTCAACCGCCACCGCCCGTCGGTCGAGGTGCTGTTCAAGTCGGCCGCTCGCATACTGGGTCCCAATGCTTTGGGCATCATGCTCACCGGCATGGGTGCCGATGGCGCCCAGGCCATGCGCGAGATGAAAGACGCCGGCAGCTACAACTACGTCCAGGACGAAGCCAGCTGCGTGGTGTTCGGCATGCCGCGCATGGCCATTCAACACGGGGCTGCCCACGAGGTGCTGCCCCTGAACCAAATTGCGCCGGCGGTGTTGGCCCGCCTCGCCAATGCCCCCGCCGGTGTGAGACACCGGATATGACGCCAACGGTCATCGCTTCGGAGTTTTCATGTCTTTCTCCCTGATCTCCCGCCGCGCGCTCCTGCTGGGCGCGGGCCTGGCACTGTCTGCGCTGTCCCTGTCCGCTGCGGCAGACGGCCTGTCCGCCCCCAAGGGTCGCGTCATCCTCACCGTTTCGGGCCAGCTGGGCGCGACCAACCGGGCCAGCGAAGCCGTGTTCGACATGGCCATGCTCGAAGCCTTGCCACAGCACAGCTTCACCACGCGCACCCCCTGGTACGACCGCCCCGTGAAGTTCACCGGCCCGCTGCTCTCCGACCTGCTGGCCGCCGTCAAGGCGAAGGGCAAGACCATCAACGCCACGGCCATCAACGACTACACCATCCGCATTCCGTTCGACGACGCCCAGGAACACGGTGTGATCGTCGCGCGCCTGCTCGACGACCAGCCCATGGCGGTGCGCGACAAGGGGCCGCTGTTCGTGGTCTATCCCTTTGACAGCAAGGCCGCGCTGCGCTCCTCGGTCTACTACGAACGCTCGATCTGGCAACTCAAGCGCATGAGCATCGAATGAACAAAAAACCCTCCGGCTTCGCCGCCTGGCGTCCCAGACACTGGACGCTGGCGATCACCGTCCTGCTGCTCGTCACGCTCACTCCGCTGGGCTGGCTGCAGTGGCGGCAGTGGCAGATGCTGCAGGACACCGATGCACGGCAGGTGGACTCCATCATGTGGCAGGCCTACCAGCTCGAGCGCGAGCTGGGCCACCTCGAACAGGTGGTGCTGGAAGCGGACAAGCCCAACTCACGCATGGCCCCCGAAGACCTGCAGGAGCGGTATGAAATTTTTCTCAGCCGCATCAACCTGCTGCGGGACATTCCACGCCGCGACCTGCTCGAAGCCTGGGGCGGTTTTGACGCCACGCTGCGGCAGATTGACGAATTCAAGAACCTGACCGACCCGATGTTCCGCGACCCGAGCCGGCTGATGGCCGACCGCGCCGCGCTGGCCAGCGTGCACGCCGCGGCAGATGCCATCGCGCCGGCCTTGAGCGAACTCACCCGCGAGGCCAACCGCGCGGTGGCGCGCTTCGTGGACGAGCGCAACAACCAGCTGCGCCGCCAGGGGATGTTGCTGATCGCGCTGGCGACGATCCAGGTCATCGCCATGCTGCTGTTCGTCACGCTCCTGGTGCGCCAGATCCGCCAGCAATGGCGCCAGTACGCCAACCTGCAGACCCTGAGCAAGGAGCTCGCGCGCGCACGCGACCAGGCCGAAGCCGCCAACCAGGCCAAGAGCGTCTTCCTGGCGAACATGAGCCATGAAATCCGCACGCCATTCCAGGGCATGCTGGGCATGCTCAAGCTGCTGGAAGACACGCGCCTGAGCAGCGAACAGCGCGACTACATCCAGACTGCCAGCGACTCGGCCCAGCACCTGCTGGGTGTGGTCAACGACATCCTGGACGTCTCCACCATCGAGTCCGGCACGCTCACGCCCGGGCCGGTCAACCTGGCGGCCATGGCGCACGAGGTGACCAACGTGCTCGAACCCCTGGCCAGCGACAAGGGCGTGAAGATGAGCTGCCTGTGCGAAGACGGCCTGCCGGCCTGGGTGCTGGCCGACCCGACGCGCGTGCGCCAGATTCTGTACAACCTCGTGAGCAACGCCATGAAGTTCACGCAGCAAGGCAGCATCGAGGTGATCCTGGAGCCCGACCGCGCGCGCAAGGACGGCATCCGCATGACGGTGCAGGACAGCGGCATCGGCATGGACGCGGCCACCGTCGCCAACCTGTTCACCCGCTTCTACCAGGCCGACAACACGCTGCGCCGGCGCATTGGCGGCTCGGGCCTCGGGCTGGAGATTTCGCGCACCCTCGCCCGCATGATGGACGGCGACATCACCGTCTCGAGCACGCCGGGCAAGGGTTCCATTTTTGTGGTGACGCTGCGCCTGCCGCCCACCACCGCGCCCGCGGTCGACGCCATCCTGCAGCTGGACGACGAGGCCTGGGAGCGCCGGCGCACGCCCACGCGCCGGCTGCGCCTGCTGGTGGCCGAAGATCACCCGGTCAACCTCAAGTACCTCAACCTGTTGATCAACCGCATGGGCCACGAGGCCGTGTTCTGCGAGAACGGTTTTGAAGCCCTGCAGATGCTCAACCGCGAGACCTTTGACGCGGTGCTGCTGGACTACCACATGCCCGTGCTGGACGGCATCGCCACGGCCGCCGAGATCCGCCTGCTGCCCTCGCCCGCCGGGCAGGTGCCGATCATCATGGTGACGGCCGATGTGGTGAACGACACCAAGGAAAAAGCCCTGGCCGCCGGTGTCACGCAATTCGCGCCCAAGCCCATGCAGGAAGCCGACCTGCGCCGCGCGCTGCGGCGCTGCGGTCTGCTCGAAGGCAGCGCCGACACCTTGCCCGCGCCGCTGGAAATGCCCGCGCGCCCCACGCGCAACGTGCAGCAGCTCGTCGATGCCCAGGTGCACGCCGAGCTCATGGAAATGATGCCGCGCGAGATGTTCGAGCAGCTGCTGGACATGCTTTTCAAGGGCCCGGAGGGCACCGCGCTGGTGCTGCAACAAGCCCTGGTCGATGAAGACCTGGAGGCCATCGTCTACCAGGCGCACCGCCTGAAGGGTTCGTGCATGTTGATGGGTTTGCGTGCGCTGGTGGCGGTGGCCGCGGACATCGAGAAATCGGGTCAGGCCGGCGACATGCGCACGCTGCGCGACTTGCGCGAAACGCTCAACGTGGACATTCGCGACACCATGGCGGTCTTGCCCGGCCTGCTGCGCAACGCGGCGCCAGCCGCTGCCTGAACGAGGACGGCGGCGCGCCGCCCAGGCGGGCGATCAGACGCGTTCGCTGATCAGGCTGCCGGCTTCCAGGGGTGCCAGGCTGCTGTTGCCATGTTCGTCGTAGGCCACCACCTGTTCGGCGGCCATCGGTTCGGCCATGGCCACGGCATCGGACTGGACGGCCTCGGCACCCCCACCAACTTGCGACTGGCCGGGAAGATCTGGCAGCGGCAACGGCTGTGGTGCGCTGCGCGAGGCCCGCTCGGGCACCGGCAGTTTGCGCGGGATCAGGGAAGCGGCCACGGCCGACAGATCGGGGGCGGTGTCGCTCTGCGTGCCGGGCAGCTCGCTGCCTTTGGGCGGCTCGATGCCCAGCGCATTGCCCACCACGGCCGCGCTGGCTTCCCACATGCGCGAGAGCACGCTCTGCAAGTGCTCCACCGCCTGTTTGTCCTTCGCCCTGGCCTGCTCGGCGGCCTGCGCCGCCTCCTGCTTGAGCTTGCGCTGCGCGACCGGATCTTGCGGCGCGGGCGCGCCGGCCGCTTCAGCGGGCAGGGAAGGCGCTCCGTCGGCCGCCGCGCGCTGCGACGAGCCTGCCGCCGCATCGGGGGTGTGCGGCTGCGCGGCCCGGCCGTCGCGGCCAAAGCCCATCTGGGTCTTGGCGTCGTTGCCACCCGCCTGGACGGGCTGCACGGCAGACACCGGTGACACCGGCGCGACCGCAGTCGACACCGGGGTCGGCCAGGACACGGGCGTGGTGCTTGAGATGTTCAGCATGGGCTTCCCCTTAAGGCAGCCACCGGGCAGAAACAGGCCCGGTGTTCTTGTTCGGGTTTTCGGCGCCCTGCTGGAGAACTTGAGCGCTATTTTTCAACCCCCGCCGCGCGCGGGCAGGCGGTCGGCTTCAGACCCCGCCGGTGGGGTGGGTGGGGTCGACCCAGAGCACCTGCTCGGGCTTCTCGACCGGCTCGATGTCCAGGTTCACGGCCACCGCCTGGCCGTCGCTGCGGCACAGCACGCACTCCAGCACCTCGGTCGGGCTGGCGTTGATTTCCTGGTGGGGCACGAAAGGCGGCACATAAATGAAGTCGCCCGGGCCGGCCTCGGCGGTGAACTCCAGGTGTTCGCCCCAGCGCATGCGCGCGCGGCCTTTCACCACATAGATCACGCTCTCCAGCGGGCCATGGTGGTGGGCTCCCGTCTTGGCGTTGGCGTGGATGGTCACGGTCCCGGCCCAGAGCTTTTGTGCACCCACGCGCGCGAAGTTGATGGCGGCCTTGCGGTCCATGCCGGGGGTGGATGGCACGTTGCCATCGAGCTGGTTGCCGGGGACCACGCGCACGCCGTCGTGCTTCCAGGCGGGCGCAGGCCCGTGCCCTTCGTGGTGGTGGTCGTCGTCGTGATGCGGGTGGTCGTGGGCCATGTGGTCGGTCTCCTGGGTCGTGGTGGGCGGCGCCAGTGGCCGCCCGCAGCGCGTGCGTGCATTCGTGCACGTTCGTCACACCTATTCTCACGCCGTCGTTCAAGTTTGAACTGGAGCGGGCGATGACAGGATCACGAAAACCCTCGTTCGCCCATAAAACATGGGCTCCCTGCGTCTCGTCGACCCCACAGGATCATGCTCAAAAACATCAAGATCTCCACACGCCTGGCAGGCACCCTGGCGTTGTTGCTCGCAACGATGGTCGCCACCGTGGCCATCGCGCTCCTCCAGATGGGCTCCATGCGGGCCGACACCCAGACCATCACCGACAACTGGCTGCCCAGCGTCGAACTCGTCAACCAGATGAACACGCAGAGCTCGGACTTTCGCGCCGAGGAGTTTCACCACGTGGTCGCGACCGACGCCCAGTCCATGGATCGCATCGAAAAATCAATGGCCTCTTCCCTGGCGGCGTTTGACAAGGAACACAAAGGCTATGTGGCGCTCATCAGCAGCGACGAAGAACAGCGCCTGCACGATGCCTTCCAGAGCGAGTGGAAGAAATACCTCGAGGTGCACGATCGCATGCTCGCCCTGTCTCGCGCCAACGAGAACGAAAAGGCCCGGGCGCTGCTGGAGGGCGAGTCGCAGACCGCCTTCGACAACGCCAGCGCGGGCCTTGTGAAGCTGGTGCAGCTGAACAGCCAGGGTGCCCACGACGCCGCCACAAGCGCGGAGCAGTCGTACCTGCACGCGCGCAACACCCTGGCCGTTGCGCTGGTGGTGGCGGTGGCCGTGGCGGTCGCCGCGGGCATGTGGCTCATGCGCTCGATCACGGCACCGTTGAACCAGGCCCTCGCGGTGGCCGAGCGGGTGGCCCAGGGCGACCTCACCAGCAGCATCGCCATCCATTCCAGCGACGAAATCGGCCAGGTGCTGCAGGCCCTGCAGCGCATGCAGGACTCGCTCGTCAAGGTCGTCTCCACCGTTCGCATGGGCTCCGAGTCCGTGTCGACCGCCAGCGTGCAGATCTCCGAAGGCAACCACGACCTGAGCGCTCGCACCGAAAGCCAGGCCAGCGCGCTGGAGCAGACGGCGGCCTCCATGGAAGAGCTGTCGTCCACCGTGCGCCAGAACGCCGACAACGCGGCGCAGGCCAACCAGCTGGCGCAAAGCGCCTCCAGCGTGGCGGTCGAGGGCGGCCAGGTGGTGAGCCAGGTGGTGGACACCATGCGTGGCATCAATGAGAGCTCGCGCAAGATCGCCGACATCATCAACGTCATCGACGGCATTGCCTTTCAGACCAACATCCTCGCGCTCAATGCAGCGGTGGAAGCGGCCCGGGCCGGCGAGCAGGGCCGAGGCTTCGCCGTGGTGGCCGGTGAGGTGCGCAACCTCGCCCAGCGCAGCGCGCAGGCGGCCAAGGAAATCAAGCAGCTGATCAACGACAGCGTGGACCGCGTGGAGATCGGCAATGCACTGGTGGACAAGGCCGGTGCCACGATGCACCAGCTGGTGGACAGCGTGCGGCGCGTGACCGACATCATGGGCGAGATCAGCGCAGCCAGCAAAGAGCAGAGCGATGGCGTGAGCCAGATCGGCGAAGCCGTCACCCAGATGGACCAGGTGACCCAGCAGAACGCCGCGCTGGTGGAAGAAATGTCGGCCGCCGCCAGCAGCCTGAAAACGCAGGCCTCCGATCTGGTGCAGACGGTGTCCGTGTTCCGGATCTCGGGCCACACGCAGCAGGCCACACCCCGCACCTACAGCCCACCCGCTGCGCCCCCCGCGCGCACGGTGGCGGCCAAGCCCGTCACACCGCCGGCGCCCGGCACCGCACCCAGGAAAGCTGCGCCGCAGGCCGCTTCCAGGCCTGCCAAGCCCGCGCCAGCGCGCACCGAAGTGGCCATCGCCGGTGGCAGCGACGACTGGGAATCCTTTTGACCCCGGAGCACACCATGCGACACGACCACACGCGCAGCACCCGCAGCGGCTCACACACCGCCGAATTCCTCAGCTTTCGCCTGGGCAGCGAGGCCTATGGCATCGACATCCTGAAGGTGCAGGAGATCCGCGGTTATGAACAGCCCACGCGCCTGGCCAACGCGCCCGACTACCTGCGCGGCGTGCTCAACCTGCGCGGCGTGATCGTGCCCGTGATCGACCTGCGCGTGAAGTTCGGCATGACCGATGTGCCCTTCAACACCCACACCGTGACCATCGTGCTGACGGTGCTGGGGCGCGTGGTGGGCGTGGTGGTGGATTCGGTGTCCGACGTGATCGAGCTCGACCCGGGCCAGATCCGTCCCGCGCCCGAATTCACCGATGCGGCGTGCGTCGAACACGTGGTCGGCATGGCCAGCCCCGATGCCAGCCACCCCGAGCAGATGATCATCCTGATGGACATCGAAAAGCTCATGGGCAGCGCCGACATGGGCTTGCTGGAGCAGACACCCGCCGCCGAGCTGGCCGAAGCGGCCTGAGCGGCCTTGCCGCCCCGCCAGGGCGTGCCCCGGATTCTGCCCATGTCTCCCGGCCAGCGAAGGCCGGGAGCGCCACCCATCACCCGGGTGGACTCAGCACCGCGCCATACACCAGGCCGCGCATGAGCGAGCGGTAGTGCACCCGCTGGTTGGGCGCCTGCGCCATGAAGATGGCGAAGAGCGCCTGCGACGGGTCGACAAAGAAGTGCGTGCCCCCGATGCCGCTCCAGTGGTAGGTGCCCACCGAGCCCGGCACGGGCGAGACGCCTGCGGCCGTGCGCACCGCAAAGCCCAGCCCGAAGCCATGGCCGGGCGGCAGCAGCGGGTTGTTGGCATGGGCCACGGCGCTGCCCAGGTGGTCGGCGGTCATCCAGGCCACGGTGTGGGGCGAGAGCAGGCGCTCGCCCTGCAGCTCACCGCCGTTGCACAGGCATTGCAGGAAGCGCGCGTAGTCGTGCAGGGTGGACATGAGCCCCCCGCCGCCCATCTCCAGCGCGGGCACTTCGCGCGGATCGTGCATGGGCATCTGGGTGCCGCCGTCGGGGTCGTGCTCAAACGCTTCGGCAATGCGGTGGTGCTGCGCCGGCGGCACAAAGAAGCCGGTCTCGTGCATGCCCAGGGGTTGCAGGATGGCTTCCCGCAGAAAGGTGCCCAGCGGCTGGCCGGTCACCACTTCGATCACGCGGCCCAGCACGTCGGTGGCGCGGCTGTAGGCCCAGGTGGTGCCGGGCTGGTGCGCCAGCGGCAGCGCGGCCAGGCGTTCGCACAGCTCGGCATTGGTCTGCTGGCGGCTGCCCAGGCCGGCTCGGGCGTAGAGCGCGTTCACATGGCCGTTGCCGGTGAACTCGTAGGTGAGGCCGGCGGTGTGGCGCAGCAGGTCTTGCACGGTGCTGGGTTGCGCAGCGGGCACCAGCGCCACGCCATGCGGCCCGGGCACCGCCACCTGCTGCTGCAGGAAGCCGGGCACATACAGGCCCACCGGGTCGCTCAGCAGCAGCCTGCCCTGCTCCACCAGCATGAGCGCGGCCACCGAGACGATGGGCTTGGTCATGGAGTAGATGCGGAAGATCGCATCGGTGCCCATGGCGTCATCTTGCGCGGGGTCGCGCCGGCCCACGGCGGCGTCCAGCACCACGCGGCCATGCCTTGCCACCAGCACGGCCGCGCCAGGCAGGCGGCCCCGGTCCACGTCGCGCTGGAGCGCCTGCACGATGCGCTGCGTGCGTTCAGGGCACAGCCCCACGTCGGCGGGTGCGGCGGTGGGCAGGCC
Organism: Hydrogenophaga sp.; assembly: GCF_019264445.1. GTDB lineage: Bacteria > Pseudomonadota > Gammaproteobacteria > Burkholderiales > Burkholderiaceae_C > Hydrogenophaga. Next base: position 36,874 of record NZ_JAHVAB010000029.1, read on the forward strand.
GTGCATGCTCAGCTGCCGTAGCGCTGGCGCGCCAGTGCGGCGCCCTGGGCCAGCGCTTCGAGCTTGGCCATGGCCACTTCGCGGCTCATGGGCGCCAGGCCGCAGTTGGTGCAGGCAATGAGCTTGTCCTTCGCCACGTACTGCAGCGCCAGGCCAATGGTGTCGGCCACCTGTTCGGGCGTTTCCACCACGTCGCTGGCCACATCGATCACGCCCACCATCACCTGCTTGCCTTCGAGCAGCTTCATGAGCTCGGGCGGCACATGGGATTGGAAGCACTCCAGGCTCACCTGGTCGATGCGGCTCTTGGCCAGCGCGGGGAACACCTGTTCGTACTGGCGCCACTGGTCGCCCAGAGTTTCCTTCCACTTCACGTTGGCTTCAATGCCGTAGCCGTAGCAGATGTGCACGGCGGTGGTGCAGGTCAGGCCCTGTGCGGCCCGCTCCAGCGCGGCCACGCCCCAGTCGGCCGCCTCGGCCATGTAGACGTTGAAGGCGGGTTCGTCGAACTGGATGATGTCCACGCCGTCGGCCTGCAGGGCCAGCGCTTCCTGGTTGAGCAGTTCGGCAAAGGCCATGGCCATCTTGACCTTGTCGCCGTAGAAGCGGTCGGCCACGGTGTCGACGATGGTCATGGGCCCGGGCAAGGTGAACTTGAGCTTCTTCTTCGTGTGCTGGCGCGCCAGCTGCGCTTCGAAGGCGTGCACGCGCCCTTTCAGGCGCAGCGGTGCCACCACTTGCGGCACTTGCGCGTCGTAGCGGTTGTTGCGGATGCCCATGGTGACCTTGTTGACGAAGTCGATGCCTTCGACGTGCTCCACAAAGCCGTGCACGAAGTGCTGGCGCGCCTGCTCGCCGTCGCCGATCACGTCCAGCCCGGCGTCTTCCTGCGCCTTGATCCACAGCAGCGTGGCGTCGGCCTTGGCTTGCAGCAGTTCAGCGCCTTGCGCTTTCCATTGCGGCCAAAGTTTTTGCGTTTCGGCCAGCCAGGCGGGTTTGGGCAGGCTGCCTGCAATCGCGGTGTCAAACATGGGGTCTCCTGTGGGGTTCTGAAGGGCCGGGGCATCTTAGCCACGCAGGCCACACAGCGTGCGCTGCGGGTGAATTCACCCGGGCACGCGCACCAGCGTGACCGGCACCGGCGAGCGTTGCACGATCTCTTGCGACACCGAACCCAGCACCGCCGAGCGCAGACCACCGCCATGCGTGCTCATGAAGACGGCGTCACAGCCGTGTCGCTCGATGATCTCGGCGAGCTGCTGCGCGGCGTCGCCACTCGCCATGGCCGACTCCACCTGCACGCCGGCCGCGCTCAGCAGGGCCACGGCCGGGCGCAAGAGATCGCGCGCGGCCGATTCGCTCACCTTCTGCAAGACGCCCGGATCGTGCGCCACCACCATTTCATAGAGGTTGGCCGACGCCTGCACATTGGCCACCACGAAGCGCGCCTTCAGGCCAGCGCCCACCAGCCGCAAGGCGTGGTGCACGGCCAGCAGCGCGTGCGAAGAGCCGTCGATGGGGATGAGGATTTTCAGCATGGGAACTCCATATAGAAAGTGGCACCCTGACCGGGCTGGCTCTCGGCCCACACGCGCCCACCCATGCGCTGCACGGCCTTGGCCACCAGCGCCAGGCCCACGCCAGTGCCCGCGTAGTCCTCGGCGCGCTGCAGGCGCTGAAAGATGCCGAAGATGCGGTCGTGGTACTTCATGTCGAACCCCACGCCGTTGTCGCGCACCCAGAGCAAGCGCCGCTCGGGCTCGCTGCGCGCGCCGATTTCCACCTGCGGCTGCGCCTGGCTCTGGCTGAACTTGATGGCGTTGCCCACCAGGTTGCGCAGCGCCACCGCCAGCCCTTCGCGGTCCAGCTGCAGCGTCATGGGTTCGAGCCGTTGCGTGACCACGGTGCGTGAGGCGGTGATGTCGGCCGCGTGGCCTTCGAGCACCAGCTCCACCAGCTGCTGCAGGTCCACCTGCTGCTGCTCCATGGTGCGCCGCTCCATGCGCGAGTAGTCCAGCAGGTCGGAGATCAGTGCACCCATCTGCTGCACACCACGGCGAATGCGGTGGATGAACTGGCGGCCTTCTTCGTCCAGCCGCGCGCCATGCTCTTCCTGGAGCAGCTGGCTGTAGCCATCGATGCCGCGCAGCGGCGCCTTCAGGTCGTGCGAGACGGTGTACGAAAACGCCTCGAGCTCGCGGTTGGCCGCGCTCAGCTGTTCGGTGCGCTCGACCACGCGCTGCTCCAGCCGGGCGTTGATGCGCTCCAGGTTGGTCTGCGCGTGCCGCAGCTGCGTGATGTCCAGCAGGATGCCGCTGTAGTGGAAGCCGGCGCCATCGGGCAAGGCGCGGCATTCCACGCTGCCCCGGAACCAGCGCTCCGGGCCCAGCGCGGGATGGCGGCGGAACTCGGCATGGCGGCGCCCGGCGCGCGCCGGCCCGGTGCGCATGAAACGATCGGCCCGCTCGCGGTCTTCGGGGTGCAGGCAGTCGAGGTACGCCTTCAGGTCGGGCGGCGGGCCCAGCGCTTCGTCGCGGCCGATGTTGCGGTACATCTGGCGCGACCACCACACGTGCCGGGTGTGCGTGTCGTACAGCCAGCTGCCCAGCCCGGCCATGGCCTCGGCCTGCTCGAGCAGCCGCTTCTGGTCGCTCAGTGCCTGGCTGGTCTGCAGGCGCTCGGTGATGTCCTGCACGGTGGCAAACAGGTGCTTGAGCGTGCCGTCGGGGTCGCGCACCGCGCGCACATGGATCTCGGTGTGCACCAGACTGCCGTCCATGCGCCAGTAGCGCTTCTGCATCTGGTAGCTGTCGATCTCTCCAGCCTTCATCTGCTCGAACAGCACGAGGTTGCGCTCCAGATCCGGCGCTGGCGTCATCTCGCTCCAGGTCATCTTCAGGAGTTGCTCGCGCGGGTAGCCCATGATCTCGCACAGCCGGTCATTGACCTGCATCCACCGCGTGCTGTGCGGTGACGAGATGGCCATGCCGATCAGGGGCAGTTCGTAGAACAGCCGCTGGAACTCGGCCTGCTCGCGCTGGGCGATCTGCGCCTCTTTCTGCACGGTGATGTCGAGCAACACACCGCTGATGCCGGTGACCCGTCCCTGCGCATCGCGCGTGAGCGAGCTGCGGTCGTCGATCCAGATCCAGCGGCCGTCGGCACAGCGCAGGCGGTATTCCTGGCGGTAGTGGTCGGGTCCGTGGTCGATGTAGTGGTCGATCTCGCGGTTGACCTGGGCGACATCGTCGGGGTGGATCAGGTCGTCGTAGGTCATGCGCCCCTGCAACAGCGGCTCGGGCGCGTAACCCCATTGGGCAATCGACGGGCTCACATAGTGAATGGGGCAGCCCACCACGTTGAACCACTCGATGACCACCAGCGGCGAGCGGTCCACCACGTCGTTGAGGCGCTGGAGCTGGGCGTGGCTGGCCTGCAGGCGCTCGGCCATGCGGTCGGCCGCCGCGCCGATCAGCGCCAGCTCGTCACGGCCCTGCAGCCCGGTGCGCGCCTGCAGGTGGCCTTCGCCCATGGTCGTGAGGGCACGGGCCAGCTGTTCGGCGCGGCGGAACCACACCCGGTGCAGCAACAGGGCCAGCAGGCCCACCAGCACCGCCAGCACCACGCCTTCGTTCACCACCTGCCTGCGCAGGCCCGCCAGCCGCACGGCCATGGGTTGGCTCAGGTCGACCACCGTGACCAGCTCTCGCCCCGGCTCCAGCGCCGCGCGCCCGAACAGCAGCGACGAGCCCGGGGGACGCACCACCTGCAAGGTCGCCCCCGTCGTCGCCCCCTCCCACAAGGCCTGCATGCCCTGGAGCTCCGGGTGGAGGCTCTGCACATCGGTGAAGGCCATGCCGATGTCGGTGCGCTTGAGCGAGGCCAGCACCACGCCCTTGTCGTCGACCAGATGGGCGTGCTGCATGCCGCTGTACAGACCCAGGCTGCCCACCAGCCGGCGCACCAGCATCGGGTTGGCATTGCCGCCTTCGGCACTCAGGCGGCTTTGCTCGGCGCCCAGGCGTTCGCGCAGGCGCCGCGATTCGTTCTCGGTCACCTGCTGATCCACCTGGCGCCATTGAAAGCCCAGGTTGACGGCGGTGGTGGTGAGCGCGAATGCCGCCAGCAGCAACGGTGCAAGCCAGCGCGCGGGCAATGAGAGCAGGCGCGCCACCGGCTTCATGGCAGTGGTTGGGCGTCGCGCGCCCGCACTGCGGGCCCGGTGTCAATCAGGTTCGCCCAGTTCGGCGGCTCGCGCAGCAGGCCCAGCTCCTGCAGCAGCTGGGCCATGTCGCTGCTTTGCTGCGCCAGCAGCGGCGGCTGGCCGCTGAGCAGCGCCAACGATTCGGCAGGCGAGTAGAAACGCAGGCCTTGCTGCACCGACTGGTACTGCGCGGGGGTCAGCTCAGCCCCGGGGGCCATGGAGGCGGCCGCGCCCTGCGGGTCGAGCTGCATCACATTCAGGCCGGCGGCCCACACGCCCATGAGCGCGTCCACCGCCTCGGGGCGCTCCTCCAGCACCTCGTTGCGCACCACCAGCACGTCCACGATCTGGCCGGGCATCTCGCGGCTGTCAAAGATGGGGCGGTAGCCGAGCGCCTGGATCGGGCCGTTCATGGGTGCGTAGCTCACCGCAGCGGCCACGCGGTCGCTCAGCAGCGCCGTCAGGTGCTGCGTGGCGTCCATGCGCACCACGGTCACATCGTCCTGGCGCAGGCGGGCCTTGCGCAGCAGGCGCTCCAGCATGAGGGTGGCCACGGTGGCGTCTTCCGCCGCAATGGCCTCGCCACGCAGCTGCTGCAGGCTGGTGATGCGCGGTGCGGCCACCACCATGTCGGCTCCGGCCGAGGTGTCCAGCAGGGCGACGATGCGCACCCCGAACCCGCTGTCGACCAGCCGCAGGGCTTCGTCCAGCGTGAGGCCGGCGGCGTCCAGCAGGCCGTTGCGCAGATGGCGCACCGCCTCGGCGCTGGACACCAGCTCCACCACCTTGACCTTCAGCGCATCGATCGCCTCGCGGTCGCGGGCCAGCACCAGCGGGTCATACCCCACCCAGGTATTGACCCCCACCATCAGCGGCGGCTGCGCGGGCTCGCTGCAGGCCAGCGCACCCAGCGCCACCACAAGGGACAGCCAGCGCAGGCTCCGGCGGGCGCGCGCCATCCACGGCCGCCCGCTCACGCTGCGTCCGCCTGGCATTGCGCCGGATTCATCTCTCGCTCTCGCCCCATCGCTCATGAAAACATTCTGGCAGCTTCAGGGGGCTTTTCCGCAGTGGAAACTGCCAATGTTGACAACATTCCCGCTGCGCACCCCATACCCCCGTCCCCATAAGAGCGGCAGGCAATGAACTTTTCCCGGCTTTTCAAACCCCACGGCGCATGATTGAAATCACCGGCCTGTCCATGCATTACCAGCTGGGTGACGCACGCATTGACGTGTTGCGCTCGGTCCACCTGTCTGTCGCGCCTGGCCAGAGCGTGGCCATCACCGGGCCGTCGGGCTCGGGCAAGACGTCGCTCCTGCTCCTGCTCTCGGGGCTGGAGCGGCCGGCCCAGGGCCGTGTGGTGGTGAATGGCACCGAGCTGGGCCAGCTGGATGCCGATGGACTGGCCGACCTGCGGCGCGACCATGTGGGCATCGTCTTCCAGTCGTTCCACCTGCTGCCCAGCCTGAGCGCGCTGGACAACGTGGCCCTGCCCCTGCAGATGGCCGGCCAGCGCGATGCCCACGCCCGCGCCGCCGCCTTGCTGCAGCGCGTGGGCCTGGGCGGGCGGCAACACCACGACCCGAGCCAGCTCTCGGGCGGCGAGCAGCAGCGCGTGGCGATTGCGCGCGCGCTGGTGCACCGGCCCCGCCTGCTGCTGGCCGACGAGCCCACCGGCAACCTGGACGACCACACCGGCGAATCGATCCGCGAGCTGTTGTTCGAGCTCAACCGCGAGAGCGGCACCACGCTGGTGCTCGTGACGCACGACCCCGACTTTGCCGCCCGCTGCGACCGCGTGCTGCGCCTGCACGATGGCCAGCTGCACGACATCACCCCGACACCCGCCCCGACCGATGCGCTTCCTGCTTGACCTGGCCTGGCGCGACCTGCGCGCCAGCGGCCGGCACCTCTGGATCTTCTGCGCCTGTCTGGTGCTGGGTGTGGCGCTGGTGGCCGCTGGCGGCGGCCTGTACCGCCAGGTGGCCGACTCGCTGCAGAACGACGCACGCCAGCTGTTTGGCGGCGACCTCAACATTGAGAACAGCCAGCCCCTGAGCCCCGAGGTGCTGGCCTGGATGGGCGAGCGCGGCACGGTGTCGCGCGTGGTGGAGTTGCGCACCATGCTGCGCGTGGCCGATGGCCGCGCCCAGCTCATCGAGCTGCAAAGCGCGGACGCGCGCTACCCGCTCTACGGCACCGTGGAGCTGGCCCCGGCCGGCGACCTCGCCAGCACCCTGGCCCAGCGCGACGGGCAATGGGGTGCAGCACTGGACGGCGCCCTCGCACAGCGCCTGGGCCTGGCGGTCGGCGACCGCGTGGAGGTGGGCGACCTCACACTGACGGTGCGCGCCGTGGTGCAGCGCCAGCCCGACCGCAGCCTGCGCGCCGACTGGAGCGGCGCGCCCGTGCTGGTGGCCGATGGCGCGCTGCAGGCCACCGGCCTGGTGCAGCCGCTCAGCCGGGTCGAGTACCAGTACCGCGTGCGCACCGGACTGGCGCCCGCCGTGTGGCGCGACGCCTTCGTCGCGGCTTTCCCCACGCTCGATGCCGAGGTGCGCACGTTTGAAGAGCGCAGCGAACGCATGGCCGAGGTGCTGGGGCAGGTCGGCTCGGGCCTGCTGCTGATCGGCTTCTCGGCCTTGTTCATTGGCGGCCTGGGCGTGTTCAACAGCGTGCAGGCCTACCTGCAGGGCAAGCTCGGCACCCTCGCCACGCTGCGCGCGCTCGGCCTGCGCGACCGCCGGCTGGCCGCCCTGGTGCTGCTGCAGGTGCTCATGCTCGCGCTGCTCTCCAGCGGCGTGGGCGTGCTGGTGGGCAATGCGCTGGCGCTGGCCGGCACCTGGGCCGCGGCGCAGCGCCTGCCGCTGGCACCGCTGTGGCAGGCGCTGTGGCTGCCATCGCTGGTGGCACTGGGTTTCGGGGTGTTGACCGCGCTGGCGTTTGCCTTGCCTGCGCTGGGGCGCGCGCTCTCGGTGTCACCGGCCGCGCTCTTTCGCGGGCTGGACGGCAGCGGCCTGCGCACGCCCAGGCGCGCCTGGGCGCTGACCGCGCTGGCCGCCGGCACGGTGGCCGCGCTGCTGGTGGCCAGCGTGCCCGATGCGCGGTTTGGCCTGGCATTTGTGGCGGCCACGGTGGTGCTGCTCGCGCTGCTCGACGGCCTCACGCGGCTGCTGCGCCGCGGTGCACGCGCCCTGCTCGCACGGCCCGGCGCGCCGCTGCCGCTGGCGCTGCGCATGGCCCTGGCCGGTCTGCAGCGCGCCGATTCGCCGCTGCGCGCCGCCCTGCTCTCGCTGGGCGCGGCGCTCGCGCTGCTCGTGGCCTGCACGCTCGTGGTGGCTTCGCTGCTGCGCGCCGTGAACGAAACCGTGCCCGACAACGCCCCCGCGCTGGTCTTCTACGACGTGCAGACAGAGCAGATCCCGCTGCTGCAAGCCACGCTGCGGGCCCAGCCCGGCCCGAGCCGGCTCACCACCGCGCCGCTGGTGCTGGGCCGCCTGGTGGAAGTGAATGGCGAAGCGCTGCGCGACAGCGCCGAAGGCGCGCGCGTGCGCGAGGCGCGTGACGAACAGAAGCTGAGCAACCGCGCCGGCAACATCGACGACGTGGTGATTCGCGATGGCGCCTGGTGGCCCGAGAACCACACCGGTGCCCCGCTGGTGGCCATGGAAGACCGCGAAGCCGACGAGCTGGGCCTGCAGGTGGGCGACCGCCTGGTGTTTGACGTGCTGGGGGCACCCGTGCAGGCCGAGCTGGCGGCCATCTACACGCAGCGCCGCATGCAGGCGCGCCTGTGGCTCGAAGCCATCTTCAGCGACGGTGTGCTGGACCCGCACATCACGCGCCACGTGGGCGCGGCCTACCTCGGCGCCGACGGCGCCCTCGCCGCGCAGGACGCGCTGGCCGCTGCCGCGCCCAACATCGCCACCGTGCGCACCGAATCGCTGCTGCGCGAAACGCGGGCGCTGATGGCGCGCGCCAGCGGCGGGCTGGCGCTGGTGGCCGGTGTGTGCCTGGCCGCCAGCCTGCTGGTGCTCGCCAGCGTGGTCGCCAGCAGCCGCACGCGGCAGGTGTACGACGCCACCGTGATGCACGCGCTGGGCGCACGGCACGGCACGCTGCGCCAGGTGCTTTGCTGGGAATACGCGCTGCTCGCGCTGGTGACCGCCGGCTTTGCCATGCTGGCCGGCGGCGCGCTGGCCACCGGCTTGCTGCGCTGGCGCCTGGACCTTGACCCCACTGGCCTGTACTGGACGGGCGCGCTCACCGCGCTGGGTGTGTCGGCCATCAGCCTCGGGCTGGGAGCGCGCTACCTGCTGGCGCACATGCGCCTGAGCCCGGCGCTGCTGCTGCGCAGCGGGGCGTGAGGCACCGCCGCGCCGCTTACTTCTTCACGGTCATGCCGTCCTGCACGCGCTGCACGCCTTGAACGGCCTTGGCGAGCTCCACCGCGCGGTCGGCCTGCATCTTGTTGTCGACCACACCGGCGAGCTGCACCTCGCCGCCCACGGTGGTGACCGAAATGTCGGTGCCCTTGACCGCCTCGTCGGCCAGCAGCGCGGTCTTCACCTTGGTGGTGATCACAGTGTCGTCGACCTTCTCGCCCAGGGTGGTGGTGGCCGGCGCGTTGGGCGCTGGGATGGCCGCCGGGGCTTCGGCCGGCGCCGCCACGGGCGGTGGCGAGGGCGGGGCATCCATCGGCGTTTCTTTCTTGCCGCAGGCGACCAGGGCGGTCAGGGCGAGCGCGACCGCCAAAGCGCCGATCGCTCGATCAGGTTGTGATGTGCGCATGTGACTTCTCCTGAAGAGGTCCCCCGAAAGTAGGGACCCGGCGTCCACTGTCGCGCCTGGGCGCCAGCGCGTCGGTTCGCCAGCGCACACAAGGCCGGCGCGCACCCCACGGAACAATGCGACACTGCCCCATGACCAGGCCCCCCATCTCCCCCGCACCCGCCGCCCCGCGGATGCCCGCTGCGCGCAGCACCGCACCCGTGGACCCCCTCTTCCTGGCCGCACCCCGCGTGTCCACCTTTCACGGCACGCAGCCCCTCACCAACGCGAGCGGCTTCTACTTTGCGCGCGACGAGCGCCTGTTTCTCGTGACCAGCCGGCACGTGGTGATCGACGAAGACAGCCAGCACTTCCCCGACCGCCTGGAGCTGGAGCTGCACATGGACGGCGCCAACCTCACGCAGTCCACCGGCTTCTCGATCCCGCTGTACGCCGACGGTGCCGCCGTGTGGCGCCAGGGCCGCGACAGCGGCGGCGAGATCGATGTGGCCGTGGTCGAGATCGACCGCAGCGCACTGCCCGGGGCCGCGGTGTTCCAGGCCTTCACGCCGGCCCACCTGCAAACCGCCTTTGATGACGTGCTGCCCGGCCAGCCGCTGCTGGTGGTGGGCTTCCCGCTGGGCTTTCACGATGCGCTGCACCACCTGCCGGTGCTGCGGTACGCGGTGATCGCCTCACCCTACGGCATCCGCTTCCAGGGGCAGGGCTACTTCCTGACCGATGCCCGCACCCACCGGGGCACCAGTGGTGCTGCCGTGGTGATGCGCGATTCCAGCCCCACCAGCGACACCGCCGCGCTGCCCTGGAAGCTGCTCGGCGTGCATTCCGCGCGCATGGACATGGGCGACCGCGACCTCGTGCTCGACGAATCGCTGGGCCTGAACTGCGCCTGGTACGCCGACATCCTGCTCACGCTCACGGCGGCACCCGCTCCCCAGGAAGAGGCGGGCGCGCCCGGGGCCGACCCCGTCTGAGCCTGCCCCGGGCGTTTGCCCGGACAATGGCCGCATGCCCGACTTGCCCATCCGCCCGGCCGTGCTGGCCAGCCCCGACTACCCGTTCTCCGCCGTCACGGCCCCCGTCAAGCTCGACCAGAACGAGTCCTTCGAGGACTTCCCCGCCGAGCTCAAAGACCTCGCGCTGGAGCGCCTGCGCCAGCTGCCCTGGCACCGCTACACCGACCTCAACGCAGAAGCCCTGTGCGAGGCCGTGGCACAGCACGACGGCTGGGCGCCCGCGGGCACCGTGGTCACCACCGGCAGCAACGTGCTGATTGCCTTGCTGATCCAGCTCAGCGCGCTGGGCGGTGGGCGCGTGCTCACCGTCAAGCCCAACTTCGCGCTCTACGGGCTGGACGCCCGCCTGCTGGGCGCCGGGCTCACCGAAGTGCCGCTGCGCGATGACCAGTCCATCGACTTCGAAGCGCTCATCGCCGCACTGGGCCAGGCCAGCGGCACCGCACCGCATGGCGTCATTTACCTGCCGCGCCCGCACGCGCCCACCGGCTCGCTCAGCGCCCTGGGCGACGTGGAGCGCCTGGCCCGGGCCAGCGCGGGCTGGCTGCTGGTGATCGACGAGGCGTACCACCACTTCATGGACAGCGAAGACGCCCGCGCCCTCGCGCGCCGCCACCCCCACGTGGTGTTGCTGCGCACGCTCTCCAAAGCCTGGGGCCTGGCCGGCCTGCGCATCGGCTACGCACTCACCAGCGATGGGGTGGCGCGCCAGCTGCGCAAGCTCGTGCCGCCGTTTGGTGTGTCGGTGCTGCAGACCGTGTGCACATTGGTGGCGCTCGAACACCCGGGCTACGTGCAGGCGCGCGTGGCGCACACGCTGCGCGAACGCGAGCGGCTCTTCACCGCGCTGCAGCGCCACCCCCACTGGCAGCCCCTGCCTTCACACGCCAACTTTCTGCTGGTGCGCACACCCGACGCCGCGCAGGCCCACGCGCAGTTGCTGGCCGGTGGCGTGCTCGTGCGCCGGCAAGACAGCCTGCCCGGCCTGCAGGGCTGCCTGCGCGTGACCGTGGGCACCACGGAAGAGAACGACGCCTTCCTGCGCGCCGCAGGGCTGAGCGGCGCTCAGTAAACCGTTTCGCGCGCTTCCACCACCAGCGACAACACCCGGCACCCCTTGCAGGCCGCCTTGGCGCGCACGCGGCAGTCGGCGTCGGCCTCGATGGTGAGGCGGTGGTGGTATTCGAGGTTGTCGGTGTCGCCCGGTTGGTGGGTGGGTATGCGCCGGGACCACAGGCGCTTGCCGTCCACCTCCACGGTGAGTTCAAGCCAACCCTCGGGCGACCCTGCCGGCACCTGCACAAGCAGCATGGCGTCGAGGTCAAAGGTGCGCGTGCGGGCCAGCGCCGCGGGGATCACCATGGCGGCCACCGAATCGGTGCCCGCGTCATACTTCCAATGTTCCAGCGTCATGCGAAAAGTCTAAGCCCACACCACCGCCCACACGCATGCCCACGTTCCGTATCCGGGTTGACGGTCAGGTCACCGAAGGCGAGGCCGACAGCGAGACCAGCCTGTTTGCCGCCCTCTCTCGCGCCGGCATTGCGTGGCCGGTGTCGTGCCGCAACGGCACCTGCCGCACCTGCATCGCCCGCCTCTTGCAGGGCCGGGTGCGCTACGACATTGCCTGGCCTGGCCTCAGCGCCGAAGAAAAAGAAGAGGGCTACTGCCTGCCCTGCATTGCGCGGCCGCTGGCCGACGTGGTGATCACGCGGGGGTGAGGTGCGCGGCTGTGTTCGGGCGCGCTGCTTCAATCGCGCCCGGAAAAAGCCTGGCCGGCCTCAAGGATGCGGGGGCAGGTAGACCGGGCGCGTTGCCGTCAGCCCCTGCCGGATCTGCTGGGTGAGCGCATCGGCCAGCACCTCGTCCGCGCCCGCTTCCAGGCCATCGAGTGCGCGCAGCACGATGTCTTCGGCGCTGGTTTTGGGCACCTCGAATCCGCGCGTCAGATCGGTGTCGACATACGCCATGTGCAGGCCCAGCACCTGGGTCTTCTGCGCCGCCAGCTCGTGACGCAGCGCGTTGGTGAGCGACCATGCCGCCGACTTGCTCGCCGAGTACGCCGCCAGCTCACCGCCATTCACCCACGACGCCACCGACAGCACGTTGAGCAACGCCCCACCGCCGTTGGCTTTGAGCACCGGTGCAAAGGCCGTGCTCATGTTGAGCACCCCAAAGAAATTGGTCTCGAAGAGGCGGCGCGCCACGGCGTCGCTGTCTGGCGCCAGGAAGCCGCCCGGTTGGGCAATGCCCGCGTTGTTGATCAGCAGCGTGACGTCAGCGGCTTGCTGCACGGCCGCCGCGATGTGGTCGGCGCGGGTGACGTCCAGGCGCATGGCCTGGACCCCTGGCAAGGTGACGGTGGCGGGATCGCGTGCGGCGGCGTAGACCTTGCGTGCGCCGCGCGCCAGCAGCTCGCGTGTGAAGGCCAGACCGATGCCGCGGTTGGCACCGGTGACGAGGACGACAGCGTTTTCAATCTTCATGGGGAGCTCCTGAAAGGGGTTTGCGAACCTGGATCACCACCTTGCCCTTGGCCCGTCCGCTTTCGAGGTAGGCCATGGCTTCGTTGGTGGATTCAAAAGGGAACACCTGGTCGATCACCGGGCGAATGGCGCCCGACTCGATCAGCGACGTGATCTGCTGCAACTGGCTGCCACTGGCCTTCATGAAGAGGAAGGCATAGCCCACCTGAAGTCGCCGGGCCTGCCTGCGGGCGCCCCAGCTCAGGGCGTGCATGACCTGCCTGACCACCCATGGCGCGCGGCTCTCGCCGGCAAACGCGGGATCTGGCGGGCCCGAGATGGAGATCAACCGCCCGCCTGGCTTGAGCACGCCCAGCGACTTCTTCAGGGTCTCGCCGTCCTGGCTGTGCAACACCACGTCGTAGCCGCTCAGCCGGTCTTCAAAACGGTCGTTCCTGTAGTCGATGACCACATCGGCCCCCAGGCGCTTGACGAGTGCGGCATTGCCCGCGCTCGTGGTGGTGGCCACGGTGGCACCCAGGTGTTTGGCCAGCTGGATGGCCAACGTACCCACCCCACCCGAGCCCGCCTGGATGAACACCTTCTGCCCCGGCTGGAGTCGGGCTTTTTCGACCAGCGCCTGCCAGGCCGTCAGGCCCACGAGCGGGATGGAGGCGGCCTCCTCCATGGAGATGTTTTTGGGCTTGAGGGCCACCGCGGTGGCCTTCACGGCAACCCGCTCGGCGAACGTGCCAATGCGCATGTCCTCAGGGCGGGCATAGACCTCGTCGCCCACCTGAAACTGGCGCACGCGTGCGCCGACACGCGCCACCACACCAGCCACGTCGTGCCCCAGCACAAAGGGCGTGCGGTAAGGCAGGATGAGCTTGAACTCCCCGTTGCGCACCTTGGCGTCGAGCAGGTTGAGCGCCGTGGCGTGCACGTCGATCAACACCTCGTCTTCGCGCAGCTCGGGCTCCGGCACATCGGCTGCGCGAAGCGCTTCCTTCTTTCCGTAGCGTTCGACGACAAATGCTTTCATGGGGTTTCCTTGATCAAGCGCAGGCCACGACCGATGCCACACAGCGGCGGAATGCCGCATTTGACATGATGATCATCATACTTATGGACAAAAAAAAGGACCCTGCGGGTCATGCCCCGGCCGGGGCGAGGTGCTTCGATCCGGCGCGGCACAGCGACTCGGACAGCACAGGATCGTCAACGGCGCGGGCCAGCATCAACGTGCCGACCATCGTGGCCACCGTCACCAGGGCCCTTTCGTGGGCACCCGGCTTCCCCCAATCCGGCGACTGGCGAGCCACCAGATCGATCATTTCCTTGATGCGGTTCGTGGCCGCGCGGCGCACTTCGGGTGACTGGCGGGGCATTTCGGACGCCAGGGCCGCCACGGGGCAGCCCGTCTCGATGGTGGCGAGGTGCTCTTCGGACAGGTAGGCCCGCACCAGCGCCTGCAAGGCCTGCTCAGGCGGGGCGGCCGCCACCACGCGGCTCGCCAGGGCGTTCGACTCCGCTCCCGCACGGTCTGCTGCCTCGGCCAGCATGGCCTCGCGAGACTCGAAATGGGCATAGAACGCACCGTGCGTCAAACCCGCCTCTTTCATGATGTCGGCCACACCCGTGCCGTGGTAACCACTGCGCCGGATGGCGCGGGCGGCGGCCTGCACGATGCGCTCATGAGAGGCGTCTTTGGCAGCGGCGCGGATGCTGTCGGTCTTGTTTCGCATGACGTTCATCATGCGCAATTTCCGCACTTGTGACAACCACCGGGCTCACTCAGGGATTCCCCGAATGCCATCAAGTCCTATAGAGGACTATATTTCCGGCCATGAACACACCGCTTCGCTTAGTCGCGACCACGGAGCCCGGCATGAGCCGCTACGCCACGCTGGCCCATGCCCTGCGTGCACGAGTGGTGGCGGGCGAATGGTCGCCAGGCTCTGCCCTGCCCGCAGAGAGCCAGTTGGCCAAAGAGCACAGCGTGGCCCTGGGCACCATGCGCCGTGCGCTGGAACTGCTGGTGGAGCAAGGTTTCATCGAACGCATTCATGGCCGCGGCACCTTCGTGCGTCAAGGGTTGGCCGGCGCATCCATGTTGCGGTTTTTCCGCTTCGACAGCGGCACGGGCGAGGTACCCGCCTCGCGCATACTGCAGCGCAGCCGGGTGAGCGCGCCCGTTGCCGTCTCGCGTGCACTGGGCATCGGCAGTGGCGAACAGGTGCTGCGCCTGCACCGACTGCGCCTCATGGGCGGCATGCCGCGCCTGCTCGAAGAGCTGTGGCTTCCGCTCGATCTGTTTGCGCCACTGGCCGACGACGAGCTCAGCACCTGGGACGACCTGCTCTACCCCATGTTTGCGCGCAAGCTCCAGGTGCACATCCACCGCGCCCTGGACGACATCGGCTTTGGGCAACTCAGTGCCATCCAGGCGCGCCACCTGGGCCTGCCCGTGGGGCATCCGTGCGCACAGGTGCAACGCACGGCATACGACCTCTCGGGCCGCTGCGTCGAGCTGCGGACCACGCGCGGCGACGCCCACGCCTTTCACTACACCGTCAACATCACCTGAAGGAAGCCCCATGACACATCTCTTCCCCAGCGCCGGCGGGTGGACCCCGACACGCCGCCACCTGATAGCGGCCACCGGCTCCATGCTGGCCGCTCCATGGGTGGGCACCCATGCTCAAGGCAAGGTCGCGGGTGGCAAGCCGATCACCCTGATCGTGTCGTACCCGCCGGGTGGTGGTGCCGACCTCATGGCCCGCACCATCGCGCCCAAACTCGAGGCGGCACTGGGCCAGACCGTGGTGGTGGAGAACAAGGCCGGCGCCAGCGGCCAGCTGGCTGCGGGCCAGGTGGCACGGGCCGCCGCTGATGGCAGCGTGCTGCTGCTCGATGCCTCGTCCTTTGCGGTCAATCCTTCGCTGTTTCCGAAGTTGCCTTACGACAGCGCAACCGCCTTCACACCACTGGCGGTGCTCGCCACATTCCCCAACGTGCTGGTGTGCACGCCCAGTTTTGAAGCCAAGAGCGTGAAAGACGTGATCCGCCTTTCCAAGGAGAAGGCGCTGAACTACGCCTCTTCCGGCAACGGCTCGGCGCAGCATCTGGCCGGAGCGTTGTTCGAGCAGCGCGCGGGTGTGAACCTCACGCATGTGGCCTACCGGGGCGGTGGCCCCGCCATGAACGACGTGATGGGCGGCCAGGTGCCGCTGTTCTTTGCCAACGTCGCGTCGTCGCTGGGGCACATCAAGGCGGGCAAACTGCGCCCACTGGCGGTCACCAGCGCGCTTCGCGCCCGCTCGTTGCCCGACGTGCCCACCATGGCCGAGGCCGGTGTCAGCGGCTACGAAGTGCTGGAGTGGAACCCGATCCTCGGTCCGGCGGGTTTGCCCGCCGACGTGAAAGCCACGCTGGTCGCCGCCATCCGAAAGGCGCTGGAAGACGCCGAGGTGCTCGGGCGCATCCGCCAGCTGGGCGGCGACGTGTTCGCCGACGCCAGCCAACAGAGTGCAGGCAAATTCATCGCCACCCAGCAAGCGTTGTGGGCCAAGGTGATCAAGGACCGCCAGATCACCACCGGATGAACACAGCCCCACACTCCGTCCCGCCCGGCTGGGACTGCCATGTGCATGTGTTCGACCCGGCGCACCCGGCGCAGGCCGGTCACTACCAACCGGCGCTGCGCGATCTGCCGGACATCGAACAGACGGCCGAGCAGCACGGAGTGGGTCACCTCGTGCTGGTGCAACCCAGCGTGTACGGCACCGACAACCACCTGATCTTGCGGGCACTCGCCAGCGAGCCAGGGCGGCACCGGGGCGTCGCCGTGGTGGACTCCGCCGTCTCAGAACACGAGCTCGACGAGATGCACGCACTGGGCGTGCGCGGCGTGCGCTTCAACCTGGTGTCTCCAGTGGGCAACGGCCCCGAAGCCTTTCGAGCCCTCGCACCCCGACTGAAGGCACGCGGCTGGCATGTTCAGTGGTACGCCAGAGCCAACCAGCTCGACGCCATCGCCTCGCTCCACGCGGGCAGCGGCCTCACTGCCGTGCTCGACCACCTCGCGGGACTTCACGCGGGCATCGGTGCCACCGATCCCGCCTGGGCCTCCCTGCAGCGCCTGGCTGACCAAGGCTCGTGGGTGAAGCTCTCTGGCTGGTATCGCTTGCACGACACCGTCCCCTACGACCGGCTGGGTGTGCACATCCAGCGCGTGGCGGAGACCTTGGGTGATCGCCTGATCTGGGGGTCTGACTGGCCACACACGACCTTCAACCCCGACGCGCTTCCCGCCTACGCCAGCCTGTGGCAACCCGTGGTGCAGGCGCTGGGCGAGACCCGCGCCCAGGCGGTGCGCGGGGCGGGCGCGGTGCTCTATTCGGGCACGCGCTAGCGCGTCCTTTTCGAGCTGCGGCCCGGCTGGCCCAGCGCTGGGTAACCCTCCCTCAGCGCGTGCGCAGCAAGGCGCGCTGAAACGACATCACGTGCTCCCGCACCGCTTCTTCGGCCGCGGCCGGGTTGCCGTCGGCCAGCGCCTTGAGGATGGCGCGGTGCTCGTCCTGCACCTCGCTCAGGTGGTCGGGCATGGCCAGTGAGAGCGCCCAGAAGCGCTGCGAGCGCGCGTGCAGCACCTTCAGGATCTCCGCCAGGATCTGGTTGCGGGCGGCGTTGGAAATGTGTTCGTGGAACAGGCGGTCGAGGTTCATCACCTCGGTGGTCTGGCCCCGGCTCGCGGCTTTTTCAAAGTCACGCGCAATCGCCTCAAGTTGGTGCAGCTCGGTCTTGGTGATGCGCTCGGCCGCCAGGCGCATGCACAGGCTTTCGTTGGCCAGCCGCACATCGATCAGTTCCAGCGCATCGTCAATCGACAGCGGCGACACGATCAAGCCCTTGCGCGGAATGATCTGCACCAGGCCCTCGGTGGACAGCCGGTGCAGCGCGTGGTTGATGGGTGTGCGGCCGAGCTCCAGCTCGTTCATCAAGCTCGCCGTGCTGAGGTAATCGCCCGGCTTGTAGGCCAGGGTGATCAGCGCCTGCTTGAGCTGGGCATAGGCCTGCTCGTTTTGCGAGAGGTCGCTGTGATCGGGCGCCGCAGCAGTTCGGCGGGTGTCGCGCACACCGTTGCGGGCGGGGCGACTGGGGCTGGAGGCGTTTGGCATGGTACGGAAGATGCTAACTCATCCTCAACTGAAATCTTCCTGACATGTCGTTAACCCTCTTGTGAAATTTCACAACGATGTCAGAATGGTTCCACGTTGCACAAACTTTGCGCGCGTGGGTTTCAGTCCACGCACCTGGGGTGAGCCTCACCCGGGGTGCGATCTTTTGTCCCCTGTTCCTAGGAGCATCCGTCATGCATATGCGTTTCATCCTCACGGCAGCCCTGGCTGCGCTCGTCGGCACCGCGGTGCACGCCCAGCCTCTGCCCAAGACCCAGCTCAAGATCGTTGGCGGCCTGAGCAACCTGGCGCCCTACACCGATTTCGAGAAGCCGTTCTGGACCAACACCGTGCCGGCCTTGTCCGGTGGCCAGATCACGGCCGACATCAAGGGCTTCAACGAAATGGGCCTCAAGGGCCCCGAGATGCTGCGCCTGATGTCGCAAGGCGTGGTCGAGTTCGGCACCGCCACGCTGTCGTACTTCGCCAGCGACGACCCGATCAACGAAGCGGTGGACCTGGCCGGTCTCACCACCGACGCCAAGACACAGCGCCAAGTGGTGGCGGCCTTCGAGCCGGTCTATGAAAAGCTGTACGGCGGCGCCAACGGCGTGAAGCTGCTGGGCCTCTCGCCCTACCCCGCGCAGGTGCTGTTCTGCAACGCCGACATGAAGGGCCTGGCCGACCTCAAGGGCAAGAAAGTGCGCACCAGCAGCCGCACCCAGGCCGAGCTGATCGAAGCCCTGGGCGGCACCAGCGTCACCATGGCCTTTGGTGAAGTGGTGCCTGCCATGCAGAACAAGGTGGTCGACTGCGCCATCACCGGCTCCATGTCGGGCTACTCGGCCAAGTGGTACGAGGTGTCCACCCACCTGGTGGCGCTGCCGATCAACTGGAACCCGCAGATCCACGCGGTGAACCAGAAAGCCTGGAACCGCCTCGACCCGAAGGTGCAGGCCTTCCTGAAGACCAACATCGACAAGATGCTGGACGCCATGTGGGACGGCGCGGCCGCGCAGACGCAGCTCGGCTTTGACTGCAACAGCGGTGCCGCCGCCTGCCCGCAGCCCGTCAAGGGCAAGATGGTGCTGGTGCAGCCATCAGAAGCCGACCGCGCCCTGCTCAAGAAGACCATGCAGGACACCGTGCTGCCCAAGTGGGCCGCCCGCTGCTCCGCCCAGTGCGTGAGCGACTTCAACGCCACCATCGGCAAAAGCCTGGGCCTGACCGCCCGCAAGTAAGCACGCGGGCCACCCCCCCGGCGCCTTCGCGGGCGGCCCGGGGGTCTGATGGCCCGGCTTCACCTGGATTCCCCATGAACCCTTCCCAACCCATGCCCTGGCTGGGCCGCTCGCTGCGGCTGGCCGAGACCCTTTCCCGGGCTGCCGTGTGGGCAGGCGGCGCGCTCACGCTGGGCGCCGTCTTCCTCATCGCCTACGACATCCTGGTGCGCAAGTTCTTCAACATCACCGTGGGTGGTGCGGACGAAATCTCCAGCTATGTGTTCGCGATCAGCACCACCTGGGCGCTGGCCTTCGTGGTGCTGCAGCGGGCCAACGTGCGCGTGGATGTGATCTACGAGCGCCTGCCGGTGCGCGTGTCGGCCTTTCTTGACTGGCTCTCGCTGGTGACCCTGGGGGTGTTCATGGTGTTTCTCACCTGGCACGCGTATTCGGTGGCCGAAACCTCGTTCGTGCGCAACGCCGCGGCCAACACACCGCTGGCCACGCCGCTGTGGATGCCGCAGGGCCTGTGGGTGCTGGGCATGGTGTGGATGTGCGTGGTGCTCGCGCTGATGCTGACCCGGGCCTCGGTGGCCATGGTCACGGGCGACCTGGAAACGGTCAAGGCGCTGTGCGGCGTGGTGTCCGCCAAGGAAGAAGCCGAAGAAGGCGCGCTCGAAGGCGAACGCATCATTCAGGGAGAACGCTCATGATCGCCACCGCTGTTCTCTTGCTGCTGGTGCTCATTGGTTTGAGCATTCCGGTGGCGGCCGCACTCGGCGTGCTCGGCCTCATCCTCGACCCACTGTTTTCCATGCTGCCGCTGAGCCGCGCCATGGGCGAGCTGGCCTGGAGCTCGAGCAACGAGTTTCTGCTGGTGGCCATTCCCATGTTCATCATGCTGGGCGAGATCTTGCTGCGCGCGGGCTTTGCCGAGCGCATGTACGGCGCCATGGCGCTGTGGCTCTCGTGGCTGCCGGGCGGGCTGATGCACGCCAACATTGGTGCGTCCACGCTGTTCGCCGCCACCTCGGGCTCCAGCGTGGCCACGGCGGCCACAGTGGGCACCGTGTCGGTGCCACAGATCAAGCGCTATGGCTACAACGAGCCGCTCTTCCTGGGCAGCATTGCCGCAGGCGGCACGCTGGGCATCCTGATCCCGCCGTCGATCAACCTCGTGATCTACGGCGTGCTCACCAACTCGTCCGTGCCCAAGCTGTACCTCGCGGGCATCATCCCCGGCCTCCTGCTGGCCGGGCTGTTCATGCTGACGGTCATCGTCGCCTGCGTGATCAAGCCATCTTGGGGCGGCCAGCCGGTCAAGGCCAGCTGGGGCGAGCGCTTTCGCAGCCTGCAGCACCTGCTGCCGCCGCTGGGCATCTTCTTCCTGGTGGTGGGTTCCATCTACGCCGGCCTGGCCACGCCCACCGAAGCCGCTGCGCTGGGTGTGGTGGGTGCGCTGGTGCTGGCGGCGTTCTCACGCAAGCTGTCCATCCGCATGCTGCGCGACGCGCTCGAAGGCACGATGAAGGCCACCGCCATGATCATGCTGATCGTGATCGCGGCGGGCTTCCTCAACTTCGTGATGAGCGCCACCGGCCTCACCGACACGCTCACCAAGACCATCAGCGGCCTGGGCCTCTCGCCCGCCATGATGATCCTGGTGGTGGTGCTGTTCTACGTGGTGCTGGGCTGCTTCATGGAAACGCTGTCCATGATGATCGTGACGATTCCCATCGTGGCACCCGTGATGATCGCGCTCGGATTCGACCCGATCTGGCTGGGCATCCTGATCATCCTGATGGTGGAAACCGCGCTGATCACGCCGCCGGTGGGCATGAACCTCTTTGTGGTGCACAGCATCCGCAAGAGCGGCTCCATGAACGCGGTGATCGTCGGCAGCCTGCCGTTTGTGGGGGCGCTGTTCCTCATGGTCGCGCTGCTCGCCGTCTTCCCCGACATCGCCCTGTGGCTGCCACGCGTTCTCGGTTGACCCGTTCCAGCCGCCCATTCAATTTTCCTTTTCGACTCACTCATGAAACTCTCTTTCCAGCTTGACGCGGGCGATGCCTCGCGCACCCTCAGCACCGACGTGCACACCTTCATCGTGGCCGGCTGGGCCGGCCGCGACCGCGACGCCATCGAGCACCACATCGAAGAGCTCGCGCTCATCGGTGTGCCGCGTCCCAGCGCCGTGCCGCTGTACTACCGCGTGGCGGACAACCAGCTCAGCCAGTCCCCCCGCATCCAGGCGGTGGGCCCGCACTCATCGGGCGAGGTGGAGACGCTGGTCTTCACGGTGGACGGCGAGATGTACGTGAGCCTCACCTCCGACCACACCGACCGCAAGCTGGAGGCGCACAGCGTGGCGCTGTCCAAGCAGTTGTGCGTGAAACCGGTGGGCACCACGGCCTGGCGCTTTGCCGATGTGGCCGGGCACTGGGACGAGCTGGTGATCCGCTCCTACATCGAAGAAAACGGCGCCGAGGTGCTGTACCAGGAAGGCGCGCTCAGTGCCCTGCGCACGCCCACCGACCTGATCGCGGGCTACCTCGGCGGTGCCTCCGTGCTGCCCGAAGGCGTGGCCATGAGCTGCGGCACCGTGGGCGCCATCGGCGGTATCCGCCCGTCCACCGCGTTCACCATGGAGTTGTTTGACCCGCGCAGCGGGCGCAGCCTCAAGCACCGTTACGCTGTCGACGTCCTGCCCGAAGTGGCCTGAAACTCCGGAGACCGCCATGCAACCCATCGTCACCCTGAATCACTGCACATCGTCCCTGCGCGACGGCACCATCACCGCACAAGCGCTGGTGGACCATGCGCTGGAGCACATTGCGTCGCCCCAAGGAGAAGGCGCTCGCGTCTTCACCCGCGTGTACGCCGACGCGGCGCGCCAGGCGGCCAGGGTGTCCGACACGCTGCTGGCCGCGGGCCAGGCCCGCTCCAGCATCGAGGGTTTGCCGGTCTCCGTGAAAGACCTGTTCGACGTGGCGGGCGACACCACGCTGGCCGGCTCGGTGGCCTTGCAGGGCCACCCGGTGGCCACCGAAGACGCGGTGGCCGTGCAGCGCCTGAAGGCGGCGGGTGCCGTGATCGTGGGCCGCACCAACATGACCGAGTTCGCGTTTTCCGGGCTCGGCATCAACCCCCACTACGGCACGCCGCTGAACCCGTGGGACCGCACCACCGGCCGCATTCCAGGCGGCTCGTCTTCGGGCGCGGCGGTGTCCGTGACGGACGGCATGGCGCTGGCCGGCCTGGGCTCGGACACCGGTGGCTCACTGCGCATACCTGCGGCGCTGTGTGGCCTGGTGGGCTTCAAACCCACCGCCAGCCGGGTGTCGGCCCAGGGCGCGCTGCCCTTGTCCACCAGCCTAGATTCCATCGGCGCGATTGCGCCCAGCGTGGCCTGCTGCGCGCAGCTCGATGCCATCCTCAGCGGTGAGGCGCCCACACTGCGCCCCGCGGCCTTGAAAGGCCTGCGCCTGGCGGTGCCCAGCACGCTGGTGATGGACGGCATGGACGCGCAAGTGGCCCACAGCTTTGAGCGCGCGCTCTCGCGCCTCTCGGCGCGGGGTGCCGTGTTGCAAGAGCTGGCCGTGCCCGCGTTTGCGCGCCTGGGCAGCATCAACGCCAAGGGCGGCCTGGTGGCGGCCGAGGCCTGGGCCTGGCACCGCGAGCTGCTGGCCTCCAGCGGCGCGCGCTACGACCCGCGCGTGTCCTCGCGCATCCAGCGCGGCCAGGCGATGTCTGCCGCCGACTACATCGACGTGCTCGACGCGCGCACCGCCTGGATCGCCGAGGTGCAGGCGCAGATGGCCGACCACGACGCGCTGGTGATGCCCACGGTGCCGGTGATCGCGCCCAAGCTCGCCGAGACCGCCGCCAGCGACGAGGTGTACACGCAGACCAACCTGCTGATCCTGCGCAACCCCACGCTGATCAACTTCCTGGACGGCTGCGCCCTCTCCCTGCCCTGCCACCGCCCGGGTGACGCCCCCGTGGGCCTGATGCTCGCCGCACCGCGCCTGCACGACCAGCGCCTGCTCGCCATCAGCCTGGCCGTGGAAGCCGCCCTGCAAGGCGCCTGACCCCTCACGCTTTCTGCCCGCCATGACCACCGCACCTTCACAGCTCTTCACGCCGATCCCGCTGGGCCCGCTGACGCTGCCCAACCGGATCATGGTGTCGCCCATGTGCCAGTACAGCGCGGTCGACGGCAACCCCGTCGCCTGGCACTTTGCGCACCTGGGCAGCCTGGCCATGTCGGGCGCGGGCCTGCTGTGTGTGGAAGCCACCGGGGTCAGCCCCGAGGGCCGCATCACACCCGGCTGCCTGGGCCTGTACAACGACGACAACCAGGCGCAGCTGCAACGCCTGGTGAACGCCGTGCGCGCGGTCTCGCCCATACCGCTGGCGCTGCAGCTCTCGCACGCAGGGCGCAAGGCGTCCAGCCGCGCGCCGTGGGACGGTGGCGCACTCATTGCGCCCGCCGACGGTGGCTGGCTGCCCCATGGCCCGTCGGCCATTGCACAGAAGCCCGACGAGCCACCGCCCCACGCCATGACCGAGGCCGACATCCGGCACGTGATCGCGTCGTTTGCACAGGCCGCGCGCCGCGCGCGCGAGATCGGCTTTGACGCCATCGAACTGCACATGGCCCACGGCTACCTGCTGCACCAGTTCCTGTCACCCCTGTCCAACCAGCGCACCGACCGCTATGGCGGCACGCTGGAGAACCGCCTGCGGCTGCCGCTGGAGGTGTTCGAGGCCGTGCGGCAAGCCGCCGGCCCGGGGCTGCCGGTGGGCGTGCGCCTGTCGGCCACCGACTGGGTCGACGGTGGGTGGGACATCGCGCAGACCGTGGAGCTGTCGCGCCGTCTGGAAGACGCGGGCTGCCACTTTCTCGACATCTCTTCCGGCGGCCTGTCGCACCTGCAAAAGATTCCGGTGGGCCCGGGCTACCAGGTGCACTTTGCGACGGAGGTGAAAGCCGCCGTGGGCATCCCGGTGATCACGGTCGGGCTCATCACCGAGCCGGCGCACGCCGAGCAGATCGTGCGCGACGGCCAGGCCGACGTGGTGGCGCTGGCGCGCGGCTTCCTGCACGACCCGCGCTGGCCCTGGCGCGCCGCGGCGCAACTGGGCGGCACCGTGGTGCCCCCGCGCCAGCTGCTGCGCTGCCTGCCCCACGGACACGCGCCCATCTTTGGCGACGTGCGGATCGGCCAGCGCTGACCGGGCGGGCAGCGGCCACCGTTGCCTCTTTCCTTGTTTCTGGTGCTGTCGCCATTGCTGTTGCTCAAACTCTTTCTCGTGCCCGCACTGGTGGCACTGATCACACTGGCCGGGCGGCGCTGGGGCCCGGCCATGGCGGGGTGGATATCCGGCTTTCCCGTGGTGGCTGGCCCCGCCCTGCTCTTCATTGCACTCGACCAGGGCGCGGCCTTCGCCGCCCAAGCCGCCCACGTGACCCTGATGGCCGTGATGGCCAACGTGGCCTTCGGCGTCACCTACGCCTGGATGGCCACGCGCCACCACTGGCCGCTGTGCGCCGCTGCTGGCGTGCTGGCGTTTGCGCTGGTGGGCTGGGCACTCGTGAGCCTGCGCCCCCCGGCCTGGGTGGCCCTGCTCGTGGGGCTGCTCGGCCTGCAACTGGCCGCGCGCGCCATGCCCCGGGTGGCGTTTGTGAACCCGGGCGGCGTGGCGTCCCGCTGGGAGCTGCCGGTGCGCTGTGCCGCGGCCGGTGTGCTGGTGGCCACCGTCACCTGGTCGGCCGCCGAGCTCGGCCCGGTGGGCAGCGGCATGCTCACCATCTTTCCGGTGATGGGCATGGTGCTCGGCGTGTTCTCCCACAGGGCGTGGGGCGGACAAGGTGCCATCCACCTGCTCACCGGCATGGTCAAGGGGCTCTACGCCTTTGTGGTGTTTTGCTTCGCGCTGGCGCTGGCGCTCACCGCCATGGGCACGCCAGCCGCCTTCGGCCTGGCCCTGGCGGCGGCGCTGGTGGTGCAGTGGCTGACCTACCAGCGCGGGGCGTGAGGCGCAAGGAAGGCTTGCAGCGCTGGCTGAGGCCAGCCGGCACCCGCAGACGGCGCAAGTCGGGTCAGGCCCGATAGGGAGGCTTGGGCGTGGACACCCATTCGATGATGCCGATGACCAGCGGTGCGCCAATGATCCAGAGCGGAATGAAAGCGCCAAAGGTAGACATTGCAGTCATGGAGAACTCCTGGTGGGCCAGACGGCCGGGTTGAGGTGGGAGAGCCCGTAGCGGGGCAAGTCGTGTGCCCGGTACTTTCATGGCGACCACCCCACTGCGCCATGAAAGGCGCCAAGCTGCGCTGCAGATCAGATCAAGCCGGGCTGGCTGGCGCTGGACGGGCCAGCGTCGAAGAGCTCGACAGGCGTCAGCCGGAGCAGCTGTTGCGCCTGCTGCACGGTGCCGGTCAACCAGGGATCGACGTCGGACGGCTCGATGGCGATCACGGAGCGCTTGTCCTGCTCGTGCGGCCCCAGCTGGGGATCGGGCTTGTGCATGCGCCGCATCAAGGGATGGCTGTCGGCGTTGATCGTGAGCATGGTGTAGCTCTCGACGATCTCACCCGAGGCCTTGTCGGTCCAGGTGTTCCACAAGCCGGCCAGCCCCCAGGGCTCACCGTCGGCGCGGCGGAAACGCCACCACACGTTTTTGCCGCTCTCCCAGTTGGGCTCATCAAACCAGTCGGCCGGGATGATGCAGCGCTGGCCGCGCGCCCACGGGTCCTTGAAACTCGCCTTGCTGGCCAGCTCTTCACTGCGTGCGTTGTTGGTGCTGAATTTGATGTCCGATGTCTTGGAGAACCCGGGGATCAATCCCCACCGCCCCACCACGAGCTCGCGCGAATAGCCCGCGTCATCGCGTGCACGGCGAATGAACGCGCCAGGCTTTCGGGGCGCGACAATGCCGCCGGGCCACGCGAGCGCGTTGGTCGGGCGCCAGAACTTTCGAACGCCCTCTTCTTTGGTGCTGCCGTACAAATTGCACATGGGCACAGGATAACGATGGAAGCTGCCTGACCGGCGCCATGCCATGGTGTCGAAACGGCCTGGCCTCGTTCGTCGTGCCAGCAACACCCATCACACAGGAGCACCGCATGGCGAGTTCAGATCAAAAAGTGCAAGGCCCGGCTTCGTACTTCCCGTCCATCGAAAAGAAGTACGGCCATCCCGTTGACCACTGGTTCGGCATCCTGAGAGCCGCCGGCAGCGGCTTGAAGCACATGGAGCTGGTGGCCCTGCTCAAGAGCGAGCACGGACTGGGGCATGGGCATGCGAACGCGTTGGTGGCTTACCACTTGGCGAAGCGGTGAAAAGCCCAGGTGGTTTCAGCCCCCCGTCGGCATGTCGATTTCTGATCGCCCGCTTCGTCGACGGCATATTCCCCACCAAGGAGCTCCCATGAAATACCTCGGCCTGGCCTACTTCACTCCCGAAAAATTCGCCGCACTCGCGCCCGACGACGTCCAGCAACTGGTCAGCCAATGCCCTGCGCTGGACGAGAAGATGCGCGCCACCGGCAAGGTGCTGGTGTCGGCATCGCTGGGCGACCAGGAGGGCTGGACAACGCTGCGCCCGCGCAGCGGGAAAACACACGTCAGCGATGGGCCCTACACCGAAGCCAAGGAAGTGGTGGGCGGCCTGTTCATCATCGAGGCGGACAACCGCGAAGAGGCGCTGCGCATCGCCTCCATGCACCCGGCGGCCATGCTGGGGGAAGCGGGTGGATGGGCGGTTGAACTGATTCCCCTGGATTTCTATTTGGCGCCTTGAGGGGCTACCCGCCTCACTCAACTGCGCCATGGCACCCGGCACTGACTTCACGTCCTGCACGATGGCCGTCTGGTCTCGACCCTGAGGGGAAGTTGACGGGCTTGGTTGGTCGTACCGAGCCGCCGGTCTAATCCGTCACCGGACAAGGCGGTGCAGGTTGCGGGTGCAGCGCCTTGCCCGTGATTTGCCGTACGCGCCTCGAACACGGTGGGCGAGTGGATCCATCGAATCGGAAAACGGATCCGTCGTCCGGAGATTCAGCCGGGGCATCCCCCGCCCAGGCTGAGCGTTCAGGCCTTAGACGCGGTGCTTTTTGAACCAATCGCTGGCCAGCTTCTGTGCGTAGGTGGCAGCGGCCTTGTCGTAGCTGGGCCGGTAGTCGGCGTTGAAGCCATGGTCGACGTTGGGAAACACCACGATCTCCGAGCCGCTGCCGCCCTTGTTGATGAGGCCGCGCATCTTGGCGATCGTCTCCTGTTTCACGAAAGCATCGATGCCGGAGTAAAGCCCCAGCACCGGTACCTTGATCTCTTGTGCGAAGTCGATCGGATCCTGCGGGCGCAGGTCGGGCGCCTTCAAGCCTTCGAGCAGACCGTAGTAAGCCACGGCGGCATTCAGGCCACTGTTGTGACGTGCATAGACCCAGGCGGTGCGGCCGCCCCAGCAGTAGCCCACCAGGCCGGTGCGCTTGGCATCGGCCTTGCCGCTGGCGCGGGCAAAGGCCAGGGTGGCATCGAGATCGGCGCAGACCTGCGCATCGGGCACCTTGGAGACCACCTGCGACAGGATGGTGCCGATGTCCGTCATCGTCGAAACGTCGCCCTGGCGGGCGAACATTTCGGGGGCGATGGCGTAGTAACCCATCTTGGCGTAGCGGCGGCACATGTCCTTGATGTGCTCGTGCACGCCGAAGATCTCCTGCACCACCAGCATCACCGGGAACTTGCCGGGGCCGGCCGGCATCGCGCGGTAGGCCGGAATCTTGCCGTCCGCGACCGCGACGCTGACCTCGCCGGCGACCAGGCCCTTGCTGTCGGTGGTGATGGCCTGCGCCAGCACGGGATTGGACGCGATGGCGAAGCCGGAGGCCAGCGAAGTCATCACGAAGCCGCGCCGAGACAGGCCAGCGTCGGCGTCGCCCGCCGAGGTTTGCGGGTGGTTGAAATCAATCGGCGCGAGTCCGTAATCCATCAGTTTCATGATTGCTCCTGGGGTGGTTGAAGAGAAAGTGGGTGAGAGATGACCGAAGACCGGTGGGCCCGCCGCTTCGAGACAGGTGGTCCTGGTCCGACTTCGACAGTGGAGAACGGGCGGATCGCAGATCGGCGCGGCCCGGGCTTCACGCGGGCTTTGCGCCTGGACCGACATCGCGGGTGCTGGTGACCGGTCGCCAGCGAACGCCGCCCACGCAGGCAGCGCTGCTCAGGCAGGTCCGCTCGACGCAGGGGACAACGCCGCGCCGCGCACGGCGCGTCAGCCCGGCAGCTTCGCCGCCAGCAGATCGATCTTCTCGATCTTCGGCGGCGCGCTGAGCAAGGCTGCTGCGTTGGCCATCAAGGCGGCTGCGATCGGGCCGTCCAGGTGTGCCTGGCGACCCGTCTCATCGGCAAAGGCGTCGAACACGCCGAAAGTCGACGGGCCGAACTTCAAGGCAAACCACGCGGTGGTTCCCGACTCGGCGTTGGCGAGCGGCAGCGCCCCAGCCAGGAATTCGGCGACGGCGGTCTCCTGTCCAGGTTTGGCTTCGAGACGGACAAACAGCGCAAGCTTGGTCATGGGGTGTCTTCTGTATGAATGGGTGAATGCTTGGAACCACCCCGAGGCTAAGACCTTTCGTCACTGTTCACGAGTGGCAAGAGTGCCAATATTGATATCATTCTTGCCATGCGAATCCACATCCTCGTTCTCGATGGCGTGTTCGACCTGGGTCTCTCGGCCCTCACCGACACACTGGGCACGGCCAGGCAACTGGCGGGCTTGCTGGCCGAGCCGCCGACAACCATCGAAGTCACCTTGGTGGGTGTGAGGCGTCGCGTGCGCACCGCGCAGGGCTTGACGGTGCCCGTGGTGCCGGTGCACAGCGTGCACAACCCCGACGTCGTGCTCGTGCCCGCGCTCGGCGCCAACATGCCCGACACGCTCGCAGCGCGCCTGGCCCGCGCGGACGTGGCCGACGCAATCGTCGCAATGCGGCGGTGGTCCACCTCCACAGCGGTCGTCGGCGCCGCCTGCACCGGCACCTTCCTGCTGGCGGAGAGCGCGCTGCTCGACGGCCAACGCGCCACGACGTCATGGTGGCTGGCGCCGATGTTTCGGCAGCGCTATCCGCGCGTGGCGCTCGATGACTCCCGCATGCTCGTGAGCTCGGCCGGCTTCACCACGGCCGGCGCTGCCATGGCCCACGTCGACCTCGCACTGGGCATCGTGCGCAGCAGCAGCCCGGCGCTGGCAGCGCAGACGGCGCGCTACCTGCTGGTCGAGCCGCGTGGCTCGCAAGCGGAGTTCGTGATCCCTGATCACCTCGCCCACGCCGACCCGGTGGTCGAGCGCTTCGAGGGCTGGGCGCGACAGCGGCTCGCGCACGGCTTCTCGCTGGCCGAGGCGGCCGTCGCCGTGGGCGCCAGCGAACGCACTCTGGCGCGGCGCCTGCAAGGCGTGTTGGGCAAATCACCCCTGTCGTACTTCCAGGACCTGCGCGTCGAGCGTGCCGTGCATCTGCTGCGCACCAGCACCGAAAGCGTCGATCAGATTGCCGCGCGGATCGGCTACTCCGACGGGGTGACTTTGCGCGCCCTGTTGCGACGCAAGCTGGGCCGCGGCGTGCGGGAATTGCGCGCGGAGACCTGATCGGGTCGGCGGCGGGCTGACGTCGGTGCGCAGACGAGCCGCAAAGCGCTCATCCTCCAACGTCTGGAGATGGCCGCTGCCAGACGGCGGCGCTGGCCAGGTTGAAAGTGCGTCGGCATGGGGCTGAAGCCTGCAGCCCTGTCTACCGTCGTCGCCTACCCCGCATGCGCCCGAAGCCAGCCCACGATATCGGCCGTGATCTCATCCCGGTTGGTCTCGTTCAGAATTTCGTGGCGGGCGGCCGGATACAGCTTGACCGTCACATCGGCGAGGCCAGCACTGCGGTAACGCTGCCCCAGCAGCTCAATGAGCGCGCCACCGCCCGCGAGTGGGTCGGCATCGCCGGACGCGATCAACACAGGCAGGTCGCTGCGGATGCGGGCCAGCAGCGCGGGGTCTGCCAGGCGGGCGGCGGGTGCAAACAGCGAGGGGATCACGTCCTCGGGCACATCCCATCCGCACCACGGGTCTGCCACATACGCGTCCACTTCAGAGGGGTCGCGCGACAGCCATTCGTAGCCCGTGCGGTGTTCAAAGCCAGCGTTGAACGCCGCGAGCCCCGCAGGTGCGTCTGCGGGCGCGTTGGCCATGCCGGCCGCGAGCATGTCCAGCGCGGTCGAGCCGGAGAGCACCACGCCGGACCAGGTGGCGGCGTGATCGAGCATGGCCGCCTGCGCGGCAAACGATCCCATGGAGTGCGCGACCAGAAACAGCGGGAGACCCGCATGCTGCGCGCGCAGCGCTTGGCCGAACTGGGCCACGTCGGCGATCAATCCACCAAAACCCGCCGCACCGAAGTTGCCCAGTTGCCCGTTGGCGGTGCGGCCGTGTCCACGGTGGTCGACGGCGTGGACCACAAAGCCGGCGGCATTCAGCGCCTTCGCGAACCGGTCGTAGCGTTCACCATGCTCGGCGAGCCCGTGGGCGATCTGCACCACGCCTCGGGGTTGGCCTGTGACGTTGGTCCAGGCGTAGGTCGCCACCTGGGTGCCGTCTGCGTCGGAGAGAAAGGAGGAGGTCGATGTGCTCATCGGAAGATTCTCACACCGCATCTCCTCGGCACGACCTAGTGAAAACACCGCCGAAGCTCGCGGTGCCAGACCACTCTCACAGTTTGGGCGTTGCGCCGCTCGACAACCGCGCTTTCACGGCCTCCTGGCGCTGCTGCTCCACCCAGTCTTTCGCCTTCTGGTGTGTGCTGGCCCAGGCGCCATAGTCCACCAGCCGCACAACGAGCGAGTGCACGGGCTCGCCGGTCGTGCTGGCGGCTGCGGCGAGGCCGCAGGTGGCGGGATCGCGTGGCACATAGCCCTTGTCCTGCCCCCGCTTGAGGCCACTGAGGATGTCCGAGGCCTCGCCCACGCCGATCACGGTGGTGTTGGGCGTGCTGCGCCAGCACATGGGTTTGCCGGGCTCGCCCCATACCGTGTTGACGGTGGAGTTGCTCTTGCTGCTCGTGGTGGGTGCGCCGTAACGCTGCGCCAGCTGGGCACCGAGCTGCGCCTGTGTCGGCGGGGCTTTCAGGCTCATTTGCCGCGTCATGCCGAGCACGCGCGACGCACTGGGCGGTGGCGCGAAATAGAGGCGGATGTCTTCGCGGCCTTGCGCGTCGTCGTAGGTCGCCCACAGCTCATACAGAAAAGGCTGCGTATTGAGCTGCTGCACGCCGTCGCTGTAGTTGTAGGTCATGTTGCGCTTCTGAACGCGTACGCCGGGCCGGTGCGCCTGGAGCAAGGCCATGGCTTCGGCTTCGCTCATGCCAGGGCGCAGGCCCACGATGTCGAAAGACGGCTGGGCCGCAGCGGGCAGGCACAGCACGGCGGCCATGGTGAGCAGCACGGCTGCCGCCGCTCGGAAAACGGTGTGATGCATGGCAGTTCCCTTCCAGTTGAATGGGCGCATGCTAGGGCGCACTGCAGCGCGAGGCACCTCCCAAATGGGAGGTACTCGGCAGTTGCGTGGCGGGGCCGGCGAGATCGCCGCTTCAGTGCGGGCGCAGCGGTATGGCGAGCTCGCGGTGCAAGCGGGCGATCAGCTCGGACTGGCGCTGCACGCCGGTCTTGTGGAACACGCACTTGAGCCGCGTGCGCGCAGTCCCATAGGTGAGACCGAGCCTTGCGGCGGCATCGCGCAGGCTCAGGCCATCCAGCAAGGCCTGCGCCAGACGCACCTCGGCGGGTGTGAGTCCATAAGCCTCGCGCAACCCGTCGGCGCGCGAGGGCGGCGGGTTGTCGTCCGCACCCGACAGCGCAAGCAGCACGCAGGGCCGGTGCGACGAGGCCGACGACAACGGCAGTGCCACACCGGCCGCCTGCACGCGAAGCGGCACGCCCCCATTCACGCGCGGCAGCACCAGGGTGTCGGTGGTCGGCGCCAGACGACCAGGCTGCGGCGCATGGGCTCGCAGCAACGCATCGAGCGCGGGCTGCGACGTGTGGCAGGCCGCCTGGACACGGCCTTGCCGGTACACCAGCGCGTCGGCTCGCGCGAGGGCCTGCAACGCTGCCCGATTGCCATGCACCAGATCACCATCGGGCCCCACGATGAGCATGCCGCCATGCAGGCTGTCGAGCGCACTGGCCAGCTGATCACGACGCAGCGCCGCCGCCCCCAGCCTTTCGCGGATGCGCAGCGCACGAACGAAGTGGCCGCTGAGGCGCTCGAACAGGTGCACCTCCTGTTCGCTGAAGGTGGGCAGGTCGGGCGCGCGCAGCAGCGTCACATTGGCGACGCCGCTGCGCTCGGTGGTGAGGGTGTTGCCCAGACTGAAACGAAAGCCCTGCGGGCGCATCCACTCCTGGTAGTAGGCGGAGCGGTACAGCACACCGTCCTCGCGGGTGTAGGCGTCGAGCCGCTCGTTGGTCCGCACGGTACCGAGCCGGTGCAGCGCTTCGGAGTGCACATTCCACGGGTTGTCGGGCGCGAAGTAGAGCGCATCGAAGCAGCTCATCCATTGAGGCGTGATGCCCGCGAGGTGTGCCTGCGTGAGGCGCCGGGTGCCAAAGTCAAGCACATAGAAGGTTTCGGCCTCGGTACGGAAGCAGGCCTTGAGTTGCGCGAGCACCGAAGGCCAGTGCGTCGGGTCGAGCGCGGCGTCATAGATCGCCGAAGTGAGGGTGTCGACGGCGGACGTTTTCATGGTGTCAATGCAGCCGAAGCGGCGGGGCCGACTGCGTGACCTGTACCAGCAACGCGACCAGTTCGCTCTGGCGCGTGGTCCCGGTTTTCTGGAACAGTATCTTCAGGTACCAGCGTGCGGTGGCATAGCTCATGCGCGCGCGGGCAGCGGCCTCGCGCAGTCCGCCCCCGCCTGTCAACGACTGCGCGAGCCGCGCTTCGGCTGCAGTGAAGCCGAACAGCGCGGCCAGCGTGTCGCTCGCCTGTGTGGTGGGCGGCGCCAGCGGTTCAGACAGGCTCACAAGCACGGCCGCACGCGGCGACACGAACACGCTGCGCGTGCTGCGCAGGGGCGTCATCTGCAACACCAGGCCCTGCGCCACGAGGGCGGCCGGCGGTGCCGCTTCGGCCTGGCGACTGTCGGCCGTGCAGGCGCTCAGCAGGGCTTCAAGGCACGCCTGGTCTCGTGGCTCGCGTGCAGCCAAGCGGCCAGCGCGCAAACAAAAGCCTTGGCCGCGTGCGAGCAGGCGCATGGCGGCCTTGTTGGCCTGCAGCAGCGCGCCGTGTGCGTCGAGCACCGCCATGCCTTGCGCGACCTGGTCAAGGGCCATCGTGCTGTCGCTGCAACGTTGCGTGAGCGTGTCGAGCTTCACGACCATGCGCATGGCCCGCTCCATGTGCCGCGAGAGCTGACCCAGACGCCGTTGCTCGGCCGCGCCGAAACTGCCGCGCCCGGGCTCGCGCAGCAGGCTGAAATTGAGCATCAGGCCTTCTTGCACCCATGGGGTGATGCCCATGGTGTGCGCAAGATCCTGGGGCCGCAGCCACTCGTTGAAATACGTCGAACGCCGGAAAGCCCCCGGGTCGCCCAGGTGCGCGAGCATGCGTTCGTCGGTGCGAATCACACCGGGCCGGTGCAGCTCGGGGGTTTTCAGGCAGGGGTTGTCGGGCAGGTAGAAGCTGGCCGAGAAGCGCCTGAGCTGTGACCGCTCGACGCCTTCAATGCGCACAGGCCGCAGTGTGTGCGCGTGCAGGTCCAGGCAGTAGAGGGCCTCCACCCGCGAGCGAAAGAGCGCGCGCAGCGTGCGCATGACGTCGTCCCAGGCGGCTGGGTCGATCACAGCGTCGTACAGGGCCTCGGTGGCCCGGTGCAGAAGGGCATCGGGGCGGGACATGGCCGCTTTTTAACCGATGTCGACGCCATGCGCCTCCTTGCCGCTCCCGCGACATGGAGACAGAGAGCTCAACGCAGCGGCAGCCCTTCCGCCGCCGCCACGCGCTGCAGCGCGGTCTCGAACAGGATGCGCGCGGCGCTGGCCACGCGTTGCAGGCTCGTGTGCAGTTCGACGTCCTCCGGGTTGCGGCTGGCGCAGCTGGCGCTGTAGCGCTCAAAGCTGGCGATCTGCATCAGCAGGTCGGCCACATGGCTGGGGCATTCGCAGGCCACGTCGGACGACAGGCTGGCGAATTCGGTGAGGGTTGCATCGTCAAAGCGGCTGGCGGGCACGGTGCCACCGCCCAGGCCCAGCTCCAGCGCTTGCAGCGACCACGGGTCGGTGTGCTGGGGGCGTTCTGCTGCGGCATCCACCTCGCCCGGCACCACGTTCAATGCCAGGGAGCCCAGCCAGGCCACCAGCGCCGCGTCGTCCGCCGGTTCACGGACCACGCTCGCACCGCCGTTGACGAACGCGTCGCGCGCGGCGGCACCGGCAAACCGGTACGCCACGGCGAGGTGGCGCGCGCCCCACGCGGCTTGCGCGGCTTGCAGCTCTGCCAGTGCGTCGGCATGCAGGGTGGGCGCGTGCCACAGCAGCAGGTCGGCCGACGGGCCGCCCTGCTGCGCGGTGGGTTGCGCGGCCTGCGCCAGCGAATCCCGCACCGCCACCACCACCGGCGCCTGGCGCCAGCGCTGCACCACGGCGGGCCGCTCCAGCCGCCGCGCCATGGCCTGCCCCACCACCACGATGCGCAGCGCCGCAGGCAGCGGCGGCTCGCTTGCGGTGGGAGCAGCGGCGGCGTGCGTGCGGCTGAGCTCACGCAGCTGCTCCATGCCCAGCGCGGCCAGCGCGCCGATGGCGTGCCCATGGCCGGTGAGTTGACGCAGCAACACGACCCGATCCACGTCTTGCGCGCTGTATTGCCGGTGCCCGGTGGGGGCGGTGGTGGGGGCCACGGCGCGGTAGCGCTGCTCCCAGATGCGCAGGGTGGAAACAGGCATGCCCGCCAGGCGCGCCACCGCGCCGCTGCGGAACGTGGGCGGTGCAGCGGCGGGCGACGCAGGCGTGTGCGGACGGGGCGAGCGGGGCATGATGGCGAGGTTTTATGAGTTGGTTTTGAGTCGAATTATGGCGCCAATCTTTCTAAATAACACGCATGAGTTCATGGTGAATCGATATTGACCTAGCATTCATACATGGACAACCCAACTCAACCCGATGCCATCACCGCGCCCTCGCAGGCCACTGAGGCACCACGCGTGGCGGTGGTAGGGGCGGGTATGGGTGGGCTGTCTTGCGCACATGAGCTGCGGCTGCGGGGGTTTGAGCCGGTGGTGTTCGAGGCCAGCGACCGGGTGGGCGGGCGGTGCAGTTCGCTGCTCACCCGCGTGGGCTGGTTTGACGACGGCGCGCAGGTCATCAACGGCAAGACGCTGCTCGCCAACTACGCCCACCAGGAGCCCGGCCAACTGCCGGCCAGCCATGTCTGGACGATGCCGCGCGCGCCGGTGGACGTGCCGAGCTGGCGCAAGGTGAAGCTGCAGGATGAAGACGACTCTGGCGAAGACCGCGAGCTGGAACCGTTGGGAACGGTCGGCGTGCCGTCGATGCGGGCCCTGGCGGAAGCGATCGCCAAGCCGTTGAACGTTCGGCTGAATACGCCCATTCAGCAAGCCCACTGGCGCCACACACACTGGGTGCTGCAGAGCGCGTCGGACGAGATCGACGAAGACTTTCAGGCCCTAGTGCTGGCGGTTCCAGCCCCGCAGGCCCTGCCCTTGGCGAGCAGCTCACCGGCGCTGAGCCAAGCCTTGCGCGGCGTGCGGTACCGCAACCGCTGGGTGCTGTTGCTGGGCACCGAGCGCCCGATCCACCTGCCCAGCTACCGCGTGTACGGCAGCGGGCCCATCGAGCGCATGGCCGCCATGCACAGCAAGCCAGGGCGCGCTGCCACGGTGCCGCAGCGCTGGTTCATTGAAGCCAGTGAGCGGTGGTCGCAAGAGCACGCAGACGACGACGCCGAGACCGTGGCCGACCTGCTGCTGGCCAACTTCGCGGCCCATGCCCGGCAGACGGTCGTGCCCCACTTTCTGCGGGCGCACAACTGGACGCTCGCTTTTGCCGATGGACCCGCGCCCCAGGTCGATACGCCCAGGTACCTGTGGGACGGGCAGGTGCGGCTCGGCGTGTGTGGCGACAGCGTCACACTCAGCAGCGTCGACGAGGTTCACCGCAGCGGTGCACAGCTGGCCATGCGCCTGGCCGACGGCCTGACGAACCCGCAGCCGCGCGGCGCCAAGCCCCTGCAGCCGGAAACCGCCGCGCGCACCTATGCAGACGTGAAGGCCCGCCTGGAGGCGGGGTCGCGAGCGCGCACACACCTGATGGGGGCAGCGTGACCGCGATCACCTCTGAAATTGAACGCTTCAACCGGTTGAGCGCCACCTGGTGGGACCGCCACGGGCCGATGCGACCGCTGCATGTGGTCAACGGCTTGCGGCTGGGTCATGTGGTCGACCAGATTGCGGAGCACTGGGCAAAGCCCGCCGTGGACGCTCTGAGTGGCGTGCGCATCCTGGACGTGGGTTGTGGCGGAGGCCTGATGTCCGAGCCGCTGGCGCGCCAGGGTGCGCAGGTGGTGGGCGTGGACGCTTCGCCGGGCAACGTGGCGGCCGCGCGCCTGCACGCGCAGGCACAGGGCGTGGCGGTGGACTACCGGCTGGGCGAGCCCGCGCAGGTGCTCGCACCGGGCGAGCGCTTCGACGTGGTGCTGGCGCTGGAGGTGGTGGAACACGTGAGCGACGTGCCCGCCTTCGTCCACACCGTGGCCCAGGCCGTGGCGCCCGGCGGCCTGTTGATCGCCTCCACCATCGACCGCACCTGGAAGAGTTTTGTGTTCGCCATCGTCGGCGCCGAATACGTGCTGCGGGTGCTGCCCCGGGGCACCCACCAGTGGAGCCGCTTTGTGCGGCCCACCGAGCTGGCCGATGCCGTGGCGCGCGCTGGCCTGCAGCAGCAAGACCTGCGGGGCATGCGCTACCTGCCCCTGTGGCACCGCGCCTCGTGGTGCCAAGACACGCGGGTCAACTACATCGCCACCTACGCCCACCCGT
This sequence comes from Hydrogenophaga sp., assembly GCF_019264445.1. Classification (GTDB taxonomy): domain Bacteria; phylum Pseudomonadota; class Gammaproteobacteria; order Burkholderiales; family Burkholderiaceae_C; genus Hydrogenophaga. The sequence goes on from NZ_JAHVAB010000029.1 coordinate 73,859, forward strand.
CTGCATGACTGCCCTTGACCTGTTCCCCCCCACACGCGAAGCCGCACTGGCCCGCATCACCGCCGTGCGCCCATCGGACTACGCGCGCAGCCGAAACGCGCTGGATGGCGCCGTCACACAGCTCTCGCCATACCTCACGCACGGCTTCGTGAGCCTGCCCGAGGTGCTGGCAGGCGTGGCCGCGCAGCACCGGCTGGACGTGCAGCACAAGTTCGTGTTCGAGCTGGGCTGGCGCGCGTATTTCCATCATGTGTGGCAGCACCTGGGCGCGGGTATTTTTGAATCCCTCCATCCCGGCGTGCTGCCTGACCATGGCTACGCCACCGAGGTGCCGGCCGACGTGCGCCAGGCGCGAACGGGCGTGCCCGTGATCGACATGGCCGTGCGCACGCTGTATGCCAGCGGCTACCTGCACAACCACGCGCGCATGTGGCTGGCCAGCTACCTCGTGCACCTGCGCAAGGTGCACTGGCGCACCGGTGCCGACTGGATGGTGGCGCACCTGCTCGACGGCGACCTGGCCAGCAACCAGCTGAGCTGGCAATGGGTGGCGGGCACGGGCAGCAGCAAGCCCTACCTGTTCAACGCCGACAACGTGGCCCGCTACGCACCGCCCGCCTGGCACAGCCCGGGCACCGTGATCGACTGCTCCTACGAAACCCTCGACGCCATGGCCCGCAGCGGCAGGCCGGTGAAGACCACCCCCGAGGGCGACGGGGTGGAAGAGCCCGCCGTGTGGTCGGTGCCGCAGCATGTGCCGCCCAGCCCCCTGCAGGCCGCCGACGTGAACGGCCGCGACGTGTGGCTGGTGCACCCCTGGGCCTTGGGCGAGCCACCGCCCGACCTGCCCGCCGGCTGCGTGCACGTGGGCCTGCGCATGGCCGAGCACCACAACGCCTGGCCCTGGAGCGCGGCGCGCTGGTCGTTCGTGGGCCAACGCATGGCCGGGCTGACACGCCTGCGCTGGCACGCCGACGCACACGCGCTCACGCAGGCCCTGGCCGGTGCGCGCTCCGTGCAGACGGTGGCCGACCCCCACATCAGCCCCCTGCTGCCGCCCCGGGTGGTGCAACGCCAGCCGCTGGCGTTGTTCGGTGATGTGCGCAGGCACTGCACCTCGTTCTCGGCCTGGTGGAAGCACACCACGCATGGTGTGACGCGGCTGAACGACCTGCCAGGCCTGGCGGCCTGGACGGACATCCACGCGGCCGGGCCGCTACGATGACGCGGTTGTTGCAAGGCTGTTCACCCCCATGTCGACCGATCCATCTGCGCTCAAAAACGTGTCCCGCTATACGGGTCGCCGCGTCGCCCTGCTGACACAGCATGGCAAAGAGCAGGTTCTGAAAACAGTGATGGAACCTGCGCTGGGGTGCGTGATTGAACACGTCAGCGGCTACGACACCGACCTGCTGGGCACCTTCACCCGCGAAGCGCCGCGCCCCGGTGCGCAGATCGATGCGCTGCGGCTCAAGACCCGCAAAGGCATGGAGCTGAGCGGGCTTGCGCTGGGCATGGCCAGCGAAGGCAGCTTTGCGCCCGACCCCTTCACCGGCATGTTCACCTGGAACGTGGAGCTGCTGATGTGGATCGATGACGAGCTGGGCCTGGAGGTGGTGGGTATGGCCCAGGGTCTTGGCCAAAGCGGCCATGTGCTCACGGGGGATTGGGCCGAGTTGCAGGCCTTCGCCGCCCGCGAGGGTTTTCCCAAACACCACCTCGTGCTGCGGCCCCAGCACCAGGACGATCCGCGTGTGCACAAGGGGCTGTCAGACCCCGCCGCGCTGCGCTCAACCTTTGAGGCCTGCCGCGACATGGCCGCCAACGGCCAGGTGTTCGCCGAAACCGACTTGCGCGCGTTCGCCAACCCCACGCGCATGGAGCGCATCGGCCAGGCCGCTGCCGATCTGGTGCAGCGCTTGCAGACCTGCTGCCCCGCGTGCGATGCGCCGGGCTTCAGCGTGAGCGAGCGCGTGCCCGGGCTCCCATGCGCGGCGTGCGCGAGGCCCACCACCAGCCATCGCAGCGAGGTCTGGACATGCCCGCGCTGCCGCCATCAGGTCACGGTGCCCCGGACGGATCGGCGGTTTGCCGATCCAGAACATTGCAACCACTGCAATCCTTGAGCGGCTGCCAGGCGCCCTGCACATAGCGTTCGAATCCACCGGCGTCCGCAAAACGCCAGAGGTGCAGCCAATGGTGGTCCACCAGATGACGCACCACCGCGTGTCTTGAAACGATGTCGGCGATGCGCCCTGCGGGTGCGTCGATCAGCACCGTCAACCGCAAGGGCTCATGCATCCAGCGGGTGCCGTCGTGCAGGGACTGCCTGGACAAGCCAATGCGCAGATCCCCTCCATTGCCTTCGAAGACGCCCAGTCGACCCCCGACCACGTTGTGCAGCACCTTGTTGCCGCTGCCCAACCGATCGGGCTCGCAGGTCGAGGCGTGGTACTGCCAGTTGATCCAGTGCGTGACCAGCATCGGTGCCGTCATGAGCAGCTCCAGCACGCTGCCGTCTTCGTCCCGGCGGGCGTCGTAGTCGTGCAAAAACGCGCGCCCCGAGAGCGTGGTGGCCGCAGACCGCTCACGCGGGGCGATGAGGAAAGCCGCGTTGCCCGCCAGACCCCACTCCGGTCGGGTTTGGGCGCCATCGTTGGCCCGGCGCTTGAAGTCGGCCATCAGCTTGCCCTGCGGCGCGCGAGGGTCCAGCGCCAGGCTGGAGGCGCGTTCGCGCCGCACCTGATCACCGGCCTGCACAAAGGCGGCCTCGACGCGTTTCCATGGCGCGTGCGCATCGGCGGGCAGCAGGTCGGTGTCGAACCACTCCACTTCGTCGGTGGTGGTGTTGTGGAGCGCCGCCAGAAACACCGTGTGGGCCGGTATGTGAAGGCCACGGCGCATCAGCTCGGCCCTCACTGCCCCATCGTTGAGCAACTGCGCCAGCACGCGGGCATTGACCTCGCCCGTCTGCCCGCAGCAAGCGCCACAGTCCAGCGCCGCCGCGTGCGCGTTGTTGGCGGACTGGCTGCCGTGCCCCACCAGCACCACCAGTGGGGCCAGCCGATCGTCCAGCCCCATGGCGTGCAGCACGCGGCTGGCCAGGTCGGTCCGCGCGTCCACGTCGAGGTCCAGCAGCACGGGCCGGCACACGGCGCGGTATTTTGGGGCCAGGCCGTACAGGTCGTCGCGCTCACGCGCCTTGTCGGCCGATGGCATCAACCAGCCGCCGAGCTTGCCCAGGTAGCTCCAGCCAGCGGCTTCGACAAACGAATACGCGGAGCCGGGCCACCGCGTGGCCGCGTTCCAGCTCGAAGCCCTTTCAAACTGCGCCTGCCGGCTGCCGATGACGCGCGCCAACAGCCCTTCGCGCCCGCCGGTGGCGGGGTCCGGCTCGGTGGCCTGGGTGGGGGGCTGCGGTGCCCACGGGCGTTCGCTGACGTTCACCGTCGGCGCCAGCAACCCCGGAAGCTGGGGGCGCCGCGCCTGCGTGGCCAACGGGGTGTAGGCCATGGGGAGACCGAAGAAGCCGGCAAACCCGATGGTCTGCATGCCCGGATGCGCCGCCTCAACCGCCCTTCTCATGGGCTCGCTGCGCACATCGATGCAGAAGGCCGCCTGCACCTCGATGGTCGGCGCGGCGGTGGTGGCCTGGCCAGCGCTGGAGAGCCGCTGAACCAGATCGCGCTGGTAAGCCACTTCGAGCGCGCACTGGCCCACTTCGTCGGCCACCAGCTCGGCATCGGCCTTGGCCAGCAGCAGGGCGACCTGATGCCACGCGGCCTTCACGGATTCGAAGCTGCGCTGCGATGCCTGATCGCCCTGGCCATCGAGCACCAGGGCGCCCCAGGCCAACCGTATCGCGAGCAGATCGCGCAGGTGGCCCGAAGCGTGCGAGTCCGCCTGGGGCTCCAGGCGGTCCTGCCACGACAGGTAGGCGCACCACGAAGCCCAGCCATTGACCGTGAGCAACACGGCCTCCAGATAGTCGGCCCAGGCCGCTTCGGGCAGGCCCAGACGCGCCAGCACCCAGGCCTCGGCTTCCTGCCGGCTGCGCGGCAGCGCGTTGAGCCGCTGCCCCAGGTCCGGAATGCCCATGAGAACGCCAATGCCGTGGTCGTGCGCCAGTGTGTCGCGCCAGAAGTCGTACAGACTGGTCGGGGTCGATGGGCACCAGTCCGCCTGGTGCTCGTCAAAGAAGGCGGCGCAGGTCTGGCTCACCTGATGCGCAATGGCCTGCGGCCAGGGCAGGAGCGACCCCCCCGAGACCCGCCGGTCCAGCACATCGATCAACAGCGGCAGCCGTTGCGGGAAGCGGTCCCGCTGCATCTCTGCGAGCCAATCCGCGGCCGTCATGCCTGCCACACGGGCCGCATCGACATCGGCCAGCGCCTGCTGCACGTCGTCCACGCGAATGCGGCCCTCTTCCCAGGCTTGGCGCAACCGGGTGCGCGAGGGAAACACCCGCATGCCGCCCAGCACCGCCATGCGGGCGGCCACCTGGCGCACCGGCAGGCCCACGCGCTCCCAATGGGGGTTGACGGCGATGGCCTGGTCCAGGGGCCAGGTCGGTGCGATGGACGCGCAGGCCTGCCGGCAGGCGCGCTCCACCCGGGCCAGGTCGACGTGAAGGCCGGGCCTTGAATCCAGGGTTTCAAACATGGGTGTCTCCAAGAGATGCGGGGGTGCGGGCCCAGCCGGTCGGCCAGAGCCTCAGGGCCAGGCTGGTGTAGAGCTCGTCGACGTAGAAGCCGGCATAACTCCAGCGCCGCCACGGGTCGAGTGCGCCCGGCCGGTTCTGCAACCGGGCCAGGCAGAGGTAGAGCAAGGCCATGCCGCACAGGGCGGCGTAGCCCATGGCGTGGTCGGGTGTGTCCTGGAGCCCCAGGGGCAGTGCATGCGCCAGCACCATCAGCGCCGACAAACCCGCCACCGCCGCAAGCCCCATGCCGCCGTTGGCCAGACGCCCTGACCCACCGCGCTGCGCCACATCGCCGGGCGGCGCCGACAGGGACAGCCAGAGCATGGGCGACCAGGCCAGCCCCAGCACCGCCGTCCACCACCACGGCCACGCCGCCAGGCCCGTGAGGGCGACCGCCAGCTCATGCACACCGTAGGCGGTGGTCATGGCCAGCGCAGGCGCGAGCACCAGCGCCAGGGGCTTGACGGTGACCGCGCCCCGCATGAGCTTCAGGCGTGTGTCGCGAACGGCATCGCCGGACCCCAGAAACGCGTGCGCCTTGTAGAGCGAATGCCCCACCAGATGAAGCAGGGCGAGCGTGTACAGGCCCAGCGCGCACTCCAGCAGCATGAAGCCCATCTGCGCCACGGTGGACCACGCCAGCCGGACCTTGATGCTGATGCGGGTCAGCATCACCATGCCCGCCAGCACCGCGGTCGCCAATCCGAACACCAGCAGCAGCCAGCGCGCGGCCATCGCCTGGTTCAGCAGCGGTGAGAAGAGGATGAGCACAAAGCCGCCCAGATTGACCACCCCGGCGTGCAACAAGGCCGACACCGGCGTGGGCGCCTCCATGACCTGGATCAGCCAGCCGTGCACCGGCATGAGCGCGGTGCGCAGGGCCACGCCCAGCACCAGGCAACAGGCGCTGGCCTGCAAGGCCAACGACGCGCCCCGCGCGTCCAGGTGCGCCCAGAGGTCGGTGAGCGAGCCGCTGCCCACTTCCGCCCAGGCCAGCGAGGCGGCGACGATCAGGAGCAGGTCTGCCGCCCGGTCCGCCAGGCGTTTCTTGTGCGCAGCCAGCAGGGCAAACGAGCGGTTGGGGTAGAAGCACAGCAGCCGCTGGATGGCCACCCCGACCACGCCCCAGGCGGCGATCAGAAGCACCCAGTGGTTGGCCAGCAGCAGCAGCTGCACCGCCGCGAGCACCACCGCCATGGCGCCGATATAGCCCCGCTGCCCGCGCTCGCCCTGCAGGTAGCGCGACGAAAACGCGACGATGACCGAGCCCAGCAACTGCACCAGGGTGGAAACCACCTGACCGGGTGTGGTCACCCTCAGCCAGGCCCCAGCCGGCCCGAAGTCCGGTGTGGCCAGAAACGCCGGCACGCTCAGCACCAGGGCGGCCAGGGACAGCGCGGTGACCGCCTTCCACAGACCACCGAGGTCCGTTCCAGACCACAGCGACCGCAGCGTGGCGAGGGTGGCGACCCCCATCAGCGCGGCCGGCGCCAGCACCACCGCGTTGTTCCCCAAAACATTCAGATCCATCTGCGCACTCCCCGGTTGATTCAGCGGGGCGGATGATGGCGCAGGGTTATCGTTCTGTAAAATACAAACTTCTGAACGAAAAGAAACAAAAAACAGAACAATGAACCTCAGCCAGCTGAACTTTCACCACCTGTTTTATTTCTGGCAGGTGGCCAAGCTGGGGCAGCTCACGCAGGCGGCCCAGCAGCTGCACACGTCTCAGTCGGCGTTGTCGGCGCAGATCCGCCAGCTCGAACTCCGGCTGGGTGAGGACCTGTTTTTGCGCGAAGGCCGGCGCTTGGTGTTGACCGACACGGGCCATCTGGTGCTGTCCTACTGCGACAACATCTTCGGGCTGGGCCAGGAAATGCTGGGCCGCCTGGAAGGCCGCACGGAGGGCATTCTGCGGTTGCGCATCGGCAGCGTGGCCACGCTGTCTCGCAACTACCTGGAGAACTGGATCCGGCCGATCCTGGCGGATCCTTCGGTCGTGCTGACGCTGGAGTCGGGCCTGCTGGACGGCTTGCTGGAGCGGCTGCTGCAGCACCAGCTCGACGTGGTCCTGGCCAACGAGGCGGTGCCGGCCGATTCAGCGCGGCGACTGCACTGCTGGCACCTGGCGAGCCAGCCGGTTTCGGTGGTGGGACCGAAGCGCGTCTGGGCCGGCCAGACCCTGCGTGTGCCCGCGGAACTGGCGGGACTGGACATCGTGCTGCCCAGCCATCGGCATGCGCTGCGTGGCCAGTTTGATGCGATCTGTGCGGCCGAGGGCGTGACCCCACGCGTGCGGGCTGAAGTGGACGACATGGCCATGCTGCGACTGATCGCCCGCGACAGCGGCTGGCTGGCGCTGCTGCCCGACGTTGTCGTTCAGGACGAGCTGCAGGCCGGGCATCTGCAGGTGGTGGGCCAGGCGCCCGAGCTCAAGGAACGGTTCTTCGCCATCACCACGCCGCACCGCCATCAAAACGACGGGCTCGAACAGCTCCTGCCACGGCGCCTGCCCGAGGCGCCCTGACAGCGCGCCCCGCGCTCAGCCCTTCGCCACCTCGTGGTTCGCCATCAGCTCCAGCGCCTTCACCAGCGCGGAGTGGTCCAGCTCGTCCATGCCGTTGGCCGCGCAGGCTTGCATGAGCTGCGCGGCGTTGGCGGTCTGGGGCAGGCTCACACCGATTTCCTTCGCGCCTTGCAGGGCCAGGTTCAGGTCTTTCTGGTGCAGCTTGATGCGAAAGCCCGGGTTGAAGGTGCGCTTGATCATGCGTTCGCCGTGCACTTCCAGAATGCGGCTGGACGCAAAGCCGCCCATGAGGGCCTGGCGCACCTTGGCGGGATCGGCACCGGCCTTGCTGGCAAACACCAGGGCCTCGCTCACGGCGGCGATGTTCAGCGCCACGATGATCTGGTTGGCCACCTTGGTGGTCTGGCCGTCGCCGTTGCCGCCCACCAGGGTGATGTTTTTGCCCATGAGCTCCAGCAGCGGCTTGATGCGCTCGAACACGGCTTCGTCCGCACCGCACATGATGGTGAGCGACGCGGCCTTGGCACCCACTTCGCCGCCCGACACGGGCGCGTCCACATAGTCGCAGCCCAGCGCGTTGATCTTTTTCGCAAACGCCTTGGTGGCCATGGGGCTGATGGAGCTCATGTCCACCACGGTCTTGCCTTGGCTGAGGCCCTGCGCCACGCCGTTTTCACCAAACAGCACGGTCTCCACATCAGGGGTGTCGGGCACCATGGTGAAGATCACATCTGAAGCTTTCGCCACGGCGGCCGCGTTGTCACAGCGCACACCGCCGGCGGCCGCAATGGCTTCGGGCACCGCGCGGCGCGTGTGCACAAAGAGCTTGTGGCCGGCGTTGACGAGGTGCAGCGCCATGGGCGTGCCCATGATGCCCAGGCCGATAAATCCAATGTTCATCCTTGTTCCTTTGAAACACCCCCGCCGCGCTGCGCGCGACCCCCTCAAGGGGGCGACACCTGGGGCCGGCGGAGCCGGACCCTCGGTGTCCCTTGAAAGGGGTACTGCGCTTTCGACTGGGGTGGGGTTGCAGAAATCAGTAGCCGTCGGCCGAGGCCTTGGGCTGTGAGGCGCGCAGCGTGGCCAGCACCTGCTGCGAGCCGGCGGCCATGAGGCGCGCGTCGGAGCTGATGGTGACGAACTGGAAGCCCATGGCGATGCGGCGTGCGGCGGCTTCGGGTGAGCCGTTGTGGATGCCGGCCACCAGGCCGTGCGCCTTGGCACGCGCCAGGATGTGCTCCACCGCGGCGGCGGCCTTGGGGTCGAGGTCGTCAAAGGTGGGGTTGCAGCCCAGCGCGAGCGACAGGTCGGACGGCCCGATGTAGATCGCATCCAGCCCGGGGGTGGAGAGGATCTCTTCGAGGTTGTCGAGCGCCTGCGCGGTTTCGATCATGGCGAAGGTCACGATGGTGTCGTTCGCGTGCTTGGGGTAGTCGGCACCGCTGTAGAGCAAAGCACGCACGGGGCCGAAGCTGCGCGTGCCGCGCGGCGCGTAGTGGGTGTAGGCCACGAGCTTTTCGGCATCGGCGCGGCTGTTCACCATGGGGCAGATGACGCCGTAGGCGCCGGCGTCCAGCGTCTTCATGAGGATGCCGGGCTCCAGCCACGGCACGCGGACCACGGGCACGGTGTCGGTGGTGCTGATGGCTTGCAGCATGGTGACCATGGCCTGGTAGTCCACCACGCCGTGCTGCAGGTCGATGGTGAGCGAGTCCCAGCCCTGGTGGGCCATGGTCTCGGCCGAGAAACTGTTGGGGATGGCCAGCCAGCCGTTGGCCACGGCGCCACCACGGGCCCAGATTTCACGCAGACGGTTGGGTCGCATGGGGTTCCTTGTGCTTGTTGTCGGATGGGTGGAGTGTGCGTTCAACGGTCGAGCGCCGGGCGCTTGGGGTTGAAGGTCCAGTTGGGAATGAGGCATTGCATGGCGATGGCGTCGTCGCGCGCGCCCAGGCCGTGCTGCCGGTAGAGCTGGTGGGCTTTCTCCACCTCGGCCATGTCGAGCTCGATGCCCAGGCCGGGTTTTTTCGGCACCTGCACGTGCCCGCCCACGATCTGCAGCGGCTCCTTGGTAAGGCGCTGGCCGTCCTGCCAGATCCAGTGGGTGTCGATGGCGGTCACCTTGCCGGGGGCGGCGGCGCCCACGTGGGTGAACATGGCGAGCGACACGTCGAAGTGGTTGTTGGAATGCGAGCCCCAGGTCAGGCCCCAGTCGCGGCAGGTTTGCGCCACGCGCACGCTGCCGGCCATGGTCCAGAAGTGGGGGTCGGCCAGGGGAATGTCCACGCTCTGCAGCGAGAGCGCGTGGGTGAACTGGCGCCAGTCGGTGGCGACCATGTTGGTGGCGGTGGGCAGGCCGGTGGCGCGGCGGAATTCGGCCATGACCTCGCGACCGGAAAAGCCGTCTTCGGCGCCGCACGGGTCTTCGGCGTAGGCCACCACGCCGCGCATGCGCTGGCCCAGGCGGATCGCGTCTTTCAGCAGCCAGCCGCCGTTGGGGTCGAGCGTGACGCGGGCGTCGGGAAAGCGCTCGTGCAGGGCGATGACGGCGTCCACCTCCTCGTCGCCGCGCAGCACGCCGCCCTTGAGCTTGAAGTCGTTGAAGCCGTAGCGCTCGCGCGCGGCTTCGGCCAGGCGCACCACGGCCTCGGGGGTCATGGCCTCTTCGTGGCGCAGGCGGCTCCAGGCGTTGTCGGCGCCGGGTTCGCTGGCGTAGGGCAAGTGGGTTTTGGCCTTGTCGCCCACAAAGAACAGGTAGCCCAGCATTTCCACCGCGTCGCGCTGCTGGCCTTCGCCCAGGAGCGCGGCCACGGGCACGTCCAGGTGCTGGCCGAGCAAGTCGAGCAGGGCCGATTCCACCGCGGTCACCGCGTGGATGGTGGTGCGCAGGTCAAAGGTCTGCAGGCCACGCCCGCCGGCATCGCGGTCGGCAAAGCGGGTGTGCAGTTCGCGCAGCACGCGCTGGTGGTCGCCAACGGGTTGGCCCACCACCAGCGCGCGCGCGTCTTCCAGCGTCTGGCGGATCTTCTCGCCCCCCGGCACCTCGCCCACGCCGGTGCGCCCCGCGTTGTCGGTGAGGATGAGCAGGTTGCGCGTGAAGAACGGCGCGTGCGCCCCGCTCAGGTTGAGCAACATGCTGTCGCGCCCCGCCACGGGGATGACGCGCAGTTCGGTGATGCGAGGCGTTGAGGACATGAGGCAATGACGTGCGAGTTTCAATGAAGGAGTCGCTCCGGCGCGTGGGTCTGCTTCCAGAGATGTCGAGGATCCGGCTCCGCCGGTCCCAGACATCGCCCCCTGGAAGGGGGTCGCGCGCAGCGCGGCGGGGGTGAGCCTTTCAATCCGCCTTGATGTTGCGGGATTGGATCAGCTTCTGCCAGCGTGCGAATTCGGCGGCCTGGAAGGCGGTGAACTGCTCGGGCGTGCTCGCCACGACTTCAAAGCCCACTTCCAGCAGCTTCGGCTTGATGGCGGGGTCGTTCAGGGCGTCGCGGATGGCGGCGTGCAGTTGCCTTTTGAGGTCGGCCGACATGCCCTTGGGGCCGGCCACGGCTTGCCAGGAGTAGACGTTGGCGTCCTTGATGCCGAGCTCGTCGAGCGTGGGCACATTGGGCAGCAGCGGCGAGCGCTGGGCGCTGGTGATGGAGAGCGCCCGCAGCTTGCCGGCCACGATCTGCGGCATGGCGGTGTTGATGTTCATGAAGGACGAGTCCACCTGGTTGCCCAGCAGGTCGGTCATGACGGGGCCACCGCCCTTGTAGGGCACGTGCACGCCGCTGGTGCCGGTTTGCTGCCAGTAGAGCTCGGCGGTGAGGTGGTCGCTGCTGCCGTTGCCGGACGACGCGAAGGTCATCTTGCCGGGGTTGGCTTTCTGGAAGGCGAGCACGTCGGCCATGGACTTGTGCGGCGAGGCAGCGGGCACCACCAGCACGTTGGGCGCCTGCACGGCGACGGAGATGTAGTCGAACTCCTTGAGCGCGTCGTAGCTGACCTTGATCAGGTGAGGCGCGATCACGTAGGGGCCGAGCGAAGAGACAAACAAGGTGTGGCCGTCGGGCGCGGAGCGCGCGACTTGCGCGGCGCCAATGGTGCCGGTGGCGCCGGCCTTGTTTTCCACCACGAAGGTGCCGCCAAACTTTTCCTGCAGCTTGGGTTGCAGCGTGCGGGCGATCAGGTCGGTGGAGCCGCCGGGTGGGAAGGGCACCACGATGGTCACGGTCTTGTCGGGCCAGGCCATGGCCGTGGTGAGGGTCATGGTCGCGCCGAGCGCGCACAGCAGCTTCTTCATGGTGTCTTGTCTCCTGTCGTTGGGAATCATGCGGCGAGGGTCTGCATCTGGTACCGGTACCAGGTGCATACGGCCAGAATGGTACCGGTACCAAATTCGGGCGTCAACGGTTTTTTTGGCCACCCGTCGGCGGTGGCCGGCCTCGCTTCACACACAGGTGCGGGACGACCGCTCAGGTCGTGTCGCGCTCGACGATCGAGAACCCCACGTCGACCACCGGCGCAGCCACCTCGCGCCGCTCAGCCCGGTCGATGAGGCAGCGCGCGGCCATACGCCCAATGTCCGCGCCGTTGATGTGCACCGTGCTCAGCGCGGGCACCATGTCGGCCACAAAGGGCACGTCGCCAAACCCCATGACGGCCAGTTGGCCCGGCAGGTCGATGCCGCGCACGCGCGCCTGCGTCACCACGCCGGCGGCCAGCAGGTCGGAGCTGCAGAACACGGCGTCCACCTGCGGATCGATCGCCAGCAGACGCTCCAGCGCATCGCGCCCGCTCTTGATGGTGCGCGACGCACCCACGTCCACCACCTGCACCGCCACCTCGGCCAGCCCGCTGCGCGCCACCTCGGCGGCAAACGCCTGCTCGCGGCGGGCCGCGCGCTCGTCGTTCGCGCGGATCATGGCCAGGCGGCGGCGGCCTTTGCCGATGAGGAACTTCGCCACCTCGCGGCCAATGTCGGTGTGCGAGAAGCCCACCAGCATGTCGATGGGCGCGGGCGTGAGGTCCCAGGTTTCCACCACCGGAATGCCCGACGCCAGCAGCCGCGTGCGGCCCTTGCCCGAATGCAGCACACCCGTGAGGAAGATGCCGTCGGGCCGCCGGCCAATGATGGCTTCGAGCAGCGACTCTTCCCGGCTGGCCGAATAGCTCGACTGCCCCAGCATGAGCTGGTAGCCGGCGTCAAACAGCGTGCCGTTGAGCGATTCGATGGTTTCCATGAACACTGACATCACCGTGCTGGGCACCACCGCCGCAATGAGCCGGCTGCGCGAAGACGCCAGGCCACCGGCCATGCGGTTGGGCACGTAGCCGGTCTTCTGCACCGCTTCCAGCACTTTCTGGCGCACCTCGAGCGACACCTGGTCGGGCGTGTTGAGCACGCGCGAGGCGGTGATGGGCGCCACGCCCGCCAGCCGTGCCACGTCGCGCAGGGTGATGGCCCCGCTGCCACGGCGCGAACGCCGGGGGTTGTCGGTGTCTTTCGTTTGAGGCATAAAATGGTACCGGTACCAATCTGAACACGATCGTAGCCGGAAACGGCCTGCGATGCGCGCTGAATCATAGGAGATGCGCATGCCCGATACCCCCCCGGCCACCCTTGCGGCCGCCGCCACGCCGCTGACGATTCGCATGCACGCCGACGACAACGTCGCCATCGTGGCCAACGACGGCGGGCTGCCGGCGGGCACCGCCCTGCCCGGCGGTCTGGTGCTGCGCGACAAAGTGCCACAAGGCCACAAGGTGGCGCTGGTGGACCTCGCGCGCGGCGCGCCGGTGCTGCGCTATGGCGTGCCCATTGGCCACGCGCTGGACGCGATCGCCGCCGGCAGCTGGGTGCACGAGCGCCTGCTGCAGATGCCCGAGGCGCGCGGCCTGGAGAACCTGCCCATGGCGACCGCACGGCCGCAGCCGCAGCCCGCGCTGGAGGGTTACACGTTTGAGGGCTACCGCAATGCCGACGGCTCGGTGGGCACGCGCAACATCCTGGCCATCACACAAACCGTGCAGTGCGTGGCCGGCGTCACCAGCTTTGCGGTGCAGCGCATCAAGGCCGAGCTGCTGCCGCGCTACCCGAACGTGGACGACGTGGTGGCACTGGAACACGGCTACGGCTGCGGCGTGGCGATTGACGCGCCCGACGCCGTCATTCCCATCCGCACCCTGCGCCACATCAGCCAGAACCCCAACTTCGGCGGCGAGGTGATGGTGGTGAGCCTGGGCTGCGAGAAGCTGCAGCCCGAGCGGCTTTTCCCGCCCAACGCCATCCCGATCCAGGACACCCGTGGAGCCGGCGAAGAGCGGTTGGACACTGTGTGTTTGCAAGACGACGCGCACGTCGGCTTCATGAGCATGGTCGACTCCATCCTGCGCCAGGCCGAGGTGCACCTGGAGCGCCTGAACGCGCGCCGGCGCGAAACCGTGCCCGCCAGCGAGCTGGTCGTGGGCGTGCAGTGCGGTGGTAGCGACGCCTTCAGCGGTGTCACGGCCAACCCCGCCGTGGGCTTCTGCACCGACCTGCTGGTGCGCGCAGGCGCGAGCGTGATGTTTTCCGAAACCACCGAAGTGCGCGACGGCATTGCCCAGCTCACCGCACGCGCGACCACGCCCGAGGTGGCGCAGGCCATGGTGCGCGAAATGGCCTGGTACGACGCTTATCTGCAGCGCGGCAGCGTGGACCGCAGCGCCAACACCACGCCCGGCAACAAGAAAGGCGGGCTGTCCAACATCGTCGAGAAAGCCATGGGCTCGATCGTGAAGTCGGGCAGTGCGCCGATCTCCAACGTGCTCGCGCCTGGCGAAAAGCTCCAGGCCAAAGGCCTCACCTACGCCGCCACGCCCGCGAGCGACTTCATCTGCGGCACGCTGCAGCTGGCCGCCGGCATGAACCTGCACGTGTTCACCACCGGGCGCGGCACACCGTATGGGCTGGCGGCCGTGCCGGTCATCAAGGTGGCCACGCGCAGCGACCTGGCGCGGCGCTGGCACGACCTCATGGACATCAACGCCGGCACCATCGCCGACGGACAGGCCCGCATCGAAGACGTGGGCTGGGAGCTGTTCCGCTTCATGCTCGACGTGGCCAGCGGCCGCAAGAAAACCTGGGCCGAGCAGTGGAAGCTGCACAACGCACTGGTGCTCTTCAACCCCGCGCCCGTGACCTGAACCCCGAATGACCGCCGCGCGGCGCGGGGTACACGCCCATGCGCTTGACGGCACCCGGTCGCGCTGTCATCGTCGCCCCCAATCTTCAAAACAAGGGTGGTACATGGTGATCCAGCCGCACGGTCAGATGCGACGTTTTTCGGGTGCGGCCGCAGGCCTGCTGGTGGTGCTCACGCTGGTGGGCTGCAAGAGCCTGCCGCGCGTGGTGCCCGACCAGGAGCGCCGCGCCCCGCCGGTGCGGCTGGAGGGCTCGCAAGGCCCGCTCTCGGCCGAGCGCAGCCGGGCCATTCTGGAGCGGCTGCGC
>NZ_JAHVAB010000037.1 GCF_019264445.1 Hydrogenophaga sp.
GCGAGGGCGCTGGCGCAGGCCTGGCCGGGCGACGCGCCGCGCGATGGCTTGATTGCCGAGGCCTTTCGCCTGCGCCGGCCCGACGAGACGCACCGCGCGCGACTGCGGGTGGAGATCGGGCGGCTGCGCGCGCTGGTGAAACCGCTGGCGCACATCGAGGCCACCGAGCGCGGCTTTGCGCTGCGGCCTGTGCAGGCGCCACAGGTGGTGACGCTGATGCCGCCCATCGCGGGCGAGCAGGCCGCCCTGCTCGCGTTGCTCTCCGACGGGGCGGCCTGGTCCACCTCGGGCCTGGCGCTCGCGCTCGACGCGAGCCAGCGCACTGTGCAGCGCGCGCTGGCCGAACTGCAGGCGCAGCAGCAGGTGCGCGCCATCGGCCAAGGCCGCGCGCAGCGCTGGCTGGCGCCACCGCTGAGCGGATTCACGACGATCTTGTTACTCCCTGCTGCGCTGCCGATTGCCTAGAGTGACCTGCAGGCGCCGATGCCCGGCGCCCCACACACAGGAGCCCCTCATGACCACCACCACCCCCGTCCGCGCCACCGTGCGCCCTGCCGAGATCGTGCGCGAGTACGGCCCGTTTGACGGCGAAGACCGCGTCAATGGCGTGACCCACGACGGCCAGCAGGTATGGGCCTCCGTGGGCGCGAAGCTGCTCGCCTTCGACCCCGCCAGCGGCCAGACCACCCGCACGCTCGACCACGCCGGCGACGCGGGCACGGCCTTTGACGGCCGCCACCTCTACCAGATCAGCGAGGCGCGCATCGACAAGATCGACCCCGCCACCGGCGCCGTGCTGCATTCCATTCCGGCCCCAGGCGGCGGCAACGACTCGGGGCTCACCTGGGCCGAAGGCAGCCTGTGGGTGGGCCAGTACCGCGACCGCAAGATCCACCAGATCGACCCGGCCACAGGTGCCATCCGGCGCACCATCGAGTCCGACCGCTTTGTCACCGGCGTCACCTGGGTCGACGGCGAGCTGTGGCACGGCACCTGGGAAGGCGACGACAGCGACCTGCGGCGCATCGACCCGCACAGCGGCGCCGTGCTGCAGCGGCTGGACATGCCGGCGGGCGTGGGTGTGAGTGGCCTGGAGTCCGACGGGGCCGGGCTGTTTTATTGCGGTGGCGGCATGAGCGGCAAGGTGCGCGCCGTGCGGCGCCCCAAGGCGAGCTGAGGCGGGCTGAGGCGGCGCGCTTCCACGCAACGGAATGCACGGGGTGCCAGCACGGTGCCCCGGCCTTAGCATCGGTTGGCGGCTTCCACCGCCCACCAGGACCACCGACATGCCGATGCCCTCCGAGGCGCTCACGCCCGCCGCACCCACCACCGACGAAGCCGCCCGCGCACAGATCAACCACCTGCAGGCGCAGGTGCGCACCGAGCGCGTGGCGTGGTCGGGTGGCCAGGTGTGCTGGCGCGGCATGGGCCGCGGCAGCCCGGTGGTGCTGGTGCACGGCGGCCATGGCAACTGGCTGCACTGGGTGCGCAACATCGAGGCGCTGGCCGCGCAGCACACCGTGTGGGCAGTGGACCTGCCGGGCTTTGGCGACTCCGATGCGCCCGAGGGCGAAGGCATGGCAGCGCTGCTGGCGCCCACGCTCGCCACACTGAACACCCTGGTGGGTGCCGACACGCCGCTGTGCCTCGTGGGCTTTTCCTTTGGCGGGCTGGTGGCGGCGCAGCTGGCCGCGCAGCGACCCCAGGTGCAGCGCCTGGCCCTGCTGGGCAGTGGCGGCCACCAGGGGCGGCGGCGGCCCAAGGGCGAGCTCGTCAACTGGAAGCCCGCCTGGCGCGCAAACGACGCCGCAGCGGTGGAGCAGGCCATGCGCCACAACCTGGCGATGCACATGCTGAGCGTGGACGCGCAAGACATCGACGCGCTCGCGCTGCGCGTGCACACCGACGCCTGCGTGCGCACCCGCTTCCGGAGCAAGGAGATCTCGCGCGCGGGCGGCCTGGCCGAGGCGCTGGCGCACTACGGTGGCCCGACCTGCCTGGCCTGGGGCGAGCACGATGTGACGGCCGACCCACCTGCCATCGCCGCCGAGCTGGCCGCGCCGCTGCGCGGTGCGCGCACGCACGTGGTGCCACACGCCGGGCACTGGGTGCAGTACGAGCGGGCCGACGCGATCAACCCGCTGCTGCTGGACTGGCTGGGCGCCGTCAGCGCGCGTGCGCCAGCGCCTCGGGGTTGACCACCTCGGTCAGCCGGCCTTCGGCCAGCGCCACGATGTGGTCGAACGCAATGCCGAAGTAGCGCTCGTAGTTGTCTTTCTCCACGTAGCCAATGTGCGGCGTGCACAGCGCATTGGGCAAGGCCAGCAGCGGGTGCTGCGCACCCAGCACCGGCTCCTGCTCGTACACGTCCACCGCCGCAAAGCCGGGGCGGCCCTGCGCCAGCGCGTGCTCCAGCGCGCCCGGCGCAATGAGCTCGGCGCGGCTGGTGTTCACCATCAGCGCGGTGGGCTTCATGCGGGCGAGGTCGTCGGCGGTGACGAGGCCGGTGGTCTGTGGGCCCAGGCGCACATGCAGGCTGATCACGTCGCTCTGCGCAAAGAAGGCTTCGCGCGAAGGAGCGACCTCAAAGCCGTCGGCGCGCGCCGCAGCGGTGGACGCCTCGCGCCCCCACACCCACACCTGCATGCCGAACGCGCGACCATAGCCGGCCACCTGCCGGCCAATGCGGCCATAGCTCCAGACGCCCAGGCGCTGGCCGCTGAGCTGCTGGCCCAGGTGGCCCTGCCACTGCCCCTGGCGCAGGCGGTTGGCCTCGCTCACCAGGCGGCGGCGGCTGGCCAGCGCGAGCGCCCAGGCGATCTCGGCGGTGGCCGAGCCCGCGCCGCTGCCCTCGGCCACCAGCACGCCGCGCGCGGTGCACGCCGCCACATCCACATGCCCGGCGAGCTTGCCGGTCTGGCTGATGAGGCGCAGCCGTGGCAGGCGATCGAGCAGCGCGGCGTCGATGCGCGTGCGCTCGCGGGTGAGCACGATGGCGTCGGCATCGGCAAAGCGCTCGGCCAGTGCGTCGGTGCCCTTGACGGAGTCGTGGAACACGCGCACGTCGTGCCCCGCCAGCTTGCTGAAGCAGTCCAGGCTGCGCACGCAGTCCTGGTAGTCGTCCGGAATCGCGATGCGCATGGCGCTCACTGCAGCGTGATCTGCAGCTGGTCGACCGTGCGCTTCCACAGCGCAAGGTCTTTGCGCACGAGCTCGGTGTAGTCGCCCGGCGTCATGCCGCCGGCTTCGATGCCGTAGTTTTCGAACAGGTCGCGGATCTCGGCCGAGGCCAGCGCTTTTTTCACTTCGGCATACAGCGTCTGCATGACCGGCGCGGGCGTGCCGCTGCGCGCAAACAGGCCGTACCAGCCGTGCACGTCAAAGCCGGGGTAGCCCTGCTCGGCCACGGTGGGCACATCGGGCAGGCCGGAGAAACGCCGCGCGGGTGCCACGGCCAACGCGCGCAGCTTGCCGGTCTTGATCTGCGCCAGCGCCGAGCTCATGTCGAGGAACATGAACTGGATCTGACCGCCCAGCAGGTCTTGCACGGCAGGCGCTGCGCCCCGGTAGGGCACGTGGGTGACCTTGATGTCGGCGCGCTGCGCAAACAGCGCCGCGCCCAGGTGGGCCGAGGTGCCGTTGCCCGACGAACCGTAGTTGACGCTGCCGGGGTTGGCCTTGGCCATGGCCACCAGGGCGGGCAGGTCTTTGGCGGGGAAGTCGGGGCGCACCACCAGCGCGTGCGGGATGTAGCCGACCACGGTGAGCGGCGCAAAGTCGCGCAGCGTGTCAAAGGGGTAGTTGGCCATCAGCGCCGGGTTGGTCACGGCCAGGATGGACGGGAAAGCCAGCGTGTAGCCATCGGCCGGGCCGCGCGCCACTTCGCCCATGGCGATCACGCCACCGCCACCGGGCTTGTTTTCAATGATCACCGGCTGCCCCATGGACGCCGACATGCTCTTGCCCACGGCACGCGCCATGAGGTCGGTGGGGCCACCGGCGGCAAACGGCACGAGGATGCGAATGGGCTTGGAAGGAAAGGCCTGCGCACGCGCGGCCAGCGGCATGGCGAGGGCGGCGCCCAAGGCCATGTTGAAATGTCGGCGGGACACGGGAAGCTTCTGGGTCATGCTTTGTCTCTCTTTCGGGTTGTAGTTCAAGCGGTCACGCAAGAGCTTAGAACGCCCGCCCGGCCAGCGCACCACCCCCATTCCATTCAGTGGAAAGAACAGGTTGCGCTGTCGAAACCGCCCCGGCTGCTTCGTCGTGCATTCGAATCCCCGGGCGCCTCTCGCCCCAACCCCTGAAAGGAATCCGACCATGACCTCCCGCGCTGTCCGACTGCACCGCGTGCTCCGCGCCCCGCCCGAGAAGGTGTACCGCGCCTTCCTCGACGCCGATGCCCTGGCGCGGTGGCTGCCGCCCTACGGCTTTCTCTGCCGGGTGGAACACCTCGACGCCCGGGTGGGCGGCACCTTCCGCATGTCGTTTCGCAACTTCTCCACCGGCAACGCCCATGCCTTCGGCGGCGAGTATGTGGAGCTGGTACCCGGCCAGCGGCTGCGCTACACCGACCGGTTTGATGACCCGAATCTGCCGGGCACGATGGCGGTGGACGTGCAGTTCACCGCGGTGTCTTGCGGCACCGAACTCAGCGTGGTGCAGGACGGCATCCCGGAGGTGATTCCGCTGGAGATGTGCTACCTGGGCTGGCAGGAGTCGCTGGCGCAGCTGGCCCAGCTGGTGGAGCCGGACATTCCGGGCTGAGGCCTCGCGCGCTGCTCAGGTTTTCCAGAAATCCGGGCGCGCGTATTCGTGCTTGAGGAAGTCGATCCACAGGCGCACGCGCAGTGCCAGGTGCTTGCGCTGGGGGAACAGCGCAAAGATGCCGTTGGGCGGCGCGGCAAAGTCGTCGAGCACGCTTTCCAGGCGGCCGGCGGCAATGTCGGCCTCCACCTCCCAGGTGCTGCGCCAGGCAATGCCGTAGCCGGCCAGGCACCACTCGCGCAGCACCTGCCCGTCGGTGCAGTCCAGCGGGCCACCGGGGCGCAGGTGCACGATCTCCACTTCCCCGGCCGCGCCGGGCACCGGCACGGTGAACGCCCAGCCGCGGGTCTGTGAGGCGTCGCTGGAGAGCGTGAGGCAGTCAAAGCGCGCCAGGTCGGCGGGCACGCGCGGGCGGCCATGCTGCTGCAAGTAGCGCGGCGTGGCCACGCACAGGCGGCGGTTGTCGGCCAGGCGAACGCTCACGAGAGAAGAGTCCGGCAGGTCGCCCACGCGCACGGCGCAGTCGTAGGCCTCGCCGGCCACGTCGACCACGCGGTCGCTCAGGTTCAGCGAGATCGTCACCTCCGGGTGGAGCTCGCGAAAGCGCGGCACCAGCGGCGCCACGTGCCGCCGCCCGAAGCCGGCCGGCGCGGTGATGCGCAGGTGCCCGCTGGCCTTCACGCCACCGGCGCTCACGCTGGCTTCGGCGTTGGCCATGTCCACCAGCAGGCGCTGGCAGTCTTCGAGAAAGGCGCTGCCTTCGTGGGTGAGCGTGATGCGCCGCGTGGTGCGCACCATGAGCTTCACGCCCAGGCGGGCTTCCAGCGCATCGAGCCGGCGCCCGATGATGGCCGGGGCTACGCCCTCGGCTTTGGCCGCCGCCGTGAGGCTGCCGCGCGTGGCCACGGCCACAAAGGTTTCGAGTTGCTTGAGTTTGTCCACGGGGGCAGATTACCGCACCCCAGGGAAGGGAACCATGCTGGTTTTGCCGGAATTGATGACTTTTCAGTCGGCTTTGGCGACCGTGCGGCTCAGGCGCGCCGCGTCGTCGGCGCTGTAGCCGAGCTCGGTCAGCAGCTCGGCGCTGTGCTCGCCCAGGCGGGGCGGGCTGCGGCGCACGCCCAGGCGTTCGCCATCAAGCGCCAGCGGCAGCAGCACGGTCTGCGCGGTTTGGCCGGCGCTGGCGCCGTCGGGCAGGGTGATGGGCGCAAGCCCGCCGGTGGCCAGCAGGTGCGGGTCTTCGAGCAATTCGTGCGGGCGGGTGATGGGCGCAAACGGCAGGCCGTGGCGCTCGAACAGCGCGGCCAGCTCGGCCGCGCTCTGCAGCGCCAGGCGCTCGCGCAGCAGCGGAATGAGCCACTCGCGGTTGCGCACGCGGTTGTTGTTGCCGGCCAGCCGCGCGTCGGCCTTGAGGTCGTCGTAGCCAAAGGCATCACAGAAGATGGCCCACTGCGTGTCGCTCACCACGGCCAGGAAGATCTGCTCGTCGTCCTTCACGCGGAACACGTCGTAAATGCCCCAGGACGAAATGCGGTCGGGCATGGGCGCGGCCGGCTTGCCGGTGACGGCGAACTGCATCATGTGCTGCGCCACCAGGAACACGTTGTTCTCAAACAGCGAGCTCTGCACCTGGCCGCCCACGCCGGTTTTCTCGCGCGCGCTCAGCACGGCCATGACGCCGATGGCCCCGAACAGCCCGCCCATGATGTCGTTGACCGACGAGCCCGCGCGCAGCGGGTCGCCGGGGCGCCCGGTCATGTAGGCCAGGCCGCCCATCATCTGCACCACCTCGTCGAGCGCGGTGCGGTGGTCGTAAGGGCCGGGCAGAAAGCCCTTGTGGCTCACGTGGATGAGGCGCGGGTTGAGCGTCTTGAGGCTGTCGTAGTCCAGGCCGAGCTTCTTCATGGTCTCGGGCTTGAAGTTCTCGCTCACCACGTCGGCGGTGGCGATCAGGCGCAGCACGGCCTCCTTGCCTTCGGGCGACTGCAGGTCGAGCACGAGGCTCTTCTTGTTGCGGTTGAACAGCGGGTAGAAGCCCGCGCCCGAGCCGAGCAGGCGGCGCGTGTTGTCGCCCGCCGGGGGCTCGACCTTGATGACCTCGGCCCCCAGATCGGCGAGCACCATGCCGCAGGTAGGGCCCATGACCATGTGGGTGAATTCGACGACGCGCAAGCCATCAAACGGGAGTGGGCGGGGGGCGGTGGTATCGCTCATGACTTGAAGGTGCGGAAAGGGTGAGAGGGCTTCGACAGGCTCAGCCCGAACGGAGATGGTTGGCGAGCACGAAAACTCCGTTCATCCTGAGCTTGTCGAAGGATTCGACGGGTGCTGGCGCGCAAACCAACCCTTGGGCAAACCGGCTTCGGGCAACATGCCGTAGACCGGCTCGCCGGGCAGGCCGGCCATGAGGGGCTGGCGCGCGGCGATGAGTTGGGCGATGTCGATGCCGGTGCGCACGCCCATGGCCTCGAACATGAAGACGAGGTCTTCGGTGACCACGTTGCCCGAGGCGCCGGGCGCGTAGGGGCAGCCACCCAGGCCACCGAGCGAGGCGTCGAAGGTGCGCACGCCCACGTCGAACGCGGCCAGGCAGTTGGCCAGGCCCAGGCCGCGGGTGTTGTGCAGGTGGGCGGCGCCCGCGCGCGCGCCGCGCCCGGCGCGCAGCCGCGTGAAGAGGCGGCGCACCTGCGCGGGGTTGGCCATGCCGGTGGTGTCGGACAGGCCCACTTCGTCGGCCCCCGCGTGCGCACAGGCCACGGCCAGGCGGATCACGTCGTCTTCGTTCACCTCGCCTTGCAGGGTGCAGCCGAACGCGGTGGACAGGCCCACTTCCATCGCCACGTCGGGCGCGGTGTCGCGCCGCAGGGCGTGCACCTCGCGCAGCTCCACCAGCATCTGCTCGGGCGTCTTGCGCACATTGGCCAGCGAATGCGCCTCGCTGGCCGAGACCGGCAGGGTGATCTTGTGCACGCCGGCGGCCAGCGCGGCCTGCGCGCCGCGCTGGTTGGGCACCAGCGCCATCACCGTCAGGCCGTCGTGCTGCAGCGCGTGCTGCACCACGCTGGCCACGTCGGCCATTTGAGGCAGCAACCTGGCGGGCACGAAGGAGCCAACCTCGATCTCGCGCAGGCCGGCGGCCACGAGGGCGTCGATCCAGCGCAACTTGTCGGCCGTGGGCATGGTGGCCTTGACGGACTGCAGCCCGTCGCGCGGGCCGACTTCGCTGATGAGCACTTCAGGGGTGGAGGTCATGTGCCGGGATTTTTCTTTGTGCCGATGTTGTGTTCTGTCAGATAGAACGTTATTCTCTCTGCCGAAAGAATGGCAGATGCCCTGCGCACTGTCAACCCAGCACCCACCCGAGCCCACCCCTTCATGCCCCGCAAAGCGCAGATCCCTTCGCTGGCCGACGCCCACGCCGCCACCGGCGGCACGGCGGCGGTGGACCGCGCGCTCTCACTGCTCGCGGCCTACCGCCCGGGAGACGCCGCCCTGTCGCTGGCCGAACTGGCCGCGCGCACGCAGCTGTACAAGAGCACCGCGCTGCGCCTGCTCGCCTCGCTCGAACATGCGCACCTGCTGCAGCGGCTGGACGACGGGCGCTACGCGCTGGGGGGCGAGGTGGCGCGGCTGCACGGCATTTACGCGGCCTCGTTTTCGCTGGACCGCGTGGTCATGCCGGTGCTGCGCCAGCTGGTGGCGGCCACGGGCGAGAGCGCGGCGTACCACGTGCGCCAGGGCCAGGCGCCCAACCAGACGCGCCTGTGCCTCTACCGCGTGGACTCGCCGCACCCGGTGCGCGACCACATCCGCGCGGGCGACGTGCTGCCGCTGCGCCAGGGCACGGGCGGGCGCGTGCTGTGTGCGTTTGGTGCCGGCGACGACAGCCGCCCGCCCACCGCGGCCGAAAAGCGGGTGTACGCGCGCATCCGCGCCGACGGCTTCATGACCGCCGTGGGCGACCGGCTGGCCGAGGTGGCCGGCATTTCGGCGCCGGTGTTTCAGGCCGACGGCACCCTGGCCGCTTCGCTCACGCTGACCATGCCGGCGCACCGGTTTGAGGAGCGGCACGTGGGCAAGGTGCTGGCCGCCGCGCGGCAGCTGAGCGGGCGCGTGGGCTGAGGCGTCAGGCCAGCGCCTTGCCCAGCACGTCGAGCACGGGCCAGCCATGGGCCACGGCGTGCTGGTGGAGCATGGCGTCGGGGTTCACCGCTACCGGGTGGCCCACGCTGCTGAGCAGCGGCAGGTCGTTGATGGAGTCGCTGTAGAACCAGGCCGAGGCCAACGCGCTGGCGGGCAGGCCTTCGTCTGACAGCCATTGCCGCAGCCGCTTGAGCTTGCCTTCGCGCATGTTGGGGAATCCCTGCACCTGCCCGGTGAACACGCCGTTGGACAGGGTGAGTTCGGTGGCGATCCACCGGGTGAAGCCGAGTTCGGCCGCGGTGCGCTCGGCGATCACGCTGTTGCTCGCGGTGGTGAGCAACAGCGTGTGGCCGGCCTCGCGGTGCGAGGCCACGAGCGCGCGCGCGGCTTCGGGCAGGCGGTGGCGGATGTCCTCTTCCAGAAAGCGCGCCTGCCACGGCGCCCACTGCGCGGGCGTGCGCCCGGCCAGCAGGCCTGCGTAGAAGTTGCTGAAGTCCTCCACGCTCACGCGCCCGGAGCGGTAGTCGGCGCCCATCTGTTCGTTGCGCGCCTGCACGCTGGCGTCCAGCAGGCCGTGGCGCAACAGGAAGCGGCACCACAGGTCGTCGCCGTCGCCGTCGAGCAGGGTGTGGTCCAGGTCAAACAAGGCCAGTGGGGGCGTGTTGGGCGGGGTCATGGCGGGAGCGGGTGGGTGGCGTCGGGTGGCTGCGCGCGCATCACAGCGGCAGCGCCGGGCCGAAGGCCTGGACGTAGCTCAGGTGGGTGCACAGGCCGTGCACGGGCGACCAGCGGTGCAGCGAGATCTTGGGCGGTTCGAGTTGCGCGTGCAGCGCGGCGCCGGGACGCAGGTCCAGCGCGATCTGGTGCGCCACCGACGGCGCCACGTGCAGCGGCGCACCGCCGAACTGCATCTGCACCGGCCGGTGCAGGTGGCCGCACAGGATGCCTTGCACCGCGCCGTGCGCGCGCACCAAGGCGGCGAGCTCGTCGCCGCCTTCGAGCAGGCTGCAGGCGTCCATGGCCTCGATGCCGGTGGGCAGCGGCGGGTGGTGCATGAAGAGCAGCACCGGCTCGTCGCGGCATTGGCCCAGCTGTCGCGCCAGCCAGGCGAGCTGCGCCGGCCCGAGCGCGCCGTGCGATTGGCGCGGCACCACCGTGTCCAGCGCGATCAGGTGCAGGCCGCCATGGCGCAGGCGGTAGCAGCACACCCCGTCTGGTGCATCGGGCGCGGTGGGCATGCACCGGGGCAGGGCGCTGCGCGCCACCTTGGGGTCGTCGTGGTTGCCGGGCACGGCATAGACCGGCATGGCCAGCGGGGCCAAGGCGCCGGCCACCACCGCGTATTCGGCGGCGCTGCCGCGCTCGGTGAGGTCGCCGGTGAGCAGCACCAGGTCGGGCTGGGGATCCATGGCCGCGACATGCGCCACCGCCTGGCGCAGGGCGTGCTCCGTGTCCATGCGCCCCCCCAGAAACGCCGGCCCGGTGCCGATGTGCGGGTCGGAAAGTTGGGCGATCAGCAGGGTCTGGTGCATGGCTGTGGAGTCTATGTTTATTTTCCACACAAATCCATAATTTGATGTGGAACTGTTCTTGCTTGTGTGGATTTCATATGTTTGTCACGATGTGACCGGAACATACGACCTGCCTTTTTTCTTGTTGTTGATCTACCACCCTGTCTTGAAGGAGCCGTGTCATGTCCCGATTCAACCCCTCCCAGCCCGCCGCCGGCGCCCCCACCGCGCGCCGCCAGTTTCTGAAGACCAGCGCCAGCGTGTCGGCCGCCGCCCTGTTCGGCGGCATGCCGCTGTGGGCCTCGGGCCAGCAGCAGGTGAAGCTCGCTTTCATGTACCCGGTGGGCGTCTCGGGCGACATCAACCGCCTGGTCTCCAACATGATCAGCAGTTTCAATGCTGCCCACAGCGACATCCAGGTCGAGGCCATCTACGCAGGCAGCTACGACAACACCGAGCAGAAGGTGATGACCGCGCTGGGCGTGGGCGACCCGCCCGCTTCCTGGCTGCCCATCAACTCCATGCTCACCACCTTCCTGGGCATGGACGCACTCGAAGACGTGACCGCGCTGGCCAAGGCCGACGACGTGTTCAAGGACTTCATGCCCGGCTTCCTGGGCACCTGCATGTCCGACGACAAACTCTACGGCCTGCCGTTCCAGTGCAGCACGCCGGTGCTGTACTACAACAAGGCCGCCTTCGAGAAGGCCGGCCTCAAGGCGGCGCCTACGAACTGGACCGAGCTCGAAGCCGCCGCCAAGGCCCTCACCCAGCGCCAGGGCGACACCGTGTCGCAGTGGGGCCTCACCATCGGTGGTGGCTGGCACGACTGGATCTTCGAGAGCTTCGTGCGCCAGAACGGTCTGGTGTTCTGGACCAAGGACAAGGTGGCCTTTGACGCCCCCGAAAGCGTGAACGCGCTGGAGTTCTGGCAGCGCATGGCCGCCGCGAAGAACATGCCGGCAGCCTCCACCTGGGAGAGCTCGGCCAACGACTTCATGGCCGGTCGCACCGCCATGCTCTACCACTCCACCGGCTCGATGACCAACATCCTGAAGTCGGCTTCGTTCCCGGTGGGCGTGGCGCCCATGCCCCGCGGCAAGCAGCTCGGCTCCACCATGGGCGGCGGCCCGATCCTGATTGCCAAGAAGCAGCCCGACGCGCACAAGCGCGCGGCCTGGACCTTTGCGCGCTGGATGACCAACACGCAAAACCAGGCGCAGTGGTGCATCGACACCGGCTACCTGGCGGCGCGCAAGTCGTCGTGGGAAACGCCGGCGCTCAAGGCGCACGTGGCCAAGGTGCCCGAGGCGCGCACCGCGTTCGTCACCGCCGAAGTGGCCGGGGCCTTCCTGCAGGTGCCGGGCTATCACAAGGTGCGCGCGCACCTGCAAAGCGCGATCGACCGCACGCTGGCCGGTGAAGTGAAGCCCGACGCCGCGCTGCGCGAAGCCACCGCGAAGTCGAACCTCGAAATCCAGCGCCTGGCCCGCCGGCGCGGCTGATGAACAGGCGCGCCATGAACACCCTCACCCTGGACCCCTCCATGGACACCGTGCCCGACCTGCGCCGCCGGGCGCGGCGGCGCGAGCTGCTCACCGCGGTGGTGATGCTCGCGCCCTCGCTGGTGTTCCTGGCCGCCTTCACCTACTGGCCGATCGCGCGCTCGCTGATCTACGGCTTCTTCGACGTGCAGCTCGGCTCGACCGAGATCTTTTACGTGGGCTGGGAGAACTACCAGCGGCTGTGGCACGACGCGCTGTTCTGGCAGTCGCTGCGCAACACCGTGGCCTACATGGTGGTGACCGTGCCCACTTCCATTGGCCTGGCGCTGGTGCTGGCCGTGGCGCTGGACCGCAAGCTGCGCGGCACCTCGCTCTACCGCTCGGTGTTTTTCTACCCGGTCATGGTGCCTTCGGTGGCCGCCGGCATGGTGTGGGTGTTTCTGTACGCGCCGGGCTACGGCCCCATCAACGGGCTCATGGAGCTGCTGGGCCTGCCCAAGCTCGAATGGCTGTACGACCGGCAGTGGGCGCTGCCGGCCATCATCTTCATGAGCATCTGGAAATACGCGGGCTACTTCATGCTGATCCTGCTCGCCGCACTCCAGCTGGTGCCGCGCGACCTGTACGAAGCGGCCCGGCTCGATGGTGTGTCGGGCTTTCGGCAGCTGGTGCACATCACCGTGCCGCTGATCTCGCCCACGCTGTATTTCGTGGTGATCATCGGCGTGCTGCACTCGTACCAGATCTTTGACTACGTGTTCGTGATGACGCAAGGCGGCCCCGCCGACGCCACCAACGTGCTCACCTTCTACATCTACCAGAACGCCTTCCAGTTCCAGGACATCGGCACCGCCTCGGCCATTGCCAACATCCTGCTGCTGGTCGTCATGGGCCTCATTGGCCTGGTGGCCCTGACGCTGGGCCGCCGCGTTCACTACATGGGACGCTGAACATGACCGCCCATCGCTTCCTCTTCGCCCGTTCGCGCTGGATGCACTGGCTGCTGCTGCCGGCCATGCTGCTGTGGCTGAGCCCGCTGGTGTGGATGCTCATCACCTCGTTCAAGACGCGCGCTGAAATCTTCGACCCCGCGGCCAGCGTGCTGCCGCAGGTGCTGCAGTGGTCGAACTACCCGGCGGCGCTGTCGGTGGCGCCGTTTGGCACCTACCTGCTCAACTCGCTCATGGTCACCAGCGGCATCCTGCTGGCGCAGCTCACCACCATCACGCTGGCGGCGTATGCGTTTGCGCGGCTGCGCTTTCCCGGGCGCGACCTGCTCTTTGGCCTGTTCCTGCTGCAGGTGATGTTTCCGATCTACGCCACCTTCCTCACCAACTTCATCACCGTGCGCGAGCTCGGCCTGCTCAACAGCCTGTGGGCGCTCATGGTGCCGTTCATTGCCAGCGGCTACGGCACCTTCATGCTGCGCCAGGCCTTCCGCCAGGTGCCGCAAGACCTGGCCGACGCTGCGCGCCTGGACGGCTGCGGCCACTGGGCCACGCTCTGGCATGTGTACCTGCCGCTCGTCAAACCCACGCTGGTGGCCTTCGGCATGATTTCCGTGGTGACGCACTGGAACGACTACATGTGGCCCCTGCTGGTGACCAACAGCGAGTCGGTGCGCACCCTGCCCATTGGCCTGGGCCTGCTGGCCAAGGCCGACAGCGGCGCCGACTGGCCGCGCCTGATGGCCGCCACCATGGTGGTGATCGCGCCGCTCATGCTGCTCTTCCTCATCTTCCAGCGCCGCTTCGTCGACAGCTTCATGCATGCCGGCTTGAAGTGACTCCCATCCACCCGCCCTTACCATCCCCACCATGTCCGCCATCTCTCTCCAAGGCATCAGCAAGCGCTACAAGGACCACGTCGCCGTGGAAAGCCTCGACCTCGACGTGCAGGCGGGCGAGTTCATGGTGCTGGTCGGCCCCTCGGGCTGCGGCAAGTCCACCACCCTGCGCATGATCGCGGGCCTGGAAGACATCAGCGAAGGCCGCCTCCTCATTGGCGGGCGCGACGTGACCCACGCCGAGCCGCACGAGCGCGACATCGCCATGGTGTTCCAGTCGTACGCGCTGTACCCGCACATGACGGTCTACATGAACATGGCCTTCGGGCTGCTGCGCACGAGCGCGCTCTCGCGCAGCGAGGTGGACCAGCGCGTGCAGGAAGCCGCCCGGCGACTGCAGATCACCGAGCTGCTGCAACGCCGGCCCAACGAGCTCTCGGGCGGCCAGCGCCAGCGCGTGGCCATTGGCCGCGCCCTGGTGCGCAAGCCCAAGGTGTTCCTGTTTGACGAACCGCTCTCCAACCTCGACGCCAAGCTGCGCACCCACATGCGCGGCGAACTCGAGCGCCTGCACGCCGAGCTGGGCATCACCATCGTGTACGTCACGCACGACCAGGTGGAAGCCATGACCCTGGGCACCCGCATCGCCGTGATGGACCGCGGCCACCTGCGCCAGGTGGGCGCGCCCATGGAGGTGTACCGCCGGCCCGCCAACCGCTTTGTGGCGTCTTTCATCGGATCCCCCGAAATGAACTTTCTCCCCGTGCCCGAGACCCTGACCGAGGGTCGCGCCTGGCTCAACGCCCAGTACGGCGAAGCCGCCATTCAACCCGGCGCCGTGCTCGGCCTGCGCCCGGAAGAGCTCACGCTGGTGCCCAGTGCCGGCGCGTCCAGTGCGCCGCTGAGCTGGCCGGGCGTGGTGCAGCGCGTGGAGCGCCTGGGCGCCGAGGCCTACGCGCAGATTCGCGTGGGTGGTGCCGACGTGCTGGTGCGCACCGAAGCCGACGCCGCGCTGCAGGCCGAACAGGCCATCGTGCTCGCCCCAGCAATGGCCCGCCTGCGGGTGTTTGATGCACAGACCGGCGCGATGCTGGCCGCCCGGGGCTGAGCCGATGAGCATGACGCCCGTGCTGAGCGCGCGCCAGGAGCGCATCGTCGAGATCCTGCGCGCCACGCCCTCCATCACCACCGCCGACCTCGCGCTGCGCCTGGGCGTGTCGGGCGAAACCGTGCGGCGCGACCTGCAGGCCATGGCCGACGACGGCATCGTGCAGAAATTCCACGGCGGCGTGAGCCTGCACCGCGACGTGCAGGAATCACCCTTTCAGCTGCGCCTGCGCAGCAACGTGGCCGCCAAACGCCGCCTGGCACAACAGGTGTGCGCCCTGCTGCCCGATGGCGCCAGCATCGTGCTCGACAACAGCAGCACCGCCTGCTTCGTGGCCGAAGCCCTCGCCGCGCGCCACGGCCTCACCGTGGCCACGCCCTCACTCGAAGTGGCGCGCGCACTCGCCCAGAGCGGCGACCGCCACACCGTCATGCTGCCCGGCGGCACCCTGCGCAGCAGCGACATGACCCTGGCCGGCGCCAACGCACTTCGCTTTGCCACGCAGCTGCACCCGGACTACCTCATCGTCTCCGTGGCATCGCTCAGCGCGCGCGGCGGCTGCCTGGACTTCGACCCGTTTGAAGTCGAGTTCAAGCAGGCGGTGCACCCGCACGCGGGCACCGTGATCGTGGTGGCCGACGCCAGCAAGTTCGAAGCCCCGGGGCTGATCACCAGCCTGCCGTGGACCAGCGTGCAGGTGCTCGTGACCGACCGCGCCCTGCCCGACGAACTGGCCCGTGCGGCGCAGGGTGTGCGGGTGGTGGTGGCCGAGGAAACGGTGGAGGGTTGAGCCCGCCGGGGGCGGGCCGCATTACCCCCGCCAAAGTCACAGATAAATCGCAAGAAAGCGATTTAATGCCGGCCCAGGTGTGCAATACAGTTCAGCCTTGCACAACGCCCGCGCGCGCGGGCGCCCCGGTATTCCCCACTCTCTTGCCTGACGGAGCACCCCATGACAGCACGCACCCAGATCCACGGCCTTCAGGTCGCCACCGAACTGTTCGACTTCATCAACCAGAAGGTGCTGCCCGGCACCGGCGTGAGCGAAGCGGCATTCTGGCAGGGCTTTGACGGCATCGTGAGCGACCTCGCGCCCAAAAATGCCGCCCTGCTGGCCGAGCGCGACCGTCTGCAAACCGAGCTGGACACCTGGCACGCGGCCAACCCCGGCCCGATCCGCGACATGGCGGGCTACCGCAAGTTTCTGGAGACCATTGGCTACCTGGTGCCGCAGCCCAAGAGCGTGAAGGCCACGACCAAGAACGTGGATGACGAGCTGGCCACGCAGGCCGGCCCGCAGCTGGTGGTGCCGATCCTGAACGCCCGCTACGCGCTCAACGCCGCCAACGCGCGCTGGGGCTCGCTGTACGACGCGCTGTACGGCACCGATGTGATCAGTGAAGACAAGGGCTGCGAGAAAGTGGGCAAGAAGGGGGGCTACAACCCCAAGCGCGGCGCCAAGGTCATTGAATACGCGCGCCACGTGCTCGACCGCACCGCCCCGCTGAAGAAGGGCTCGCATGTGGGCTCCACCAGCTACAAGATCAACAAGGACGGCGAGCTCGTGGTGGGCCTGGCCGAGGGCGGCACCAGCAAGCTGGCCGACAAGTCGCAACTGGTGGGCTACCAGGGCGAGGCCAAGGCGCCCAGCGCCGTGCTGCTCAAGCACAACGGCCTGCACCTGGACATCCAGATCGACCGCAACACGCCCATCGGCAAGACCGACGCCGCCGGCGTGAGCGACCTCGTGGTGGAAGCCGCGCTCTCCACCATCCTGGACCTGGAAGATTCGATTGCCGCCGTGGACGCGCAAGACAAGGTGCTGGCCTACAGCAACTGGCTGGGCATCCTGCAGGGCACGCTGACCGAGTCGGTCACCAAGGGCGACAAGACCTTCACGCGCGGCCTCAACGCCGACCGCGAGTACACCGCGCCCAATGGCAAGAAAAACGCGGTGCGCCTGCACGGCCGCTCGCTCATGTTCCTGCGCAACGTGGGCCACCTCATGACCAACCCCGCCATCCTCTGGGGCGCAGAAGGCAAGGAGATTCCCGAAGGCATCATGGACGCGATGGTCACCACCGCCATCGCCCTGCACGACCTCAAGCGCACCAAGAAGGACGCGATCCGCAACTCGCGCAAGGGCTCGGTCTACATCGTCAAGCCCAAGATGCACGGCCCGCGCGAAGTGGCGTTTGCCGCCGAGCTGTTCAGCCGCGTGGAGAAGGTGCTGGGCCTGAAGGACAGCACGGTGAAGCTGGGCATCATGGACGAAGAGCGCCGCACCTCCGTCAACCTCAAGGCCTGCATTGCCGCGGCCGCCAGCCGCGTGGCCTTCATCAACACCGGCTTCCTGGACCGCACCGGCGACGAAATGCACACCGCCATGCTCGCCGGCCCCATGGTGCGCAAGGGCGACATGAAGGCCAGCGCCTGGATCCAGAGCTACGAGAAGAACAACGTGATCGTCGGCCTGTCGTGCGGCCTGCGCGGCAAGGCGCAGATCGGCAAGGGCATGTGGGCCATGCCCGACCTGATGGCCGAGATGCTCAAGCAGAAGATCGGCCACCCCAAGGCCGGTGCCAACACCGCCTGGGTGCCCAGCCCCACTGGCGCCACGCTGCACGCGCTGCACTACCACCAGGTGCTGGTGTCCGACGTGCAGAAGGAGCTGGAGAAGATCGACGCCAACGCCGAGCGCGACAACCTGCTCACCGGCCTGCTCACCATCCCCGTGAGCAGCAACCCGAACTGGAGCGCGGCCGAGAAGCAGCAGGAGCTGGACAACAACGTGCAGGGCATCCTGGGCTACGTGGTGCGCTGGGTCGACCAGGGCGTGGGCTGCTCCAAGGTGCCCGACATCCACAACGTGGGCCTGATGGAAGACCGCGCCACGCTGCGCATCTCCAGCCAGCACATCGCCAACTGGCTGCACCACGGCATCGTGACGGAAAAGGAAGTGCGCGCCACGTTCGAACGCATGGCCGCCGTGGTGGACGGCCAGAACGCCGGCGACAAGCTCTACCAGAAGATGGCCGGCAACTTCAAGACCAGCAAGGCGTATCTCGCCGCGCTGGACCTCGTGTTCAAGGGCAAGGAACAGCCCAGCGGCTACACCGAGCCGCTGCTGCACGCCTGGCGCTTGAAGGTGAAGGCGGCCTGATCGCTTCCACCTCGGTGAAACGGCGCCCTTGGGCGCCGTTTTTCATTCTGGCGAGGACTGTACCTTCTGCTTAAAAATCAGGCAGGCAGATAATGAACCGCACAAAAGCTCCTTGTTTTAAAAAGAGTTTTTGAGATTTTGAGCTTCATTATCCCAACAAGAAAATAATGAAAAGGCTCTGGCGCCACTTCACCTGAGCTGATGGACTGACCGCTCCGTGTGGGCCCATTCGTTGCGCTGAGCGACCAGCGCTTCGACCAGCACCGACGGCTCCAAGCGTCAATCCATATTGAGCTGGCTAAAAACACAGCCAAAGATAATGAACGTCAATTCAAATCATTGATTTGAAAGAATTTTTTCACTTTTCACGGTTCATTATCCAAGCCCAAAGATAATGATCCAAGCAGGTCGGCCAGGTCGGGTTTGGTGTAGCTCGCCTGCTGACGGGACGGCGACGGCAGAGCCGCCAGCACCCCCTGCCCCACCCATTGCTTGAGCTGTTTGGAGGCGGCCAGCGTATCCAACCCAGATATCTCGCGCAAGCGGCTGTTGGTGATCGGGCCGTTCCGGTCGATCCAGTCGCTCACCTGCACCCACAGCGGGGGCCGCTCCTCATTCAACAAGGTCACCACCAGCGTGGGCACCGCGGTCTCCACCTGCTCGCGGTAGAGCGGCTCGTACAGTTTGGCCTGCGCCATCTGCGCGAACATCATCGGCACGCCCTCGCCCGCATCCACGTTGGGCGGGTTGGGAAACTCCCGCAAATGCCGCGCCAGCAGGCTGTTGCGTGGCACTGAGCCGGTCTTCTCAATGGTCGCCGGGGTAAGGTTGCCGGGCAGACGCCCTGGGCTCTCCACCTCCACCCGATCGTCAAAAATGCGCACATGAATGTCACGGTTGAGGCGGTAGTCGCGGTGCACCACCGCGTTGGTGACAGCCTCCTTGATCACCCGTTCCGGGAAGCGATAGCGCGTCTTGAAGCCCGATCCCTCCATCGTCAGCCCTACTGCCAGCCGCTCCAGCACATAGGCCTGCGCCTTGGCGATCTGCTCCACCACTGGGCCGGAGATGGTCTTGGGCGGCAGCAACAGATTGGGCACCTCACCGCGTTGCACGGCCTTGCCTTTGTAGTGAAAGACGCGAATGTCCGCCCGCATGCCCTGCCCGGCCAGCAAAGCGCCCGGCTCGTCGGCAAACAGAAGCACAGCGGCCAGCAAAGGCTGCAAACCATTCTCCCCAGGTACCGCCAATCCCAGGCGGGGCAAGCGCGCCGCCACATCCATGTTGGCCAAGCCCCGGGTGAAGCAATAGCTGCGCCACGCATCGGTGTTTAGCAGGTCCAGCGCCACGGGCATGGACAGGGTCTCGGCGCTTTTCGCTCCCCGCTGGTAAGTCAGCTCTGCAATCTCGGCCGCGCTCAGTTCGCGGTTGCTGGCGTCCATGCGCGTCCAGGTGCCATTGCCCAACACGCTGTGCACTTGGTCGCTTTTTTCCACCCGCAGCAACACCACATTGCCGGCTTGACCATCTCGCAAGGTGCAGGGCAGTCGCAGCCAATGCACACGGGTGAGGGCGGGCGTGAAGCGCTGCAGCAACTGACGCCTCAAATCGTCAAATCCTTCGGGGTTTTCTTCCACACCCCACAAGCGGCTCTGCGGTTTATCACCAGCCTTGAGGTCTTTGGCGTCGCCCACACCCAGGGCGAGCAATCCACCCTCGGAGTTGGCAAACGCGCACACCGTCTCAACGATCTTCTTGTGCTTGTCGCTGATTCGCTTGAAGTCGAGCGTGCGGTTTTCGGGCGCGGCCAGCAAAGCGGTGATGCGGTCCGCAGCCTGAGCAGAGGTGATGTCGATCATGATGGCTGCTATTTGAACAGCGACTGATGCCCAGTTTCGTCATTTCGATTCGCGAGTGGCAAGACAATCGGTCCATGCAAATCCACCACCTCCTCTTCGACCCCAGCGACGACGGCGAAGGCACCGGCTCCTGGGAAGCCATGGCCAGCGTGCGCGGTGCGCAGTTGCCTGAAGTGATGCAGGAGGTGCGGGCGGTGCTGGCCTGGGCCGAGACGCACAGCCCCGGGCCGAGGGGCCCGCTCGACGAGGGTGGTGTGTGGGACGCCGACGAGCAGGTGCACGCCGATGGCGAGTGGACCACGGTGACGCTCACCCTCACCGGGCCGTGGGCCTGGGGCGAGGCGCTGGTGGCGCACTTCGCGCCGGCAGACTAACGCGCGCTGGCCAGACTCAGCGCGCCTTGGCCGGCGCCAGCACGGGCGCGAGCTGCGCCTGGGTCATGAGCTCGTCGAACCACACGCGGTAGCCGGCGTCGCTGGGGTGCAGGCCGTCAGCGGCGTTGAGCTCGGGCTGCTGGGCGAACGGGTCTTTCGCCTTGTCCTTGAAGAGGTTGATGTACGCGGCCTGGTGGCGCGTGGCGGCTTCGCGCACGAAGCCGTGCAGCGAGCGCGCGCGCGAGGTCATGAGCCACGACGCGGGCGGGAAGAAGAAGGGCGCGTTGCCCACGTTGCCGGCTGGCATGAGCAGCACGCGCTGGCCGCGCGCACGCGCCAGCGTGGCCACGCGCTCAATGTCGGCGCGCACGTCGTCGAGTTTGCGCAGGCGGATCACGTCGTTGCCGCCGGCCTGCACCAGCACGAGGTCGTAGCGCGCGGTGGCGGCTTCGAGCTGCTCGATCACGCCGGCAAAGGTGGCGCCGTCGCGGGCGCGGTTGTCGATCTGCAGGCGCGGGTAGGCCTGCGCCAGAAGCCCGGCCAGGCTCGCCTGCGGGCTGCTCGCGCCGGTGCCCACGCCGGTGCTGTCGCCCACGATGAGCAGGCGCAGCGTGGCCTCAGGCGGGGTGTGCTGCAGGGGTTCGCTGCGCCGGGCGAGTTCGCCGGCCTTGCCGATGCGCCACACCGTGCAGCCCGAGGTGGCGAGCACCGTCAAGACCAGCACGATGACGAGAGCGGGCCACACGGGCCAGGAGGTGGATGGGCTCATCTGGACCAGTCTATGCCCATGTGGTGCTGGCTCGCCAGTTGCTTGGGGAGCAACCCCATGACCCGCCACCCACCGCCCACCCTCGCCGCCACCGCCGACCTGGCCCTGAGCAAGCTCGACAAGGCCCTGCTCAACATCCTGGTGAAAGACGGCCGCGCCTCGTTTGCCGACATGGCGCGCCAGCTGGGCATTTCGCGGGCGCATGCGCGGGCCCGGGTGCAGGCGCTGCAGGACAGCGGCGTGATCGAGCTGTTTGCCGCGGTGATCAACCCCGAGAAGCTGGGGCAGGTGAACTCGACCTTTCTGGACATCGTGGTCACGCCGGCGGCCATCGAGCGCATCGCGCAGGAGCTGGCCGACTGCCCGGAGGTGGTGAGTCTCTACATCATGAGCGACCTGAAAAGCCTGCACGTGCACGCGCTCACCGAGAGCCCGGAAACGTTTGAGGCCTTCGTGCGCCGCCACATCTTCAACAGGCCCGAGATCCTCTCGGTGGACTGCAAGACGCTGCTCACGCGGGTGAAAAACCGCCGTGGCGGCGCGCGTTTGTAAAGCGCCTGCAGGCCGCCCGCATTGGTGCGCGCGCACCGGCGGCGTGCATGGTGAGCGTTTGTGCGGCCCGGGGCGCTCCGCGCGGTCACAGGGATGCCAAGCGCGCAGCGTTCGGTCGATTCGCTTGACAAACGACACGCGCCACGCGTTTCACTGAACATTCGGCACCCACCGCCTCCTGCATGCCGCAGGAGGCGATGCACCAAATCGGAGGCATGCCAACGATCAGCAGAACATTTCTTTTGAAATCAAGGGCTTTTGGGGTGGATTCGCATGGCACGGCGCTTGCGAAAGAGGTGGCATGCCGCTTTACAAACGGCAGCTTTTTTTGTTCAACCCCCACCCGGAGTGCCGCCATGTCCCTGATCCGCCGCCAGTTCCTCACCCGCGCCGCCGTTGCCGGCAGCGTGCTCGGTGCCCCCGTGATCGCCAACGCCCAGTCGGCCAAGTTCAACTGGAAGATGACCAGCGCCTACGGCAAGGGCTCGCCCTTCTACATGGACGGCCCGGGCAGCGCCACCGACCTCGCCAAGCGCATCCGAGAGATGTCGGACGGTCGCCTGAACATCCAGGTGTTCGGCGCGGGCGAGCTCATCCCCGCGTTTGAAGGCTTTGACGCCGTGCGCGCGGGCACGGTGGAAATGAACCACGCCAACGCGTACTTCTGGACCGGCAAGACCGCCGCCGCGCAGTACTTCACCGCTGTGCCCTTCGGCATGAACTTCCAGGGCATGAACGGCTGGCTGTACGACGGCGGCGGCATCGACTTGTGGAACGAGGTCTACGCGCCCTTCGGCATGGTGGCCATGCCCTGCGGCAACACCGGCGTGCAGATGACGGGCTGGTTCAAGAAAGAGATCAAGACCGTGGCCGACCTCAAGGGCCTGAAGATGCGCATTCCGGGGCTGGCCGGCAAGGTGTACGCCAACCTGGGCGTGGACGTGAAGGTGCTGCCCGGCGGCGAGATCTTCCCGGCGCTGGAGCGCGGCGTGATCGACGCGGCCGAGTTCGTCGGCCCCTTCCAGGACCGCCGCCTGGGCCTGCACAAGGCCGCGAAGTTCTACTACACGACCGGCTGGCACGAGTCGTCCACCGTGTCCGAACTGCTGATCAACAAGGCCGCCTGGGACAAGCTGCCCAAAGACCTGCAGGCCATCGTGAGCAACGCCTCGGCCGCGTGCAACGTGATCAGCGAAGGCTGGTGCCAGAAGGCCAACTCCGACGCGATGGAAGACCTGATCAGGAACCAGGGCGTGATCGCCAAGCCGCTGCCCGATGACGTGATCAAGGCGCTCAAGGCCGAGACCAACAAGGTGCTGGCCGAAGGCCTCAAGGACCCGCTGACCAAGAAGGTGCACGACTCGTACATGGCGTTCAAGGCCAAGTACGACCGCTGGAGCGAGATCAGCGAAGAGGCGTACCACCTCAAGGTTCGCGGTTAACCCAGGGGTCGGCATCATGCTCAAGGTTTTGCGGCCGCTGGCCGCACGCATCGAGGGGTTCATCGACCGCATCGGCTCGCTCACGGCGTGGATCGCGCTGGTCATGATCGGTCTGGTGGCCACCAACGTGGTCCTGCGCTACACGTTGAGCTTTGGCTCGGTGTGGGCGCAGGAGCTCGAATGGCACCTGCTCGCCGCCCTCATCCTGCTGGGCATGAGCCACGCGCTGCAGCGCGGCGACAACGTGCGCGTGGACCTGTTTTACGCGCGCTATTCACCGCGCGGCAAGCGCGTGGTGGACGTGGTCTCCGCGCTGCTGCTCATTGCGGTGAGCCTGGCTTTCATCTGGCTCTCGCTTGGGTACGTGGAGCAGTCGCGCTCCATCAACGAAGCCTCGGCCGACCCGGGCGGCATTCCGCTGCGCTGGCTGGTGAAGGCGCTCATTCCGCTGGGCTACGGCCTGCTCGTCCTGCAGCAGCTCGCCCACCTGGTGCGCCTGCTCGATGCACCGCTGGCCACACCCGAGGAGGCTTCCCATGTTTGAGATGTCGACCTACGCCATCTTCATGCTGGTCGGCTTCTTCGTGATGCTGATGATCGGCATCCCGGTGGCCATCAGCCTGGCCGTGACCGGCTTCGTGTTCGGCTGGCTGGGCTTTGGCGAGACGCTGTTCAACCTGCTGCCCGCGCGCTTCTACGGCATCGTGAGCGGCTACCAGTGGATGGCCATTCCGCTGTTTGTGTTCATGGGCGTGATGCTGGAGAAATCGCGGCTGGCCGACGACCTGCTGGACGTGATGGGCCACATCGCCGGCGGCCTCAAGGGCGGCATGGCGATCGGCATCGTGCTGTTCGGCGTTCTCATGGGCGCCACCACCGGCATCGTGGGTGCCACCATCATCACACTGGGCCTGCTGACCCTGCCCACCCTGATCCGGCGCGGCTACGACAAGAGCGTGGCCTGCGGCGTGATCTGCGCTTCGGGCACGCTGGGCCAGATCATTCCACCCAGCCTCATCCTGATCCTTCTCTCGGACATCATGCAGCTGTCGGTGGGCACCCTGTTTGCCGCCGCCGTGGGCCCGGGCATGCTGCTGGCCGCGGTGTACATCGTGTACCTCGTGGTCATGGGCTGGCTCAAGCCCGAGACCATGCCGCCCATTCCGGTGGCGGAGCGCGACGCGGTGTCGCGCCGCCAGCTGTGGGTGCGCTTCTTCAAGGTGCTGGTGCCGCCGGTGATGCTGGTGGTGGCGGTGCTGGGCTCCATCGTGGGCGGCATTGCGGCCCCCACCGAAGCGGCCAGCATGGGCGCGGTGGGTGCGGTGCTGATCACCGCGTTTTCAGGCCGCTTCACCTGGAAGACGCTCAAGGACACCGCGCTGGACACCAGCAAGATCACCGCCATCATGATGTTCATTCTCATGACCGCGCAGGTGTTCGCGCTCTCGTTCCGCGGCCTGCACGGCGAAGACCTGATCGCGGGCATGTTCGAGGCGCTGCCCGGCGGCGTGAACACCGCCATCTGGTTCATGATGCTCATCATCTTTGTGCTCGGCTTCTTCGTCGAGTGGATCGAGATCAGCTACATCGCGGTACCGCTGTTCCTGCCGATCCTCATCAACCTGGGCGTGGACCCGGTGTGGCTGGCGATGCTGATCACGGTCAACCTGCAGTCGAGCTTCCTCACGCCGCCGTTTGGCTGGGCGCTGTTCTACCTGAAGGGTGTGGCGCCGTCCGAGGTGAACATCAAGGACATCTACAAAGGCGTGGTGCCCTTCATCGGGCTGCAGTTCCTCGCCCTCTTGCTGCTGTTCCAGTTCCCGCAGATCGCGCTGTGGCTGCCCAAGGCCATTGGCTGGTAGGTCGCCATGGAGCTCTTCAACCAACACAGCGGCCTCTGGCTGCTGGGCCTGGCCACGGCCCTGCTCGCCACCGGCCTGGTGGCGGGCGTGCTCGCCGGCCTGCTCGGCGTGGGCGGCGGCATCGTCATCGTGCCGGTGCTCTACCACCTGTTCACCCTGCTGGGCGTGGACGAGTCGGTGCGCATGCACGCGGCGGTGGGCACCTCGCTGGCCACCATCATCCCCACGTCCATCATGTCCAGCCGCGCGCACCGCAAGCGCGGCAGCCTGGACATGGCGCTCATCCAGCGGCTCATGCCGTCGGTGATCGTGGGTGTGCTGATCGGTTCGGTGGCCAGCCGTTTTCTCAGCGGGGCTTCGCTCACTGCGGTGTTCGCTTCGGTGGCGCTGGTGGTGGCGCTCAACATGGCCTTCAAGCGCGATGGCTTCGCGCTGCGCGACGGGCTGCCCGGCCCGGTGGGCACGGCGTTCATCGGCAGCGGCATTGGCGGCATTTCCACGCTCATGGGCATCGGTGGCGGCACGCTCTCGGTGCCCATCCTCAATGCGCTGCGCGTGCCCATGCACACCGCCGTGGGCACCGGCGCCATGCTGGGCATGGTGATCAGCGTGCCGGGGGCGGTGGCGTTCCTGTTGAACGGCCTGGATGTGCCCCTGCGCCCCCCGTTCAGCCTGGGGTACGTGAACCTGCTGGGCATGGCGCTCATCGTTCCCGCGACAATGGCGACCACGGGATGGGGTGCGGCACTGGCCCACCGCATCGATGCCAAGCGCCTGCGCCAGGTGTTTGCGGTCTTCCTGGCCCTCACCTCGCTGCGCATGTTTTACGGATTGGCATGAGACAGCCCCCTGCGCTGTTTCATCCGGCGCATGGCCCTCTACAAGCCACAATCTCTTCCCAGCAATGAAAGAGCGTTCCCGATGATTCACACCCTCAAGGCCCTGGGCGGCATGCAGGTCGCCCCCCACCACCTGGCGGCGCAGGCCGGGCGCGACGTGCTGCGCGACGGCGGCAACGCGGTGGAGGCCATGGTGGCCGCAGCTGCGGCCATTGCGGTGGTCTACCCGCACATGAACGCCATTGGTGGCGACGGCTTCTGGCTCATCCACGAACCGGGCAAGCCGGTGGTTGCCATCGACGCCTGCGGCCCGTCGGCCGCCCTGGCCTCGCGCGACTTTTATGCGGGCCTGAACGCCATTCCCTCGCGCGGCCCGACCGCCGCGCTCACCGTGGCCGGTACCATCGGCGGCTGGGCCAAGGCGCTGGAGGTGGCCGCCCCCTGGGGTACGGCGCTGCCGCTCTCGCGCCTGCTGGCCGACGGCATTCGCCACGCGCAAAACGGCATCGCGGTGAGCACCAGCCAGTCCGCGCTCACGAAGCAAAAGCTCGACGGCCTGAAAGACGCGCCCGGCTTCGCGCACACCTTCCTCGTCAACGGCCAGCCGCCCGAGCCCGGCCACGTGCTCAAGCAGCCCGCGCTCGCCCGCACGCTGACCTCGCTCGCCGAACGCGGCCTGGACGACTTCTACCGCGGTGAACTCGGCGCGCGCATCGGCGCAGCGCTGGAGCGCGCAGGCAGCCCGCTGCGCGCCAGCGACCTGGCCGCCTACCGCGCACAACTCGTCGAGCCCCTGGCCGTGCGCCTGGACGACAGCACCGTCTACAACCTGCCACCGCCCACCCAAGGCCTGGCAGCACTCATGATCCTGGGCCTGTTCGAGCGCCTGGGCGTGAGCGAAGGCGAGGGCTTTGCGCACATTCACGGGCTGGTCGAGGCGACCAAGCGCGCCTTCCGGGTGCGCGAACGCGTGGTCACCGACCCCGGGCGCCTGCCGGCCGACCCGCGCGGCTTCCTGCAACCCGGCAGCCTGTCCACCCTGGCCGCCAGCATCGACCGCCAGCGCGCCCTGCCCTGGCCCGACCCCGCCGCGCCCGGCGACACGATCTGGATGGGCGCGATCGACGCGCAAGGCCGCGCGGTCAGCTTCATCCAGAGCGTGTACTGGGAATTCGGCTCGGGCACCGTGCTCGAAGACACCGGCATCTGCTGGCAGAACCGGGGCACCAGCTTCTCGCTCGACCCCAAGGCCCTCAACACACTGGAGCCCGGCCGCAAGCCGTTCCACACACTCAACCCGTCGCTGGCGGTGTTCGACGATGGCCGCGTGATGCCCTACGGCACCATGGGCGGCGAAGGCCAGCCGCAAACGCAGGCCGCCGTGTTCACCCGCTACGCGCGCTTTGGCCAGCCCCTGCAGCAGGCGGTGAGCGCGCCGCGCTGGCTGCTCGGCCGCACCTGGGGCGACGAGAGCACCACCCTGAAGCTGGAGAGCCGCTTTGACCCCGCGCTGGTGGACGCGCTGCGCGAAGCCGGCCACGCGGTCGACGTGCTGCCCGAAGCGTTCAGCGACACGATGGGCCACGCCGGTGCGCTGGTGCGCCACCCCAACGGCGTGATCGAGGGCGCTGCCGACCCCCGCAGCGACGGCAGCGTGGCCGCCCTGTGAGCACGCTGCCGCGCGCCGGCGCTGGCGAGCGCCTGATGTTCATCGACCTGCTCAAGGCGGTGGGCTCGCAGATGATCGTGCTGCACCACCTGGCGTTCTACGGCCCGATGTCGGACTGGACGCACCGCCTCGCCCCCGAGCTGGTCGCGTGGTTCAGCCAGGACGCGCGCATGGCCGTGCAGGTGTTCCTGGTGGTGGCGGGCTTCCTGGCCGCGCGCAGCCTCGCGCCGGGCGGCGTGCCTCGCACTGCGCCTTTCCTGCCGCAACTGGGCCAGCGGTACCTGCGCACCGCGTTGCCCTACATCGCCTCGCTGCTGGTGGCCATGCTGTGCACCGAACTCGCCCGGCGCTGGATGGTGCACAGCTCGCTGTCTGCGCCCCCCGGCTTGTGGCAGTTCGTCTCGCACGCGCTGCTCTTGCACACGCTGCTGGACGTGGACTCGCTCTCGGCCGGCGTCTGGTACGTGGCGATCGACTTCCAGCTCTACGCGCTGCTGCTGGGCCTGTTGTGGCTGGCGCGGCGACAGCCTGCGGCCACGGCCTGGGTGCACGCGCTGGTGGCGGTGGTGGTGGCGGCTTCGCTGCTGCATTTCAACCGCGACAGCGAGTGGGACAGCTGGGCGCTGTACTTCTTTGGCGCCTACGGCTTGGGCGCGCTCACCTACTGGACCACCCACAGCGACGACGCCTGGCGCCAGGGACGCTGGCTGCTGGGTGCGCTGGTGGCGCTCACGCTGGCGGCCCTGGCCATCGACTTCCGCGAGCGCATCGCGCTGGCGCTCGCGGTCTGCCTGGCGCTGGCCTGCGCGCAGCGCCAGGGATGGCTGTTCACCTGGCCGCGCAGCGGCGTGGTGGCGTACCTGAGCCGCATTTCGTATGCGGTGTTCCTGCTCAACTTCCCCATTGCGCTGGTGGTCAACGCCTGGTTCACGCGCTTTGGCGCGGCCACCACCGAAGCGCAGACCGCCGGCGTGTTGCTGGCCTGGCTGGCCTGCAACGTGGCCGGCGCGCTGTTCCACCACGGGGTGGAGCAACCGCTG
>NZ_JAHVAB010000081.1 GCF_019264445.1 Hydrogenophaga sp.
GTCCGGTGCGGGTGACCGACGTGGTCCCCGCACCGGACGAGCCGGTGATGGCGATGATGGGGTGGCGCTCAGACATGGGTGTGTCCCGGGAGTTTGAAAAGCGGGGGAGGGCAGCGCCGTCAGGCGCGGAACAGGCTGCGCTCGCGAAACAGGGGGTTGTCCAGTGAC
Source organism: Hydrogenophaga sp. (assembly GCF_019264445.1). Taxonomy (GTDB): domain Bacteria; phylum Pseudomonadota; class Gammaproteobacteria; order Burkholderiales; family Burkholderiaceae_C; genus Hydrogenophaga. Next base: position 169 of record NZ_JAHVAB010000081.1, read on the forward strand.
TTCTGGAAGGGCTCGGCGTGGTAGCGCTCGATGCGCTCCACCTCGTTCTTCGATCCAAACACCAGGCCCACGCGCTGGTGCAGCGACGCAGGCTGCACACCCAGCACCGGCGCGCGCCCCGTGCTGGCGCGCCCGCCGGCCTGCTCCATGATGAAACCGATGGGGTTGGCCTCGTAGAGCAGGCGCAGGCGCCCGGGCTTGCTGGCGTCCTTGGTGTCGCGCGGGTAGAGGAACACGCCGCCACGCATCAGGATGCGGTGCGCCTCGGCCACCATGCTGGCGATCCAGCGCATGTTGAAGTCCTTGCCGCGCGGCCCGGTCTTGCCCGCCAGGCATTCGTCCACATAGCGCTTCACGGGGGCTTCCCAGAAGCGGCTGTTGGACGCGTTGATGGCGAACTCCTGCGTGTCTTCGGGCACGGTGAGGTGGGGGTGCGTGAGCATGAACTCGCCCAGGTTGGGGTTGAGCGTGAAGCCGGCCACGCCATTGCCCACGGTGAGCACCAGCATGGTGGTGGGGCCGTAGAGCGCGTAGCCGGCAGCCACCTGTTGCGTGCCGGGTTGCAGGAAGTCGGCCTCGGTGACGTCGCGGCCATCGGTGGCCGGCGCGCGCAGCACCGAGAAGATGCTGCCCACCGACACGTTGACGTCGATATTGCTGGAGCCATCGAGCGGATCGAACGCCAGCAGGTACTTGCCGCGCGGGTGCTGCGGCGGGATCTGGTGCGGCGCTTCGAGCTCTTCCGATGCCATGCCGGCCAGGTGGCCACCCCACTCGGTGATGCGCAGGAAGTAGTCGTTGCTGAGCACGTCGAGCTTCTTCTGCGCTTCGCCCTGCACATTGACCGACCCGCCGGCCTCCGCTGCGTGGTTGCCCAGCACGTCGCCCAGCGCACCAAAGGCCACTTCGCGCGCGATGGCCTTGCAGGCCATGGCCACGTCGAGGATGAGGGCGTTGAAGTCGCCGCTGGCTTCGGGGAAGCGGCGGCGTTGCTCGATGAGGTACTGCGTGAGGGTGCGGCGGCCGGTGAGTGGCATGGCGATCTCTTGGGATGGGGGCGTGAAGGGCTTCAAACAGGGGCGCCGACCGGTGCGCCGGCATGCCAGCGCCGCAGCGCCGCCACGGTGACCCATGGCGGTTGTGTGTCTGCCACGCCAGGGGGCAGCGGATCGTTCGGATCGCCCAGGTGCGGCAGCACCCGCAGCGCGCCGTCAAAGCCGTGGCTGGCGGTGTGCACGGTGGGCGTGACCAGCGTCTGCAGGCCGGCGGCCGTGGCCGCGCGCAGCCCGTTGTCGGAATCTTCAAAGGCCAGACAGGCCGAGGCGGGCAGCGCCAGCGCGGCGAGAACCTGCCCGTACACCTGGGGGTCGGGCTTCTTGCGCGCGGCGGTCGAGGCGTCGCCCACGGCGGCAAATTGGATGCGCCAGCCGGCGCCGAGCGGCTGGCGCAGCAGCGCATCGATGTTGGCGGGTGTGGTGGTGGTCGCAATCGCCAGACGCAGGCCGGCGCCCCGCGCTTCTCGAATCAGGCGCAGCACACCCGGGCGCAGGGGCAGCCGCCCGCCGCTCACGCGGCTCTCGTAAATGCGCGTCTTCATCGCGTGAACCCGCTCGATGGTGGCGCGTGCGGCAGCGCTTCGCGCCATGTCGGGCTCCACCGTGCGCCAGTGGTGCGCCATGCGCTCTTTGCCACCCGCCACCTGCAGCAGCCGGATGTAGGTGGCCTCGTCCCAGTGCCAGTCCAGGCCTGCTTGCGCGAAGGCTTCGTTGAAGGATTCGCGGTGCGCGGCCTCGGTGTCGGCGAGCGTGCCGTCGACATCAAAGATCAGGGCTTCAAGCATGGGGCGCACCGTCCTGCTGAAACAGGCGGCTGCCGAGAATGTCGGCCGCCTGCAAGGTGGTGAGCTCTTCGGCGGTCCATTCGCGGTCCGGTTGTGAAAACAGCCGGCTGGCCTGGCGCAGGCGCGCGCGGTCCAGCGCGTTGCGCACGCTGCGCGCATTGGCGAAATGCGGTTGCGCCAGGCGCAGGGCAAGGTAGCGCTCGAAGGCTTGCGCGGCCTCGTCGCTGAACTGGTGGTTCTGCTCGGCCAGCATGCTTCTGGAGATCTGCATGAGTTCGTCGGCGGCGTAGTCCGGGAACTCCAGGTGGTGGGCGATGCGCGAGCGCATGCCGGGGTTGGACTGGAAGAAGGTGTTCATGCGGTCGCCGTAGCCCGCGAGGATCACCACGAGATCGTCGCGGTGGTTCTCCATCACCTGTAGCAGGATTTCAATGGCCTCCTGGCCATAGTCGCGCTCGTTCTCGGGGCGGTAGAGGTAGTAGGCCTCGTCGATGAAGAGCACACCGCCCATGGCCTTCTTCAAAACCTCGCGCGTCTTGGGGGCCGTGTGCCCGATGTACTGGCCCACCAGGTCGTCGCGCGTGACGGCCACCAGATGGCCTTTGCGCACGTAGCCCAGCCGGTGCAGGATCTGCGCCATGCGGTAGGCGACCGTGGTCTTGCCGGTGCCCGGGTTGCCCGAAAAGCACATGTGCAGGCTGGGCGCCTGCGACGCCAGCCCCAGCCCGGCGCGCAGCTTGTCGATGACCAGCAGCGCCGCAATGTCGCGCACGCGCGCCTTGACCGGCGCCAGCCCCACCAACTGGTCGTCCAGCTCCTGGAGCACGGCCTGCACCTGCGTTTGCGCCAGCACGGCGCCCACCGAGCGCGGCGTGTCAACGGCGGGCGGTTCCACCGTGGCCGCCACCGGCGGTGCCTCCACCGGTGGCGTGCTGCCAGGAATGAAATAGGACATGGCTGCGCACGCTTTCAGGTCGTGTCGCGATACCGTTCACCTTCGGGCTGCAGGGCGCCGTACCCGCGTGTCGTGTAGCGCAGGCTGCGGCCATTCACCTCCTGGCGCTCCAGCATGAAGCCGGGTTCGCTGGCTGGCCGGTTGACGATGAAGCTCATGGCGATGGTCTCGACGTTGCGCGTCGAGTCGAAGGCCATCATGCGGATGTAGTGGTGCGGGAAAGCCTGGCGGCACGCGTTCAGCTCCTGCAGCACGCCGGCGGCGTCCTGCAGGTCGAACATGGGGTTGCCGTACATGCTCCAGTACGTGTTGCGCGGGTGCGGGTCGTCGGTGTATTCCACGCTCCAGGCGTAGCCGCGTTTCAGGCCGTACTCGATCTGCGCGGTGATCTCGGCGTCGGTGAGGTCGGGCAGGAAGCTGAACTGGCCTTGCGTGATGCGGCCGGTGGGGTTGGTCATCATGGTGTGCGGTCCTCTGGAATGAGTGGGGTCAGGCCATCGCGGGCGTGGCCATGTAGTCGCTCGAATCCGTGCTCTGGTAGTTGAAGCTGATCTCGCCCCAGGTATCGAGCGCGGCCTTCAGGGGGCTGCACTGCTGGGCGGCGCGCTTGAGGATCTCCGGGCCTTCCTGCAGGATGTCGCGGCCTTCGTTGCGCGCCTTCACCATCGATTCGAGCGCCACGCGGTTGGCCACCGCGCCGGCCTGGATGCCCATCGGGTGGCCGATGGTGCCGCCGCCGAACTGCAGCACCACGTCGTCGCCAAACAGGTCGATGAGCTGGTGCATCTGGCCGGCGTGGATGCCGCCCGAGGCCACGGGCATCACCTTCTTGATGTCGGCCCAGTCCTGCTCGAAGTGGTTGCCGCGCGGCAGGTCGACGCGGGTCACGCTGTTGCGGCACACGTCGTAGTAGCCCTGCACCGTGAGCGGATCGCCTTCGAGCTTGCCCACCGCGGTGCCGGCGTGGATGTGGTCCACGCCCGCCAGGCGCATCCATTTCGCGATCACGCGAAAGCTCACGCCGTGGTTCTTCTGGCGCGTGTAGGTGCCGTGTCCTGCGCGGTGCAGGTGCAGGATCATGTCGTTCTTGCGCGCCCAGTGGCTCATGCTCTGGATCGCCGTGTAGCCGATCACCAGGTCGATCATCACGATCACGCTGCCCAGTTCTTTCGCGAACTCGGCGCGCTCGTACATGTCTTCCATGGTGGCGCCGGTCACGTTCAGGTAACTGCCTTTGACCTCACCCGTCTCGGCGCTGGCCTTGTTGACGGCGTCCATCACAAACAGGAAGCGGTCGCGCCAGTGCATGAAGGGCTGGCTGTTGATGTTCTCGTCGTCCTTCATGAAGTCCAGCCCGCCCTTGAGGCCCTCGTACACCACGCGGCCGTAGTTGCGGCCCGAGAGGCCCAGCTTGGGCTTGGTGGTGGCGCCCAGCAGCGGGCGGCCAAACTTGTCGAGCCGCTCGCGCTCGACCACCAGGCCGGTGGGCGGGCCCTTGAAGGTTTTCACATAGGCCACCGGTATGCGGATGTCTTCGAGCCGCGCGGCCTTCAGTGGCTTGAAGCTGAACACGTTGCCGATCAGGCTGGCCGTCATGTTGGCGATCGACCCTTCTTCAAACAGGATCAGGTCGTAGGCCACCCAGGCGAAGTACTCGCCCGGCCGCCCCGGCACCGGCTCCACCTTGTAGGCCTTGGCGCGGTAGCTGTCGCAGGCGGTGAGGCGGTCGGTCCAGACCACGGTCCAGGTCGCGGTGCTCGATTCGCCGGCCACGGCGGCGGCGGCCTCCACCGGGTCCACGCCTTCCTGCGGCGTGATGCGGAACAGGCACAGCGTGTCGGTGTCTTTGGGCACGTAATCGGGCATCCAGTACCCCATCTGCCTGTACTTGAGCACGCCCGCGCTGTAGCGCTTTTTCGCATCGGTGATGTGGGTCGAGGCAGTGAGGGCATCGCTCATCGGGGGACTCCAGAAGTGGGTGGGGCTGAGGTGAAACCCACTGTAGGTTTCGGCGTTCATGAAGTAAATTCACCGTTCCTTGGACTTCAGTTAAGGAATTGCTGAATGAAAAACGCCACCTTCCGGCAGCTGCGGGTGTTCAGCGAGGTGGCGCGGCACCTCAGCTTTGCGCGGGCGGCGCAGGCGCTGCACCTCACCCCGCCGGCGGTGACGATGCAGATCAAGGAGCTGGAGGGGCATGTGGGCATGCCGCTGTTCGAGCGCACGGGCCGCAAGGTGGCGCTGACCACCGTGGGCGAGTACATGCTGGTCTACGCCCGCAAGATGCTGGCCACGCTGAAAGACGCCGAAGACGCCGCCGCGCGGCTGCAGAAGCTGGAAACCGGCACGCTGGTGATCGGCATGGTCAGCACGGCCAAGTACTTCCTGCCCCACCTGCTGGCCGAGTTCCGCCGTGAGCACGGCAACATCGACCTGCGCCTGGCGGTGGGCAACCGCGAGCAGCTGGTGAAGATGCTCCACGCCAACGAGGTCGACATCGCCATCATGGGACGCCCGCCCCGGGAGCTGGCCACGCGGGCCGAACCGTTTGCGGCGCATCCGCATGTGTTTGTGGCGCCGGTCGACCACCCTCTGGCCCTGGCCTCGCACGTGCCCTCATCGGTGCTTCGCGGGTACGACTTCATCGTGCGCGAGCCGGGCTCGGGCACGCGCGCCGCACTGGAGAAGTTTCTGCAAGGCAGCAACACCGAGCTGCGCGTGATCATGGAGATGGCCAGCAACGAGACCATCAAGCAGGCCGTGATGGCGGGCATGGGCCTGAGCTTCCTGTCGCTCCACACCATCGGCCTGGAGCTCAGCAACCGCCTGATTGCGGTGATCGATGTGGACGGTGCACCCGTCGTGCGCGCATGGAACGTGGTGCACACGCTCTCCAAGATGCTGTCACCGGCGGCGGAGGCGTTCCGGTATTTCGTGCTTGAGCGGGGTGAGGCGTATCTGGCCGAAAACTTTCTCGCGCACTTCGCGACGCGCGAGCAGGACGGGGCCGACAGCTGATGCGGGGCGGTGCTGCGCGCGCCGCGTTCACACCATGCCGTTGCGCCGCGCGAGTTCGACGAACAGGGCCGAGTGGTCCATGTCGGCCAGCCCGTGCTCGACGCCCTGCGCAAAAAGTTGCTCGAACAGCCCGGTGATGGGCGCCTCGAAGCCGACCTCTGCGGCGGTGGCGAGTGCGTTGCGCATGTCCTTGAGTTGCACCGCCATGGCGCCGCGCTTGGCAAAGTCGCGCTCGACCATGCGCTGGCCATGCACCTGCAGGATGCGGCTGTCGGCAAAGCCGCCGCTGATGGCCTGCTTCACGCGCGCCATGTCGGCTCCGCCCTTCTCGCACAGCAGCAGCGCCTCGGCCACCGCGCCAATGGTGATGCCCACGATCATCTGGTTGGCCAGCTTGGCGAGCTGCCCGGCACCGTGTGGCCCCACATGCACCGCCTTGCCCAGCAGCTCGAACACCGGCAGCGCCTGCGCAAAGTCGGCCGCGCTGCCCCCGGCCATGATGGCCAGCGTGCCCTGCTCGGCGCCCACCGTGCCGCCCGATACCGGGGCGTCGAGGTGGCGCGCCCCCAGCAAAGCCAGGCGCTCTGCGTGCTCGCGGGCCTGGCGCGGCTGGATGGACGACATGTCCACCACCAGCGCGCCGGCCTTCAGCCCCTGGGCGGCGCCCTGCTCAAACAGCACGTCTTGCACCACACCGCCATGCTCCAGCAGGGTGATCACCACATCGGCCTGGGCCACCGCCTCAGCCGGCGTGTCGGCCACCGTCGCGCCAAACGCTTGCAGGCGCTCGGCCTTGGCGCGCGAACGGTTCCAGACGCTGACGGTGCAGCCCGCCTCGCACAGGCGGCGCGCCATGGGAAAGCCCATCATGCCGATGCCGAGCACGGAGATGCGGGTGGGCAGGGGCGGGGTGGCGGCGGTGTTCACGGTGGGACTTGGTGCAGAGGGTGAAAAGGGTGCCGGCAGGATACGTGCTCGCGGTGGCAATGGGTCACATCGCCTGAAAAACCCCCATGACACAATGCGCGCGATGAAGACCTCTGCCTCCCCCGACGTCGCCTGGCTTGAACGCGAATACAACAACCGCGCCCGCGTGCCCGAGCACGCCGTGCATTTCGAGCGCTGGGCGCGCGACTCGGCGCAGGCGCGCGCACGCGGCCCGGCCTTGCTCGACGTGAGCTACGGCCACGGCGCCGGCGAAACGCTCGATATTTTTCGCGCGCCGCGCAAGTCCGGCACGCCGCCCGCGCCGGTGCTGGTGTTCATTCACGGCGGTTGGTGGCGCAGCCTGGACAAGTCGGACCATTCGTTCATCGCGCCGCCCTTTGCGCAGCAGGGTGCGTGTGTGGTGGTGCCGAACTACGCGCTGTGCCCGGCGGTGACCATTCCCGACATCACGCTGCAGATGGTGCGTGCGCTGGCCTGGGTGTACCGCCACATCGGCGCACACGGCGGTGACCCGGACCGCATCACGGTGGTGGGGCATTCGGCGGGTGGTCACCTGGCCGCGATGATGCTGGCGTGCGACTGGTCGATGGTGGGCGATGACCTGCCGCTGGCGCTGGTGAAGAACGCGCTGGGCATGTCGGGCTTGTACGACCTGGAGCCGGTGATGCAGACGCCGTCGGTGCAGGTCTCGCTCCAGCTGACGGCGCAGCAGGTGGCCATGGCCAGCCCGGCGCGGTTGCCGGCACCGCGCGTGCGCGATGGCCGTGGCGAATTCACGGCGGTGGTGGGCGCAGAAGAAAGCGGCGAGTTCCTGCGCCACAACCGACTGATTCAGCAGGCCTGGGGTGAGCAGGCGGTACCGGTGTGCGAGGCCTTGAAGGGCCTCAACCATTTCAGCATCGTGGATGCGCTGGCGAACCCGAAGCAGCGTTTGCACAAGACGGTGCGGGCGCTGCTCGGGGTGTGATGTGCTGCGGGCGGGCCTGTGGCCCACAAGCCCGCACCGGCCGCCTCACATCAGCAGGTGCTCGCCTGCGTTGTCGCCGCCCAGGATCACATAGTTCACCTTGCGGATGTCCATCAGCCTGGTGCCGCCCGCGTAGCTGATCGAGCTCTGCACGTCCTGCTCCATCTCCACCAGCGTGCCGGCCAGCGTGCCCTTGATCGGCTCCAGGATGCGCTTGCCTTCCACGTGCTTGTATTCGCCCTTGTTGAAGTCGCTCGCCGAGCCGTAGTACTCCTTGTACCGCTCGCCATCGACTTCCACCGTCTGGCCCGGCGACTCCTCGTGACCCGCAAACAGCGAGCCGATCATCACCATGGTGGCGCCAAAGCGGATGCTCTTGGCAATGTCGCCGTGGCTGCGAATGCCGCCGTCCGCAATGATCGGCTTGGTCGCCACGCGGGCGCACCACTTCAGCGCCGAGAGCTGCCAGCCGCCCGTGCCAAAACCCGTCTTGAGCTTGGTGATGCACACCTTGCCCGGGCCCACGCCCACCTTGGTCGCGTCGGCACCCCAGTTCTCCAGGTCGATGACCGCCTCGGGCGTGGCCACGTTGCCGGCGATCACGAAAGAGGCGGGCAGCTTCTCCTTCAGGTAGCGGATCATGTTCTTCACGCTGTCGGCGTGGCCGTGTGCGATGTCGATGGTGATGTATTCGGGGACGAGGCCCTCGGCCACCAGTTTGTCCACCGTGGCGTAGTCGGGCGCCTTCACGCCCAGCGAGATGGAGGCGAACACGCCCGCGGCGCGCATGTCGCGCACGAACTGCACGTTGTCCAGGTCGAACCGGTGCATCACGTAGAAGTAGCCATTCTTGGCCAGCCACGTGCAGATGGGCACGTCCACCACCGTCTTCATGTTGGCCGGCACCACGGGCAGGCGGAACTTGCGCCCGCCCAGCTCCACGCCGGCGTCGCATTCCGAACGGCTTTCCACGCGGCACTTGCGCGGCAGCAGCAGGACGTTGTCGTAGTCGAAGATTTCCATGTTGGATTCCCAAGCTCCAGAAAGCTGTTGTTGAACAGGTGAGCGCTTGGTCTGGCCGGCCTTTCTGGCGGTGGGCCAAAAAAAACCGGGCGCAAGAAGCTTGGGCCCGGTGCCCGATTGTAGACGCGCCGCGACCGGCCTGCCGCGCGCTTCGCCTGCCCATTTCGTTATGAGGTGTATACGGTTACCCGTATGCGCCTGGTGGCGCCAGGCCGCTTCCTACAATCGCTGCATGCTGTTTGAAGACCCCGTGGTTCCTTCCTCCCCGCTGCTGGCGGGCCTCAACACCGAGCAGTCGGCCGCCGTGATGTTGCCGGCCGAGCACGCGCTCATTCTGGCGGGGGCCGGGTCGGGCAAGACGCGGGTGCTCACCACGCGCATCGCCTGGTTGTTGCAAAGCGGGCAGGCCACGCCCGGCGGCATTCTGGCCGTGACCTTCACGAACAAGGCCGCCAAGGAAATGATGACGCGGCTCTCCGCGATGCTGCCGGTGAACGTGCGGGGCATGTGGATCGGCACCTTTCACGGCCTGTGCAACCGCTTCCTGCGCGCGCACCACAAGCTCGCGGGCCTGCCCGCCACCTTCCAGATTCTGGACACGCAGGACCAGCTCTCGGCCATCAAGCGGCTGTGCAAGCAGTTCAACGTGGACGACGAGCGTTTTCCGCCCAAGCAGATCCAGTACTTCATCAGCGGCTGCAAGGAAGACGGCCAGCGCCCCGGTGACGTGGTGGCCCGCGACGAAGAGACCCGCAAGAAGGCCGAGCTGTACGCGCTGTACGAAGAGCAGTGCCAGCGCGAAGGGGTTGTGGACTTTGGCGAGCTGATGCTGCGCAGCTACGAGGTGCTGCGCGACAACGACCCGGTGCGCGAGCACTACCAGCGCCGCTTTCGCCACATCCTCATCGACGAGTTCCAGGACACCAACCGCCTGCAGTACGCGTGGATCAAGATGTTCAGCGCGCCGCCGCTCGAAGGCCTCACGCCATCGGGCAACGCGGTGTTTGCCGTGGGCGACGACGACCAGAGCATCTACGCCTTCCGGGGCGCGCGCGTGGGCAACATGGCCGACTTCGTGCGCGAGTTCCGCGTGAGCCACCAGATCAAGCTGGAGCAGAACTACCGCAGCGCCAGCAACATCCTCGACTCCGCCAACCAGCTCATCAGCCACAACACGCACCGCCTGGGCAAGAACCTGCGCACCGACGCAGGCGCGGGCGAGCCGGTGCGCGTGTATGAGGCCACCAGCGACTTCGCCGAAGCGCAGTGGATGGTTGACGAAATGAAGCAGCTCGCGCGCGAAGACATGCCGCGCAGCGAGATGGCCGTGCTCTACCGCAGCAACGCGCAAAGCCGCGTGGTGGAAACCGCGCTGTTCAACGCCGGCATGCCGTACCGCGTGTATGGCGGCCTGCGCTTTTTCGAGCGCGCCGAAATCAAGCACGCGCTGGCCTACTTGCGCCTGCTGGAGAACCCGCACGACGACACCAGCTTTCTGCGCGTGGTGAATTTTCCGCCGCGCGGTATCGGCGCGCGCAGCATCGAGCAGCTGCAGGACGTGGCGCGCGCATCGGGCTGCTCGTTGCACGACGCGGTGAGCGCCGTGACCGGGCGCGCGGGCGTGGCCATCGGTGCGTTTGTGGCCAAGCTGGATGTGGTGCGCGAGCAGACCGAGGGCAGCACGCTGCGCGAAATCATCGAGCTGGTGCTGGCGCACAGCGGGCTCATCGAGCACTACCGTGCCGAGCGCGAAGGGCAGGACCGGGTGGAGAACCTGGAAGAACTGGTGAACGCGGCCGAGAGTTTCGTGAGCATCGAGGGCTTCGGCCGCGATGCCGTGGCCTTGCCGGTGGACGAGCTGGGCGCGCCCCTCACGCAGAGCCCGGTGAGCCAGGGGCTCGATCCGAACCTGCCATCCACCCCTGTTCGTGCCGAGCTCGGCGAAGGGCTTGGAGGGTCTTCGACAGGCTCAGACCGAACGGATCTGATCGAACCCGACACCGGCGAAACCCTGAGCCCCCTGGCGGCCTTTCTCACGCATGCAGCGCTGGAGTCGGGCGATAACCAGGCGCAGGCCGGGCAAGACGCGGTGCAGCTCATGACGGTGCACGCCGCCAAGGGGCTGGAGTTCGACTGCGTGTTCATCACCGGCATGGAAGAAGGGCTGTTCCCGCACGAGAACTCCATGAGCGACCGCGACGGGCTGGAAGAAGAGCGCCGCCTGATGTATGTGGCCATCACGCGCGCCAGAAAACGCCTCTACCTCAGCCATTCGCAGACGCGCATGCTGCACGGCCAGACGCGCTACAACCTCAAGAGCCGCTTTTTCGATGAGCTGCCCGAGGCCTGTCTGAAGTGGCTCACACCACCACAACCGGCCTGGGCTTCGCCTGGTGGCGGTGGCGGCCAATGGCAGAACGGGCGGCGCGCAGGCTTCGGGTCAACGCCCGCGCTGCAGCCGGCGTGGTCGCCGGGCTTCAAGGAACGGGGCGATCCCAAGGGCCTGGGCCAGGCCGAGCCCGAGCCCGACCGCGGCACCGACATTCGCGCCGGCCTCGCCGTGTTTCACAACAAGTTCGGCGAGGGCAAGGTGCTCGCGGTGGAGGGCACAGGGCCCGACGCGCGCGCGCAGGTCAGCTTCACGCGCCACGGCACGAAATGGCTGGCGCTCAGCGTAGCGAAGCTCACACCGATTGTGTGAGTGCTTGTCGCCGCACCGTGGCGTTACCGGCACCGCCTGCCAAGGCCCGTCCAGAGACACCAAGGGTCCGGCTTCGCCGGCCCGAGGTGTCGCCCCCCTTTCAAGGGGGGAGGCGCCGAAGGCGACGCGGGGGGTTAGCTCCCAATGACCCCGCCGTCGTTCTTGGTGATGACGATCGTGGCGGAGCGTGGGCGTTGGCCGGCGCCGTAGCCTGCGTTGGCGGGCCACTGGCTTTCGAACTTCGCTGGATCGCCCACATCGGCCATCTTGGTGTTTTCGCCCGCGTGCTGGATGTTCACGAAGATCGCGCGGCCATCGGGCGTTTCGGTGATGCCGGTGATTTCTGCGCCCTTGGGGCCGACCAGAAAGCGCTTGAGCGTGGCGGGCGTGGGCGCCTTGCCCACGTAGGTCGTCACTTGCTGGTTGCCGTAGGCCAGTGTCTTGCTGGCGCCGTCGCCACGCTGGCCGGGCAGGGCGGCGAGCAGCATGCAGTTGGTCTTGTCGGTGTAGGCGCCGTCGTCGGTCTGGATCCAGCACACGCCCGTGGCCTTGCTGAACACGAGGCCGTCGGGTGACGACAGGTCGTTGTCGTCGGTGAGCTGCGACAGGTTCACGCTGGCGCGGTCGGCGTCGGCTTCAGCGGCAAAGAGGTAGATGTCCCAGTTGAACGCCGCATCGGCCGGGTTCTTCTCGGCCAGGCGAACGATGTGGCCGTTCACGTTGCCTTTCTGTTCCTTGCCGGCCTTCATGTCGGTGTAGGCGCGGGGGTTGGCGGCGTCCACGCTGGCCGGAGTGCGGTTGCTGTTGTTGGTGAGGGTGATGTACACCTCGCCGTTTTTCGGGTTCACGCCGCCCCACTCGGGGCGGTCCATCTTGGTGGCGCCCACGGCGTCGGCGGCCAGGCGGGTGAAGATGGCCACGTCGGCCGCGCTCTTGAACTCGAAGTATGAGCTACCGGCAATGATGGGGTTGTCCATCGACAGCTCCAGCCATTCGCCTGTGCCATCGCCCTTGAAGCGCGCCGCGTACAGCGTGCCCTGGTCGAGGTACTTGTCGCCGGCGGCCAGGCGGTTGGCGGGCTGCGCATCGGCCGGGTCCCACTTGGCGCTGGAGACGAACTTGTAGATGTACTCGCCGCGCGCGTCGTCGCCCATGTAGGCCACCACGGGCTGGCCGGCGCTCACGCGAGCAAAGGTGGCGTTCTCGTGGCCCAGGCGGCCCAGCGCCGTGCGCTTGCGCAGCGCGGCGCGCTTGTCGTAGGGGTCGAGCTCGACGATGTAGCCGAATGTGTTCATCTCGTTGCGGAAGTCGTCCTTGGCGCTCGCACCCACGGCGCTGTTGTTCCAGCGTGCGTAGGTGTCGCTGGTGCCGCCGCTTTCCCAGCCGTGGCGGCTGGGGGCGCCGGCCTTGCGGCCGTAGCGGTTGAGGGCCTGCACTTGCTTGTCTTTCTTGCGCGCGTCGTCGTCCTTCGCGTCGCGGGTGAAGTAGCCAAACCAGTTTTCTTCGCCCGAGATGAAGGTGCCCCAGGGCGTGCGGCCGGTGCCGCAGTTGTTGAGCGTGCCGCGCGCCTGCGTGCCGTCGGGGCTGTACTTCGTCACCAGGTGTTCGCTGCCGCGCGCGGGGCCGTGCACGGCCACGGGCGTCATGGTGGTCACGCGGCGGTTGAAGGCCGACGCCGGCTGGTTGGCCCAGGCTTTGCCATCGGTCTGCACTTCCACCACGGAGATGCCGTGGATCATGAGCTCCTTGTCGATCTCGGCCGCCGGGCGCGGCAGCGTGGACGTGCCGCCGTTGGCGTGCAGGAAGAACGAGCTGAGCTTTTCGTCGGTGGTGGCCTCGTGGTTCATGGCCAGCAGGCCGCGCGACGCGAAGCGGTCGGAGGGCTTGCCGGCGGCGTCCAGGCCAAACCACTCGATGCCGTCGTGGTGGTCGCCCGCGCGGTTGCCGAAGTCGGCATCGGTGCCGTCGTTCTTGAAGGCGGGCGTGCTGGCGCTGAGGGGGTCGCCCAACGCGTAGATGACGCGCGCGGTGTAGCCCGCCGGCACGGTGACGCGGTCGGCCGTGGTCTTGGCCACGGGCGTGAAGCCCAGCGCCTGCACCGGGGCAACAGGGCTCGACGTGGCACAGCCGCCGAGCGCGGCGGCGCCGCCCAGCGCTGCGGTGCCTCGCAACAGCCCGCGGCGGCTCAGGCGCGCCTGCAGCACGTTGTCGAAGGCGGGGTTGTGGCTGGTGTTGGAGTCTTCGTCGTTGAAGTGGGCGTGGGTCATGGTGTTTCTCGTGAGGAGGGTCGACCCGGCGGATCATGTGCAAGCCGTGTGAAAGTGCTGTGACAGTTCGGGAGGGCAGCGCGGCGTGTCATGCGGTTGTCATCTGGCCGGCCAACACTTCAACAAATGTTGAATAATTCGGCCATGCCCAAAAAACGCTCCATGCCTGAAGCCGACGTGATCCGCGCGCTGAGCGCCCTCGCGCAGGAAACACGCCTGCGCATCTTCCGCATGCTGGTGGTGGCCGGCCCGGCCGGCGTGCTGCCCAGCCACATGGCGCAGGCGCTGGACACCACTCCCAATGCCTTGTCGTTTCACCTCAAGGAGCTGGTGCAGGCCGGCCTGGCCGACACCGAACGCGATGGCCGCAACCTCATCTACCGTGCCCGCTTCGCGCAAATGAGCGCGCTGCTGGGTTTCCTCACCTTGCACTGCTGCGAAGGGCGGCCGTGCGAAGTCCAACCGGTCGCTTGCGACCACTGCTGAGCACCGACACCATGGGCTTGTTTGAACGTTATCTGACGCTGTGGGTGGCCTGCGGCATGGCCCTGGGCGTGGGGTTGGGGCTGGCCTTGCCCGGGGTGTTCGAGGCGGTGGCGGCGCTGGAGATTGCGCACGTCAACCTCGTGGTGGCCGCGTTCATCTGGGTGATGATTTACCCGATGATGATCCAGATCGACTGGTCGGCCGTGCGGCGCGTGGGCCAGCGTCCGCAGGGTCTGGTGCTCACGCTGGTGGTCAACTGGCTCATCAAGCCCTTCACCATGGCGGCGCTGGGCATGCTGTTTTTTCAGGTGCTGTTTGCGCCATGGGTCGACCCGCAGTCGGCCAGCGAGTACATCGCCGGCATGATCCTGCTGGGGGTGGCGCCTTGCACGGCCATGGTGTTTGTGTGGAGCCAGCTGGTCAAGGGCGATGCCAACTACACGCTGGTGCAGGTGTCGGTGAACGACCTGATCATGGTGGTGGCCTACGCGCCGATTGCCGCCTTTTTGCTGGGCGTGACCGACGTCACCGTGCCCTGGGAAACGCTGGTGCTGGCCACGGTGCTCTATGTGGCGCTGCCGCTGCTGGCGGGGCTGGCCACACGGCGCCTGCTGATGCGCCGGTCCGAACACGCCGTGGTTGACTTCGTGGCCCGGCTCAAGCCGTGGTCGGTCGCGGGGCTGATTGCCACCGTGGTGCTGCTGTTTGGCTTCCAGGCGCTCACCATCGTGGCGCAGCCACTGGTGATACTGCTCATTGCTGTGCCGCTGGTGTTGCAGTCTTACGGCATCTTCTTCATCACCTGGTGGGGCGCCAAGTGGCTCAAGCTGCGGCACGACATCGCCGGGCCGGCGTGCCTGATCGGCACGTCCAACTTTTTTGAACTGGCCGTGGCGGTCGCGATTTCGCTGTTCGGGTTGAACTCGGGCGCAGCGCTGGCCACCGTGGTCGGGGTGTTGGTCGAGGTGCCGGTGATGCTGTCGCTGGTGGCCCTCGTCAACGCCTGGAAACCCGCCACCCCCGAAGGAGACTGAACCCATGAGCACCGCCATCACCATCTATCACAACCCCGCCTGCGGCACCTCGCGCAACACGCTCGCCCTCATCCGCAACAGCGGTGTGGAGCCCGAGGTGATCGAGTACCTCAAGACGCCGCCCAGCCGTGAGACCTTGCAGCAACTGGTGGCCGACATGGGCGGCAGCGTGCGCGATGTCCTGCGCGAAAAGGGCACGCCCTACGCCGAGCTGGGCCTGGGCGAGGCGCACTGGAGCGATGCGCAGTTGCTCGACTTCATTGGCCAGCACCCCATTCTGTTGAACCGGCCCATTGTGGTCACGCCGCTGGGCACGCGCCTGTGCCGGCCTTCGGAGCGGGTGCTTGACATCCTGCCCCAGCCCCAGCAGGCCGCGTTCTCCAAGGAAGACGGTGAGCGCGTAGTGGACGAGCACGGAGCGCGCGTTCATGCCCCTCGCTGACCTGCCGCAAGTGGCGGCTGAGCACTTCGCCTTGCCCGACCCTTCGAAACTGCGCGCCGCTCAGCCGGCCACGCACGCGCCGCGCATCCTGCTGCTGTATGGCTCGCTGCGTGCGCGCTCGTTCAGCCGCCTGCTGGTGGAGGAATCCGCCCGCCTGCTGCAGGCCATGGGTGCCGAGACGCGCGTGTTCAACCCGAGCGGGCTGCCCCTGCCCGACGACGCGCCCGAGGCCCACCCCAAGGTGGCCGAGTTGCGCGAACTCTCGGCCTGGGCCGAAGGCATGGTGTGGTGCTCGCCCGAGCGGCATGGCGCCATGACCGGCATCATGAAAGCGCAGATCGACTGGATTCCGCTCGCGCTGGGGGCGGTGCGCCCCACGCAGGGCAAGACGCTGGCACTCATGCAGGTCTGCGGTGGCTCGCAATCGTTCAATGCGGTGAACCAGATGCGCATCCTGGGTCGGTGGATGCGCATGCTCACCATCCCCAACCAGTCGTCGATTGCGAAGGCGTTTCAGGAGTTCGACGAGCACGACCGCCTCAAGCCCTCGGCTTATCACGACCGCGTGGTCGACGTGCTCGAAGAGCTCATGAAGTTCACCCTGCTCACGCGCGACGTGTCGCCCTACCTGGTGGACCGGTACAGCGAGCGCAAGGAGAGCGCTCAGCAGCTCATGCAACGGGTGAACCAGCGCGCGATCTGATCAGCGCGCGAGGCGCTGCAGCAGCGCCTCGCCCATGCGGATGCGGTGGCCGTTCTCCACACCGTCGCACAGGGCAAAGCCGGGTGGCGCAAAGACGAGGATGGTGGAGCCGTGTTCGAACCGGCCCATTTCGCTGCCCTTGTCGTAGCGCGCGTGGCACGGCAGCTCGTGCGGGCCGCGGTATTGCGCGTTGAGCGCCACGTCCACCGCACGCAGGCGCATGCTGGCCACCAGAATCGCCGCCACCGGCACCAGCAGCAGGGGCGTGCCGTCCTCCAGCGACAGGTGCAGTGCCGCGCGTTCGTTCTTGCAAAAGAGGCGCTCGATGCGCTTGAGCGCAATCGGATTCACATTCCACGTGTCGCCGCTGTGGTACGTCACGTGGTGCAGCGTCAGGCCCGTGGGGGCGTGAAAGCGGTGGTACATGCTGGAGGTGAGGCGCAGCGTCACGTAGGAGCCGCCACGCAGCGCGTTGATCGTTTCGGTGGCGCGCGTGCTGCGCCCTAGCAGGTCGGTCAGGGGATACGGAAATCCCTTGGCCTGGAACACCTGCGCGCCAGGGTCGTCGCCAATGCGCCCGCAGGCACCCACGATGGCATCGCACGGGCTCACCAGCACGTCGGCGCGCGCGTCCAGCGGGCGTGCGCCGGGCTTGAGCTCGCGCACGAAGCAGTCGTGCAGGCTGGCGAACGAGGTCGTTCTCGCGTCGCTCAGATCGAGATCGGTGAAGGCGCGCCACACCGCCATGGACGCGTCGCGCACCCACGGGTGGCGGATGCGGCTGAACCAGCCCATGAAGCGCGTGAGCGCCGCGCGCGGCACGCGGTTGGTGAGCAGGAAGTTGATGTCTTCGTTGAGCGCGAGGCGCTGCAGTTGCCTTGAAATGTTCATGTGTGCGTCATGTGTGCGACCTACAAACGACACACATCCACCGCCCGGGAGCGATTGCCGCATGTCTTCCTACCTTCCTTACGCCCTGCCGCTGGGTTCGCTGGTGCTGGCCCTGCCGTACCTGCGCCAGCGCCTGCAGCTCTCGCGCGCCAAGCACCGCTCGCTCGCCGGCCACTCGCGCATGGCCAAGCGCCTGGCCCGCTGGTTGCCGGGCTATGCCCACGACGAAGTGCGCTTCTTTGATTGCGACGGCGCGCCCGAAGACGTGGCCCAGCTGCGGCGTGCCTCGTTGGACACCTTGTGCGCGGGCTTCGCGCAGCGCTATGCCCGGACGCTGGCGCTGAGCGCGGATGCCCGCGAAGGCCTGGCCGACCTGCAGTTCACCGGCCGCTACCGCGTGCCGTTCCCCTTCAGCCCCATCGTGCAGGAGCGCCTGAAGGTGGGCGCCTTCGTGGCCTCGGCCGAAGGTCACCGCGTGACCGACCTGGACGGCAACACCTTCATCGACCTCACCGGCTCGTATGGCGTGAACGTGTTGGGCGTGGACTTCTACAAGGCCTGCATGGCCGAGGGCGTGCAGCTCGGTGAAGCGCTCGGCCCGGTGCTCGGCGCCTACCACCCGTGCGTGGCCGACAACATCGCGCGCCTGCGAGCCATCTCTGGCCACGAGCAGGTGTCGTTCCACATGTCGGGCACCGAAGCGGTGATGCAGGCTGTGCGGCTGGCGCGCTACCACACGCGACGCAAGCAGCTCGTGCGCTTCTGTGGCGCCTACCACGGCTGGTGGGAAGACGTGCAGCCCGGCCCCGGCAACCCGATGCCGCCGCGCGAGACCTACACGCTCAAGGACATGGACGAGAAAAGCCTGCAGGTGCTGCGCACGCGGCGCGACATTGCCTGTGTGCTGGTCAACCCGCTGCAGGCGCTGCACCCCAACCGCAACGCACCGGGCGACTCGACGCTGGTGGACGGCAGCCGCAGCGCCGGATACGACCGCGCCGACTACACCGCGTGGCTGCAGCGCCTGCGCGAGGTGTGCACCGAGCGCGGCATCGTGCTGATCTTTGACGAGGTGTTTCTGGGCTTTCGCCTGGCACCGGGCGGCGCGCAACAGCACTTCGGCGTGCGCGCCGACCTTGTCACCTACGGCAAGACCCTGGCGGGCGGCTTCCCGGTGGGCGTGGTGTGCGGCAGCGCCGCGCTCATGCGCCGCTACCGCCCCGAGCGGCCGGCCGATGTGTGCTTTGCGCGCGGCACCTTCAACGCCCATCCGTACGTGATGGGCGGCATGAACGCCTTCTTGCGACGCCTGCAGACGCCCGAAGTGCAGGCCCTGTACGAAGGGCAGGACGCGCGCTGGGACGCGCGTGCCCGGCGCTTCAACGACGTGATGGCCGGCCACGGCTTTCCGGTGCGCGCGGCGCACCTGCAAAGCATCTGGACGCTGAACTACACCGAGCCCGGTCGCTACCACTGGATGTTCCAGTACTTTCTGCGCTGGCATGGGCTGGCCTTGAGCTGGGTTGGCACCGGGCGGCTCATCTTTGGCCTGCACCTGAGCGACGACGACTTTGAAGAAGTGCTGCGCCGCTTCGTGGCGGCGGCGCAAGACATGCAGGCGCAGGGCTGGTGGTGGCGCGCGCCCGGGTTGACGCGCAAGGCCATCCGCCGGCAGGTGCTGCGCGAGATGTGGCAACACCTGCGGGGCTGATGCGCGTGACTGGCGTCAGCCGCGCTCGGCCACGCCGGGGTCGATCAGCTGGCCGCGCAGCAGATGCAGCGGCGCGCGGTGGTAGAGCTTGATGTCGTGGAACGGGTCGGTGAGGATCTTGGTCATCCACACCAGGCCGGTCTTCACGTCGGCAATGAAGAACAGGTGCACCGTGCGAAACAGCAGGCCACCCACGCCGAGTGCCAGCCACAGCGTGCCCACCTGGCGAATGAATTCGGTGCCGCTGGTGGGGGGCGCGAACAGGCCGAACACGCCCGGCTCGGCCCACACCAGCAGCGGGGTGCCGGCCCACAGCGCCATCAGCACCACCTTGCGGCGCAGGTTGTAGCCGACCTTGATGGCCTCCTTGTGTTCGTGCGTGGCCTGGTTCACGTGGTCGTATCCCTTGGGCTCGAAGAAAAAGTGCCCGGCCTGCCGGCTGGTCATGGACACCAGCCACGCGATCAGCGCGGAGAGCACCGGGTCGGTCCACAACAGCGCATAGGCCACCACGAAGCTGACAGCGCTGATCAGGTGCAGCGTCTGGTTGATGCGGCTGTGGTGGTAGTAGCGGTGGTCGTCCCAGCGCTGCAGGTCCAGGGTCTTGAAGAAATCGTTCACGGGGCGGGCTCCGGTGGGTGGCGGGGGTGTCAGGCGCATGACATCGTGGTGCGCACGTGTGAAAACCCGGTGACAGCGCCGCGTTGTCATCAGCCTGTTGCAATGCCTGCGCAAGATCGCCGCATGACGCCCTTGCACTCGGACCAGATCGTGGTGGAGGAATACCCGGCCAGCAGCCCGTCGCTGCGGTTGTCGGTGGTGAGCGAGACGTGGCCGCCCGAAATCAACGGCGTGTCGCTCACGCTGTCCCGGCTGGTGCAGGGCCTGTGCGCGCGCAACCACCAGGTGCAGCTCATCCGCCCGCGACAGACGCGCGTGGACCAGGCGTTGCAGCACGACGGCTTTGAAGAACTGCTGATGCGCGGCATGCCCATACCGCGCTACCCCCAGCTCAAGCTGGGGCTGCCCGGCAAGCGCGCACTCATCCACGCCTGGACGCTGCGCCGGCCCGACCTCGTGCACATTGCCACCGAAGGGCCGCTGGGCTGGTCGGCCCTGCAGGCCGCGCGCTGCCTGCGCCTGCCCGTGACCTCCGACTTCCGCACCAACTTCCACGCCTACAGCGAACACTACGGCGTGGGCTGGCTGCGCAAACCCATCGCGGCTTACCTGCGCAAGTTCCACAACCTCACGCAGCTCACCATGGTGCCCACGCAAGCGCTGCGCAGCGACCTGATGGCCATGGGCTTCGAGCGCGTGCAGGTGGTGGCGCGCGGGGTGGACACGCGGCTGTTCAACCCGCAGCACCGCAGCGAAGCCTTGCGCACCACCTGGGGCGCGGGGCCGTACACCACAGTGCTGCTGGCGGTGGGGCGCCTGGCGGCCGAGAAGAACCTGGACATGGTCCTGCGCGCGTTCGAGGCGATGCGTGCCGTGCGCGACGATGTGAAGCTCGTGATCGTGGGCGACGGCCCCTTGCGCGAGAGCCTGCAGCAGCGGTGTCCGCAGGCGGTGTTTGCCGGCATGCAGGCCCAGCAGGCACTGGCCACCTACTACGCCTCGGCCGACCTGTTCCTGTTTCCCAGCACCACCGAAACCTTTGGCAACGTGACCATTGAAGCGCTGGCCAGCGGCCTGGCCGTGCTGGCCTTCAACACCGCCGCCGCGGCCGACTGGGTGCAGCACGAAGGCAACGGCTGGCTGGTGCCCGTGAACGACGAGCTGGCCTACCTTCACACCGCCACCTTGCTCGCCTGCGAACCACAGCGCATCGCGCAGGCTGGCGCACGGGCGCGCACGCAGGTGGCGCGGCTGGACTGGCAGCAGATCGCCAGCGAGGTGGAAGCGCACTTTCTGCACACCCTGAGCATGCGTTGATGACGGCTTGATGAAGCCCCTGGCGCAAGGGGGATCGGTGGGGGCTTTGGTCCGATTCACGGATTCGTCACAGCCGCTGCGGACACTGCGCTGGTCTTTCAACCCTGCACGGAAACAGCCATGTCTCACGACCACGACGAGAACCTCAACGACTCCCCCAACGAGCACTTTCAGGAGGTGCTCGAGCGCGGCACGCTCACGCCCCTGACCCGCCGCAACCTCATCCGCGGTGGCGTGGGTCTGGCGGCCCTGTCCAGCTTGCCGTTTCTCGCTGCATGCGGCGGCGGTGGTGATGCCGCGCCGGCACCTGCGCCCGCTGCCCCGGGCAACCGCGCCCTGGGTTTCACGGCCATCGACAAGAGCCTGCTGGACGACGTGGTGCTGCCACCGGGCTACACCTACCGCGTGGTGCACGCCACCGGCGACCGCCTGGTCTCCAGCATCCCCGCCTACAGCAACACCGGCGCAGAGACCGACGAATGGACCATGCGCGTGGGCGACCACCACGACGGCATGGACATCTTCTACGTCACGTCCGGCGGCCAGTTCACCACCACCGACACCGGTCGCGCGGTGCTCGTGATGAACCACGAGAGCTCGGCCGACGCGCACTTCTTCCACCCCAACGGCCAGACCTCGGGCGGCGTGGCGGGCAAGAAGTTCAGCCAGTTCGACAGCTGGGACCTGGGCGTGCGCCCCGAGCTCGAAGTGCTCAAGGAAATCAACCACCATGGCGTGTCGGTGGCCGAAGTGGGCAAGAACAGCAGCGGCCAGTGGGAGTACAAGCTCGACTCGCTCTACAACCGCCGCATCACCGGCCAGTCGCCCATGCGCATCGCGGGCCCGTCGGCGCACATCGCCGACATCCGCAGCTTCATGGTGACGGCCTTTGACACCACCGGCGCCACCTCGCGCGGCACGCTGAACAACTGCGGCCATGGCAAGACGCCCTGGGGCACCTACCTGGCTTGCGAAGAGAACTGGGCCGCCTACTTCTTCATGCCCAACGGCTCGGTGGATGTGGACGCCCGCACCAAGGCCTCGCGCCAGCGCTATGGCGTGATGCGCGCGCCCAACACCGCGGTGACCGCCGGCTCGCAGGGCTGGTCGGCCACCGCCACCGCCGCCACCGACAACCGCTTTGGCCGCTGGAACGTGTCGGCCCCAGGCGCCACGGCCGCGCAGGACTTCCGCAACGAACCCAACACCTTCGGCTACATCGTCGAGATCGATCCGCTGACCAGCGGCACGCCCGCCAAGCGCGTGGCCCTGGGCCGTTTCGCGCACGAGGCCGCCGTGTGTGGCCTGCCTGTGGTGGGCCAGCCGCTGGCGTTCTACATGGGCTGCGACTCGCGCAACGAGTACATCTACAAGTTCGTGTCGACCGCGGTGTGGAGCGCGGCCGACGTGGGCGGTGGCATGACGGCCGGCGACAAGTACCTCAACGAGGGCAAGCTGTACGCAGCCAAGTTCAACGACACCGGCACCGGTGAGTGGCTCGAACTCAACATCGCCAACCCGCTGATCGCTGGCTACGCCACCTACGTGTTTGCCAACCAGGCCGACGTGCTGGTGAACGCCCGCCACGCCGCTGACGCCGTGGGCGCCACCAAGATGGACCGCCCCGAGTGGGGTGCGGTGAACCCCGCCAACGGCGAGGTGTACTTCACCATGACCAACAGCAACGCCGCCAGCCGCCCTGTGACGGGCACCAACGCCGCGAACCCGCGCTCGTACGCCGACAGCGACGGCCGCGCGCAGACCGGCAACCCCAACGGCCACATCATCCGTTTCAAGGAAACGGCCGGTGCGTCCAACGCCACCACGTTCAACTGGGACATCTTCCTGTTTGGTGCAGAAGAAGACGCCGGCGCCAACATCAACCTCTCGGGGCTGACCGCCAAGAACGACTTCTCTTCGCCCGACGGTCTGTGGTTCAGCAAGGTCACCGGCATTTGCTGGATCCAGACCGACGACGGCGCCTACACCGACCAGAGCAACTGCATGCTGCTGGCTGCCATTCCGGGCACCGTGGGCGATGGCGGTGCCATCACCGTGAACAACAGCCTGGGTGGTGTCACCGGCACGCAGAACACCTTCCTGGGTGCCGCGCTGGGTGAAGCCCGTTTGCGCCGCTTCCTGGTGTCGCCGCGTGGGGCCGAGGTCACGGGCATCACGGAGTCGGCCGATGGCCGCGCGATCTTCGTGAACATCCAGCACCCCGGCGAGAACACGCCTGCCATCGGCGCCGGCCCGTCGTTCACCTTCCAGAGCCAGTGGCCGGGCAACGCCGGGGGCGCAGCCGCCTACGGCCCTGCCGGTCGCCCACGCTCGGCCACCATCGTCATCACCCGCACCGACGGTGGCGTGATCGGCGTCTGAGGCGCAAGCCGCCCATGCAAAAAGCCCGGCAGTGCCGGGCTTTTTTGCGGGGTATCGCGCTGCTTCAGCGCGGCATGGCCGGGTGCATTGAGGCGGGTTGCTGCTCCATGTACCCACGTCCATCCTTCACCCCAGTTCGGCCCGCGATCTGCCATGCGGTGCGCTGGCCGATGAGGCGGGCAAGGAACTCCAGTTCCTCGTCGGTGTGGTTGAGGGCTGGTGCGGGTGTCAGGAAGCGGCCATTGCGCTCCTCTGCCTCGCCCCAGAACGACTGGTGGTAGCTCGACTCGGAGAGCGCGCGGTTGCCGCCGGACTCCATGTCGACCGTGCCGTAGCAGTTGCAGAAGTAGCTGCGCCCGCCCTGGTTCGGCATGACCTCGGCGTACACACCCGTGCCCCGGATGCCGGCGGTGAGCGTGGGGGTGACGATGGAGCGGCTCACGCCCCGGCCGAAGGCGCTGATGAACGCACCGTTGAAAAGCCGCAGCAGGCTGGCGGTGTTGAGCGTGTTGCCACGCTCCACGCGCAGCCGCGAGTTCTGTCGCACGTGAAAGGACGCATTGCCGATCAGGAACACCACGCGCGAGGCCACGCCGGTAAGGATTTCATCGCCGGTCTGCACGATTTGCTGGGGCAGCAGGCGCTGGCCGTTCACCAGCACATCACCCACAAACTCCACCACGTTGCTGCGCTGCTGCGCCATGGCGGCAGGCAGGCCGCCCATGGCGACCCAGGCGGCGGCGGCCTTGAGTGTGTCGCGGCGCTGGAACCACAGCACCTCGTCTTCGCGGCGGCCGTTCAGGGCGTGTTGGGTCATGCGTTTTCTCCGGTGGGCGGCGCGGGTGGGGGCGCGTCTTCAGTCACAAAGCTGTCTCGGAAGGTAAACCAGATCGAGGTGTGAAACATGGACGCCAGCAGCAGCACCGTGGGGTAGATCACGAGACTGAGCATTTGTGCGCCGCCGATCAGCACGGCCAGCAGGTTCATCACCGCGCCGACCAGCATGATCACCACCATCCAGCCCAGGCTGTACAGCAGCATCGCGCCCTTGTTGGCCCAGCAGGCCATCAAGCTGAAAAACAGGCTCTTGAGCGGCTTCACGCCATGCCAGTGCACCAGCGCCGGCGCGTGCCAGAAGGCCATGAGCACCGGCACGTACAGCAACAGCGCCGCCCACAGGCCCGGGTTGTCAAACATGGCGCGCACGCGCTCGGGCGACACCTCGCCGTCGGGCATTTCGATGGGGGCCACGTCGGCCGCGAAGAGCGCGCCGACGCCCAGCACCAGCATCAGGGCCGCTGCGTACATCGCCCCCAGCACCAGCATGGAACGCGTGTTCGCCGGGCCGGCGCGAAAGGCCGAGACCAGCGTGCTGGGCATGGGAAAACGGCCCTGCTCAGCCTCGCGGCTCGCGGCCATCAGGCCCAGGGTGGCGGCGGGCACCAGGGCGAGCGAGAGGAGCGTGCCGATCACCGGCACCAGCGAGAGCACGGAAATGGCGGCCATGAACATGAAGAACAGGCCGGCCATGGCCAGTGGCTGGCGCAGGAAGGTGCGTGCGCCCTGCTTGACCCATTGGAAACCGGTGCGGGCGGGGACGATGTGGAGTTTCATGCGAGGTGGGGGTCTCAGGCGGTCTGCAGCGCGTCGTCGCGCAGCAGGCTGTTCAGGGCCTGGGTGTCGCGCACGCGGGCACGCAGCACGCGTTCGAAATGGCGGGGGTCGTGGGGTTGCAGCATCGCCGCCTCGCGCGGCAGGTGCAGGTCCCAGAGGCGGGAAATCCAGAAGCGCAGCGCGCCTGCGCGCAGCATGGCCGGCAGCAGCTGCCGCTCGGCAGCGGTGAGGGGCCGCACCGACTGGTAGGCGCCCAGCAGCGCCAGCGAACGCGGCGTGTCCAGCGAGCCGTCGTGGTCGGCGTCGTGCAGCACGCACCAGTCGTTGAGGCAGACGGCAATGTCGAACAGGAAGGTGTCGACGCCGGCGAAGTAGAAGTCGAAAAAGCCGGAGAGCTCGCCCTGGTCGAACATCGCGTTGTCGCGGAACAGGTCGGCGTGAATCGGGCCGCGCGGCAGGGCGGCATAGGCCGGGCTCTGGGCCACATGGTTCTGGAAGGCGAGTTCGGTGCGGATGAGCGCCGCCTGCGATTCGTTCAGGAAAGGCAGCACCACCGGCACGGTGTCGTTCCACCAGGGCAGGCCGCGCAGGTTGGGCTGGCTCAGGGCGAAGTCGCGCCCGGCCAGGTGCATGCGAGCCAGCGTGCGGCCCACCGCCTCGCATTGCGCCTCGCCGGGGCTCAGGTCGCTCTTGCCACGCAGCTTGGCCACCACGGCCGCTGGCTTGCCCTGCACCTTGAACAGGATCTCGCCCCGGGCATCGGCCGCGGGCGCAGGCACCGGAATGCCGCCCTGCGCCAGATGCTCCATGAGGCGCAGGTAGAAGGGCAGTTGCTCGAAGCCCAGGCGCTCGAACACGGTGAGCACGTGCTCCAGCGTGGCGCCATCGCGCTCGCTGGTCACGAAATAGTTGGTGTTTTCAATGCCGCCCTGGATGCCTTTGAGCTCGGTGAGGTCGCCCAGGTGGAGGGTGTGGAGCAGGGCAGCGGCTTCGTCGAACGCGACTTCGGTGTAAACGGCCATGTGGCGGGCAATCAGAAATTCAGGATGCGCCAGCTGCTGCGACCGGCGTTGCCGGTGCGCTTGCCGCCGGTTTCACCGCCAGCCGCGTTGCCGTTGTCGGGCTGAATCTGGTAGGCCGGCGCGCCGTTCTTGGGTTGCACCTCGATGCTTTGCGTCTGGCCGCCCACGCGCAGCTCGTCGATGCGGGTGAGCTTGTCTTCGTGGGTGATGCGCTCGATGTTGTCGCGCGCTGTGGCGGCTGGGGGGGGTGTCTCCGCCGGGGCCACCTGGGCCAGGGCAGGCAAGGCAAGGCACAGGCCCAGGGCGAGTGCGGCGGCAGGGTGGCGGGTGATCGGGTTCATGCGGCATTGTAGGCAAGGCAGGGCGGGCGCGGCGCTCCAGGGGGCATGCCGGTTACCCGTTGAAACGCGCCTTCGGGCGCTCGGGCAGGACCCGATCTCCGCCACAATCCCCCCATGTCCGACGCCTCCACACCCGCTCCCGCCTCTGGCCAGACCCTGTTGCTGGTCGATGGCTCCAGTTACCTCTACCGCGCGTTCTTTGCCGGCGGTGAATCGATGAGCACCAAGCTGCCTGACGGCACGGAGCTCAAGACCGGCGCGATCCGCATCATGATCAACATGATGCAGAAGCTGCGAAAGGACGTGCGGGCCGATTTCGCCGCCTGCGTGTTCGACGCCAAGGGCCCGACCTTCCGGGACGCGCTGTACCCGGACTACAAGGCCAACCGCTCGCCCATGCCCGACGACCTGCGCGCGCAGATCGCCCCCATCCACGAGGTGGTGAAGCTGCTGGGATGGACGGTGCTGGACGTGCCCGGTGTGGAGGCCGACGACGTGATCGGCACGCTGGCCGACGTGGCGGCGAAGCAGGGCATTCAATGCATCATCTCCAGCGGCGACAAGGACCTGAGCCAGCTGGTGAATGAGCACATCACCGTCATCGACACCATGAACGACCGCAAGCGTGACGTGGCGGGCGTGACGGCGGAGTTCGGTGTGCCCCCCAGCCTGATGCTGGACTACCAGACGCTGGTGGGCGACCAGGTCGACAACGTGCCCGGCGTGCCCAAGGTCGGCCCCAAGACTGCCGTGAAATGGCTGACGGAGTACGGCTCGCTGGAGGCGCTGGTGGCGCGCGCGGGCGAGATCAAGGGCGCCGCCGGCGAGAACCTGCGCAATGCGCTCGACTGGCTGCCCAAGGGCCGCGAGCTGCTCACCATCAAGACCGATTGCGACCTGACGGAATACATCGCAGGCCTGCCTTCGCTGGACGCGATTGCGGTGGGCGGGCAGGACTCCGAGGCCCTGATGGCTTTTGGCGAGCGCTACGGTTTCAAGGGGCTGGTGAAGGCGCTGGCGCAGCACCTCACGCCGCCCGAGCAGATCGAGGAGCATCAGGGCAAGGGCAAAGCCAGAGGCAAGGCCGGCGACGGCTCGCCCGGGCTGTTCGACGAGCCCGACCTCAGTGGCAGCGCCGAACGCACCACCAACCTGAAGTACGACACGATCCTGACCTGGGAACAGTTCGACGCCTGGCTGGCGCGCCTGCAGGCCGCCGAGCTGGTGGCGCTGGACACCGAGACGACCTCGCTCGACGAAATGCGCGCCGAGATCGTGGGCATCAGCTTCAGCGTGACACCGGGCGAGGCCGCCTACATCCCGCTGCGGCACAGCGGGCCCGACGCGCCCGAGCAGCTGCCGCTGGACGAGGTGCTGGCCAGGCTCAGACCCTGGCTGGAAGACCCCAAGCGCCTCAAACTCGGCCAGCACGTCAAGTACGACCGGCATGTGTTTGCGAACCATGGCATCGAGGTGCAGGGCTACGCGCACGACACCATGCTGCAGAGCTACGTGCTCGAAGTGCACAAGCCGCATGGCCTGGCCAGCCTGGCCGAGCGCCACCTGGGCCGCCAGGGCATCAATTACGAAGACCTGTGCGGCAAGGGCGCGCACCAGATTCCGTTTGCCCAGGTCGATGTGGCCAAGGCAGCCGAATACTCGTGCGAAGACAGCGACCAGACACTGGATGTGCACGGCGTGCTGTGGCCACAGCTCGAGGCCGACGAGAAACTCAAGTTCATCTACGAACTCGAAATCGCCAGCAGCGAGGCGCTGTACCGCATCGAGCGCAACGGCGTGATGATCGACGCGCCCACGCTGGCCCGGCAGAGCCACGAGCTGGGCTCACGCATCCATGCGCTGGAGCAGGAGGCCTACGAAATCGCGGGCCAACCGTTCAACCTCAGCAGCCCCAAGCAGCTGGGCGAGATCTTTTTCGACAAGCTCGGCCTGCCGGTGATCAAGAAGACCGCCACCGGCGCGCGCAGCACGGACGAAGAGGTGCTGGAGAAACTGGCCGAGGACTACCCCTTGCCGGCCAAGATCCTGGAGCACCGCGGCCTCTCCAAGCTCAAGGGCACCTACACCGACAAGCTCGCACAGCTGGCGCTGCCGCGCACCGGTCGCGTGCACACGCATTACGCGCAGGCGGTGGCCGTGACGGGCCGACTCTCCAGCAACGACCCCAACCTGCAGAACATTCCGATCCGCACGCCCGAAGGCCGGCGCGTGCGTGAAGCCTTCGTGGCGCCGGCGGGGCATGTCATTGCCAGCGCCGACTACTCGCAGATCGAGCTGCGCATCATGGCCCACATCAGCGGCGACGAAGCGCTGCTGCGCGCCTTCCACGACGGTCTGGACGTGCACCGCGCCACGGCCGCCGAGGTGTTTGGCGTGGAGACCGCGCAGGTGAGCAGCGAGCAGCGCCGCTACGCCAAGGTGATCAACTTTGGCCTGATCTACGGCATGAGCGCGTTCGGTCTGGCCAAGGCGCTGGGCATCGACAACACCGCGGCCAAGAACTACATCACCCGCTACTTCGAGCGTTTTGCCGGCGTCAAGCGGTACATGGACGACACCCGCGCCCAGGCCAAAGCCCAGGGCTATGTGGAAACCGTGTTCGGGCGGCGCCTGGTGCTGCCGAGCATTCAGGCGGCCAAGGGCGCGCTGCTGTCGTCGCTGGAGCGGCAGGCGGTCAACGCGCCGATGCAGGGCACGGCCGCCGACCTCATCAAGCTGAGCATGGTGGCGGTGCAGAACGCGCTGGACGAACAGCGGCGGGGCACGAAGATGATCATGCAGGTGCACGACGAACTGGTGTTCGAGGTGCCCGAAGGCGAGGTGGACTGGGTGCGCACCGAGATCCCGCGGCTCATGGCCGGCGTGGCCGAGCTCAAGGTGCCGCTGCTGGCGGAAGTGGGCGTGGGACCGAACTGGGACCAGGCGCACTGAGCGGCTGGCGGGCCAGGTCAGTCGACATCCGGGCAGGGTTCACGGCGTGCGCGCAGGCGCGCCAGCCAGCCCGGTGACCGCGCCCCTGCGAGGCGCTTGCCGTCGATGTGCACCTCGGCGCCCGGCTCCAGTGGGTGCGGGAGCGACAGCGCCTCAGGCGGGAGCTGTGGGTGGCCATGCCGCCGCGTGCCTCGCAGCGCACCCGCGTGGGGTGTTTCCTGGGGTGTGCCCCTGCGCTGGCCTTTTCGGATGCGCAACAGGGTGTCGCCCATGTGGTCAAACGCAACTTCGACTTCCTCGGCGCGCAGCGGCAGGGGAATGGTGAGGCTCTTGACGATGGTGTCGCTCCCCAGATAGAGCATCACCACCGAGCCCGCGTGGTCGCCCTGGGCATCGGTGGTCACGCGCACGTCGCCACCGCTTTCAACGCAGTGCCACCGGTGCCGGAAGCGGTGGTCCAGCACGCGCATGGACGACTTGAGCACGATCTCGTCGCGGCGACCGAGTTTGTCGATGCTGTAACTCAGGGGCTCTCGCCGTTGGGCAAAGGACGGAATCATGTTCATGGGGAGGACATCGGTTTTCAACCTGAGGCTTGGCTGGTGTGTCGACGGTCCCTGGCGGCGCTTGAGCCTTTGTTGCGCGCAGCGCCTCAAAATAGTGCGCTGGCAGTAGACGGTCGACCGCGCGGGCGGGCCCTTGCGGAATGAACGTTTTCTGAGCGCACGCCTCTGGTATGGGAGCCGGCCCACAATGCCGCTCTGCCGAACCCCCTTCACCCTTCTTTGAGGAGACTCTCTTGTTGCACGAACAGATGTCCCAAGACCTGGCCGCGTTGCTGCCAGGCCAATCCGGCGCCGAAGGCGCGACCCGGCGCACCGCGCTGAAGGCCGCGCTGGGCGTGGGTTACGCGGCCTCCGCCCTGCCGCTGATGGCGCAGACCGCCATCAAGACCTCTGCCGAGGGCCTGACGGCCGGCGAAGTGACGATTGACGTCAACGGTTTCAAGATGCCCGCCTACCGCGCCGCACCCGCCGGCAAGACGGGCCTGCCGGTGGTGCTGGTGCTCTCCGAGATCTTCGGTGTGCACGAGTACATCGCTGACACCGCGCGCCGCTTTGCCAAGGCGGGCTACATGGCCATCGCGCCCGAGTTGTTCGTGCGCCAGGGCGATGCCCAGAGCTATGGCGAGATGGCCAAACTCATTTCTGAAGTGATCTCCAAGGTGCCCGACGAGCAGGTGCTCGGCGACCTGGACGCCACCGTCAAATGGGCGGCCGCCAACGGTGGCGACACGAGCAAGCTGGGCATCACCGGCTTCTGCTGGGGCGGGCGCCAGGTGTGGCTGTACACGGCGCACAACCCGGCGGTCAAGGCGGGTGTGGCCTGGTACGGCCGCCTGGTGGGCGACGCCACCGCCCTGAACCCACGGCACCCGGTGGACGTGGCCGCCAGGCTCAACGGCCCGGTGTTGGGGCTGTATGGCGCGGCCGACACCGGCATTCCGCTTGACACGGTTGATAAGATGAAAACCGCGCTGGCCGCTGGCAATGCCGCGGCCAAGGCCTCCAGCTTTGTGGTCTACCCGGAGGCCCCGCACGCCTTCCACGCCGACTACCGGCCGAGCTTTCGCAAGGAGCCGGCAGAGGATGGCTGGAAGCGCGCGCTGGCGTGGTTCAAGCAGCACGGCGTGGCCTGAATCCCGCCGCGCCAGGAGACCAGGGCCGCTGAAAAGCGGCCCTTTTTTGTGGCTGAATGCAGGGCCGGCTGGCCGGAAGAATCGAACAACACAACATGACCCTGATTGCGATCCTGATCGGAACCATCGCAGCCGGCGTGGGCAGCGTCTGGCTTGCAGCCTTGCTGAGCTTTGCCATGCTGGCGCGCTACACGCAGCACATGCTCAGTCTGGCCGCAGGCGCGCTCATGGCCACGGCCTTCATGCACCTGCTGCCCGAAGCGTTCGAGAGCGAAGCCGGCGCGCACGAGCTGTTTGCCATGCTGCTGGCCGGGCTGGTGTTCTTCTTTCTGCTCGACAAGGCCGAGCTCTGGCACCACGGCCACGAACACCACCAGGGCGATGCGCCTCACGAGCACGCCCATGGCCACGCGCACCATGCGCACGATCACCACGATCACCACGATCACGGGCTGCGCTCTGGCGGATGGACCGTGCTGGCTGGCGACAGCGTGCACGCGTTCGGCGACGGCATCCTGATCGCTTCGGCTTTCATGGCCGACATGCGCCTGGGCGTGGTGGCCGCGCTGGCGGTGCTGGCCCACGAAGTGCCTCACCACATGGGCGATCTGGTGGTGCTGCGGCACACCTCCCGCAACTCGCGCGCGGCGCTGGTGAAGGTGTCGCTGGCGGGCACGGTCACGGCCTTGGGCGGGCTGGTGGGGTATTTCCTGCTCACGCAATTGCAGGACTACCTGCCGTATTTCCTGGTGGCAGCGTCCAGCAGCTTTGTCTATGTGGCGCTGGCCGACCTGATTCCACAACTGCAGAAACGCCTGAGTCTGGGGGCCACTTTCGCCCAGATCGCCTGGCTGGCCTTGGGTATTGCGCTGGTCACTGTGGTCAGCGGATTGGCGCACTGAGCGCTTGCGTCAGTCGGTTGGCGTTTCGCCAAAAGAAAAGCGGAACTGGGCTCCCTGGCCGGGTTGGCCTTCACCGGCGATCTGCCCACCGTGGCGTTCGATGATGCGGCGCACGGTGGCCAGGCCAATGCCCGTGCCCTCGAACTCGCTGGGCATGTGCAAGCGCTGGAAAGGCTTGAAGAGCTTGTCGGCGTAGGCCATGTTGAACCCCACGCCGTTGTCGCGCACGTAAAACAGCTGGGGCTCGCCCGCAATGGGCGGCAGCAGCCCCCACTCGATCAGCGTTTTTTCCCGGGTGCGGCTGTACTTCAGCGCGTTGGACAGCAGGTTCTCCAGCACGATGCGCGCCAGGCGCGGGTCGCAATGGGCGGTGAGATCGGGGGCCACGCGGGTTTCGATCTCGCGCCCGGGGTGCTTGTGGCGCTCCTGCGCGAGGATGCTCTCGACCATGTCGCTCAGGTTCACGCTGCGGCGTTCGAGCACGCCCTGGCTCACGCGCGCCAGCGCCAGCAGATCGTGGATCAGTGAGCCCATGCGCTGGGTCGAGGCCAGCACGCGATCGAGCAGCTGGCGCTCCTGCGCACTCAGGCGCGGCCCGACTTCCTCGTCGAGCAGGCGCGTGAAGCCATCGATGGCGCGCAGGGGCGACTTCAGGTCGTGCGACACGGAGTAGGCGAAAGAATCCAGCTCGGCATTGAGCTGTTGCAGGTCGGCCGTGCGCTCGCGCACGCGCTGCTCCAGCGTCTCGTTGAGCCGCTGGATCTCGCGATCGCGGCGCAGGCGCACCAGCTCGGCATTGGCCCGGCTGGCGAAGATGGCAATCAGGGCCTGCGTGTCCTGCCGCAGCTCCACAGGCTTGCGCCACAGCGCAAAGATCACGCCGATGGCGGTGCCGTCCGCGTCGCGCAGCGCCTTGCCGAGGTACGCCTGGCAGCCGGATTCCACCAGGCTCGTGGCGCGCGGAAACTGCTCGGCCAGGCCGCTGGTGCAGATCAGCATGTCTTGCATCTGCAAGGAGCGTTCGCAGGGCGTGCCTTCGATGGAGAAGGTGAAGTTGGGACGGGCCTGCCCGTTCTGGCGGATGGCCAGGCTGCGCACGCGACCGTCGTCGCGGCATTCGCCCACCACCACCATGTCGGAGCCGATGGCTTCGCACAGGTGGCGCGTGAGGGCGCTGAAGAAGGCCTCGCCGGTTTCGGTGGCCACGCCGCGCGCCACGTTGAGCAGCAAGGCCTCGCGCTGCTTTTCCTCGCTGATGTTGACGGTGCACGCCAGGATGCTGGGTTCGCCGTCGAGGTCCAGCAGCTCGGCCCACACGCGTGCGTCCACCAGCGAACCATTCTTGTGCCGCATGCGGGTTTCATAGCCGTCGATGTGGCCGTCGCGCAGGAGTTGCGCCACGAAGGCTTCGCGGTCCTGCGGCGTCAGCCAGGCGCCGATTTCCACCGAGGTCTTGCCCTTGATCTCATCGGGCATCAAGCCTTGTGCGCGGTCCTGGGCGCGGTTG
Source organism: Hydrogenophaga sp. (assembly GCF_019264445.1). Lineage (GTDB taxonomy): Bacteria > Pseudomonadota > Gammaproteobacteria > Burkholderiales > Burkholderiaceae_C > Hydrogenophaga. Next base: position 33,512 of record NZ_JAHVAB010000081.1, read on the forward strand.
ACGTCGATGATGGCGCCGTCCGACAGCCGCGTGATCGTCATGTTCAGGGGGCTGAAGTGGAACGCTTTGGCAAAGCGCTCTTCGGAGCGGCGCAGGCGTTCCATCACCTCGTTCTGGGCGCTCACGTCGTGGATGCTGGTGATGATCAGCTTGTCTTCGCGATCGTTGCCCATCTCGCTGGAGATCAGGGCCTCGAAGGTGCTGCCGTCGGCGCGCAGGCCGCGCGCCGGGTATTGCTCGGCGCGGCGGTTGGCGAAGAGCAGGCTCATGTACGCCTCGCGCTGTTGCGGGTCCGACCAGAGGAAGCTGTCTTCCCTTCCCAGTGCCTGGGCGCGGGTGAATCCGTAGCAGCGTTCAAAGGCGGGGTTGACGTCCAGGATCATGCCGGAGCGTGCCGACTGCGCGATCATGGGGCTCGGGCTGTTGTGGAAGATGCGGGCGAAGCGCTCCAGGCTGCGGTCGCGCTGCTGTTCGGTTTTTCTGCGCAGCTCCAGCTCTTCACGCTGGCGCTCGAAAGCCTCCCTGAGCTGGCGACCGCTGTGGTAGACCATCACACCCACGACGATCACCGTGGCCGAGTGGGTGATCCACACCCGCAGTCCCACCTCGAAATAGGGCGTGGCGCTGAACCACCCATTGACCTCTGCCAGGGTGAGCACACCGAGCGCCCCCACACTGGCCGCCACGGTGGCGATCAGCGCGTTGCGCCCGAGGAATGTGCCGGCGCCAGCCACTGCCGCGACAAACAGGAAACCCACCGCTGTTCGCACCGAGCCGTAGGTGATCACCGACATGATCGCGGTGCACAGCGTGCCCACCACCACCAGGTGGGCGACGTACCGCATGCGGTTCGAGCGCACCAGCGCGTAGGCCACGCCCGACACCACCGCCAGGCAACCCGCAATCCATGCTTCGCGTTGTCCGGGGCTGGCCACCACGAAATCGATCAGCATCACCACGACGGCTGCCAGACCGGTCAGCAGTGCCAGCAACTCCAGCACTCTTTTTCGCTGCGCTTCGGTGGGAAGCGTCCCGGGCAAATTGTCGGGCGGACGGGTCGGGTTCGCTGGCATGGGCAAAGGGGTTTTCTGGTGGCTTCAACCCTGTGCGATGGGCGCACCCGGGGTGTTGCACCACTCACTCCAGCTGCCCGCGTAGAGCCGTGTGCGACCCATGCCCGCCATCTCCATGGCCAGCAGGTTGGGCACCGCGCTCACGCCGCTGCCGCAGTGGTGCACCACCGTGGCCGGATCGCGGCCCGCAAGCAGCTGCTCGAACTCGGCGCGCAGCTGGGCGGCGGGTTTGAATCGGCCGTCAGGCTGAACGTTGTCTGCAAACGGGCGGTTGAGTGCACCGGGAATGTGGCCCGCCACGGGGTCCAGCGGCTCCGTTTCTCCGCGAAAGCGCGCACCGGCCCGGGCATCAATGAGGGACATGGCGGGTCGTCCGAGTGCGTTGGTAATGTCCTGGGTGTTGACGAGCGACGCGCGTTCGTCTTGCAGTTCAAACGTGGCCGGCGCCACCGTTGGGCCGGGGCCGCTTTGCACCGCCCCGCCAGCGGCCTTCCAGGCCGCCAGGCCGCCGTCGAGCACCGCCACGGCCTCATGGCCGCACCACTTCAGCATCCACCACAAGCGCCCGCTGGTGGTGATCGCCTGGCGGTCGAGCACCACGGCCTGCACGCCGTTGCCCAAGCCCAGCGCGCCCATTCGGGCGGCGAAGGTGGCGCGCGACGGCAGGGGGTGGCGCCCGCCGCTGGCGCGGTCGGGGGCGACCTTGTCGCTGAGATGGCGGTCCAGGTGAACGTGGACCGATCCCGGGATGTGCTCGCTCTCAAACTGGGCCTGGCCCGCATCGGGGTTCATCAGCTCGTGGGTGCAGTCGAACACGCAAAGGGGCGTGCCGCTGGACATGAGCGCTTGCAGTTGTGGGGCGGTGATGAGGGTGGTGTACATGGCCGGATTGTGGAGCAGTCACAAGTCAATGTTCTTCGGCGGGTGCATTGGGCACAGTGCGGGTGCGCAGCACCGTGGCCGTGATGCCGCTGACGATGATCAGGGCCATGCCCAGCCAGCCGATGAGGGGCAGCTGTTCGCCGAAGAAAATGATGCCGTAGATGCCCGCCATCACGATGCCGGAGTACTGCAGGTTGGCCACCACCATGGTGGCGCCGCGCGAGTAGGCGCGCGTCATGCACAGCTGGCCGAAGAGCGCTAGCACCCCGATGGGCAGCAGCCACAGCGCACTGGGCCAGTGCCATGGACTCACACCCACGAAGAGCATGCCCAGCCCGCCTGCGAGCACGGCACCCACCGAAAAATAGAACACCGTGCGGCTCTCGGGTTCGCCCGCGCGCGACAGCGCCGCCACCTGGAGGTAGGCGAACGCGGCAAAGATGCCGGAGAGCAGCCCCACCAGCGCGCCCAGCATCTGGCTTTCTGCCAGCGTGGGGCGCAGCATCATCGCGACGCCGGCGAACCCCGCGAGCACGGTGAGGAACAGGGGCCCTTGCTGGCGGATCGGCGCGTTGCGGCCCTGCACGAGCAGCGCGCCACCTAGCAGGAACGCCGCGATCCACACGCTGCTCATGTAGTTCAGCGTCATGGCCGTGGCCAGTGGAAGGGCGGCAATGGCAAAGAACCAGGCAGTCAGCGAGATGGTGCCGACGATGCTGCGCCAGACATGCATCATGGGCACCTGGGTGCGCAACGACACGCCGTTCACGCGTGTCATGCCGATCAGGAAGACCATGCCCACGAGGCCGCGGTAACACACGATCTCGAAGCTGTTGAAGTGGCTCGACGCGAACTTGATGCACACGCCCATGGTGGCGAAGAGCACCGAGGCGAGCAGCATCCACAAGGCCTGCATGGTTCAGGCCCCCGTGGCGGGTGAGACGCAAGTGGACAGACCGATCGCCTCAGTCCGCCAGTGGACCTGCCATCTGGCGGCGGTACCACTCATGGAAATGCTGCATGCCGTCTTCCATCGGGCTCTGGTAGGGGCCGACCTCGTTGTCACCGCGCGCCAGCAACGCTTTGCGGCCGGCATCCATGCGCTCGGCAATCTCGTCGTCCTCGATGCAGGTCTCCATGTAGGCGGCCCGCTGGGCTTCGACGAACTCGCGCTCGAAAGCCGCGATTTCTTCCGGGTAATAGAACTCCACCATGTTCAGGGTCTTGTCCACGCTGACCGGATGGAGCGTGGACACCGTCAGCACGTGGGGATACCACTCGACCATGATGTGCGGGTAATACGTGAGCCAGATCGCACCGTGCTCGGGCATCTTGCCCTGGCGGTACTGCATGAGCTGCTCGTGCCAGCGTTGGTACACCGGGCTGCCGGCTTTGCCCAGCAGGTTGGCGGGGCCCACCGTCTGTACCGAGTACGCCGGCTTGAGCTCCCAGCGCAGGTCTTCACAGGTGACGAACCCGCCCAGGCCCGGGTGGAAGGGAGCGACGTGGTAGTCCTCCAGGTAGACCTCGATGAACGTCTTCCAGTTGTAGTTGCACTCGTGCAGCTCCACATGGTCGAGCACCATGCCCTCGAAGTTGAGGGCGGCACGCGGCCCCATGTTCGCCAGATCGGCCTGCACATCGCGGCCGTTGTCCTCGAACAGCAGGCCGTTCCACTCGCGCAGCGGGTAGTTGTTGAGGTTCAGGCAGGGGTCGTGCTCGAAGTGCGGAGCGCCCAGCAGGCGCCCGGCCTGTTCGCCGTGCGTGCCGCTGTAGGTCCAGCGGTGCAGGGGGCAGACGATGTTGCCGCCCGCGCTGCCACTGCGTGTCTCGCTCAGGTTGCCGCGGCCGTTGAGCATCATGGCCTGGCGGTGGCGGCAGACGTTGGAGACAAGCTCGACGCCCTTGTGCGTTTGCACCAGCGCGCGCCCGCCGGCTTCCTGCGGCAGCACGTGGTAGTCCCCCACGTTGGGGACGGCAAGTTGGTGCCCCACATACCGGGGCCCGCGCTGGAAGAGGGTTTCCTTTTCGCGCTGGAAAAGCGCCTCGCTGAAGTAGCTGGAAACTGGTAGTTGGCTTGCGGCCTGCTGCAGTTGAAGACTTAAATCAGACATGTGGTCCTGACCTAGAGACTCCCCCTATGAAGGGGCAGGGTAAGCGCTGTGCTCGTCAGACGAATTCGCGCGGGATGGGTGGGTGTTGCGTCCCTCCGGACAAGGCCTGTCCGTGGTGAAGAGATGGGAGAAAAAAAGAACGCGGATTGTACCCCGGGGGGCAATGGGCCCGCCGGGCATAAAATGCCGCTTTATCAAGGCCAGCTTCAGCACATCACGGTCGGGCCATGTCGCCCGCCCGGTCCCACGACGCAAGCGGTCGTGTGGCCTGCGAAGGGCCCCAGCACACAGGATCCATGCCCACTCCGTCCCCCTCTCGCGCCGCCCGTACCGTCTCGTCGCCCAGTGCCCCGGCCTCTTACGAGGCCGCTCTGGAAGAGCTGGAGCAACTGGTGGCCCAGCTCGACGCGGGACAACTCCCGCTGGACCAGTTGCTCACGCGCTACCAGCGCGGTGCCGAACTGCTGGCTTTCTGTCGCGCGCGGCTTGAAGATGTCGAGAACCAGATCAAGGTCCTCGAAGGTGGCGCACTCAAACCCTGGGACGCCGCGTGAGCGCCGCGTTGTCCGACACCCGCGACTTCGCGGCCTGGCGCCTCGCACAGCAGGACGCCGTGGAGCGTGCGCTGGAGCGCTGGGTGCCTGCCGATGCGCCCGCGGGCCTGGGCGACGCCATGCGCTATGCCGTGCTCGATGGCGGCAAGCGCTTGCGCCCGCTGCTCGTGCTGGCCACCTGCGAGGCCGTGGGCGGGCAGGCGGCTGCGGCCCTGCGAGCGGCCTGCGCTGTGGAGCTCATCCACGCCTATTCCCTGGTGCACGACGACATGCCCTGCATGGACAACGACGTGTTGCGCCGTGGCAAGCCCACGGTTCATGTGCGGTTTGGCGAGGCCCAGGCCTTGCTGGCAGGCGACGCCTTGCAGGCGCTCGCTTTCGAGCTGCTCGTGCCGGACGACGGCAGCGTGAGCGATGCCATGAGTGCGCGCCTGTGCCGGCTGCTGGCGCTGTCGGCCGGTGCGGACGGCATGGCCGGTGGCCAGGCCGTTGATCTGGCCAGCGTCGGCGTTGCCCTGGACCAGCCGTCGCTGGAGGCGATGCACCGGCGCAAGACCGGCGCCTTGCTCAAGGCCAGCGTGACCATGGGCGCTGCCACCGGCCACACACCGCCCCAGACCCTGGCCTTGCTGGCCGAGTACGGTGCCTGCGTGGGCCTGGCGTTTCAGGTGGTCGACGACATCCTGGACGTGACTGCCGACTCGGCCACCCTGGGGAAGACCGCTGGCAAGGATGCTGCGGCCGACAAGCCCACATTCGTTTCCCTGATGGGACTGGCGCAGGCCCAGGCCTACGCCGACCGCGTGCTGAGCCAGGCCCATGACGCCCTGGGCCGTTGCGGCCTCGCGCACACCTCCACCCTGCACGCCCTGGCCGACTGGGTGGGGCGGCGTGTCTCCTGAGCCCGGCGCCGGACCCAACCAACATGACCCAAGCGACACCCCCCATGAGTTCCCTGCTGTCGTCCATTGAATCCCCTGCCGACGTGCGCCGCCTCTCGCGCGCACAGCTGCCCCCGCTGGCCGAAGAGCTGCGCTCCTTCCTGCTGCAGAGCGTTGCACGCACGGGGGGGCATCTGAGTTCCAACCTCGGCACGGTGGAGCTCACGGTGGCGCTGCACTATGTGTTCAACACGCCGGAAGACCGGCTGGTGTGGGACGTGGGCCACCAGACCTATCCCCACAAGATCCTCACGGGTCGGCGCGACCGCATGGACACCTTGCGCCAGCTCGGTGGCATCAGTGGCTTCCCGCGCCGCGAGGAGAGTGAGTACGACACCTTCGGCACCGCGCATTCCTCCACCAGCATTTCGGCGGCGCTGGGCATGGCCATGGCCGCCAAGATCCAGGGCGACTCGCGCAAATCCGTGGCCATCATCGGCGACGGCGCCATGACCGCGGGCATGGCCTTCGAGGCGCTGAACAACGCGGGTGTGGCCGATGGTCGCCTGCTCGTGGTGCTCAACGACAACGACATGTCGATTTCGCCGCCGGTGGGTGCGCTCAACCGCTACCTCGCGCAACTCATGAGCGGCCAGTTCTATGCGGCCGCCAAGAACGTCGGCAAGCAGGTGCTCAAAGGCGCGCCGCCCTTGTTCGAGCTGGCCAAGCGGTTCGAAGAGCATGCCAAGGGCATGGTGGTGCCGGCCACGCTGTTCGAGAAGTTCGGCTTCAACTACATCGGACCGATCGATGGCCACGACCTCGGGTCGCTCATTCCCACACTCGAGAACATCCGCCACCTGCTCGACACCGACAGTGGGCCGCAGTTCCTGCACGTGGTCACCAAAAAAGGCCAAGGTTACAAGCTCGCCGAGGCGGACCCCGTGGCCTACCACGGCCCCGGCACGTTCGACCCCGCCGTGGGCCTGACCAAGCCTGCCAAGCCGCCCAAGACCACCTTCACGCAGGTCTTCGGCAAATGGTTGTGCGACATGGCCGAGGCCGACGCGCGGCTGGTGGGCATCACGCCGGCCATGCGCGAGGGCTCGGGCATGGTGGAGTTCGAGCGCCGGTTCCCGGCCCGCTACTTCGATGTGGGCATCGCCGAGCAGCACGCCGTGACCTTCGCAGCAGGTCTGGCGTGTGAGGGCATGAAGCCGGTGGTGGCCATCTATTCCACCTTCCTGCAGCGCGCTTACGACCAGCTCATTCATGACGTGGCCCTGCAGAACCTGCCGGTGGTGTTTGCACTGGACCGTGCGGGCCTGGTGGGTGCCGATGGCGCCACGCACGCCGGTGCCTACGACATCGCCTACCTGCGCTGCGTTCCCAACATGGCGGTGGCCTGTCCGGCCGACGAAGCCGAGTGCAGGCAATTGCTGAGCACCGCGTTTGCCCAGAACCAGCCGGTGGCGGTGCGCTACCCGCGTGGCGCGGGGGCTGGCGTCGCACAGCCCGCCGGGCTCGAAGGCTTGCCGTTCGGCCGTGGCGAGTGGCGCCGCAAGGGACATGGCATTGCGATTCTGGCCTTCGGGACGCTGCTGTATCCCGCGCTTGGAGTGGGCGAGAAGCTGGGTGCCAGCGTGGCCAACATGCGTTGGGCGAAGCCCCTCGATCTCGAGTTGCTGCGCGAGCTGGCGGCGACGCACGATGCCCTCGTGACCGTGGAGGAAGGCAGCGTGATGGGCGGGGCCGGCGCTGCCGTGATGGAGGCGCTGCATGCAGAGGGCTTCGAGCTGCCCGTGCTGCAGCTGGGGCTGCCCGATGTCTTCACCGAACACGGCGATCCTGGCCGGCTGCTGGCTGGCTTGGGGCTGGATGAAGCGGGCATCGAACGCGCCATACGTGAGCGTTTCTCCAGCCTCCTGTCTCCGGTGGTGAAGGCCGTGGGCTGAGCGCCCACCCGCTGCGCAAGCCCGGTTTTGCAGGGTATCCACCCTGTAGAACGCGCTCGTTTGTGCGAGGGCATCACCTACAATCCCGGCTCCCCTCCACCCACACGCAGCAGCACACCGCTCGCTGCGTGTTTGTTTATTCATCGACGGGGTGGCCGCGGATCATTTTTCACAAGAAATGGGACACACGATGGACGCATTGCTCCGCTTCTCTCGCGCCGTTGACGCGCTCAATGCCTGGGTTGGCAAGTACGCCATCTGGCTGATCATGGGCTCGACGGTCATCAGCGCCGTCAACGCGCTCGTGCGCTACATCTTCAACACCAGCTCCAACGGTTTCCTGGAAATCCAGTGGTACCTGTTTGCCTGGTCTTTCCTCATTGCAGCGGGCTTCACCCTGCTCAACCGTGAGCACGTGCGCATCGACGTGATCAACAGCCGCCTGCCCAAGCGGGTGCAGATCTGGATCGACATCGTGGGCTTTGCGTTCTTCCTCACGCCTGTGTGCCTGCTGGTGCTGTTCTATGGCGTGCCGGTGCTCATGGAAAAGTTCGCTTCGGGCGAAATGTCGGGCAACCCCGGCGGCCTGATCCGCTGGCCGGTGTGGCTGGCGATCCCGGCAGGCTTCGTCCTGCTCATGCTGCAGGGCTGGTCCGAGTTGATCAAGCGTGTGGCTTTCCTCAATGGCCGTGGCCCCGATCCGACCATCAAGGCCGGTGAGAAATCCGCCGAGGAAGAGCTGGCCGAAATCCTTCGCCAACGCGAAGCGGCCAAAGCCGCCCCCGCTTCCCACTAACCGGCGGGGATATCGATCATGGAATTCATTGCTGCGAACTTCGCCCCGATCATGTTTGCGGGGCTCATCATGTTCCTGCTGCTGGGTTTTCCGGTGGCCTTCAGCCTGGGCGCCTGTGGCCTCGCGTTCGGCATCCTCGGGATTGAGATGGGCGTGTTCCCCTCCTCGGTGCTGGCCTGGTTGCCACAGCGTCTCATCGGCATCATGGCCAACGACACGTTGCTGGCGGTGCCCTTCTTCACGCTCATGGGCCTGATCCTGGAGCGCAGCGGGATGGCTGAAGACCTGCTGGACACCGTGGGTCAGGTGTTTGGCCCGATGCGCGGCGGCCTGGCGCTGGCCGTGGTGCTGGTAGGCGCCATGCTGGCCGCCACCACCGGCGTGGTGGCCGCTTCGGTCATCTCGATGGGTTTGATTTCGCTGCCCATCATGTTGCGGTATGGGTACGACCGTCAGTTCTCCAGCGGCGTGATCGCGGCTTCCGGGACGCTGGCGCAGATCATTCCGCCATCGCTGGTGCTCATCATCATGGCCGACCAGCTCGGCCGCAGCGTGGGCGACATGTACAAAGGCGCGTTCATTCCCGCCTTCATGCTGGTGGGCTGCTATGTGCTTTACATCGCCTGCCTGGCTTTCCTGAAGCCTGCCAGCGTGCCTGCGCTGCCGCTGGAGGCGCGCATCTACCGCGAGCCCAACGGCAGCGGCGGCTACCAGTCGTTGCTGGTGGTGATGGTGATCTCGTTCATGGTCTCCATCGTGCTGGCGCGCTACATGCCCGAAGTACACACTTGGTGGCTGGGCCAAGAGGTGACGTCCGTACCCACCGACGAGAAGATCGTGGTGGCCATGGGCGGGGGGGCGTTTGTGGCGCTCATGATTGCGCTGGCCAACAAATACGCCAAGCTGAACCTGCTCTCGCGGCTGGCCGAGCGCGTGACCTTCGTGCTGATCCCGCCGCTGCTGCTGATCTTCCTTGTGCTGGGCACCATCTTCCTGGGCATTGCCACGCCGACCGAGGGTGGGGCCATGGGCGCCATGGGGGCCCTGATCATGGCGCTGGTGCGCAAGCGCCTGAGCATGCAACTGCTCAAGCAAGCGCTGGCCACCACGACCAAGCTGGGCAGCTTCGTGATGTTCATCCTGATCGGTGCCACGATCTTTGGCTTGGTGTTCCAGGCCGCCGATGGCCCTATCTGGGTGGAGCACCTGCTCTCGGATCTGCCCGGTGGGCCGGTGGGGTTCCTGATCGTGGTGAACATCATGATCTTCTTCCTCGCCTTCTTCCTCGACTACTTCGAGCTTTCGTTCATCGTGGTGCCGCTGCTGGCGCCCGTGGCCGACAAGCTGGGCATCGACCTGATCTGGTTCGGGGTCTTGCTGGCGGTGAACATGCAGACCTCGTTCCTGCACCCACCCTTCGGGTTCGCTCTGTTCTTCCTGCGCTCGGTGGCGCCCGACAAGCCGTACGTCGATCGCGTGACGAACAAGGTGATGGACCCGGTCACCACGATGCAGATCTACAAGGGTGCCATTCCCTTCCTGATCATTCAGCTCTTCATGGTGGGCGTGCTCATCGCTTTCCCGGGTCTGGTCACCGGCAACCTCGACAAAGCCGGGGACTACGACCTCAAGGCGGTGGGCGAGCAGATGCGCGACAGCCTCAATCCCGCGGCGGACGGCGAATACGGCAGTGGCGGTGGATACGGCGCCGACGAGAAAGCCGAACCCGCAGAAGGTGGTGAGGCGCCACCAGCTGCACCCGCCGACGGCGCGGGTGGTGCTGCGGCAGACACCAAGCCCCTGGCGGAAGACGACCCCATGAAGGCCATGCAGGACGCCCTCGGGCGCAAATGATCACCGCTGACGGTGCGCGGCCCGTGAATGGCTGAGAGCGTCGAGGGAAAACCCTCGGCCGCTTCGCCTCTCGGACGCCATCGTTATCAATAGAATCGAATATCGTTTTGTCTCGGCGCCCGCCCTTCAGTGGGGGCGCTTTTCTTTCAAGCTTTTTCAAGCAATCCTGGAGCAATCTCAATGGATCGTCGTTCTATCGTGAAGAGTGCAGGTCTGGCCGGTGTGCTGGCCGCTGGTGTGGCACCGGCCGTGCACGCGCAAGCCGCCGTGCGCTGGCGCCTGGCCTCGAGTTTCCCGCGTTCGCTGGACACCATCTTCGGCAGCGCCGAGAAGCTGTCGCAGACCGTCAAGGCCCTGTCGGGTGGCAAGTTCGAGATCTCCGTGCACCCCGCTGGTGAACTCATGCCAGCCTTCGGTGTGGTCGATGCCCTGCAAGGTGACAACATCGACATGGCCCAGTCGGCCGCCTACTACTTCACCGGCAAGGACCCCGTTTTCGCCTTCAGCTGCGCGGTACCTTTTGGCCTGACGGCACGCCAGAACACCGCCTGGAAACAGCACGGCAACGGCGGCAAGCTGCTCGACGAATTCTTCGCCCAGTACAACTTCAAGACCGCCAGCGCCGGCAACACCGGCACGCAGATGGGCGGCTGGTACCGCAAGGAAATCAAGACGGCCGCCGACCTCAAGGGCCTGAAGATGCGCATGGGTGGCGGCGTGTTCGGTGAAGGCATGGCCAAGCTCGGCGTGGTTGCTCAGAACCTGCCAGCCGGCGACGTGTACCAAGCCCTGGAAAAGGGCACGCTGGACGCGGCCGAATTCGTCGGCCCGCACGACGATGCCAAGCTCGGTTTCAACAAGGTCGCTCCGTTCTACTACTACCCCGGCTGGTGGGAAGGCGGCGCCGATCTGGAGTTCTTCATCAACCTGAAGAAGTTCAACGCGCTCTCCGATGAGAACAAGGCGATCCTGAATGCGGCCATGGCCGTTGCCGCCACCGACATGACCGCCAAGTACGATGCCGTGAACCCGATCGCCCTGAAGAAACTGGTGGCCGAGAAGACCCAGCTCAAGGCCTTCCCCAAGGCCGTGATCGACGCTGGCTTCAAGGCTTGCATGGAAGTGTTTGCCGAGCACGAGGCGAAGTCGCCCACCTTCAAGAAGATCCACCAGGACATGCGCGCCTTCCAGCGCGACCAGATCCTGTGGAACCGCTTCTCGGAGTTCCCGTTCAACCAGTACATGAGCGGCGTGAAGATCTGATCTTCAGGAGCGCATCGGTGGGCCGGCGTAGCCGGCTCCACCGTGTACCCCAAAGTTGGCCCGCTGCTTGCAGCGGGCCTTTTTGTTCCCACCGACGCTTTTCCGCCTTTGCCTTCCATGAAAATTGACGTCCGCATCCTGGATCCGCGCCTGACCCGTCAGATGCCTCTTTACGCCACGCCAGGGAGTGCCGGCCTGGACCTGCGGGCCTGCCTCGATGCGCCGCTGGAACTCGCGCCCAACGCTTGGCAGCTCGTGCCCACGGGGCTGGCGATTCATCTGGCCGACCCGGGTTATGCCGCCTTGATCCTGCCGCGCTCAGGTCTGGGTCACAAGCACGGCATCGTGCTGGGCAATCTGGTCGGCTTGATCGACAGCGACTACCAGGGACAGCTCATGGTGAGCGCGTGGAACCGCAGCGACGTCGCCTTCACCATCGAGCCCATGGAGCGCATCGCGCAGCTGGTCATCGTGCCGGTGGTGCAGGCGCAATTCAACGTGGTGGACGATTTCGCCTCCGCGAGCGAACGCGGCACCGGCGGCTACGGCTCGACGGGGCGCGGCTGACCGCCTTCAGTGCAGGGTGCGCGGGCCCGGTGGCGTGATACCCGGGCCTTGCAGCTCGTCGGGCTCGTCCACCTGCATACGGAAGAAACCGGTGCCCAGCGTGCCTTTGCCCACTTCGCCTTCCTGCGCCTCCCGCACCGCGTGCACCTTCAGGCTGATGCGCAGCGCGATCCCGGCCAGCGGGTGGTTGCCGTCGAGCACCACATGCTCGGGGTAGATGTCGCTCACAAAATACAGGCGGTCCCGAGGCGCTGAGGGGTTGCACCCGGGCGGCAAGCCTTCGAAGCCCATGCCTTCCTCAAGCTCGTCGGGGAACAGGTGGCGTGGCTCCAGAAACAGCAGGCGATCGTCGTAGTCGCCAAAGCCGTCGGCGGGCTCGAGGTGCAGGTCGACCGTATCGCCTGCCGAATGGTTCAGCAAGGCTTCTTCGATCTTGGCCAACAGGTCGCTGCCTCCGACCAGAAACTCCACGGGTTCGTCGAGCACATCGAGCTCTTCACCCAGCGTGTCCTTGAGGGTCCAGGTCAGTGCGACCACGCATTGTTGGTTGATTTTCATCCGACAATTGTCCCATGCCCCACACCTCGACATCCAGACCGCCCATCTCCACCGCGCCCGCGCCCGATCTTCCCTGCGACTTGCTGGGGGGCCTCACCCCGGCGCAGTTCATGCGCCGCCACTGGCAGAAGAAGCCCCTGCTCATTCGAGGCGCGGTGACCGCAGGCTTGCCGCTCTTGAACCGGCAGCAGCTGTTTGATCTGGCCGCCAGCGAAGCGGTCGAGTCGCGCCTGATCGTGCGCAAGCCGCACGGCTGGACGCTGCGGCATGGCCCGCTGGCGCGCTCGCAGTTGCCCCCCCTCAAGCAGCCGGGCTGGACGCTGCTCGTGCAGGGTGTGGACCAGCACCTGGAGGCTGCGCATGCACTGCTGCAGCGCTTTCGCTTCGTGCCGGATGCGCGCCTGGACGACTTGATGATTTCCTGGGCCAGCGACACCGGCGGTGTCGGGCCACACTTTGACAGCTACGACGTGTTCCTGCTGCAGGCCAGCGGACAACGGCGCTGGCGGATTGGCCGACAGAAAGATTTCTCGTTGCAACCCGACGTGCCGCTCAAGATCCTCAGCCACTTCGAGCCTGAAGAAGAACATGTGCTCAACCCGGGTGACATGCTGTACCTGCCTCCACGCTGGGCGCACGACGGTGATGCGGTGGGCGGCGACTGCACCACCTGTTCCATTGGTTTTCGCGCGCCTCAGCGTGGTGGACTTGCTGGTGAACTGCTGCAGCGCATGGCCGACGAGCTCGACGACGACACGCTTTTTCGCGATCCGCAGCAGACCGCCACAGCCCACCCCGCGGCCATGCCCGTCGCCCTTGAGGCGTTTGCCGCAGACGCCTTGCAGCGTTTGCTCGCCGAGCGTGAGTCGCTGGCCTGTGCGCTGGGCGAAGTCATGACGGAGCCCAAACCGCGCGTCTGGTTCGATGAGCCGGAGGGCGACTGGGCGCTCGGGGCGGTCCGCCTGGACCGGCGCACCCGCATGATGTACGACGACCGCCACATCTTCATCAACGGTGAGAGCTTTCGCGCAGGCGGCGCCGACGCCCGTTTGATGCGACTGCTGGCTGACCAGCGGGTGCTGGATGCCCGGCACGTCGCGCGCGCCAGCGAGGATGCGAAAGCCCTTTTGCAGGACTGGTTCGAGGCAGGCTGGCTGCGCCGGCTCGACCCCGCCTGATCAGCTGTCGCGATGGCCTGTGGAGCGTCCCATGACCGAACCCGTCCATGCAAGCCCACCATCGCCGTTGCCCGAGGGACGGCTGTCGGGCCGCACGGCTTTCGTTGACCTCGTGCGGCAGGCCCTGGCGGTTGCGGCCCAGGAAGGCTGGATGCGGATCGTGCTGTGCGACCCCGACTTCACCGACTGGCCGCTGGGCGAGCGCGAGGTGGTGGCTTCGTTGAATGCCTGGGCTCGCCGTGGACGCACCCTGCAGCTGTTGGCGCGCGACTACAGCGCGCTTCGGCTGCAACATCCTCGTTTCGTGCAATGGCGCACCACCTGGTCGCATCTGGTGGAGGCACAGGGATGCGCGAGCGCGTCGGCCGATGAGTTGCCCAGTGTTCTGTGGTCGCCCGGGTGGACGTTGCAACGCCTCGATACGGTGCGATGCACCATGGTGGTGAGCCGCGATGCCGAGCGCCGTGTGGCCCTGCAGGAACAGCTGCATCAGTGGTGGCTGAAGGGATCGTCGGCTTTTCCGGCGTCCACGCTGGGGCTGTGAAAAAGCGTAAAAAATGCCAGCGCACGAACGGGTGCACCAGATGAGGGCGGTATCATCCGCGCCGGTTCAATCCCCTTCATTCATAGGAAACGTCATCATGAAAAAGTCCATCCTGCTCGCCAGCCTGCTGGCCGCCATCGCCCTGTCTGCCTGCGGCAAGAAGGAAGAAGCCCCTGTGGCCGCTCCGGCACCTGCTGCCGCACCTGCGCCTTCCATGGCGGGTGCTGCCGAGTCCGCCAAGGAAGCGGGCGCTGCGGCCGCCGATGCTGCCAAGCAAGCCACCGCCGCCACCGTTGATGCCGCCAAGGAAGCAGGCGCTGCCACCGCCGATGCCGCCAAGGCTGCGGGCAACGCCACGATGGACGCCGCCAAGGACGCGGCCGACAAGGCCAAGGAAGTGGCCGCTGATGCCAAGGCCGCTGTCACCAAGCCTTGATCGATCGAGGTCTTCGGTCCCAAAGAAAAAGCCGCCATCGGGCGGCTTTTTCTTTGGGCGAACGCTGCTTACTTGAGATCTTCCGCCAGGAGCTTCGCAATGCGCTGGGCCGCGGCAGAGGCGTCCGGCCGGCCCTGGCTGTCGAGCACGGACACTGTCGTCTTGTTCTCGGCGCTGCGCACCGCCACGCGATAACGCTCGGTAGAGGCCTCGGTCTTCGAGGCGCCAAAGAGCTTGGAGAAGAAGCCGGGTTCCTTCGCGTTGACCACGGGTTCCACATAGCGCACGAAGTACAGGCCCTGGCTGCGGTCGCGGTCTTCCACGGTGAAGCCGGTGCGGTCCAGCGACAGGCCCACACGGCGCCAGGCGCGGTCAAAGTTGTCGTCGAACTGCACGACCGGTACGTTGTTCACCGTGGTCACACGCGCTGCGGCCTGCACCGGTGCGGTGGCGGCCACCGCCTGTGCCTGCGCTTCCGTCACGCCCAGCTTGACCATCAGGCGGCGCAGGAATTCGGTTTCGAGTTCCGGGTCGGCCGGACGTGGCTGCCACACGGTCTGGTCTTTTTCTTTCGTGGAGTACACCTCCACCATGCCCCGGTGGCTGATGTAGATCTCGGTGGCGCCGCTGGCCGTGCGCTCCAGACGCGTGCGGAAACGGTCGCGTTCGCCCGTGGAGTAGAGGTTCTCGAACACCCTGCCGATGGTGGACCGGATGAAGTCCTGGGGCAGCTTGGCGCGGTTTTCGGCCCAGTCGGTTTCCATGATGCCCAGACCTTCCTGGTCCAGGTCGAGCAGGAAGCCGTTTTCCTGCCAGAAGTCGCGCACCGGGCTCCAGAGCTTGTCGGCCGGGCGGTTGACCACCAGCCAGCGCTGGTTGCCCGCGCGCTCGATGCGCACGTCACCGACGTTCACCGCGGCGGTGCTGGCGGCTGTGGCCTGGGCGGGTTGGGCGGTCTGGTAGCCGCTGGCCGTGACCACCGAACCGGGCACGTTGTAGCGCGACTCGCGGCTGAGCTGGCTCAGGTCGGGTGGCACGTCCAGCGTGCTACCGCGCTTGGCGCTTTTGTAGTCGATCTTGTCTTCCTGCAGCATCGAGCAGCCCGAGACCACCAGGGTGGCGGCAGCCAGCAGGCCCAGGCGGGTCAGGAAGCCCGCGCCGAAGACCGGGGAGGTCGATGCGCGCAGGGTCGGGGACGGGGTGCGGTTGGACATGAATGGGGCTCGTTGGAACGGAAGAGGGAACGGAGCGGGCCGGGTGGCCTGCCTCAGGAGAGAAGGCCCGCCTGGCGCAGCGCGCCTTCGACCACAGGCTCCAGGCTGCGGGTCATGGGGGTCATGGGCAGGCGCATGGTCTCGTTGCACAGACCCAGGCGGGCCATCGCCCACTTGAGCGGGATCGGGTTGGCCTCGACGAACAGGTGCTTGTGCACAGGCATCAGCTGGAACTGGATGGCCATGGCGCGTTTGACATCGCCGGCGATGGCGGCCATGCACAACTCGTGCATCAGGCGCGGAGCGATGTTGGCGGTGACGCTGACGTTGCCCTGGCCACCGCACAGCATGAGCGCCACGGCGGTCGGGTCGTCGCCGGAGTACACGGCAAAGCCTTTGGGCACATCGCGAATGAGCCACTGTGCGCGCTCGATGTTGCCCGTGGCTTCCTTGATACCGACGATGCCGGGCACCTGGGCCAGGCGCAGCACGGTGTCGTGGGCCATGTCGGCCACGGTGCGGCCGGGCACGTTGTAGAGCACCGTGGGCAGGTCGCCCACCGCTTCGGCGATGGCCTTGAAGTGCTGGTACTGGCCCTCTTGTGTGGGCTTGTTGTAGTAGGGCACGACCTGCAACTGGCAGTCGGCGCCCACGCTCTGGGCGAAGCGCGCGAGCTCGATGGCTTCTGCGGTGGAGTTGGCGCCGCAGCCGGCCATGATGGGCACGCGCTTGTCACCGTGGGTCTTGGCCTGCTCGACCGCCACGCGGATGATTTCGCAGTGCTCTTCGACGGCCACGGTGGGCGATTCGCCCGTGGTGCCGACAACGCCGATGCAGTCGGTGCCTTCGGTGATGTGCCAGTCAATGAGTTTGCGCAGCGTGGGGTAGTCCACGCTGCCGTCTTCGTGCATGGGCGTGACCAAGGCCACGATGCTGCCGGTGATGGGTTTCATAGGCTTAGGGCTCAAATGGAGCGTCAACCCTGCTTTGCCTCATGGGGGCAGGCAGCGCGCGCAAGTCTTGCATTCTACCCAGCGGCGTCCAGTGGATACCGGGGTGGCGAAGGGGGCGTTGGCGGGCGTTTTCGCACAGCCGCAATGCGTTGCACGAAGCGTTCGGGGCGGTCGCAGAAGCCATCTTCGAAAGCCACCACGTGCAGACCCTCGCAGGCGCGCAAAAGTTCGCCGGGCTGCAGCAGGAAATCGGGCCGCGAGGGCTTGCCCACGCTCTCGTTGCCCGCTGCGAAGGTTTCATAGAGCAGCACGCCGCCCTCGGCCACGCTGGCCACAATCACCGGCAGCAGTGCGCGCCAGAGGTAGTTGGTCACCACCACCGCGTCAAAGCGTTCGTCCGGGAAAGGCCAGGGCCCGTTCTCGATGTCGGCCAGCACCGCGCGGCCGAGCGGCTGCACCGCCCCGATGGCCTCGGGTGAGCGGTCCACCCCCGTGACGGCATGGCCCCGTTGCGCGAACCAGCGCATGTGCCGGCCATGGCCGCAAGCGACGTCCAGCACCGAACCGCCTGCGGGCACCAGATGCGACCATCGCTGCACCCACGCCGAAGGCGCTTCGGTGCCGTGCATCAGAAGCAGCTCCAGAGTTGATCGGCGAGGTTCACCAGGAAGTCGGGCCGGTGGTACAGCGCAAAGGTGCCCAGCAGGGCGGCGACCACGCCGGTCCACACCAGGGCGCGCTGCCACACGTGAGCCGCCGCACGGCCGCCCGAAGGCGGCTCAGCCCCCTTGGGGGGCAGCGACCCGCGCAGCGGCAGAGCGTGGGGGTCCAGATTCACGCCGCCGCTCCCACGCGCTGAGGCGCACGCGCGATCGGCGTTTCACGCACCGGCAGATTCACCAGACCAGCGAACACGCCCAGCGCAATCGCGAGGTACCACACGATGTTGTAGCTGCCGGTCTGGTCGTACAGCACACCGCCCAGCCACACGCCCATGAAGCTGCCGATCTGGTGGCTGAAGAAGATGAAGCCTCCCAGCATGGACATGTGCGCCACACCGAAGATCTGCGCCACCACCGCGTTGGTCGGTGGAATGGTGGAGAGCCACAGCAGGCCCATGACAGCGGAGAACACG
Source organism: Hydrogenophaga sp. (assembly GCF_019264445.1). GTDB lineage: Bacteria > Pseudomonadota > Gammaproteobacteria > Burkholderiales > Burkholderiaceae_C > Hydrogenophaga. The sequence continues at coordinate 51,469 of NZ_JAHVAB010000081.1, forward strand.
TACACGCTCATGGGGCTGAGCGGTGCGATCAGGAAGATGGCAATCACCGCGGCGCGCGCGAAGTAGATAAACGCGAGGATGTGCCGCTTCGCCATGCGCTGGCCCAGCACGCCGGCGGCGTAGGTGCCGATGACGTTGAACAGGCCGATGAGCGCCAATGCGTAGCTGGCGACCTGGGGCGACAGCCCGTTGTCTTTCAGGTAGCTCGGCATGTGCACGCCGATGAACACCACCTGGAAGCCGCACACGAAGTAACCCGCCATCAGCAGCTGGAAGCTGCGGTAGCGGAACGCTTCGCGCAGTGCCTGGGCGATGGTCTGTTCGCGTTGTGCAGGCGCGCCGCCGGCAAACCCGGGCTCGCGCAGGCCCAGCGCCAGCGGCATGATCAGCAACACCGCCGCACCCAGGAACAGCAGCGCCTGCTGCCAGCCAAACTGGCTGATGAGCCAGCCTTCGACCGGCACCATGAGGAACTGGCCAAACGACCCGGCCGCCGCGGCCACACCCATGGCCCAGGAGCGTTTTTCGGCGGGAATCTGGCGGCCGATCACGCCGTAGATCACGGCATAGGTGGTGCCGGCCTGGGCGGCTCCGATCAGCACACCGGTGGTGAGGGCAAAGGTGGTAGAGGTGGTGCTCAGCGCCATGCCGGCCAGCCCCAGTGCATAAGCCACCGCACCGCCGATGAGCACCCGGAAGGCGCCAAAGCGGTCTGCGGCCATGCCGGCGAAGATGCCGAACACGCCCCAGGAAAGGTTCTGGATCGCCAGCGCGAAGGAAAAGGTTTCGCGCGTCCAGCCCTGCGCCTGGGTGATGGGCTGCAGCCACAGGCCGAACCCGTGGCGGATGCCCATGGAGAGCGTGACGATGAAAGCGCCGCAGGCGAGCACCTGCAGGGCGGAGAGACGGGGCGGGTTCTGGAGGGGCGTGGCGGACGACATCCGGCGACTTTAGCGAAGAAGGGCCGATCTCGCCTGTCGCCTGGATCGCTGCCGGCTTGAAATTTCTGGTGCCGACTGATGCAGCCAGGGCATGGGTGTCTGCAAGCCATCTGAAGGCATGTATTTCCATACAGCCTTTTGAGCCTGCCGGGCATACAATCCGCCCCCATGGCGACCCAAACACCCAACGAATACTCCGAAGGCTCGATCCGCGTCCTCAAGGGGCTGGAGCCGGTCAAGCAGCGGCCGGGCATGTACACCCGCACCGACAACCCGTTGCACATCATCCAGGAAGTGCTGGACAACGCGGCCGACGAGGCCCTGGCCGGGCACGGCAAGAAGATCAAGGTCACGCTGCACGCCGACCAGTCGGTGAGCGTGGAAGACGACGGTCGGGGCATCCCGTTCGGGCTGCACCCGGAGGAAAAGGCACCGGTGGTCGAGCTGGTGTTCACCCGGCTGCATGCAGGTGGCAAGTTCGACAAGGGCAAGGGCGGCGCCTACAGCTTTTCGGGCGGCCTGCATGGCGTGGGTGTGAGCGTGACCAATGCGCTGTCCACCCGGCTGGAAGTGACCAGCTTTCGCGAAGGCCAGGTGGCCAGGCTCGCGTTCTCTGCCGGCGATGTGACCGAATCGCTGGTGATCACACCGAAGGGTGAGGGCGACCGCAAGCAAGGCACCACGGTGCGCGCGTGGCCCGATGCGAAGTATTTCGAGTCGGCTGCGCTGCCCATGGGCGAGCTCACGCACCTGCTGCGAAGCAAGGCGGTGCTGATGCCCGGCGTGAGCGTGACGCTGGTGAACGAAAAGACCAAAGACACCCAGACCTGGCTCTACAAGGGCGGCCTGCGCGACTATTTGCAGCAGACCCTGAGCGCCGATCCGGTGATCCCGCTCTTCGAGGGTGAAGGCTTTGCCGACAGCGGGCACGACAGCTTTGCCGAGGGCGAAGGCGCCGCGTGGTGCGTGGCCTTCACCGAAGACGGTCAGCCCGTGCGCGAGAGCTACGTGAACCTGATCCCCACCAGCGCGGGCGGCACGCACGAGAGCGGCCTGCGCGACGGCCTGTTCCAGGCGGTGAAGGGTTTCATCGAGCTGCACGCGCTGCTGCCCAAAGGTGTGAAGCTGTTGCCCGAAGACGTGTTCGCGCGCGCCAGCTATGTGCTCAGCGCCAAGGTGCTCGACCCGCAGTTCCAGGGCCAGATCAAGGAGCGCCTGAACTCGCGCGACGCGGTGCGCCTGGTGGGCAGTTTTGTGCGCCCGGCGCTCGAGCTCTGGCTCAACCAGCATGTGGACTACGGCAAGAAGCTGGCCGAGCTGGCCATCAAGGCGGCGCAGACGCGCCAGAAAGCCGGCCAGAAGGTCGAGAAGCGCAAGGGATCGGGTGTGGCCGTGTTGCCCGGCAAGCTGACCGACTGCGAAAGCAAGGACCTCGCGCACAACGAGGTGTTCCTGGTCGAGGGCGACTCGGCCGGTGGCAGCGCCAAGATGGGCCGCGACAAGGAAAGCCAGGCCGTGCTGCCCTTGCGCGGCAAGGTGCTCAACACCTGGGAGGTCGAGCGCGACCGGTTGTTTGCCAACACCGAAATTCACGACATCGCGGTGGCCATCGGCGTGGATCCGCACGGCCCGAACGACACGCCGGACCTGAGTGGCCTGCGCTACGGCAAGGTCTGCATCCTGAGCGATGCCGACGTGGATGGCTCGCACATCCAGGTGCTGCTGCTCACGCTGTTTTTCCGGCACTTTCCCAAGCTCATCGAAGCGGGCCACGTGTTCGTGGCACGCCCGCCGCTGTTTCGCGTGGATATTCCCGCGCGGGGCAAGAAGCCGGCGGCCAAGCAGTACGCGCTGGACGAGGGCGAGCTGCATGCCATCCTGGACAAATGCGCCAAGGACGGCGTGCCGCCCGAAAAGTGCCAGATCAGCCGCTTCAAAGGCCTGGGCGAAATGAGTGCCGAGCAGCTGTGGGACACCACCCTGAACCCCGACACGCGCCGCCTCATGCCCGTGGTGCTGGGCGCCATTGACTTTGCCGGTACCGAAGCCCTCATCACCAAGCTCATGGGCAAAGGCGAAGCCGCCTCGCGCCGCGAGCTGATGGAGTTGCATGGCGACTCCGTCGAAATCGATATCTGAGTTTGAGCATCCATGTCCGACCTGAATACCCCTGAACTGCCCTTGTCCGAGCCAGACGATGGCATGAACCTCGCCAACTACGCGCAGCGCGCGTACCTGGAATACGCGCTCTCGGTCGTGAAAGGCCGTGCGCTGCCGGACGTGTGCGACGGCCAGAAGCCCGTGCAGCGGCGCATTCTCTACAGCATGGACCGCATGGGTCTGGGCTTCAGCGGGCCCAACCGCAACACCGCCGCGCGCCCGGTGAAGAGCGCGCGCGTGGTGGGCGACGTGCTGGGCCGCTTTCACCCGCACGGCGACCAGGCCGCGTACGACGCGCTGGTGCGCATGGCGCAGGACTTCGCGCAGCGTTACCCGCTGATCGATGGCCAGGGCAACTTCGGCAGCCGCGACGGCGACGGCGCCGCCGCCATGCGCTACACCGAAGCGCGGCTCGCCAAGATCACCACGCTGCTGCTCGACGAAATCGACGAAGGCACGGTGGACTTCGTGCCCAACTACGACGGCTCCACCGTGGAGCCCAAGCAGTTGCCCGCGCGCCTGCCGTTCAACCTGCTCAACGGCGCCAGCGGCATTGCCGTGGGCCTGGCCACCGAAATTCCCAGCCACAACCTGCGCGAAGTGGCCGACGCCTGCGTGGCGCTGGTGAAGAACCCCAAGCTCGCCGACGACGAACTGTTTGCGCTGATGCCCGGACCCGACTACCCGGGCGGCGGCCAGATCATCAGCCCGGCCAGCGACATCGCCGACGCGTACCGCACCGGCCGTGGCAGCCTGAAGGTGCGTGCGCGCTGGAAGATCGAAGACCTGGCGCGCGGCCAGTGGCAGCTGGTGGTGACCGAGCTGCCACCGGGCGTGAGCACGCAGCGCGTGCTGGAAGAAATCGAAGAGCTCACCAACCCGAAGGTGAAGGCGGGCAAGAAAGCGCTCACACAGGAGCAGACACAGCTCAAGGCCAGCATCCTGATGGTGCTGGACAGCGTGCGCGACGAGTCCAGCAAGGATGCGCCCGTGCGCCTGCTCTTCGAGCCCAAGAGCAGCCGCATCGAGCAGCAGGAGCTCATCACCGCGCTGCTGGCCCACACCAGCCTGGAAACGTCGGCGCCGATCAACCTCACCATGGTCGGGCTCGATGGCCGGCCCACGCAGAAGTCGCTGCGGCAGATGCTCACCGAGTGGATCGAGTTCCGCCAGGGCACCATCACCCGCCGTTCGCAGCACCGCCTCACCAAGGTGCTCGATCGCATCCACATCCTTGAAGGGCGGCAGCTGGTGCTGCTCAACATCGATGAGGTCATTGCCATCATCCGGCAGAGCGACGAGCCCAAGGCCGCGCTCATCGAGCGCTTCAAGCTCAGCGACCGGCAGGCCGAGGACATTCTTGAGATTCGTCTGCGCCAGCTGGCTCGCCTCGAGGCCATCAAGATCGAACAGGAGCTCAAGGAGTTGCGCGAAGAGCAGGGCAAGCTCGAAGACATCCTGGGCAACCCCGGCAGCCTGAAGCGGCTGATGGTCAAGGAGATCGAGGCCGACGCCAAGACCTTTGCCGATGCGCGCCGCACGCTGATCCAGACCGAGAAGAAGGCCGTGGCCGAGATCAAGGTGGTGGACGAGCCGGTGACGGTGGTGGTCTCCAGCAAGGGCTGGGTGCGCGCGCGCACGGGGCACGGCCACGAGGCGGGCAGCTTTGCATTCAAGGCGGGCGACGGGCTGTATGGCACCTTCGAATGCCGCACGGTGGACACGCTCATCACCTTCGGCAGCAACGGCCGCGTGTACTCGGTGCCGGTGGCCAGCCTGCCGGGTGCGCGGGGCGATGGCCAGCCGATCACGACGCTGATCGAGCTCGAAAGCGGCACACAGCCATTGCACTACTTTGCGGGTCCGGCCAACGCGGCGTTGCTGCTCAGCAGCAGCGGCGGCTATGGCTTTATGGCGACGGTGGAGAACATGGTGTCGCGCCAGCGCGGCGGCAAGACGTTCCTGAACCTGGGCGAAGGCGAAACACCTTGCGCGCCCTCGCACGCGGCCTTCACGTCCGGCGGTACGCCGCTCAACGCCGCCACGCATGTGTGCTGCGCGTCCACGGGCGGGCGCATCCTCACCTTTGAAATTGGCGAGCTCAAGCTGATGGAGAAGGGTGGGCGTGGCCTCATGCTGATCGACTTGGAGCCCAAGGACACGCTGGCTGGCGCGGCCGCTTACACGCGCAGCGTGAAGATCGAAGGCATCGGGCGCGGTGGCAAGGAGCGCGACGAAACCCTGGAAATCCGCAGCCTGAACAACGCACGCGCGGCACGGGGCCGCAAGGGCAAGGCGGCGGACCTGGGCTTCAAGCCGAACCGCGTCACACGGGTGGAGTAAGACCGGCATGGCGCGCCCGCCCACGCTGGACGAGTTGCGCCGCCACGCGATCGCGCGCAGCCTGTTCCGGCCGGTCACGCTGCCCGCTGCGATCCGCCGGCTGGGCTTTGTGCAGGCCGATCCCATGCGCGCACCGGCCCGCGCGCAAGACCTCATCTTGTTCCAGCGGGTGCGCGACTACCGCGCCGGCGACCTGGAGCGCCGCTACGAGCGGCTGGGCATCGAAGAAGACGCCTTCGTCAACTACGGCTTCATGCCGCGCCAGACGCTCGCGCTGCTGCACCCACGCACGCCCCGCCGCCCCTGGGACGCGGCCACGCTCGCGCAGGCGCGTGAAGTGCTTGCCTTCGTGCAGGCGCGCGGTGCGGTGCATCCGCGGGACGTGGGCGAGGCGTTTGCCCACCACGGGCGCGTGGCCGGTTATTGGGGCGGTGAGCTCAATGCCAGCACCCGCCTGCTGGAGCGCATGCACCACCACGGCTGGCTGCGCGTGCGCCGCCGCGAGGCGGGCACGCGGGTTTATGAAGCCATGCAACACGACGAGCAGGACGACAGCCCGGCCGCCCGCAAGGCGCGCGCCGAGGCGCTGGTCGACACCATCGTGGCGCTGTATGCGCCGCTGCCGGCGCCCAGCCTGGGCTATCTGGTGACGCTGCTGCGCTATGGCGCGAACCACCTGTCCAGCGAGACCCGCGCCGTGGTGAAGGCGGCGCGCGAGCGCTATGGCCACGCCGTGGTGGATGGCACCACCTGGTTCTGGCCGGCCGATGAAAACCCCGCATCGCGCCGGCACCAGCCGGTTGACGGGGTGCGCCTGCTTGCGCCGTTCGATCCGGTGGTGTGGGACCGGCGGCGCTTCGAAATGCTGTGGGGCTGGGCCTATCGGTTCGAGGCGTATGTGCCTGCCCCGAAACGCACCATGGGCCACTACGCGCTGCCCGTGTTGTGGGGTGAACAGATGGTGGGCTGGGCCAACCTGCGCATGGAGCGCGGGCGGCTGCAGCATGCGCTGGGTTTTGTGGCAGCGCGCCCGCGCGAGGCGGGCTTTGAGCGTGCGCTGGAAGAAGAGCTCGCGGGCTTTGAGGCCTTTCTGCAGCCGGGCCCCGCGGCCTGACGCGTCAGCGCCAGGCGCTGCGCGGCGTCAGCAACGGCCAGCGGCCTTGTTCAGCGCATTGCAGTTGGGGGCCGCAGCGGCTGGCGCCTTGCCGCCCATGGGGGTGCAGATGGCATCCGAGTTGGGCGTCTGCCCGAACGACATCACCTGCTGGAATTTGGTGGCCGAGTACATGTAGCACTGGTAGCTCACGCCGTCCTTCGTTCTGGCCGTGTAGTTGATGCGCCCGCCGGTTTCCTCGCTCTGGTTGGCGATGGTGAAGCTGCCCACCTGGCGACCGATGGCCACCGAGGTGCGTTGTTCAAGACCTTCCTGGTTGATGGTGGCAGCGCAGCCGGTGAGGCCCAAGGCCACGAGGAGGGTGGCGCCGAGGCAGGTGCGCTGGGGCGGGCGGGGAGTCATGTGAAACAGGCCTTTCAGGTGAAGATCTGGCCAGTTTCAAAGGTTTGTCGCCGCCCGGGAACCCGACCTGTGTCGGGTGGACGGTCCCGGGTCGGTTGTGGCTGGAAGGGTCAGCCCAGTTCGGCGATCAGCTCGATTTCCACGCACGCGCCCATGGGCAGCTGTGCCACGCCAAACGCGCTGCGGGCGTGGGCGCCCACCGGGCCGAACACTTCACCGATGAGCTCGCTGCAGCCGTTGGTGACAAGGTGCTGCTCGGTGTAGGTGGCGGTGGAGTTGACCAGGCTGAGCACCTTGACGATGCGCTTGACGCTGTTGAGATCTTTGCCGGCGGCTTTGCAGGCCGCGTCCAGCGTGCCCAGCAGGTCGATGGCGACGGCGCGCGCGGCGGGCTTGGCTTCGTCGGTGGTCATGGTCAGGCCGAGCTGGCCGACCCAGGGCTTGCCGTCTTTGCGGGCGATGTGGCCGCTGAGGAAAATCATCGAGCCCGTCTGCACGAAGGGCACATAGGCCGCAGCCGGCACGGCCACGGGCGGCAGTGTGATGCCGAGTTGGGACAGCTTGTCGTAAACGCTCATGGGAAGCTCCTGAAGAAAGAGCGGCCCATTCTATCGACGGGGGTGTGCGGCCTCAGTCGGTCTCGGCGGCTTCGAGCTGGTCGAGTTCGTCGGGCGGGGCCACGGTCACGGCCACGGCCAGCGTGTGGCGCGCGCCGCTCTGGATCACACCGCGCATGGGTGAGACGTCGGCAAAGTCGCGCCCGGTGGCCAGCGTCACGTAGTCTTCACCGGGGCTGCCCCAGCCGCAGCGGTTGTTGGTGGGATCGAAGTCGAACCAGGCGCCCGTGAGCCCATCGGCGGCCTCACGGTCGTTGACCACCGGCACGTACACCGACACCCAGGCGTGTGAGGCATCGGCGCCGATCAGGCGGGGCTTGCCCGGCGGCGGGCGTGTGAGCAGGTAGCCGCTGACGTAGCGCGCCGGCAGCCCGAGCGAGCGCAGGCAGCCCAGCATGATGTGGGCGAAGTCCTGGCAGACGCCTTTGCCCTGGGCGAGCGCGGCCAGCGCCGGGGTGTTGACCTCGGTGCTGTCGGTTTCGTAGGTGAGCTCGGTGTGGATGCGCTCCATGAGCATGCGCGCGGCTTCCAGTGCGGGCAGGCCGGCTTTGTAGGCGGGGCGGGCGAAGGCGGTGAAGGCGTCGTCGCGGGGCACATAGGGCGAGGCGAACATGAATTCGCTGGCGGCGTCGAACGGTGCCTGCGCCCGGTAGCGGAAGTGCTCACGCACGCGCTCCCAGGTCATGCCGCGCCAGGGTGCGCCTTCGGGCAGGGGCTCGGGCGCGCGGGTCTGCACCAGGCTGTCGGCCTCGACGGTGAGCATGTTGTGTGTGGACTGCAGCGAGAAGAAGGTGCGCTGGTTGCCGAACACGTCGGTGGTGTCGCTGCGCGCCGCCGGGTTCGGGTCGATGCGCAACTCGTGCGACAGCACTTCCTGCGACGCCGTGTCCACAGGGCGCAAGTGCACCATGTGCTGCGCCATGTCGATCGCGCCGTGGTAGCGGTAGCGGGTGCGGTGGAGGATGCGAAGGAGCATGTTCAGGCCCTCCGCCGGGCCGCCCCAAGGCGGGCCTGCGCCCCCATGGGGGGCAGCGATGACACGAAGTGCAGAGCGTGGGGGTTCATGTTCAGGCGCCTAGTGACTGGTTGCGCTGGTCGGCGTGGCTGAAGTGCAGGCGCGTGATCTCGTCGGAGAGGTCGATCGCGGCGGCTTCGCAGCCGTCGAGCAGTTCGGCCAGGTCGCTCCAGGTGCGCTGGCCATCGGGGCCGCGTTGCCAGTTGCTGAGATCGGGCAGCACCCAGCCATCGGGGTTGGGCAGGCTGCGGGCGAGCACGGCGTCTTGCGGTGTGGCGCTGTGCGAGAGCTTGGCCAGCCGCGAACGCAGTGTCTGCACCACCCAGGCCAGCGAGCGCGGGTTGTCGCGGTCCATCACCAGCAGGTCGATCAGCGCGACCATGTCGCGCCGCTGCTGGTACTGCGCGTGGAAAGTGATGGTGCTGTCGAACAGCGCCACCACGGCTTCGAAGCCCGCCTGGTCGTGCACGCAGCCGTGCTCCAGCGCGAGCGAGAGCGCGCGGGAGAGCGTGATCAGCCGCTCGATGTGGCGCCCCATGGAGAGCAGGCGCCAGCCGTCGTCGCGCACCATGCGGTCGGTCTGCGATCCGGTGATGGCCGCGAGCAGTTCGCTGGCATTCTGCAGCGCGGCCATGGCTTCGGCGGTGGCGTATTCGGCGTCGGTGGAGAGCGCGGCGCAGTCGCGGGCAAAGCTGGCCTCGGTGCGCTCGATCAGGTTCCAGTGTTCTTGCGACAGGCGCTCGCGCACTTGCGAGGCCGCTGCCTTGAGCGAGCGCAGGTTGAAGCCGACGCTGAACGATGGCGCGGCCAGCGGATGGCCGGGGGCGGGCGACAGCGCGGCAATCAGGCTGCGCGCGAACACGCGTGCAGAGAGCGTGGCGGTCGGCACATCGGGCAGCACCAGGGCGTTCTCGCGCGCCATGTTGGAGAGCCAGGCCATGAGCGCGCGCGAATTAGGTTCTTCGCCGCCCATGTGGTTGAGCACGATCTGCGCGAGGCGAATGCTGTTTTCGGCGCGTTCGGTGTAACGGCCGAGCCAGAAGAGGTTTTCGGCGGCGCGGCTGGTCACGGGCTGCTTCTGCTGCGCGAGCGACAGCGTGCTGGGCGCGGACTGCAGCAGGCTGGTGTGGTCCACCGGGCCATCGGTCTGCACCCAGCAGTCCACGCTGCTGCCGCCCCGCTGCATGGCGGCAATCAATTCACCGCGCGGAGCCAGCCGCACCAGGCCGCCGGGCAGCACGCGCCAGGACTGCGGGCCGTCGGCCAGCGCGAAGACGCGCAGCATGGACGAGCGCGGCATCAGCCGCTCACCGCTCCAGGTGGGGGTTTGCGACAGCGGCAGCCACGACTGCACGGTGTAGTCGTCCGGGTGGCGGGCCATGCGGCCCGACCATTCGTCGAGTTCGCGCTCGCTCAGGCTCTGGCCCATGACGGTGTCCAGGCCCGAGCGCGGGTAGGTGGGCTTGATCACACTGTCCTTGAGCAGGGGCAGCACCTCGCGCAGCGCGGCGTCTTCGCCGCACCACCAGGTGGCCAGCGAGGGCAGGGCCAGCTCTTCGCCCAGCAGGTGGCGGCTGATGGCGGGCAGGAAGCCGAGCAAGGCGCTCGACTCCAGCGGCGCCGAGCCCGGGGCGTTGGCCAGCAGGAGGTTGCCCGCGCGCAGCACCTGCAGCAGGCCGGGCACACCCAGGCGCGAGTCCGAGCGCAGCTCCAGCGGGTCCAGCCACTCGTCGTCCAGGCGCTTGATGAGCGCATGCACCGGCTCCAGGCCGCTGAGCGTCTTGAGGAACAGGCGCTGGTCGCGCACGGTGAGGTCGTTGCCCTCCACCAGCGTGAGGCCGAGGTAACGCGCGAGGTACGCGTGCTCGAAGTAGGTTTCGTTGTACGGCCCCGGCGTGAGCAGGGCGATGCGCGCGTTCTCGCCTTCGGGCGCCATGTGCTTGATGCCGTCCATGAGGGCGCGGTAGCTCGCGGCCAGACGCTGCACTTTCATGCCGGCAAAGGCCTTGGGGAACTGCCGCGCGATGGCGATGCGGTTCTCCAGCAGGTAGCCCAGCCCCGACGGCGCCTGCGTGCGCTGGCCCACCACCCACCAGCGGCCATCGGGCCCCTGCGCGAGGTCAAAGCCCACGATGTGCAGCCAGGTGTCGCCCGGCGGGCGCATGCCCTGCATGGAGCGAAGGTAGCCCGGGTGCCCCTGCACCAGTGCAGCCGGCAGCAGCGCGCGCTTGAGCAGCTCGCGCTCGCCGTAGAGGTCGGCCATCATGGCGTTGAGCAAGCGGGTGCGCTGCAACACGCCGGTCTCGATCTGCGCCCAGTCTTGCGGGTCGATGAGTTTGGGGAAGAGGTCGAGCGACCAGGGCCGCTCCAGGCCCGTGGAGGCGTCGGCGTAGACGTTGTAGGTGACGCCGTTGTCGCGGATCTGGCGATCGAGGTTGTCGGCGCGGCGGTTCAGGTCGGCGAAGCCGTCGGCGCCGATGTGTTCGAAGAAGCTCGCCCAGGTGGGGGCGAGTTCGGTGGCATCGGGCTGACCGCCGGCTCGCAGGTCGTCGCGGTGGCCCGCGTCGGCCGCCACCGACAGCGACAGCGCCCAGTCACAAGGTGAGTCCGGGCGCAGCGCGGCAAAGAGGGATTCGGTCGGTTCGGGATTCACGGTCACCGAGTATGCCCGCTGGGGTGCGGACGCCTCGGGAGAGCGTGAGTCGCCTTGTTGCATCCTTCACACAGGGTTTGTCCCCGGTTCTGTGCGGGCGCTTTCAGGTGCGCAGGTCGAGCGTGAACGGGAACTCGCGGCTGTGCACCGCGGGCGCCACCTCCATGCGGCCGGGCGTGTGGCCCATCTGGAAGAAGCGCGAGAGCCGGCGGCTTTCGGCTTCGTAGGCGTTGATGGGGAAGGTGTCGTAGTTGCGCCCGCCCGGGTGGGCGACGTGGTACTGGCAGCCGCCCATGGAGCGCTTGAGCCAGGTGTCGACGATGTCGAAGGTGAGTGGCGCGTGCGCGGGAATGGACGGGTGCAGCGCCGACGGCGGGCTCCAGGCTTTGTAGCGAACTCCCGCTACGAATTCGCCCACCGTGCCGGTGCTCTGCAGGGGCAGGGCGCGGCCGTTGCAGGTGATGACGTGGCGGCTGTCGTTGAAGCCGCTGACGCGCACCTCCACGCGTTCGAGCGACGAATCGACATAGCGCACGGTGCCGCCGGGCGCGCCTTCTTCGCCCATGACGTGCCAGGGCTCGAGCGCGCTGCGGATGGTGAGCTCGATGCCGCGGGCGGTGACCTCACCCACCAGCGGGAAGCGGAACTCGAAGTGCGGTTCGAACCACGACATGTCGAAGGGGTAGCCGAAGCTGGCCATGTCGGTGAGCACGTCCTCGAAGTCCATGCGCACAAAGGTGGGCAGGAGGAAGCGGTCGTGCAGCTCGGTGCCCCAGCGCGTGAGCTTGCCCTGCCAGGGTTCCTGCCAGAAGCGCGCGACCATGGCGCGCAGCAGCAGCTGCTGCGCAATGCTCATGCGTGCATGCGGCGGCATTTCAAACGCGCGCAGCTCCAGCAGGCCCAGGCGGCCGGTGGGGCCGTCGGGCGAGTACAGCTTGTCGATGCAGAACTCGCTGCGGTGCGTGTTGCCGGTGACGTCGATCAGGATGTTGCGCAGCGTGCGGTCCACCATCCAGGGCGGCATGTCTTCGCCGTAGGTCTTGCGGTTCTTCTCGATCTGCGCCAGCGCGATGTCCAGCTCCACCAGCTGGTCGTTGCGCGCCTCGTCCACGCGCGGCGCCTGGCTCGTCGGGCCGATGAACAGACCGCTGAAGAGGTACGACAGCGAAGGGTGGTTGTGCCAGTAGGCCAGCAGGCTGCCCAGCAGCTCGGGCTTGCGCAGGAAGGGCGAGTCCGCCGGCGTGGCGCCACCCAGCACGAAGTGGTTGCCGCCACCGGTGCCGGTGTGGCGCCCGTCGGTCATGAACTTCTCGGCGCACAGGCGCGTCTGGTGGGCCGCACCGTAGAGAAATTCGGTGTGCTCCACCAATTCGCCCCAGTTGTGCGCGGGGTGGATGTTGACCTCGATCACGCCGGGGTCGGGCGTGACCTGCAGCATCTTCAGGCGCGGGTCGCGCGGCGGTGGGTAGCCTTCCAGCACGATGCCCATACCCAGCTTTTCGGCGGTGGCTTCCACCGCGGCGAGCAGGTCGAGGTAGTCCTCCAGGTGCGCCATGGGCGGCATGAAGATGTAGAGGTGGTGGTTCTTGCCGCCGCCGGCTTTCTCGGCCTTGGGGCCGTTGGCGCGGTGCGGGTCGCGCGCCTCCACGCACAGCGCGGTGCGCGTGAGCCAGGCCGCCGACTCACCGCGCTGCGGGAAGCGCGCGGCCAGTGCCTGCGCAGGGGCCGCACCGGGGCCCGGCTGGCCCGGGCGCAGGCCTTCCACGGTTTCGCTGTCGGGGTCGAAGTCCATGCCTTGCAGCGACACGGTGCCGCCCTCGGCAAAGCCGCCACCCACCTGGTGTGGTGACACCTGGTGCTTCACCGCGGCGCCGCGCGGCAGCGGGTCGCGCGCGGAGTGCGGGTCTTGCTCGATGTGGTACGGGTAGTCGCCCGCCGACACCCAGGGCAGCGAGTCCAGCGGCAGACGGTAGCCCATGGGCGAATCGCCCGGAATGAGGTACATGCGCTCGTCGCGGAAGAACCACGGCCCGGTGGACCACACCGTGCCGGAGATGCGCGGGTAGCCGCTCTTGCCGTTGCTGGAGAGCGCGCCGTTCATGCCCGAGGCCTGCAGCGGCAGCACGTAGCCCACGGTGGATTCCAGGCCCTGGCCGAACACGCGGCGCAGGCGCGCGCGCTCCAGTTCGTCGTCGAGCTTGCTGTCGAACGGGTCCACGTTCACGGGCAGGCGGCGCTCGCGCCAGAGGTAGTACCAAGTGTCCTCGTAGCCCGGGGTGATGTACTGAGTGGACAGGCCGAGCTTGCGGGCGAGGGCCTGCGTGAAGCGGCGCGCGTCGTCGGCGGTGTAGTGGGCTTCGTCGCGCTCATCGGCCAGCAGGGCCGGGTTGCGCCAGATGGTCTCGCCATCGGCGCGCCAGAACATCGAGAGCGCCCAGCGCGGCAGCTGCTCGCCGGGGTACCACTTGCCCTGGCCCATGTGCACGAAGCCGCCGGCGCCGTATTCCTCGCGCAGCCGCCCGAGCAGCTCGGTGGCATAGCCGCGTTTGGTCGGGCCCAGGGCGTCGGTGTTCCATTCGCCGGCGTCGCGGTCGCTGGTGGCCACGAAGGTGGGTTCGCCGCCCATGGTCAGGCGCACGTCGTGCTGCACGAGGTCGGCGTCCACCTTGTCGCCCAGGGCCAGCACGCCGGCCCACTGTTCGTCGGTGTAGGGGCTGGTCACGCGCGGCGATTCGTAGACGCGCGTCACGCTCATGTGGTGGCTGAACTCCACCTCGCATTTGTCCATGGCGCCTTCGACCGGTGCGGCGCTGGAGGGCTGCGGTGTGCAGGCCAGCGGCACGTGGCCTTCGCCAGCGAGCAGGCCGGAGGTGGGGTCCAGGCCGATCCAGCCGGCGCCGGGCAAGAACACCTCGCACCACGCGTGCAGGTCGGTGAAATCTTTCTCGGGACCGTTGGGGCCATCGACCGATTTCACATCGGCCGTGAGCTGAATGAGATAGCCCGAAACGAAGCGGGCGGCCAGGCCCATGTGGCGCAGGATCTGCACCAGCAGCCAGCCGCTGTCGCGGCACGAGCCGCTGCCCAGCTTGAGCGTTTCTTCAGGCGTCTGCACGCCGGGCTCCATGCGGATGGTGTACGCAATGTCGCGCTGCAGGCGCTGGTTGATATCGACCAGGAAGTCGATGGTGCGGCGTTCGGTGCGGTCCACTTCGTCCACGTACTTCTTGAGCAAGGGCGTGAGCGGTGCGGTGGCCAGGTAGGGCGCGAGTTCCTGCTTTTGCGCGTCGTCGTACTTGAACGGGAAGTTCTCGGCCGAAGGTTCGAGGAAGAAGTCGAACGGGTTGTAGACCGCCATTTCCACCACGAGGTCGATGGTGACCTTGAACTCGGTGGTGGGCTCGGGGAACACCAGGCGTGCCTGGTAGTTGGCAAACGGGTCTTGCTGCCAGTTGATGAAGTGGCCGCCGGGCTCGATGCGCTGCGAATACGAGAGCACCTTGGTGCGGCTGTGCGGCGCGGGCCGCAGCCTGACCACCTGAGGACCCAGCTTGACCAGGCGGTCGTACCGATAATGGGTGATGTGGCTCAGGGCGACGTGGATGGCCATACGAGAGACTTTCCAGGGAGGAATAAAACAATGGGTCCGCGGGCAACTCTTTTGCCGTCGCGGCTTGCAGCCATGCTAGCAAGTCTTGCGCCACGGCCTGATGACACTTCCGTCTGGCCTTGGCGCGCGACCTGATCATGCGCCATTGGGGTTTTGCGGCGCTGCTGGGTTGGGTGTGTGGCGTGGCCTTGCAGCTGCAGCAGGCCTATCTGTCGCCCATGGCGCTCTACGGCGCCGCGCTGGCCACCGGCCTGTGTGCCTTGGTGTGCATGCGGCGGTTGCGGCGGCCATGGCCCGCGCTGGGCGTGGCGCTGCTGGCGGGCGTGTTGCTGGGCTGGGGGCTGACCGGCGCGCGCGCCGTGCACTTTGCCGCCGACGCGCTCGACCCGAACCTGCAGGGCGTGGATATCGAGGTCACAGGCCGCATTGCCTCGCTGCCGCAGCGCAGCGCGCAGGGCGAGCGCTTTGATGTCGTGGTGGAGGCTGCCCGCCGCTCGGGCGACACCGTGCGCCTCCCGCCGCGCTTGCAGTTGGGCTGGTACGCCGGGGCCAGCGCAGAGCCTCAAGGGTCGCTGTGGAGCCTGTCGCAGGAAAGCCCGGGCCTGCGTGCGGGCGACCGCTGGCGTTTCACGGTGCGCCTGCGCAGCCCGCACGGCAACCTGAACCCCCACGGGTTTGACCGCGAACGCTGGCTCTGGGAGCAAGGCATCCAGGCCACCGGCTATGTGCGCAGCGGCCCGCGCGACCCGGCGCCGCAGCGGCTGGGGGCAACCTGGTGGCACCCGCTGGACCGCCTGCGACAGGCCGTGGCCGAGCGCATCGAAGCGCGCGTGGCGTCTGACCCGCGCAGCGCGGGCGTGCTGGCCGCGCTGGTGGTGGGCGATCAGTCGGCCATCGACCGTGCCGACTGGGACCTCTTTCGCAACACCGGTGTGGCGCACTTGATGAGCATTTCGGGCTTGCATGTGACGCTGTTTGCGTGGCTGGCCACGGCGCTGGTGGGTGCGCTGTGGCGCCGGCTGGCGCACGTCTGGCCGCAGGCCGTGCTGGCGCTGCCGGCCCCTTGGGCGGCTGGCCTGGGCGGTGTGGCGCTGGCCATGGCCTATGCGCTGTTTTCGGGCTGGGGCGTGCCGGCCCAGCGCACGGTGCTCATGCTGGCCGTGGTGGTGGCGCTGCGGCTGTCGGTGCGGCAATGGCCCTGGCCCGGTGTGTGGTTGCTGGCCATGGCGGCGGTGGTGCTGCTCGATCCCTGGGCGCTGCTGCAGGCGGGCTTCTGGCTCAGCTTCGTGGCGGTGGGCATTCTGTTTGCCACCGACCCGGGCCGCCGCTCTACAGATGCCGGCGCGCAACGCCCGCCCTGGCTGCGGCGGGGTGTGCAGGCGCTGGCGGGTTTGTTGCGCGAGCAAGGCGTGGTGACGGTGGCGCTCACGCCCCTCACGCTGTTGCTGTTTGGCCAGTTCTCGGTGGTGGGGCTGCTGGCCAACCTGGCAGCCATTCCGTGGGTCACGTTGCTGGTGACGCCGCTGGCGCTGCTGGGCGTGATCGTGCCGCCGCTCTGGGACGTGGCGGCCTGGGCCGTGCAGGCGCTGGCGCTGGCCTTGCAATGGCTGGGCGCGTGGCCCGGGGCCACGCTGTTCCGGCCTGCAGCGCCCTGGCCGCTGGCGCTGGCGGCCGTGCTGGGCGGCGCGCTGCTGGTGCTGCGCATGCCCTGGGCGGTGCGGCTCTCGGGAGCCCTGCTGTTGTGGCCCGCACTGCTGTACGCGCCGCCGCGCCCGGCGCCAGGCGAGTTCGAGCTGATGGCGCTGGACGTGGGTCAGGGCAGTGCGGTCCTGCTGCGCACCGCCACCCACAGCCTTCTGTACGACACCGGACCGCGCTACGGCCCGCAACCCGACGCGGCCGATGCCGGTGACCGCGTGGTGTTGCCGCTGTTGCGCGCCCTCGGGGAACGGCTGGATGCCGTGGTGGTGAGCCACCGCGACAGCGACCACGCCGGAGGCGCGGCGGCCGTGCAGGCGGCGCAGCCGCAGGCGCGCTGGTTGTCCTCGTTTGACGCCCAGGCCGAACGCCGCTGCGTGGCAGGCCAGCGCTGGCAGTGGGATGGGGTGGACTTCGAGGTGTTGCACCCGCAACCTGGGGACTACGCCGAGGACGGCTCCGGCCGGCTTTCCAGCAACGCCATGTCCTGCGTGCTGCGGGTGAGCAATGGCTCACAGAGCGCCTGGCTTGCCGGCGACCTCGATGCCGCGCACGAGGTGCGGCTGGCCATGGCCCGGCCCGAGCTGCGGGCCACGGTCATGCTCGCGCCCCACCACGGCAGCCTCACATCGAGCAGCCCGTTGCTGCTCAACACGCTGCAGCCGCGCTGGGTGCTGGTGCAGTCGGGCTACCGCAACCGCTTTGGCCACCCGGCGCCAGCCGTGCTGGAGCGGTATGTGCAGCGCGGCATTCCGTGGCGCAACTCGCCCGAATGCGGGGCGGCCACCTGGCGCAGCGAAGCACCCGATGCCGTGGTGTGCCAGCGTGAAGTGGGCCGCCGCTATTGGCACCGCTCGCTGCAGGCCGGCAAGGAGCGTGCGCAACAGCCCTAGATGCGCATGCCGGCTATGCCAGCCGGATCCACGCGCAGGATCTGGTGCGAGCGACGAGAGGGATCGAAGTGCGATGCGAAATCGTCGAGCACGTGGTCCTCCCATTGCTCGCGCTTGGCTCGCACGACATTGTCGCCATAGGCATCCTCGAGCTTGAGGCCGGCGTATGCCACGCTCGTCATTAGCGCGCCTGAAACCAACGTGCCCAGGAAGTCACGACGCTTGAGTTGTGATTTCAGATGGACCTGAAGGTCTTCTCGGTTATGTGCTCGGCTGCTCAGCAGGGCACTGACACTGGCTGAAAGTGCGGTGCCGATCACCAGGCTGCCTGCTAGTCGGTAGGAATCCATGTTCTCCGGTTGTGTCTCGCCAGCCACTGCATAGATTTCATCCTCATATCGACGCGCCACGCGCCGCAGTTCATCGAGGTCCACTGGTCCAGAGCGTGACAACAGAGCGAGGTAACCCAGGCGCTGGCGGTTGAGCGTGGAGTCTTGCTGTGCAAGCACAGCCAGCAGACGATCAAGGTGGCGCATCAACATGTCGGCGCAGATTTTCGGAAAAATGCCTTCATGGGAAATAGGTTGCTGGCGGCTGGCCTCGTGGACCACGGGTACAGCCAAGTCGTGTGGCGTCGTTTCAAAGCCAGTCTCGACGTGCAGTTGGGCGAGGTTGTTGACCTTTGAAATAGCCGCGGCCCGGATCAACTGGCGCTCGCGGTTTGCCAGGGCCATCAGCGCATGCACGGCGTGTGGTTCTTTGGGAAAAGTCAGTTGCAGCGCCGCTTCCCAGGCGGCCCTTGCAGTCCACTGCTTTCCCTGGTTGCCTTTGCGGTAACGGTACTCGTATTGCTGCGAGAAGTCAGTGGGCAGGCGCAGGGCCGAGGTGCTCAAAGTCGCGTGGGCCATATCAAGGGTTGCCACAGAGCGCAGTCGGCTGTATGTCAGTTCGTCGACGTGGTCTGGCGGGTACTGAACGAAGGCGTTCGCGGCTACGCATGCACTTTGCAGATCAACAAGGTACTGTTGACCTTGTGGCGTCTGCGGCGGACCGGCGTGTTGCAAGGCCCGCCGCTCCAGGGCGTATGCCTGCATGTCGCCGTGGCGGGTGGCCACGCGGATGAGACCGGCCCGTATCGCAGGGAGAAAGACTGAACGCGCACGACCGGGGTGGCGTGCCTCCTCTGAAGCCAGCACGAAACCTTCCTCGACCAGCAGTCGCTCGCGGCAAAAGAGCAACCGGTGCAGGATGGCTTTGTGTCCGGTCGCACCTTTGCTCCCCGTGCCTCCAAACGGGTACTGAATGGATTTGTCGTCGAGCGTTCCGAGGTAGAGCATGGGGTCTCCCTATAGACAAATTCTCGCCGGCCCCAAATTTGCCGGGCATGCTCGAAAACCCTGGCCCGGTCCTTGCTATGCTGTCTTCAGGAGAAAAAGCCCATGAGCAGACCGATGTTTGACGAAATGAATGCCTCGCCCAGCGAGGTCCGGGCCCACTATCAAAACTACGCCAACTGGCTGGCCCAGCAGCCCGAAGACGTGATGGCGGCCCGGCGGGAGGAGGCGGAAATGATCTTCCGCCGTGTCGGCATCACCTTCGCGGTGTACGGCGCCAAAGACGAGGACGGCTCCGGCACCGAGCGCCTCATTCCCTTCGACCTGATTCCCCGCGTCATTCCTGCCCACGAGTGGCAGAGCATGGAAGAAGGCCTGGTGCAGCGCGTGACCGCGCTCAACCGCTTCATCCACGACGTGTATCACGACCAGGAAATCATCAAGGCCGGCATCGTGCCCGCCGAGCAGATCTTCCAGAACGCGCAGTTCCGCCCCGAAATGATGGGCGTGGACGTGCCGCACAACATCTATTCGCACATCTCCGGCATCGATATCGTGCGCGCGCCCAACGCCGACGGCGTGGGTGAGTACTACGTCCTCGAAGACAACCTGCGGGTGCCCAGCGGCGTGAGCTACATGCTCGAAGACCGCAAGATGATGATGCGGCTTTTCCCCGAACTCTTCGGCCAGAACCGCGTGGCGCCCGTGGCGCATTACCCCGACCTGCTGCTCGAAACCCTGCGCGCCAGCAGCCCGGCCACCACCGCCGAGCCCACCGTGGTGGTGCTCACGCCCGGCATGTACAACAGCGCGTACTTCGAACACGCGTTCCTCGCGCAGCAGATGGGCATCGAGCTGGTGGAGGGGCAAGACCTCTTCGTGAAGGACAACTTCGTCTACATGCGCACCACGCGCGGCCCCAAGCGCGTGGACGTGATCTACCGCCGGGTGGACGACGATTTCCTCGACCCTTCGGTGTTCCGTCCGACGTCCACCCTGGGCTGCGAAGGCCTGCTGGGCGTCTACCGCAGCGGCAACGTGGCGATCTGCAACGCGGTGGGCACCGGTGTGGCCGACGACAAGTCGATCTACCCCTACGTGCCCAAGATGATCGAGTTCTACCTCGGGCAAAAGCCGATCCTCAACAACGTGCCGACCTTCATGGGCCGCGAGCCCGAAGACCTGAAGTACATGCTGGCCAACATGAAGGACCTGGTGGTCAAGGAAGTGCATGGCGCAGGCGGCTACGGCATGCTGGTCGGCCCTGCCTCCACGCAGGCCGAGATCGAGGACTTCCGCAAGGCCGTGGCGGCCAACCCCACGGGCTACATCGCGCAGCCCACGCTCTCGCTCTCCACCTGCCCCACCTATGTGCAAAGCGGCGTGGCGCCGCGCCACATTGACCTGCGGCCCTTCGTGCTCAGCGGCAAGACGGTGCAGATGGTGCCCGGCGGCCTGACGCGTGTGGCCCTCAAGGAGGGCTCGCTGGTCGTCAACTCGTCACAGGGTGGCGGTACAAAAGACACGTGGATTCTGGAAGACTGAGGGACACAACATGCTTTCGCGCACCGCCGATCACCTTTTCTGGATGTCCCGCTACACCGAGCGTGCGGAGAACACGGCCCGCATGCTGGACGTGAACTACCAGACCTCCTTGCTGCCGCAGTCTGCCGCGGTGGCGCAGGTGGGCTGGGAAGGCTTGCTCGCCATCAGCGAGCTCATGTACACCTACACGCAGAAGTACGGCAAGGAAATCACGCCGCGCAACGTGCTGGACTTCATGGTCCGGGACGAGAACAACCCCTCGAGCATCGTGTCCTGCCTGCGCGCGGCGCGTGAAAACGCCCGCGCCGTGCGCGGTGCGCTCACCACCGAATTCTGGGAAACGCAGAACCAGACCTGGCTCGAACTCACCCGCATGCTCAAGGGCAAGAACTTCGAGCGCGACCCGGGCGAATTCTTCGAGTGGGTCAAGTTCCGTTCGCACCTCTCGCGCGGGGTGGCCATTGGCACCATGCTGCAGGACGAAGCCTTTCACTTCTACCGCATGGGCACCTTCCTGGAGCGCGCCGACAACACCGCGCGCCTGCTGGACGTGAAGTTCCACGCCGTGCACAGCGACTTCTTCGGCGCCGCCAGCGAGCTCGATCAGGAGTACGACTTCTACCACTGGAGCGCGATCCTGCGCAGCGTCAGCGGCTTCGAGGTCTACCGCAAGGTGTACCGCGATGTCATCACGCCCGAGCGCGTGGCCGAGCTCTTGATCCTGCGCGCCGACATGCCGCGCAGCCTGGCCGCCAGCCTCAACGAAGTGGTGAACAACCTGGCCGTGGTCGCCAACGAACACAGCGGCGAAACGCTGCGCCGCGCGGGCAAGCTCAAGGCCGACCTGCAGTACGCCCGCATCGACGAAATCCTGTCCACGGGCCTGCACGCGTTCCTCACGCAGTTCCTCGATCGCGTGAACGAACTCGGCGGGCGCATCAGCCAGGACTTCCTCGTCCCTTCAAACTGAGCGTCTGCACCATTTGTTCAAACAGCGCGTCCACCGCCGGCTGGTGGCGTGAGGCCTGGCTGCGGTAGAGCGCCACGTCCATCGCTTCGAGCGCGGGCAGGCCTTGCCGCTCGCCCAGCACCGAGAGGTGCGCCGGCGCACTGCAGCGCGTGAGAACGGCCAGCGCCAGGCCACTCTCCACCGCAGCCAGCTGCCCCGCCAGGCTGGAGCTGTTGTAGACCACGCGGTAGGCGCGGCGCTGCGCGGAGAGCGCGGCGATCACCGCCCGGCGCGCCAGACTGGTGGCTTCGTACACCGCAATCGGCAAGGGGTCGCGCCGCCACACCTCGAACTGCGGTGACCCCACCCACACCAGCGGCTCCTGAAACAGCAGCGTGCCGCGCGTGGCCTTGTCGCGCGAGATCAGCGCCACATCGATCTCACCGCGCTGCACCTTGGGAATGAGCGACGTGGACTGTTCGCAGTGCAGCTCGATCTCCACGCCGGCATGGCGGTTCGCGTAGCTGCGCAGCACCGGGGTGAGGTAGCTGCCGGCGTAGTCGTCGGGCACACCCAGCCGCACGCGGCCGCTGAGCACGGGCCCGTGCAGCGCTTCCAGGGTTTCGTGGTGCAGCGCCAGCATGCGCCGCGCGTAGCCCAGCAGCTCGGTACCGGTGGGCGTCAACGCCAGGTGGCGAGGCCCGCGCAGCAGCACCGCGCGGCCCACGGCATCTTCGAGCTTTCGGATCTGCATGCTCACCGCCGGTTGCGAGCGGTGCAGCATCGGTGCGGCGGCGGACAGCGAGCCGCCATCGACCACGGCGACAAATGCGCGAAGCCAGTCCAGTTGCAGATCGGTGTGGTTCATGGGGACCTCAGTATTCGCTAATCGAATGCTTCGGATTTTATTTATCCGTTTGTCAAACGCAGGCAGCTGCCAGAAGATCGGTGCCATGAATTCTTCGGCCTCCCTGACCGCACCGTCGACCTCCCACCCGCTGGCCGCGTCGCGCGAGCGCCGTGGTACGTGGCTGATGGTGGCCGGTGGGCTGATGCTCGGCACGCTGGGCATCTTTCTGGAAGAGGCAGGCCAGAGCCCGCTCACCGCGGTGTGGTTTCGCTGCGCGTTTGGCCTGCTCGCGCTCACCGCTTGGTTTGCGCTGACGCGGCGCTGGTCAGAGCTGAAGCTTTCGGGCCGGGCGCTGTTGGCGGCGGTGAGTGCCGGCGTGCTTGCGGTGCTCAACTGGGTGATGTTCTTTGAAGCCATCGAGCGCACGTCCATCGGCGTGGCCACGGTGGTGGTGCACGTGCAGCCGTTTCTGGTGATGGCGTTTGGCGCCTGGTGGTGGAAGGAGCGGGTGACCCGCGCACAGGCGCTGGCGGCGCTGGCGGCGCTGGTCGGGCTCGCGCTGGCGTCGGGCTGGGTCGATGGTGCGCTGGGCGGTGTGGCGTGGTCGTCCGCGTACTTCTGGGGCGTGGCGCTCGCGTTGCTCAACTCGGTGGGCTATGCGGCGCTCACCCTGATCGCCAACCGCGCGCGTGGCGTCACGCCGCTGGCGCTCTCCTGGTGGCAATGCGCGGTGGGGGCGGTGGTACTGGCTTGGTGGCCGTGGGTGCACGGCTGGCCGCCCGCTGGTGTGGCCTGGGCCTGGCTCGCGGGCCTGGGCGTGATCCACACCGGCCTGGCCTACGTGGTGCTGTACGCCGGCGTGGCCCGCCTGAGCGCCGGCCGGGTGGCCGTGCTCCAGTTCGTATACCCCGCCTGCGCGGTGGCGGTGGAGTGGGCGGTGTACGGCCGCGCCCTGACGCCGAGCCAGCTGGCAGGCGTGTTGATGATGCTGGTGGCGCTCGTGGTGGTGGGCACCCAGCGCGCGCGACAAACGGCGTGAACGGCGCGGAAAACCCGGCGAACGGCAGCAAATGTCACGCAGGGCGCACGCGTTGAGGCTTGCACGCGCGCAAATGCACCTATGCTGACGTGTCAGGCCGGCGTGGGGCTTGTCGCCTTGCCCCGCCCGGAACGTCATCAACGGAGTCTCCATGGCCAGCGATCTGGATACGGTAAGGGTGCTGCGCGCCCTGTTCAACGACATGCCTCGGGCACCCCAAGGGCTCTCCCACGAAGAGACCATGGCCTGGGTGCAGCAGTCGATGGTCGACTTCGAGGGTGGCGACATGGCCTACATGATCGAACACATCACGCGCAGCTCCATGCTCGAC
The DNA here is from genome assembly GCF_019264445.1 of Hydrogenophaga sp. Taxonomy (GTDB): domain Bacteria; phylum Pseudomonadota; class Gammaproteobacteria; order Burkholderiales; family Burkholderiaceae_C; genus Hydrogenophaga. The sequence goes on from NZ_JAHVAB010000081.1 coordinate 74,963, forward strand.
ATCGTGCTGCGCCTGCGCGAGGACGGCTACCTCAAAGACGACGCCGCCTTCACCGACACGGTGAACCTGATTTCCACGCCCGACGGGCGCAAGACCTTCATGGACCGGTGCATCCAGGCCCAGAAGAGCGCGGACGCCACCTCGCGCCTCATCAACCGCGCCAAGCGCGAATGGAGCGATCCGCTGCCGCTGTTCAGTTCCGACCCCGGCATGGTCGAGCGCTTCGTGAAGGGCGAGCTCTCCGGCCCCGGTCCGCTGTATGCCGAGTTCAAGGCCCGAGCCGACGTGACGGAGCTGGGCGTGTTTGCCCAGGCACCCGACGGCATTCATGAGTTTTCCTGGGGCTTTGTGGTGGAAGACCAGGGCGCCTGGCTGTTCTACATTGCCGACGTCTGGCGCAACGGCACGGTGGGCTGCTTTGACCGCTTCGACAGCGCATGGCAACAGTCGATGGCCGCCGCTTCAGGCGAGGGCCTGCCGCCTGTGCCCATGGGCCTCTCCATGGACGACGGCATCAGCACCTTCAGCGGCATGGCGCTGCAAAGCGCAGGCCCCATGAGCAACCCGGCCCTGCGCCGCTGGGTGGGCGAGGTGTTTATCGACCGCATGCTGCCGACGATGGCAGCACGGGTGGTGGATTCGAACTACGACTTTCCGCTGATGGGTTTGCAGGCGCATTGAGCTCGGGTGCACTCGCGGGGCGGTCGTTGCAGACCAACCCCCGAACCGCTTCTCCCAGCTCGATCACCGCCAGCGCGTAGTAACTGCTCCAGTTGTAGCGCGTGACCACATAGAAGTTGTCTGTGCCGGCCACGTAGCTGGACGGCGCGCCGGCGTTCTGCAGTTCCACCAGCGCGAGCTGGCCGGGGTGTTGCAAGGCGGCACCTTCCAGCACCGCGCCCTTGGCGGTGAAGCTCTCCACGCTGAAGCTGGGCAGGATGTCGGGCGCGAGCAGCGTTTCGAAATCTTCTTTCGTCTGGCCGGGGGCAAAGCGCACCGGGTAGTGCGTGGGCATGCCGGGCTTCCAGCCGAATGCCTTGAAGTAGTTGGCCACCGAGCCGATCACGTCGGCCTGGCTGTTGAAGAGGTCGACCTTGCCGTCGGCGTCGAAGTCGATGGCGTACTTCACCCAGCTGCTGGGCATGAACTGCGGCCAGCCCATGGCGCCGGCGTAGCTGCCCAGGTAGCTGGCGGGGTCTGTGCCGGTGCGCTCGGCCAGGCTCAGGAACTGCTCGAGTTCGCTGCGAAAGAACTCGCTGCGCGTGGCCGCGCGCGGGTGGCTGGCAGGGAAGTCAAAGGCCAGGGTGGTGAGCGCGTCGATCACACGGAAGTTGCCGGTGTGCTGGCCATAGAGGGTTTCCACGCCGATCACGCCCACGATCAGGCTGGCGGGCACGCCAAACTCGGCCTCGGCCCGCGCCAGGGTGTCGCGGTTGGCGTCCCAAAAGCGCTGGCCCGCGCGCAGCCGGATGGGCTCGATGAAGCGCGCGCGGTAGGCGGCCCAGTTCTTCGGGGAGCCGCTGGGCGCGGGTTGCATGAGGCGGATGACGGTGGGAATGCGCAGGGCCGAGCCAATCTGCTGGCGCACCCAGGCGGGGTCGAGGTTGCGGCGCTCGGCGAGGTCGGTGGCGAAGGCCATGGCGACCTCGCTCTGCGAGTAGCTGTACGCGGGCGCCTTGGCCTGGGCGGCGGGGCGCGCCTTGGCGGGCGACTGGGCGAGGGCGCTGGTGCCCAGGCAGAGCGCGAAGGCGCAGGCGGTGAATGCAGCGCGGACAGGGAACGGGACGTGAAGCGGTTTCAAAGAGGGTCTTTTCGGGGCCAGGCCAGTTGCCGGAACTCGCGTTGCAGCGCGGCCAGGGTGGGGGTGTCGGGAGCGCCCGGTCGGCTGTACCGCTGGGCTTCGAGTTGCAGCAGCCATTGTGCAATGCGTTGCGCGGCCTCCGAGCGGCCCCAGCGTTGCTGCACGCGGTGGGCCAGCTCGCGCGGCGGTGTGTGGTCGGCGCTGTCCAGGCCGAGCGCCTGCAGCCGGGTGCGGGCGCGCTGCAGCAGGCGCAGCCACGGGTCGTGCTGCTGGCGCTCCCACAGCGTCCAGGCGGCACCCAGCAGGCTCACAAAGACGATCACGCCGATCAGCACGTAGGCCAGGTCGGTCCAGCTGGGGGAGGGGAAGCCGAGGTTCTTGAGCAGGTCGAGCTGGCGGCCTTCGGTGTAGTTCAGCACCCACTGGTTCCAGCGGTTGTTGGCGGCCTCCCACGCGGCGCGCAGCTGGGCGACCATGGTGGGGTTGAGGTTGCGGATCGCGCCGGCCAGCGCGCCTTCGGGGGCGTTGAGGCGCTGCAGCGAGCCGATGCGCCCGGGCGACACGGCCGACGTGGGATCGACCCGCACCCAGCCCTGGCCTTGCAGCCACACCTCGGCCCAGGCGTGGGCGTCGCGCTGGCGTACGGTCCAGTAGCCGTCCACGCCGTTGAGCTCGCCGCCCTGGTAGCCGGTGACGATGCGCGCCGGAATGTCGAGCGCGCGCATGAGGATCACGAAGCTGCTGGCGATGTGTTCGCAGAAGCCCTGGCGGCGGTCGAACCAGAATTCGTCGGCAGTGTGCTGGCCGTACTGGCCCGGCTCCAGGGTGTAGGTGTAGCCACCGGTGCGCAGGCGGTCCATCACGGCGTTGATGATGCGCGGGCTGGCGTCGGGGCCAGGGCCGTGTTCGCGGCGCAGTTGTTGCGCAAGCACCATGGTGCGCGGGTTGTAGCCGGGCGGCAGCGACACGTGGTCCTGCAGGGCCACGGCGGGCGTGAGCGGGCCGTGGCGGAAGGTGGTGTGGCTGACCGCGGTGTAGCGCACCAGGCTGCTCATGGGGCGGTCGGTGAGCCATTGCAGCTCGCTGGTCATGCGCACGTTAGTGCCGGGGACCTCGGGCGCTTGTGAGGCGGCTTCCAGCACGAAGAGCCAGGGCCGGCGGTGCGGCTCCATGGTGACTTCGTAGCGGATGGGCTCGCCCGACACCACCAGCTCGCTGTTGAGCGCCAGGCGCGTGGGGAACTCCGAGCGGGTGGGCCGCCATTCGATGCCGTCAAAGTGGCTGAGCACCGGCCCGCGGAAGTACAGCTCGCCTTGCGGTGGCGGTCGGCCTTCGAAGCGCACGCGCAGGGCAATGGTGTCGTCGAGCACCAGCTCGGCGATCTGCCCCACGCGCATGGTGCTGGAGAGGCCGCTGCGCCCCCGGTCTTCGCTGGGCACGCCCCACAGCGGCGCCATGCGCGGAAACAGCAGGAACAGCACCAGCATGATGGGCGCGCCCATCAGGGCCATGCCGCACGCGATGCGCGCAGCCTGCGCCAGCGGCGGTCGCCCGACCGGCATGTGCGCGTTGACCAGCGCGGTGAGCAGGCCCAGCAGCGCGATCAGGATGCCGGCGGCGGTCAGCAACGACTGCGACTGGAAGAAATGCGTGAGCAGCGTGAAGAAGGCGAGGAAGAACACCACGAAGGCGTCGCGCCGCGCGCGCATCTCCAGCGTCTTCAAGGCCAGCAGCACCACCACGAGGGTGACGCCTGCGTCCTGCCCGAGCAGGGTGCCGTGTGTGGCCCAGGTGGCGGCCATGGCGATGGTGAGCAGACCCAGGCGCCAGGGCCAGCCGGGCAGCGGCAGGCCGCGCAAGACCAGCGTGGTGCGCCACACCAACACCCCGGCGGCCAGCGCCGTGCACCACACGGGAATCTGACCCACCTGCATCCCCACCACCCAGGCGACCACGGCCAGCAGGAACAGCGTGTCGCGCGTTTCGCGCGGCAGAGCGGACAAGTTGAGCGTGTTCATGCCAGCGCCAGCGCCTCCAGGCAGCGCGCCCGGTGCGCCGGGCCCTCGTCGGGTGCAATCTCGCGGCCCGGCAGGCGCAGGCCGTAGCTAAGCCCGAGGCGGTCGGCCATCAGCACCCAGGCGGTCAGGCGCGAGAGGCGCGCCTCCAGGCCGCTGTGGCCGCACTGGGCGTGGTCGAGCCACAGTTCCTGTCGCTGGGTGGAGAGCGCATCGCGGCTCACGAGCTCGTCGCGTCCGGCGGCAAACGCCTGCGCAGCCTTCTTCCACACCACAGCCTTGATCGGGTCGCCCCGCCGGTAGGCGCGCACGCCGTCAAACTCACCCGTGCTCTGCACGCGCGCGCTGCCCGAGCTCCCGGCCTGCGCCTCGCCGGGCGGGAGCGGTGGCGGCTGGAGCTCAGGGGCCGGATACACCAGCACCGTGGCGGCCGGGCGCCAGACCGTCCACACGCGAAAGGTGCCCAGCGGAAACAGCGTGAGCGCGTTCAGCGCTGGCAGCGCATGCAGGCCGCGCGCGGGCACCGGCCAGCCCACCTGCAGCGTGCTGCTGCCTTGCGCGGGCACATCGGTCCAGGCCAGCGGCGTGTGGGCCTGGTCGGCGCCGATCACGCCCAGGCCGATGCCATAGCGGGTGCGCTTGCGCTCGCTGGAGAGGCGGATGTTGAGCGCGGCCGCCTGCCCGGCGTGCACCGGGTCGGGCGGGTTCAGGTGCAGGGTGAGGCCACGCAGGTTGCCGTGGCACACGTGCATGCCCACCACCGCGCTGCCAGCCAGCAGGAAGGTGAGCAGGTAGCCCAGGTTGAGCTGGTAGTTGATGCTGGCCACGAGCAGCAGCACCAGCGTGAGCGCCAGCATCCAGCCGGCGCGCGTGGGCAGGATGTAGACGTTGCGCTGGGTGAGCGTGAGCGTGTCGCGGCGCGGCAGGCGGTTGTGCCACCAGGCCTGCAGGGCAGCGCGCGGATGTCTCCATCCAGAGGTGCCGGGGAACCGGCTTGGCCGGGCCTCAGGCACCGCCCCCCTCGCAGGGGGGACGCGCGGAGCGCGGCGGGGGGTGCTCACGGAAGCGGAGTCGCTTCCAGCAATGCACGCACCTGCTCCACCGGGCCGCGCCCGGCATCGCGCACGGGGATCAGCCGGTGAGCCACGGTCTGCGGCAGGATGGCGGCGATGTCGTCGGGTGCCACGTAGTCGCGCCCGCTCAGGTAGGCCTGCGCCTTGGCCGAGCGCACCACCGCCAGCGCGGCGCGCGGCGAGAGGCCTTGCGCAAACCAGCGCCCGCTGCGCGTGGCGGCCACGATGTCTTGAAGGTACTCCAGCACCGGCTCGGCGGTGTGCACCTGGCTCACCGTGTGCTGCAGCGCCGCGAGGTCGGCGGGCGTGAGCGCCGGTGGCAGGCGCTCCAGCATGTCGCGGCGGTCCTGGCCACGCAGCAGTTCGCGCTCGGCGGCGCGGTCGGGGTAGCCGATCGACAGCCGCATGTGGAAGCGGTCAAGCTGCGATTCGGGCAGGGCGTAGGTGCCGAGCTGGTCGTGCGGGTTCTGGGTGGCAATCACGAAGAAAGGCTCGGGCAGCGCGCGCGTTTCGCCTTCCACCGTGACCTGCTTTTCTTCCATGGCTTCGAGCAGGGCGCTCTGCGTCTTGGGGCTGGCGCGGTTGATCTCGTCGGCCAGCAGCACCTGGGCAAACACGGGGCCGGGGTGGAAGACAAAGTCTTCGCGGCCACGCTCGTAAATGGACACGCCCACCAGGTCGCTGGGCATGAGGTCGGCGGTGAATTGCACGCGCGAAAACTGCAAGCCAAACGAACGCGCCAGCGCGTGCGCCAGCGTGGTTTTTCCCACGCCAGGCACGTCTTCAATGAGCAGGTGCCCGCCGGCCAGCAAGCACGCCACGCAGTCTGAAACCTGCTGCGATTTGCCCACGATCACCGTGTTAAGCTGGTTCAGCAGCAGTTGAATTTTTGTGTCGGCTTGCATGCCGCGAACCTTACCGTAAAACCGCCATGAGCCAGGCCACGGGGTATTTCACCCACAAGGATTGTTGGAGGCACGAAATGGGCGCCGGCCACCCGGAATGCCCCGAACGGCTCGACGCGATCGAGGACCGCCTGCTCATCAGCGGCCTGGACATTGCGCTGGAGCGCCGAGAGGCCACCGCCGCCGCCATCGCCGACCTCGAACTCGCCCACGGGCGCATGCACCTGGCGTCGCTGCGCGGCCTGAGCGATCAGCTGCGCGACGACATCGCCGCCGGTGGCCCGAGCCACGCACAGGTCGACCCCGACACCTCCATCAACACCCACAGCTGGGACGCCATCCTCATGGCCGCCGGTGCCGCCATCGACGCCACCGACGCCGTCATCGCCGGTGAACTGGCCAATGCCTTCTGCGCGGTGCGCCCGCCCGGCCACCACGCCACGCGCAACCAGGCCATGGGCTTCTGTTTCGTGAACAACGTGGCCGTGGCCGCCAAGTACGCGCTGGAGCGCCACGGCTTGAAGCGCGTGGCCATCATCGATTTCGACGTGCACCACGGCAACGGCACCGAAGACATCGTGGCCGGTGACGAGCGCATCCTCATGTGCAGCTTCTACCAGCACCCGTTCTACCCACAGTGCGAGCACTCCACCGCCAGCAACCTGGTCAACCTGCCGGTGCCCGCGTACACCAAGGGCATGGACGTTCGCGAGCTGGTGGACATGATGTGGCTGCCCCGGCTGGAAGCGCACAAGCCGCAGATGATTTTTGTGAGCGCCGGTTTCGACGCCCACCGCGAAGACGACATGGCGCAGATGGGGCTGGTCGAGCAGGACTACGCCTGGATGACCGAGCGCATCAAGGAAGTGGCGCAGCGCCATGCCAAGGGCCGCATCGTGAGCTGCCTGGAAGGCGGCTACGCCCTGAGCGCGCTCGGGCGCAGCGTGGAAGCGCATCTGAGGGTCCTGGCCGGCGTCTGAACGTGGGTGACGCACGGGCGTCCCATAATGTTCCGATGACCGAGCCCACTCCCACTTCTTCACCGCCTGCCGGCGAGCCGGTGCTGTTGCAGTCGCGCGATGCGCGCGGCGTCTACACGCTGACGCTGAACACGCCGCGCAGTTTCAATGTGTTGTCCGAGGCCATGCTGTCTGCCTTGCAGGCGGCGGTGGCCAGCGTGGCTGCCGACCCGCAGGCGCGGCTGGTGGTCATGGCCGCCAGCGGCCGCGCGTTTTGTGCCGGGCACGACCTCAAGCAGATGCGTGCGTCGCCCGAGCTGGCCTACTACCAGAAGCTCTTCGCGCAGTGCTCGCGGCTGATGCTGGCGATTCGCCAGCTGGAGGTGCCGGTCGTGGCCCGCGTGCAGGGCCTGGCCACGGCGGCGGGCTGTCAATTGGTGGCGCAGTGCGACCTGGCCGTGGCCAGCGACAACGCCACCTTTGGCGTGAACGGCATCGACGTGGGCCTGTTCTGTGCCACGCCAAGTGTGGCGCTGTCGCGCAACATCCTGCCCAAGCAGGCGATGGAGATGCTGCTCACCGGCGACTTCATTTCCGCCGAAGAAGCGCGCGCGCGTGGCCTCGTCAACCGCGTGGTGGCCCCGGACGCGCTGGACGCGGCGCTGCACACGCTGGTGGATCGCATCCTGGCCAAGCCGCGCGAAGCCGTGGCCATGGGCAAGGCGCTGTTTTACCGGCAACTGGAAACCGGTATCGAGTCGGCCTACCAGCTCGCGGGCCAGACCATGGCCTGCAACATGGCGCACGACGTGGCGCAAGAAGGCGTGCAGGCGTTCATCGACAAGCGCGCGCCGAGCTGGCGCGCCTGAGTGTTATCAACTTTCGAGTTTCGTTTTCACATGAATGCTTCCGCGAATCCCAAGCCGATCGACGACATCGGTCTCTGGCTGGCCGGTTTCACGCAGCCCACGGTGCTGATCGAGCTGGTGGCGCTGCTCGTGTGCGTGGTGCTGGCGTGGGGCTTGAGCTGGGCCCTGCGCCGCGGCCTGCGCATGCAGGACGACAAGTCCTCCGTGCTGTTCGGGCGACGGCTCATTGACGGTGTGATGTTCCCGCTGGTGCTGTTGCTGCTGGGCTACGTGGCGCGCGCGCTGGTCACCACGGTCATGCCGTTGGCGGCGTTTCGGGTGGCCATACCGGTGCTGGTGTCGCTGGTGGTGATCCGGGTCGGCGTGAAGGTGCTGCAGGCCGCGTTCACCACCGCACCCTGGGTGCGTGCGCTGGAGCGCACCATTTCCTGGGTGGCGTGGCTGGCCATGGTGCTGTGGGTCAGCGGGCTGCTGCCCGTGGTGCTGGCCGAGATGGAAGACATCACCTGGAAGATTGGTTCCAGCACACTGAGCCTGCGCACATTGATTGAAGGCGTCATCACGGCGGGCGCCGTGATGATCCTGTCGCTGTGGGTGTCCGCCGCCATTGAAACGCGCCTGCTGCGCAAGGCCACGGGCGGTGATCTGTCCATGCGCAAGGCGGTGAGCAACGCCACCCGCGCGCTGCTGCTGTTCGTGGGTTTGATGATTGCGCTCTCGGCGGTGGGCATTGATCTCACCGCGCTCTCGGTGTTCAGCGGCGCCATTGGTGTGGGCATCGGCTTTGGGTTGCAGAAGCTGGCGTCCAACTACGTCAGCGGCTTTGTGATCCTGGCCGAGCGCCGCCTGCGCATTGGCGACAACGTGAAGGTCGACTCTTTCGAGGGGCGCATCCTCGACATCAACACCCGCTACAGCGTGATCCGCTCGCCTGCGGGGCGCGAGTCCATCGTGCCCAACGAACTCATGGTCATCAACCGGGTAGAGAACCTGTCGTCCGCGCTCACCCGCGTGTGGCAGACCTCGGTGGTGACGGTGGGGTACGACAGCGACGTGGAGCTGGTGGGCAGGTTGTTGCTGCAGGCGGTGAGCGAGCAGGACGCTGCCTTGAAAGAGCCGGCGCCGCAGGCTTCGCTCTCGGCGTTTGGCACCAGCGGGCTGGAGTTCACGGTGGGCTACTGGATCAACTCGGGCGATGGTGCCGAGCAGCTCAGGTTGCTCTCGTCGATCAACCTGGGCATCCTGCGTTTGCTGCGCGAGCATGGCATCGAGATGCCTTACCCGCAGAGCGTGGTGCACGTCCAGCCGCTGCCGGTGCCAGCGGCCCCGGGCGGCGCGTCACCGGGCCATCAGGCTGGGTAGCCACAGCGAGATCGCCGGGAAGGCGATCAGGATGCCCAGGCGCACCAGGTCGGCCATGACGAAGGGCCACACGCCCTGGAAGATGTGCTTGAGCTTCACCATCGGCAGGAGCGAGTTCATGACGAACAGGTTCATGCCCACGGGTGGCGAGATCATGCCGATCTCGACGATGGTGACGATGAGCACGCCGAACCACACCGGGTCAAAGCCCAGGCCGGTGATCACGGGGAAGAACACGGGGATGGTGAGCAGCACCATGGACAGCTCTTCCATCACCAGGCCCAGCGCCACATAGATCGCCATCATCACGACCACCACCATGATCGGGTGGGGGCTGAACTGCAGCAGGAAGTCGCGCAGGTCCGCAGGCATGCTGGTGAAGTTGATGAAGCTGGTGAACACCATCGCCCCGATGAGGATGGTGAACAGCATGGCGGTGGTGCGTGTGCTCTCCACCAGAATGTCCAGCAGCACGCGTGGCGTGAGGGCGCCGCGCAGCAAAGCAATCACGAAAGCCCCAGACGCACCCACGCCGGCGCCTTCGGTGGCGGTGAACACGCCGCCGTAGATGCCGCCGATGACGAGGGCGAACAGCAGTGCCACGCCCCAGATGTTGCGCATCGCCTGCATGCGCTGGCGCCAGGTGTAGCGCTCACCCGGCGGGCCGGCCAAGGGGTCGCGCCAGGTGACGTACACCACGGCCAGGCACAGGCACGCAATGGCCACCAGACCGGGCAGCACACCCGCGATGAACAATTTGCCGATGTCGGTCTCGGTGATGATCCCGTAGATCACCATGATGGTGGACGGCGGGATGAGGATGCCCAGCGTGCCGCCTGCGGCGATGGAGCCTGTGGCCAGCGTGTCCTTGTAGCCGTGGCGCTTCATTTCGGGGTAGGCCACGCGCGTCATGGTGGCGGCGGTGGCGATGGACGAACCACAGATGCAGCCGAAGCCACCCGAGGCCAGCACGCTGGCCATGGCCAGTCCGCCTTTGCGGTGACCGACGAACGAGTTCGCCGCGGTGTACAGCTCGCGCGCCATGCCGGCGCGCGCCACGAGGTTGCCCATCAGCACGAAGAGCGGGATGACCGACAGCACGTAGGCGAAACCCGTCTCGAAGATCACCTGGCTGGTGCTGGCAAACGCCGGCTGCCAGCCGCGCATGAGGCCCAGGCCCACGACGCCAGCGATGGCCATCGACAGCGCCAGCGGGATGCGCAGCAGCGCCATGGCAAACACGGCCAGAAAGCCGAGGCTGGCTTCGATCATGGTGTGGCCCCATCGATGGCAGCGGTCGGTGCCGGGACAAACACGAAAAGCAGGTGCACCAATGCGGTGATGGCCAGCATGACCGACATCATCCACGCCACGGGCGCAATGGACAGCTGCAGGTGCACGGTGGTGTCGCCGTATTCGGCGAGGCGGTCGGCGCGCGTGGTCATGAGGTAGGCGAGGAAGCCGAAACCACCGGCGCACACCAGATGCACCACGCGCGCCTGGATGCCGCGCACCCAGTCGGGCAGGTAGCTGTCGAGCGAGTCGAACACCACGTGCTCGTTGCGCCACGACACCAGGGGCAGGGCACCGAAGATCACGATGACCATGAGGATCTCGGTGAGCTCAAGGCCGCCGGGGACCGAGTGGTTGAAGAAGCGGCGGCCGGTCACGTCGACCAGGGTCAGCCACATGATGGTGAACAAGGCCATGGCGGCCATGAGGCCGGTGGACCAGCGCAGCATGCGTTCCAGCGTTTTGAGCATGGGGAGGGCGTGATGTGAAAAAGCCGGTCGGGCAGTGTGCAACAGACTGCCCGACCGGCCGGTGTGCAAGCGGGGGACTTACTTGACTTTCGCGATCTCGGCGCGGAACTCGGCCAGCACGGCCTTGGGGTTTTGCAGGCCCTTCACCTGGGCGCTGGCGGCCCATTTGGTTTCCAGGTAGTCCTGTTTGTCCATCACGGCCTTCACGAAGGCCTTGTCGGCCACGATGCGGGTCACGCCCTGGGTTTTCTGCAGTTCGCGGCTGGCGGCATCCACCTTGTCCCAGCCTTCGCCGAACATGCGCGCGGCGGTTTCGCCGGAGAGCTTGTCGACCACAGCCTTGTCTTGCGGCGACAGCGCGTTGTACTTGGCCTGGTTCATCATGAAGACGAAGCTGGTGTTGTACAGGCCGCCCGGGAAGGTGGTGGCGTGGCGCACCATGCTGAGCTTGAACGACGCCACCGATTCGTCGGGGAAGAAGGTGCCGTCCATCACGCCGGTGGACAACATCTCGAAGGATTCGGGCGCGGGCTTGAGGGTGGTGTTCCAGCCCATGGCCTTGGAGAGCTCGTTGATGTTGCCGCCACCGATGCGGAACTTGAGCTTGGCGGCGTCGGCGGCGCTGGCCACCGGTTGTTTGGTGGTGAAGATGATGCCTGGGCCATGGGTGAACACCGCCAGCGCCTTGACGCCCCGGTGCTCGCCCAGTGGCGCGAAGTATTTGCTGTAGATGCGCTGATAGGCCACCGAGGTGGCCGTGGCACTGTTGCCCAGGAACGGGAATTCCGCGACCTGCGTGTTGATGAAGCGCCCGGGCGTGTAGCCGTCGACCGTGTAGGAGATGTCGGCCAGGCCGTCGCGCACCGCGTCGAAGGTGCCGGGAGCGGCGGCCACCCCTTTGGGCAGGATGTTGCATTTCATGCGGCCTGCGCTTTCCTTCTCCAGCAGGTCACACCAGTTCTTCTGCACCGTGCTCAGGGTGTGCGCGGGTGGAACCCAGCTGGAGACGGTGAACACCGTCTGCGCCGAGGCCACGCCGCCTGAAACAGCGGTGGCAAACAGCAGGGCACGGCTAAGGCTGCGAGCATTCATTCAAGGTCTCCTGGGAGGGCGATCACAGTGAGCGCAGCCCGATGCAGGCCGGCGAAATCACTATAGGCGATGGCCTGCGTGCGTCTGCTACAGACTTACCCGGATGGCCCTCGGACCGCGCCTTGCTCAGGGGTTGGCAGGCAAGGCTTCGGAGCGCTGAAGCGGCAGACGGGGCCGCGACGATGGCCCGTGCGCCGCTGCGATCCCCATGGTGTGCAGCACGCGTTCGCCGGCCGCGAGCTGTTCGTGTTCGGCCAGGGTGCGCAGATCGCCAAACAGGCGCGTGGCGTTGTCGGGCGGCGTCACCGCCCGGGTGGCGAGGTACCAGAGGCGGAACACGTGCGCGGCGTCCGAGAGCGGCAAGCGGTGCTTGAGGTTCATCACCGTGGCAAACAGGTAGTCGGCCGTGCTCTCATTGGGCGCCTTGCCGTTGCGCAGCGGGCTGGGGTTGCTTTGCCACACCGGGCTGTTGACCAGTCGCTGCACGCGCCGGGCGCGGCCCAGCCCGCGGTCCACTTGCAGGGGCGAGTCCCAGGCGCGCACAGGGTCGTCCAGGCCTGAGCTGCTGGCGCTGGCGCGCGCGAGCTCAAGCGCCATGGCATTCGCCCGTTCGGGGTCCTGGCGGCTGAACAGCAATTGGGCAACACCGCCGACCCGTCTCATGGTGGTCGCCACCGCGGCGGCCTCGCCGCCCGGTGCATGCGCTATCGGGGGGCGGTGTGTCGTTGGGGTGCTCATGGGGTCTACGAAATTCGGATGCGAAGCGCCAGCGTAGTGAGTGCCGCCTTCGAACACAAACGCTTTAACAGTCGCATAACAGAGCGACGCCACAGCGCAGCCGGGTGGCTTCAGGGCGCGCGGGATTCGCTGGCCGCGAGCGTGAAGTGAAAGGTGGAGCCGCGGCCGGGTTCGCTGCTCACCTGAATGTGCCCGCCGTGGCGTTCGACCACGGTGCGCACGAACGCCAACCCCAGTCCCACGCCGCGTGTGGCGCTCTGCTCGTGGTCAAGCCTGCTGAATGGCCGGAACAGGCGTTGCTGCTCTTCGGCCGTCATGCCGGGGCCCTGGTCGGTGACGGACACGCGCCACGCGCTGCCAGCCCGCTGCACACCGCATGAGACGGTGGTGTGCGCGGCGGTGTACTTCACCGCGTTGCCCAGCAGGTTGGTCAAGGCGCGGCCGAGCAGGCCGCGGTCGGCTTCACACAGCGCAGGACCGTCGGGGCGCTGCACTTCGATGCGCACGCCGCGCGCCTGCGCCTGCGGCCACGTCTCGTCCACGGCGTCGTCCAGCAGATCCACCAGATCGGCGGTGCTCATCTGGTACGCGCTCGATTCGGCGCGCGCGAGCTGCACAAACTCTTCGGCCAGATCGAGGGTGCGCCGCGCATGGCGTTCGATGCGCTCCAGGGTGTCCTGCGGCACCGGCATGTCCGGGTCGAGTCGCTGCACGGCCAGCAGCGCGAGGATGGAAGACTGCGGCGAGCGCATGTCGTGCGAGATGAAGCGCAGCGCCACATCGCGCTGGCGTTCGGCTTCCCGAATCGGTGTGATGTCCACCAGGCTGGCGATCCAGCTCGTGGTCTGGCCATCGGTGTTGAAGCAGGGCACGAGGCGAACGAGCAGGTCGCGCCCGTCGGCGTCGCGGGCTTCCGAGCCCCAGGGCTCGGGTTCGCCCGCCAGCCGTTCGGTGTCGAACACCGGTTGTTGCGCCGTGCCGGCGCGGTAGACGCCTTCGAGCAGCGCGCTCAAGTGTTGGCCCCGCAGCCGAGCCACCTGGCGGTCGGCGAAATACCGGTGCGCGGCCTGGTTGGCGGCCAGCACCTGGCCGTTGGCATCGGCAATCAGGGTGGCGTCTGGCAGGCTGTTGAGCGTCTCGCCCACAAAGCGGTTGAGGTTGCGCAGTTGGGCCGAGGCGTTTTGCAGGGCATCGATGTGCCTGTCGAGCAGGTCGCCAGAGCGCGCGGCAGGCAGCATGGTCGGCAGTTCCCGGCGCGTCTCCATGCGCTGGAACTCTTCGAGCAAATAACCCATGGCGGCGCGCAGCCTGCGCCACACCCACAGCGGGTACGCAAGCAGCACGCCCAGCAACGCGGCCGTGGGGGCAAACTGCACGCCGAGTGTGCTGGGCGCAGCAGCCGTGGCGGCCAGGATCACCAGCAACAGCGCGCCGCTGACCAGCAGCGATGCGGTGGGCGTCAGCAGCAGCACGGCCAGCAGCGCCAAGGCCACGGGAACGGCGGTGAACCAGGCGTTTTGCCAGGCGCTGGCGCGCACCAGACGCTGGTCCAGCAACAGGGCGTTCATCACGTTGGCCGCGATCTCCACGCCGGGCATCAACTCGGCCTGGCCTGACCGTGGCGTGGCGTAGGCATCGCCCATGCCTGCGGCGGTGGCGCCCACAAGCACGTACTTGCCCGCCAGCTGCGCGGCAGGTACCTTGCCCTTGAGCACGTCCGCGTAGGACACCCGCGCAAAGCTGCCTGCGGGTCCGGCAAAGGGAATCTGAATCCAGTGGTCGCGCTGCCATGCCCCGGGGCTTGGCGGGTGCGCGGCCGGGGCGCGCAGGCCAGGCAGTGTGTGCGCGGGCGTGAAGCCGCCTGCGCGCAGCACGGCGAGCGAAAAATGGTCCCACCAGGTCTGGCCATCGCCTTCGCGCAAAAAGGTGCTGCGCACGATGCCGTCGTTGTCGATTTCGAGGTGGATGTGACCCGTGGCCAGGGCCGATGCCGCCAGCTCGGGCACCGGGCTTGCCCGCGCCAGGCGGCCCGTGCCCTGCGCGTCCATCAGCACCATCGGCAGAACGACCTTGCCGTTGCGCGCCATGGCATCGGCGAGCAAGGTGTCGTCCAGAGGGTCTTCAAGACCCGGCTCCACGAGGATCAGGTCCAGGCCCACGGCGCGCGGTCCGGCGGCGGTGATCTGGTCCAGCGCTGCGGCGTGAATCGCCCGCCGCCAGGGCCATCGGCCCACCTCGTTCAGGCTCTGGTCGTCGATCGCCACGATCACGATGTCGGGCGATACGGCCTGCCTGCCCAGCCTTGACAGCTGGTCGTTCAACGCCAGATCCATGTGCTCCAGGCCCCGAGAACACACCAGTGCCACCACGGCTGCCAGCAGCAACACGGCGAGCAGACACCATTCGAGCCAGCGCGTGCGCGGGCGGCGCGCGCGCGCGATCGGCTCCAGCAGTTGCGAGGTGAGGGGTTCGGTGGCGGGGCGCGTGTCCACGCGGCGATCAGTGCGTGCCAGGCCGCACCGCGCGGCCATCGGAGCTGTGTAGCGGCTGGGCGTCCGAGGTGGTCACGCGTGCCTGCACGTCGAGTCGTTGTGACGCGCTCCAGGCGCCTGCCAGACCTTGTGCATCGATCTGCCGCACCCTCAGGTGGTAGGTGCCTGCGGCGGGCATCGGTCGCGTGAACGACGGGCTGGCGAGCCGCTGGTCGTCGAGCAACTGGGCGAAGGCTGCATCGCGCGCGATCTGCAGCTGATGGGTCCAGGGGCCGCCGGGGCTGGCGCCCCAGGCCACCGCGAGCGTGTCCGCACCACCGCTGCGCGTGCGGGGTGCATCGGGCGTGGGTGGCAGCGCGATGACCTCGAACGGCACGGGCGCACTGAAAGGGCCCTGGTCGCGCTGCCCTTGTGCATCGAGCGCCACCGCAGCCACCCGCCACAGGTAGGCGCCCGGTTGCAGCGTGCGCACGACATGCTGGCAGCGGTCAAGGTCGGGCGTTTGCGCGACGAGGTCCTTGAAAGCGGCATCGCGTGCGACCTGAAAGCGGTAGCCCACAACACCACCCGTCTCGGTGCACGACAGCTCCACCATGGGCGCCACGGCCCGGCTGCCCGGTCGGGGTTCCAGCAACAACGGCGCCTGGGGACGCGCATTGACCACCACGCGTCGAACCGCCTGCGCACCCGGAATGCCTTGTGCGTCGAGGGCGCGCACCGAGACCAGATAGTTGCCGTCGTCCACCCCCGCAAAACGCGCCAGGGGTTCATTGAACGTGGCGTTGCGCACCACGTTCTGTGCCGCTTCGTCGGTGGACACGCGCACGTGCCACGCCTGCGCACCGGCATCGCGCGCCAGCGGCAGTTCAAGTCGGGCGATGTCTTCCAGCACGTCTGGAACACTTGAAAGATCCGGTGCAGCCAACAAGGACGCCACGCTGACGGCAGCGCCCACACGGGCACCCTGACCCGCTCGCACCAGGGCGGGCGCACCGCGCGACGCAGCGAGTGAACGCACCTCGATGGCGCCTTCGCGCACATCGCCAATCAGGTCGCCGCCGGGGCCAACGGCCACGCCAAAGGTGGTGCCGCGCACGCCGCCCACCGCGCGCGGCGTGAACACCTCAAAGCGGCTGCGCGGCGTGGGCAGGGGCGTCACAGTGGCATCCACGCGACCTTGCTCGATCTGGATGCGCGACTGAACGTGACCCGCAGCGGGGGCATGCCGCAGTTCGCGCAGGCGCGCACGGGTGCCGCCTGGCAGCCGCACCAGCGAGCCGTCGGCCAGGCGCAAGGTCACAAATCCGCCCTCGCCCACATCGATCTGTGCACCTTCTCCCACGCGTGCGCCCGTCAGCAGTGGCGCGGAAGCCGCCGTGGGCTCCACCTGCACGCCTACCGGCGCAGCGACATGCAGCACGTCTGCAACGGCGGACTGCGCGCGCGCCAGGCTGGCAGGAATCCGCAGCGTGCTGCCCGGCATCAGCCGGCGCGGGTCGCTGACGCGGTTGATGCGTTGCAGTTGCCTCCACTGCGCGGGGTCTTCCAGATAACGCCGCGAGAGTTCGTACAGGTTGTCCCCGGGCTGCACGGTGTGCACGTGCTCGGCTTGGGCGAGCGTTGATCCGCCCATGACCGCCACAGCGAAGAGGATCGCGCAGCGCAGTCCGGCGCAGGTGCAGGGAAGGCGTTTCATGTGGTGCTGGGCAGCGCCGCTGGCGGCACGCCCACATCTTCGAGGCGGTAGCCATGGTTGTACACAGACACCAGCTTGTAGCCGTTGTCCGCGCGCAGGCGCAGTTTGCTGCGCACGTGCGACATGTACACGTCCAGCGAGCGCGACGAGATGTCCGCGTCAATGCCCCACACCGATTCAATCAGGTGCGCGCGCGAAAGCAGGCGGCCCAGGTTGTGGAACATGATGAGCGCGAGCTCATACTCCTTGGCGTTGAGGCCAGTGACTTCCACCCCGAGCAGGCTCACGCTGCGGTCCTGAACCAGAAACCGGTAGGGCCCCCAGACCAGTTCGTTTGAAGGCGGAATGTGCCCGCCGCGGCGCAGCAAGGCCATCAGGCGCGCGCGCAGTTCGACCACGCGCGACGACTTGACCATGTAGTCATCGGCACCTGCGCCGAGTCCCTCGACGATGTCCCGCTCGTCGCTGCGGTTGGTCATCATCAGGATCGGGACAGGCGTCATGGCCATTCGGCGCAGGGCACGAATGACGTCGATGCCGGTCACGTCGGGCAGGCCCCAGTCGACGATGAACAGGTCAAACGTCTCCTTCGGCAAAACGCGCATCAACGCGTTGGCGTTCTCAAAAAGATGGCAGTCGTGTCCCATGGATGCGACGACTGCCTTGACCAGATCCAGTTGCGCTGGATCGTCATCAATGACGGCAATGCGCATGTGGCTTGGGCAAATAGGACAAGGGGTTCCCTGAATGTTTTTCACGAATATATCGATGGACCAGCGGTGACGCAGCCGTTTTGACAATCTCTTAAGAATTGAGTCGCGTCAGCCGCCTGTCGATGGCGGCTGCTTCTGCGTTTCGCGCATGCGTCTTCCCAGCAAGGCGGATAGCGCCTACAATCGCAAAAAAGCACGATCGTTCTTTTATTCCTTCGTACCGTACCCCCTGGGGTTTAAGCGGAGGAGTGCGAGACCCGCGGCATACAATCCGCGAATTGACGTGCACGTCAATTCGTGACGACATTTTTCCAATCATCAGGAGCAGCCCAACATGAAGGTCATCGTCCCCGTCAAGCGCGTGGTGGATTACAACGTCAAGGTACGCGTCAAGAGCGACGGCAGTGGCGTGGACATTGCCAACGTCAAGATGAGCATGAACCCGTTTGACGAGATCGCGGTGGAAGAAGCCGTGCGCCTGAAGGAAAAGGGCGTGGTCACGGAAGTGATCGCGGTCTCCTGCGGTGTGACGCAGTGCCAGGAAACGCTGCGCACCGCGATGGCCATTGGTGCCGACCGCGCCATCCTGGTCGAGACCACCGCCGAGCTGCAGCCGCTGGCCGTGGCCAAGCTGCTCAAGGCACTGGTGGACAAGGAGCAACCCCAGCTCGTCATCCTGGGCAAGCAGGCCATTGACGACGACTGCAACCAGACCGGGCAGATGCTAGCGGCGCTGGCCGGGCTGCCGCAAGCCACGTTTGCATCGAAGGTGGAAGTGGCCGATGGCAAGGCGAATGTCACGCGTGAAGTGGACGGCGGTCTGGAGACCCTCTCGATCACGCTGCCTGCGGTGATCACCACCGACCTGCGCCTGAACGAGCCGCGCTACGTGACGCTGCCCAACATCATGAAGGCCAAGAAGAAGCCGCTGGAGACGCTCAAGCCCGAAGACCTCGGTGTGGATGTGGCCCCGCGCATCAAGACCCTGAAGGTCAGCGAGCCGCCCAAGCGCGGTGCCGGCATCAAGGTGCCCGACGTGGCCACGCTGGTGAGCAAGCTCAAGACCGAAGCCAAAGTGATCTGAGGACCGAACAAATGACCGCACTCGTTATTGCCGAACACGACAACGCCACCATCAAGGGCGCAACCCTCAACACCGTGACTGCCGCCGCCCAGTGCGGTGGTGACGTGCATGTGCTCGTGGCCGGGCACAACGCTGCCGAAGCAGCGAAGGCCGCCAGCCAGATTGCTGGCGTGGCCAAGGTGATCCACGCCGATGCCCCGGGCTTCGAGCATGGGCTGGCCGAGAACGTGGCCGCGCAGGTGCTGACCATCGCCGGCAACTACAGCCACATCCTGTTCCCCGCCACCGCCAGCGGCAAGAACGTCGCGCCGCGCGTGGCCGCCACGCTGGACGTGGGCCAGGTCAGCGACATCACCAAGGTGGTGAGCGCCGACACCTTCGAGCGTCCCATCTACGCGGGCAACGCGATTGCCACCGTGCAGGCCGCTGACGCCACCAAGGTCATCACCGTGCGCACCACGGGCTTCGACCCGGCTGCGGCCACCGGCGGCAGCGCAGCGGTGGAAGCCGCCACGGCCGCCGCCGATGACGGCAAGAGCCAGTTCGTGGGCAGCGAGATCGCCAAGAGCGACCGCCCCGAGCTCACCGCGGCCAAGATCATCGTCTCGGGTGGTCGCGCGCTGGGCAGCGCGGAGAAGTTCAACGAGGTCATGACGCCGCTGGCCGACAAGCTCGGTGCGGCGCTGGGCGCCAGCCGTGCGGCGGTGGACGCGGGCTACGCGCCCAACGACTGGCAGGTGGGGCAGACGGGCAAGATCGTGGCGCCCCAGCTGTACATCGCAGCCGGCATCTCCGGCGCCATCCAGCATCTGGCCGGCATGAAGGACTCCAAGGTGATCGTGGCGATCAACAAGGACCCCGAAGCCCCGATCTTCTCGGTGGCGGACTACGGCCTGGAGGCCGACCTGTTTGAGGCCGTGCCGGAATTGATCAAGGCGCTCTGAGCCCTCTCACCAGCACAAGGGCATCGTTCGCGATGCCCTTGCTGTATCTGAACACTTGAATTTCATGGAGACATGACGATGAGCTACACCGCACCCCTCAAGGACATGCTTTTCGATATCGAGCACCTGGCCCTCATCGACGAAGTCGCACGGTTGCCGGGTTTTGAAGATGCCGGCCTGGAAACCGCGCAAGCCGTGCTCGAAGAGTGCGCCAAGCTCAATGAGGGCGTGATTGCGCCGCTGAACTGGGAGGGGGACAAGAACCCCTCGTTCTTCAAAGATGGCTCGGTGACCACCACGCCGGGTTTCAAGGAAGCCTTCAAGCAATACGCCGAAGGCGGCTGGCAGGGCCTGCAGCACCCGACCGACTTCGGCGGCCAGGGCCTGCCCAAGACCATCGGCGCCGCCTGTGGCGAGATCCTGAACAGCGCCAACATGAGCTTTGCGCTGTGCCCGCTGCTCACCGACGGCGCGATCGAAGCCCTGTTGACCGCCGGCAGCGACGAGCTCAAGGCCACCTATCTCGAGAAGCTGGTGAGCGGCCAGTGGACCGGCACCATGAACCTGACCGAGCCGCAGGCCGGCTCCGATCTGGCCGCCGTGCGCAGCCGCGCCGAGCCGCAGCCCGACGGCAGCTACAAGGTGTTCGGCACCAAGATCTACATCACCTACGGTGAGCACGACATGGCCGAGAACATCGTGCACCTCGTGCTGGCGCGCGTGACCGGCGCGCCCGAGGGCGTGAAAGGCATCAGCCTGTTTGTGGTGCCCAAGTTCATGGTGAACAAAGACGGTTCGCTCGGCGCGCGCAACGACGTGCACTGTGTGAGCATCGAGCACAAGATGGGCATCAAGGCGAGCCCCACGGCCGTGCTGCAGTACGGCGACCATGGCGGCGCCACGGGCTTCCTGGTGGGTCAGGAGAACAGGGGGCTGGAGTACATGTTCATCATGATGAACGCCGCGCGCTATGCCGTGGGTGTGCAGGGCATCGCGATTGCAGAGCGCGCCTACCAGAAGGCCGTGGGCTATGCGAAGGACCGCGTCCAGAGCCGTCCTGTCGATGGCTCGATGAACGCGGCTGCGCCCATCATTCACCACCCCGATGTCAAGCGCATGCTCATGACCATGCGCGCCTCCACCGAAGGTTGCCGCGCCATGGCCAGCGTGGCGGCCGCCGCCTACGACGCCGCGCATCACCACGCCGATGCCGAAGTGCGCAAGCAGAACGCGGCTTTCTACGAATTCCTGGTGCCGCTGGTCAAGGGCTACAGCACGGAGATGAGTCTCGAAGTCACGAGCCTGGGCGTGCAGGTGCACGGTGGCATGGGCTTCATTGAAGAAACCGGCGCGGCGCAGTACTACCGCGACGCCAAGATCCTCACCATCTACGAAGGCACCACGGCGATCCAGGCCAACGACCTCGTGGGCCGCAAGACCGCCCGCGATGGCGGCACCGGCGCCAAGGCCATCGCCGCGCAGATCGAAAAGACGGAAGCCGAACTGGCGCAGCGCAGCAGCGCCAACGCCAAGGCCGTGCACCTGCGCCTGAAGGCCGCGCGCGAGGCGTTCGTCGAGGTGGTGGAGTTCATCGCTGCCAACACCAAGTCCAACCCCAACGCCGCGTTTGCGGGCAGCGTGCCCTACCTCATGCTCGCAGGCAATCTCATGGCGGGCTGGCAGATGGCGCGCGCGCTGATGGTGGCCGAGGACTTGTCCGCCAAGGGACAGGACACCGCATTCATGCAGGCCAAGATCACGACAGCGCGTTTTTATGCCGATCACATCCTCAGCCGCGCACCCGGTGTGCGCGACAGCATCGTGCACGGTGCCGAGGCCGTGACCGCGCTCGCCATTGAATCGTTCTGAACCGAACCACCCCGACGGAGACACCATGACCGCACCCGCCCGCAGCCTGCCACCTGTTCTGAAGAACCTGAAGTTTCCGGTGATCGGCTCGCCGCTGTTCATCATCAGCAATCCCAAGCTCGTGATCGCCCAATGCAAGGCCGGCGTGGTGGGCTCCATGCCTGCGCTCAACGCGCGCCCCGCATCCCAGCTTGACGAGTGGCTGGCCGAGATCACCGAGGCACTGGCGGCGCACGACAAGGCACACCCCGACAACAAGGCTGCGCCGTTTGCCATTAACCAGATCGTGCACAAGAGCAACGACCGCCTGGAGCACGACATGCAGCTGTGCGCCAAGTACAAGGTGCCGATCATCATCACCAGCCTGGGGGCGCGTGAAGACGTGAACCAGGGCGTGCACAGCTGGGGTGGCATCGTGATGCACGACGTGATCAACAACGTGTTTGCGCACAAGGCGATCGAGAAGGGTGCCGATGGCCTCATTCCCGTGGCCGCTGGTGCAGGCGGACACGCCAGCGTGAAGAGCCCGTTTGCCATGGTGCAGGAAATCCGCGAATGGTTTGGCGGCCCGGTGGCGCTGTCGGGCTCCATCGCCTCGGGCGGCGCCATTCTGGCCGCGCAGGCCATGGGCGCCGACCTGGCCTACATCGGCTCGGCGTTCATCGCCACCGAAGAGGCGCGCGCGGTGGACGGCTACAAGGAGATGATCACGACGTCGAACTCGGACGACATCGTGTACAGCAACTTCTACACCGGTATCCACGGCAACTACCTCAAGGGCAGCATCAAGAACGCCGGCATGGACCCGGACAACCTGCCCGTGAGCGACCCGAGCAAGATGAACTTCTCCACCGGTGAAGGCGCCAACGCCGCCAAGGCCTGGCGCGACATCTGGGGCTGCGGTCAGGGCATCGGCGCCATCCGCGAGGTGTTGCCTGCGGCCGAGCTGGTGGCGCGCTTCAAGCGCGAATACGCCGAAGCCAAGGCGCGCATCTGCGCGGCTTGATCAGGGCTTCGATTCGCCCCGCAGCCACGCACCAAACGAGCTGAAGGCCTTGCCGATTTCGTTGCCGAAGTTCGTCTTGTACTGAACGCCGCTGGTGTCCGAAATCGCGGACACCCAGCCGCCTTCTCGCCACTCGGCGTACAGCCAGTCATCGCCTTCGCGCACCAGGCCGTCTGGTGGCGCGGGTGGCTGCGCCACGGGCACGCCCTTGAGCGCCGCGCCCATGTAGTCGATCCAGATCGGCAGCGCGATGCGCCCGCCCGATTCGTGGCCACCCAGGCTGCGCGGCTTGTCGTAACCCACCCACACGGCGGTGGCCAGCGTGGGCTGGTAGCCGGCAAACCAGGCGTCCACGGCGTCGTTGGTGGTGCCGGTCTTGCCGTACAGGTCGGGTCGTTTGAGCAGCGCTTGCGCGCGCGCCGCGGTGCCGGTGCGGGTCACGTCGTTGAGCAGGCTGCCCACCACGAAGGCGTTGCGCGCTGGAATGACACGCGTGTCTTCTGTCAGCGGGGCGGGTGGGGGCGCTTCAAACAGCACCTTGCCTTGCGCATCGGTGATCTTTTCGATGACCACGGGCGTCACGGGCCAGCCGCCATTGGCCAGCGTGGCGTAGGCCTGCGCCATCTGCAGCGGTGTGGCGCTGCCGGTGCCCAGCGCCAGGGTGAGGTCGTTGGGCTGTCGCGCCACGTCCAGCCCAAAGCGCCCGGTCCAGTCCCGTGCGGGCTGTGTGCCGGTGTGCTGCAGCACGCGCACGCTGGCCAGGTTACTCGAACGCGTGAGCGCTTCGCGCACCGTGATCGGTCCCTGGTGCTCGCCACTGGCGTTGTTCGGGCTCCAGCCGTTGGCGGCGGTGAACGGCAGGTCGTCGACCAGCGTGGCCGGCATCACGCGCGCTTCCAGGGCGGCGGAGTAGAGCAGCGGTTTCAACGCCGAGCCAGGTTGGCGCCAGCCCTGCGTGACGTGGTTGAAGGGTTGGTTGGTGAAGTCGAACCCGCCCACCAGCGCGCGCACGCGGCCGGTTTGCGGATCCAGCGACACCAGCGCCGCTTCGGCCTCCGGCCATTGCGAGAGGGCCCAGGTGGTGGTCGTCTTGCCTTTGGTTTTGCTGGTGCTGCTGACCACGCGCACGACGGCGCCGCGACCGATCTTCAGCGGTGCCTTGGCCTTGGGGTCCAGCGCGCGCTGCGCCCAGCGAAGGCCTTCGCCCTGCACGTCGACGCGCTCACCACTGGCCAGCTGAACCTGAACGGCCTTGGGGCTGGCGGCGAGCACGATGCCCACCCGCAGGGTTTCGTCGTCGCGGTGGTCTTTCAGCGCTTCGGCGGCCGCGCGCTCCAGCTCGGCGCCGTTGCCCGCAGGCAGGGATTCGGTGTCTTCCGGGCCGCGCCAGGCGCCCCGGCGGTCAAACGCCATCACGCCGCGCTGCACTGCGGTGTGCGCCGCGCGCTGGTCGGCGGCGCGCAGCGACGTGGTGACACGCAGGCCGCTGGAGTAGGCCTCGGTGCCGAAGCGCTCGACCACTGCACGCCGTGCCATTTCGGCCACGTGGGCCGCGTGCACGCTGCGCGTGCCCGGCGTCCGGATGGTGAGCTTCTCGGCGCGCGCGGCGGCGAGTTGCTGGTCGTTGATCACCTCGGTGGCGCGCATGCGCTCGAGCACCACGCGCTGGCGCTGCGTGGCGCGCTCGAAGTTGGCCACCGGGTTGGCGTAGTAGGGGTTCTGCGGCAGACCCGCGAGCATGGCGGTTTCGGCCAGCGAGAGTTTGTCCAGGGGTTTGCCGAAGTAAATCTGCGACGCCGCTGCAAAGCCATAGGCACGCTGGCCCAGAAAGATTTCGTTGAGGTAGATCTCCAGGATGCGGTCTTTGGAGAGTTCGTCTTCGAGCTTGAGCGCGAGCCAGATTTCCTTGGCCTTGCGCTCGGCAGAAAACTCGCGGGTGAGCAGCATGGTGCGCACGAGCTGCTGCGTGATGGTGGACGCGCCCTGCTTGCGCCCGCCAGTGACGGCCGCCACCAGCGCGCGCATCATGCCTTTGGGGTCGACACCCGAGTGCTCGCGAAAGCGCGCGTCCTCCACGGCCAGCACGGCCTGCTGCATCAAGGGTGGAATCTTTGAAAGGGGCAGGTATTCGCGCCGTTCGGTACCGAACTGCGCGATCTCTTCACCATCGGCCGTGTAGACCTGTAGCGGCAGTTTCGGCTGGTAGCGGACGATGCGGTCCAGGGACGGCAGATCGAAGGTCGAGGCGGGCACCGGCAGCGCCACGATGGTGACGGCGGCAAACGCCAGGACGATGGCCGTGCGGCGCGGGGTGAGCTCAAGCATGGGGCTGGATTATCCCGCTCCCGTGTGAAGCGGGCGTGCGTTCAAAGGTCGGCCACGTAACCAGCTGTGACGCGCTCGGGAGCCTTTGGACGGCCCTCAGAGCCTGCTTTTCAGCCATGCGGCGCAGGTAAGATGCCCGCTCCATCTGACCGCCGGGAACCCCATGCGCAAGCGCATTCTGCTGCTGGAAGACGAGCAGGCCATTGCCGACACGCTGATCTACGCGCTGCACAGCGAGAGCTTCGATGTCACCCATGTGCGCCTGGCGCGCGAGGCGCTCACCGCGCACGAGAAGACCCCACCCGACCTGGCCATTCTCGATGTCGGTGTGCCCGATGGCAGCGGCTTCGATGTGTGCCGCGCGATCCGCAAATCGAGCGATCTGCCCATCGTGTTCCTGACCGCGCGCCACGAGGAAATCGATCGCGTGCTCGGTCTGGAGTTGGGCGCCGATGACTATGTGGTGAAGCCCTTTTCGCCTCGCGAAGTCTGCGCGCGTGTGCGTGCGATCCTGCGCCGAAGCGCAGCCGCGGCGTCCGCCCTGGCGCCAATGGCCCCTGCGTCCGCCGGAGTCGCCCTCAAGCTGGATGAGCAGGCGCAGCGCATCGTGTGTGCGGGGCAGGTACTGGCGTTGACCCGGTATGAATTCCTGCTGCTGGCCACGTTGCTGCGGCGGCCGCAGCGCATCTTTTCGCGGACCGAGCTGATGGAGCTCGTGTGGGGCGGGGCGCCGCACACCTCCGACCGCACGGTGGATGCGCACGTCAAACTGCTGCGCGCCAAGCTGCGCGACCAAGGCTTGCAGGGCGAGGTGATCCAGACGCACCGCCACATGGGTTATTCGTTGCGCCTGCCGGACTGAATCACCATGCGCATCGGCCTGCGGCTCCTGCTCGGCTTCTTTCTCGTGCTGGGGATCTCCCTGTTCGTGGTGCTGCGCGTGCTGCTCGACGAAGTCAAGCCCGGCACGCGCCTGGCCATGGAAGACAGCCTGATTGACGCGGCGTACACGCTCGCGCAGCTGGCCACGCCAGACATGAAGGCGGGCACGATGGCCGACGGCTTCTTTGCCCGCTCCCTGCAGGGCCTGCACGCCGCCAGGCCGGGCGCCCACATCGGAGGCTTCAGCAAGGACCGCATCGACTACCGCATCAGCATCACCGATGCCCAGGGCATCGTGCGCTTCGACACGCAGCCCGAGGCGGTGGGCCAGGACCATTCGCGCTGGAACGATGTGGTGCGCACCCTGCGCGGCGAGTACGGCGCGCGCTCCAGCCCCGCGAGCCCTTACGACGTGGACAACACTGTCATGCACGTGGCCGCCCCCATTCGCGATGGCGACCGCATCATCGGCGTGCTCACAGTCTCCCGGCCCAACCAGCGCCTGCAGCCCTACATTGATCGCAGCGAGCAGCGCATCCTGCGCTGGTCTTGGGTGTTGCTCGGCTTGTCACTGCTCATCGGCGTGCTGTTCAGCTGGTGGATCGCGAGTTCGCTCTCTCGGCTGCGTGGTTATGCCAACGCCGTGTCGCGCGGCGAGCGAGCGCCCTTGCCCGTGCTCGGGCGCCTGAGTGGCAGCACGGAGTTCAGCGATCTGGCGGGCGCACTGGAGCGCATGCGGCTCAAGCTGGAAGACAAGGCCTATGTGGAGAGCTATGTGCACACGCTCACCCACGAACTCAAAAGCCCGCTGGCTGCGATACGCGGGGCCGCGGAACTGCTGCAGGAAGAACTGGCATCCGCAGACCGCCAGCGCTTTGCCGGGAACATCCAGCGCCAGGCCGAGCGCCTGCGGTTGCTGGTGGACAAGCTGCTGCAGCTGGCCCATGTGGAGCAGATGCGCGGGCTGGCTACGCGCGAGCCGGTGGACCTGAGCGCGCTCACCCGCGAACTGTTGGCGCGACTTGAACCGCGCCTTCGCCTCAAATCAATTCGGGTCCGCGATGAGCTGGGGCAGGGGCATGTGGTGCGCGGTGATCCGTTCCTGATCGGTCAGGCCTTGCAGAACCTGCTGGACAACGCGATCGATTTTTCACCCGCGCACGGCGAGCTGTGGCTGCACCTGCGGGCCGAAGGCGACCAGCTGGAGTGGTCGGTGCGCGACCAGGGGCCGGGCATTCCGGACTACGCGCGTGAGCGCCTTTTTGAGCGCTTCTACTCGCTGCCGCGTGGCGAGACGGGAGACAAGGGCTCGGGCCTCGGTCTGTGCCTGGTGAAAGAAGTGAGCGATCTGCACGGCGGGCAGGTGTGGGTGGAAAACGTCTCGCAGCCCACCGGTTGCCTCGCCCGCTGGCGTTTGCCCGCCTGAAGCGTTTCACACCGGCTTCACAAAACGCTCTGGCAGCGCACGCCCGCTTCGAGGGCGACCGCGAGACTGGCCGGGTTCTCACCACGGAGCCCGAATTGAACAAATACCCCCTGCTCAGCAAAGTCCTGGTCATTGGCCTGCTGATGCTTTTGCTGTCCATTCCCCTGATGATGGTGCGCGACGTGATCCAGGAGCGCAGCCTGAACCGCGAGGCGGCCACCCAGGAGGTGGCGCGCGCGCATGCCGGTGCACAGACCATCACCGGCCCTGTGCTCTATGTGCCCTACACCGAGACCTTCACACGCACCGTGGCCGTGGGCGACAGTGGCCACACCCGAGAGGAACGCGTCACGCAGGCGCACGCCGTGATCCGCTTCCCCACGTTGATGGAGACCCGCAGCCAGCTTGCCACCGAAACGCGCTGGCGCGGCGTGTTCCCGATCACCGTGTACACGAGCTTGAACCATAGCAGCGGCCGTTTCGTGTGGAGCGATGTGGAGCCCAAAGAGAAAAATGGCCAGATCAACCTGGGTCAGCCGCGCCTGCTGATGGGCGTGAGCGATCTGCGCGGCCTGCTGAACGCGCCGCAGTTGAAAGTGGAGGGGCGTGCGGTGGCCGTGGCGCCAGCGCCTGCCGCGCAACGCCTGCCGCTGCCCTTGGCCGCGTCGCTGGAGGTGGCGCAGTTGCGCCCGGGCGCGGTGCTGCCCTTCGAGCTGCAGCTGGACCTGGCGGGCACCGAGCGCATCGGCTGGGTGCCGCTGGCCGACGAGAACCGCGTGCAGCTGCAGTCCACCTGGCCTCACCCCAGCTTCGGCGGTGACTTTCTGCCGCGCACGCGAGCGGTGAGCGCGCAGGGCTTTGATGCCGCATGGAGCGTGCCGTCCCTCTCGACCCAGGCGCAGCAGCAGTTTGTCCAGCAACAGGGTGAACCACGGCGCGAACCCGAGAGCTTCTCGGTCTCGCTGGACAACCCGGTGGACGTCTATCGCATGACCGAGCGCGCCACCAAGTACGGAATGATGTTCATCGTGCTCACCTTCGCGGCCTTCTTCGTGCTGGAGATGGTGAAGCGCTGGCGCGTCCACCCCATGCAGTACTTGATGATCGGCGCCGCGCTGGTGTTGTTTTTCCTGCTGCTGCTCTCCATCTCCGAACACCTGGATTTCGTGTGGGCGTACACCGTGGCCAGCATCGCCTGCATTGGCCTGCTCGCGCACTACCTGCGGCATGTACTGGGAGGCTGGGCGCCAGGGTTGCTCATGAGCGGCCTGCTGGTGGCGCTGTATGGCGTGCTCTACGGCATTCTGGTGTCGGAGGACAACGCGCTGATGATGGGTTCGCTGCTGCTCTTCGGCGTGCTCGCCGCCATCATGATCGCCACGCGCAAGGTCGACTGGTACAGCGTGATGGGCGCACCCGCTGCGCAGAAGCCAATGACCGACCCGCAGGCCTGACCGTGTTCAGTAGCCTTCGATGGCGAACAGCGTCCCGCTGGCTGCGCGCTGGCGGATCGCCACCAGGCGCTGGTACTCGGGCGAGTGGTAGAAGGCCTGCAGGTGGGACATGTCGGGAAACTCCAGGATCACCTGGCGCTGCGGCACACCCGTGCCTTCGAGCACGCTGACCGCGCCGCCGCGCACCAGGTAGCGGCCGCCATGTGCGGCGATGAGCGCAGGCACCTCGCGGCGGTATTCCTCGTAAAGCTCGGGGTTGGTGATCTCGATGTTGCCGTAGATGTAGGCGGCCATGGCGTCTCCTGCTGGTGAATGACTGCGCAGCTTATCTGCACTTCGTCATGGGCTACGCAGCGCTGAGAAACTGAGGCAGCAGCGCGGCGTACAGCGACTGGAAGCGGGCATGCCGAAGCACCAGGGCGGCGTGGGACGCGGCGTCGGGCTCGAAGCGGCGCGAGACCGGGGGCGTGGTGCACACCGTGTCGATGGCGCCCCCGCACGCCAGCCAGGCCAGCCGGGCGGCTCCCAGCGCTGCGCCGGTTTCGCCCCCGGCATGCGCACGCAGTGTGAGACCCAGGGTGTCGGCCAGCAGTTGCGCCCACCAGGTATCGCGCGCGCCACCGCCCACCAGCGAGAGGGCGCGCATCGGCGGCTCGCTGGTGCTCAGGGTCTGCAGACCGTCGCGCAGGCCGAAACCCACGCCCTCGGCCACGGCATAGGCCAAGGCCTCGCGGCCTTGGCTGGCGGTCATGCAGAACCAGACGCCACTGGCCAGCGGCTGGTTGTGGGGTGTGCGCTCGCCGCTCAGGTAGGGCAGAAACAACGGCGCTGCGGCGCGCTCGGCGGGTGTGAGGCGCGCCGCCGCCGCGAGCAGTGCGGCTTCGTTGTCGAAGCCCAGCGTTCGCGCTGACCAGCTCACCGCGCCGGCCGCGCTCAGCATCACCGACATCTGGTGCCAGCGGTTGGGCAGTGCGTGGCAGAAGGCGTGCAGCGCACGCTGCGGGTTGGGCTGGAACCGGTCGCCGCTGACGAAGACCACGCCCGAGGTGCCGAGCGAGACAAAGCCTTCGCCGGGTTGCACCAGGCCCATGCCCACGGCGCTGGCCGCGTTGTCACCCGCGCCACCCGCCACCGGCACGCGCGCGGGCAGCCCCCAGCGTGCACAGACGGCGGGGGTGAGCAGGGCCGAGACTTCGCTGCCTTCCACCAGACGCGGCATGTGCGCGCGTGAGAGGCCGCAGGCCTGCAGCAAGGTGTCGGACCAGTCGCGCCGCGCGCCGTCGAGCCACAGCGTGCCGGCTGCATCGGACATCTCGCTCACCGCCTCTCCGGTGAGGCACAGGCGAAGCCAGTCTTTGGGCAGGAGCACGCGGCGCACGCGAGAAAACAGGGCGGGTTCGTGCTCGCGCACCCACAGCAGCTTGGGGGCGGTGAACCCGGGCATGGCGAGGTTGCCGGTGATCGCGGCGAGGTCGGGCACGGCAGCGGTGAGCTGCTCGCACTGCGCGCCACTGCGCCCGTCGTTCCACAGGATGGCCGGGCGCAGCACGGCGTCGTGTTCATCGAGCAGCACGGCGCCATGCATCTGGCCCGAGAGGCCCACGCCCTGCAGCCGGGCGAGCTCGGCGGCGTGGGTCTGCTGCAGCTGCGTCATCACGTCTTCCAGCGCAGACCACCAGTCCGCCGGTGCCTGCTCGGCCCACAGCGGCTGCGGGCGTTGCACGGTGAGCGGCGAACGTGCGGTGGCGATCACCTCGTGGGTGTCGGTGAGCAGCAGCGCTTTGAGTTCGGACGTGCCGAGGTCGAGACCGAGGAACATGAATCAGTTCGAACCACGAAAGCGGGTGAGTGACTGGCGCCGGAACTCCGACGGGGTCATGCCCTTGATGTCCAGGAAACGGCGGTTGAAGTTGGCCACGTTGTTGAAGCCCACCTCGTAGCAGATGTGGGTGATCTGCTGCTCGGTGTCCATCAGCAACTGGCAGGCGCGGCTGATGCGCACACGGTTGACGAAGTCGGTGAAGGTGTTGCCCGTGGCCTTGCGGAAAAACCGGCTGAACTTGCTCTCGCTCATGCCGAGTTCGCTGGCGAGCGCGGCGGCCGAGTGCTCGTCGGCCAGGTGGTCGGTGATGCGGCTGACGACGGCGTCAATCTGGTCGAGCTCGTTGGCATCGTCGGTGCTTTGCAGCTGCACGCTGGAGAGCAGGCGGTAGTCGGTGCAGGCCGCCAGATCGCTCAGGAAATCACAGAAGGCCGTGAACCGCTTGAGGCCCCGCGTGCCCTTGACCTTGTGCCAGTGGGCCTCGGCGGTGTCAGACAGTCCAAAGAACTCGATACCGTGTTTGGCGCGTTCGAGCAGCGGCAGCACCTCGGCCAGCTCCGGAATGGTTTCGCTCGCAAGCACCAGCGGTTCGTGGGAAAACTGGATCACCAGGTCGCGCAGCGCCACGCCGCCTTCGGGCATGTCCATGCTGACCCAGTTGTGCGGCAGGCGCGGCCCTGTGAGCACGAGCTGACCGGCCTGGAAGGGCCCGATCCAGTCGCCCACGAAGACCTTGCCCGAGGTCGCGGTGATCAGGTGCAGCTCGTACTCGTCGTGGTAGTGCCAGCGGGCCAGTGGCGTGGGAAAGCCGTGCGAGAGGCAGCGCACAAAGCCCACGTCGGTCGACGATTCGTAGCCCAGGTTCGGTGAGCGGACCAGCTCGTGTTCCAGCTCGGGCTTGATCTGGCGGGGGGCAGTGCGGCTGCGAACGGTCATGGAGCGGGCAGGCAACGTGGTGCGGGTCAGGTGAGTGAGGTGCTCACGCCAGTGTGCGCTGAAACGAAGCGGCTCACCCGGTCTCGCGCATCGCGCACGGCATCCACCAACCGGGGATGGCTGGCGAGCTCACCCCAGAGTGTCGTGTCGGCGCAGAACGCTTGCACGGGGTCAGCTGCGTCGCAGATGGCGCGGGCGGCGTCGGGTTTCATCGCCTGATCCTGGTAGGTGTAGGGGATCTGGCCAGCGTGCCAGCGCTGGAGGTAGGCCAGAAACAGCGCGGGCAGCATGGCCACGCTGTCAATTTTCTCGCTGCGCGCCAGGCGCTCGCGGATGGTGGGCGCAATGAAGCCCGGAATCTTGCTGAAGCCGTCCATGGCCACGCGCTGGTTGGTGTCGGCGATGGCCGGGTTGCTGAAGCGGTCGAGCACCACATCGCGGTAGTCGGGCAGGTTGATGGGGCAGGGGTGTTCCGGCGTGTCCAGCACGGGGATCACATCGGAGGTCACGTAATCGTAGGCGAAGCGGCGGATCACGGCTTGCTGCGTGCCCTCGTGGATGTACTGCAGACCGATCAGCGTGCCGGCCCATGCAATGCAGGAGTGGGTGGCGTTGAGCAGGCGAATCTTGGCTTCCTCAAAGGCGTCCACCGAGGCCACCATCTCCACGCCCACGCGTTCCCATTCGGGTCGGCCTGCGATGAAGCGGTCTTCGATGACCCACTGGATGAAGCTCTCGCCCATGAGGGCGGCTGGGTCGTCCTGGCCGGTGGCCGCCTTGACGCGCTGCACCACGTCGGGTGTGGGGCGGGGCGTGATGCGGTCCACCATGGCGTTGGGGCTGCTGGTGTTGGCCAACACCCAGTCGGCGAGGCTGGTGTCGCCCAGTGCCTCGATGAATTGCAGCAGGCCGCTGCGCGAGCGCTCACCGTTGTGGCGCAGGTTGTCGCAGTTCATCAGCGTCACCGGGCCTGCCTGGGTCTGCATGCGCGCGCGCAGCAGCGTGACCAGGCCACCGTATAGCGTGTGGCCGGCCCCGCCGCTCTTCACGGCAGCCAGATCGGCGCGCAGGTCAGGGAAGCTCGCCCAGTCGAGGTGGTTGTGGGCATCGAGGTAGTAGCCAGCTTCCGTGACGGTGAAGGAGATGATGCGCGTGGCCGGATCGGCCGCGACGGCCACCAGCGGTGCCAGATCGTCCTGGTACGGCAGCACGCGCTGGATCGAGGTGATGCGGGTGTAGCTGCGCTCGCCTTGCGGCGTCACGGTCTCCAGCGTGTAGGCGCCGCCTTGCGCCTGCAGCGCGGCGATGGTGTCCAGCATGTCGGGGCGCAGGTTGCCACCGGCAATGGCCCAACGGGTGTCGCCCAGCTGGCGCAGCTGGTGCACATACACGGCCTGGTGCGCGCGGTGGAACGAGCCCAGGCCCAGGTGGAGGATGGTGTTCATGGTGAGCAAAGCGTCGCAGGATCGTGAGAAAAAAGGGAGGGTCAGAGGTCGAAGTTCGTGGGCATCATCACCACGTCGCGGATGGTCATGCCGCGTGGGCGGGTGAGCATGAAGAGCACCACTTCAGCGACTTCGGCCGCGTCGATCAGGCTGCCGCTGGCCTTGGCTTCGGCCAGCTTTTCCGCCGGCCAGTCAGCCAGCAGCGAGGTGATCACGGGCCCCGGCGAAATGGCGCCCACGCGGATGCCGTGTTTGAACACCTGCCGGCGCACCGTCTGTACAAAGCAGTCAATGGCCCATTTCGAGGAGGCGTAAACCGGTTCCCAGGGGGTTGGGAAGTGCGCGGCGAGCGAGCTGGTCACGATGATGTCGCCGCGGCCGCGCGGGATCATGTGTGCCAGCACGCCGCGCACGTTCTTCATGACCACGTTGACGTTGAGCTGGAGCATGCGGTCGATCGCTTCGTCGCTGGCGTCCATCAGGTCACCGCCCACGTAAAGCCCGGCGTTGGCGTGAAAAATATCGATCTGACCGGCCAGGCCGAGGATGCGCTCGGGCAGGGAGGCGCATTGCGCGGGGTCCAGCAGGTCCAGCACCAGCGGCAGGGCGGCGGGGCCCAGTTTTTCGCGGGCTCGGGCCAGGGCTTTGGCGTCGCGGTCGATCAGCACGACCTGGGCACCCGCGGCCAGCAGCGCCAGGGCGCTCGCAAAACCGATGCCCGATGCGGCGCCCGTGACGGCGGCCACCTGACCGCTTAAAGGGTGAGCAGGACTCATGGGATGTCTGGAACGGGTGGGGTTTGGCGTGAGGCTCAGGCAGAAGCGCGGGCGACCACGCGACCGGCCTGGTCGAACCAGTGCGCATGTTGGGTGGCGATGTCGAGCGTGACGGCATCCCCCGCGGTGAGCGCGGTGCGCTCGCTCTGGCGCGCCACCAGCGGTGCGCCTTCGGTGGTTCTCAGGTAGATGAGCGTCTCGGCACCGAGCGCTTCAATCAGGTCCACCTGGCCCTTGATCGCGCCTTGCCCAGCCGGGCGCACGACCACGCTCTCCGGGCGCAGCCCGATCGAGCCCCCCGATGCGCCCACAGGCGCCTGCTGCTGGACCAGCGCGGGCATCTGCTGCAGCGGCGACACGTTCATCTGCGGTGTGCCGATGAACTGCGCGACAAACTGGTTGGCCGGGCGGTCGTAGAGCTCCAGCGGTGTGCCCACCTGTTCGATGACGCCATCGCGCAGCACCACCACACGGTCGGCCAGCGTCATGGCTTCCACCTGGTCGTGCGTCACGTAGATGGTGGTGGCGCCCAGGTCGCGGTGCAGCTTGGCGATCTCCACGCGGGTCTGGCCGCGCAGCGCAGCGTCCAGGTTGGACAGCGGTTCGTCGAACAGAAACACCTTGGGCGCACGCACGATGGCACGGCCAATGGCCACCCGCTGGCGCTGCCCGCCCGAGAGCTCCTTGGGCGTGCGCTGCAGGTAGGTCGTGAGGTTGAGGATGTCGGCGGCGCGCTGCACCTTGTCCTGGATGACCTTGGGGTCCACCTTGGCGAGCTTGAGCGCGAAGCTCATGTTTTCGAACACGCTCATGTGCGGGTAGAGCGCGTAGCTCTGAAACACCATGGCCAGGTCGCGCTTGCTGGAAGGCTGGTGCGTGATGTCGCGGTCTTCCAGGTGCAGCGTGCCGCCGTCGATGTGCTCCAGCCCGGCGATGAGCCGCAGCAGCGTGGACTTGCCGCAGCCCGAGGGCCCGACGAAGACGATGAATTCGCCCTGCTGGATGGACAGGTCGATGCCTTTGATGGCGCGGTGATCACCGAAAAACTTCTCGATGCCCTTGAGTTGCAGGTAAGCCATGGTGCGTGTCCTGAAGAGATTTACTTGACTGCGCCGAAGGTGAGGCCTTGGACCAACTGCTTCTGGCTGAACCAGCCGAACACCACGATGGGCGCAATGGCCATGAGCGAGGCCGCGGAGAGCTTGGCCCAGAACAGGCCTTCGGGGCTGGAGTAGCTGGCGATCAGCGTGGCCAGCGTGCCGGCTTGCGCCGAGCTGAGGTTCAGGCTCCAGAAGGCTTCGTTCCAGCTGAGCACCAGGCACAGCAAGCCGGTGGACGCCAGCGTGCCCAGAGACAGCGGCAGCAGCACCTTTGTGGCTTCCTGCCACAGCGTGGCGCCGTCCATGCGCGCGGCCTCCAGGATCTCGTTGGGTATTTCCTTGAATCCCGAATACAGCATCCACACCATGATGGGCAGGTTGGACAGCGTGAAGACGATGATGAGACCGAGCTGCGTGTCGAGCAGGTGGCTCTTTTGTGCGAGCACATAGATGGGCACCAGCGCACCCACGGCCGGCATCATCTTGGTGGAGAGCATCCACATGAGGATGTCCTTGTCGTACTTGCCTTTGAAGAAGGCCATGGCGTAGGCCGCAGGTGCCGCAATGGCCAGCCCGAGCAGGGTGGACACCACGCTGGTGACCACCGAGTTCCAGGCGTAGTGCAGGTAATCGCTGCGCTCCTGCACCTCGTGGAAGTTCTCCAGCGTGGGCTTGAAGAACAGCTCGGGCGGGACCGCAATGGCCTGCAGCTCGGTCTTGAACGCGGTGAGCAGCAGCCAGCCCAGTGGAAAGAACAGCAGCAGCGCCACCGCCCAGGCGGCCACGGTGCGCACCGCATATGCGGGGGTGAAGGTGGATTCGCGTGCCATGGTGTGTGCCCTATTTGTCGAGGTTCTTGCCGACCATGCGGATCAGGAAGATGGCCGCGATGTTGGCCAGCACCACCGCGAACAGCGCGCCGGCCGAGGCGACGCCCGCGTCGAAGTTGAGCAAGGCCTGCTTGAAGATCAGGAAGGCGACGTTGGTGCTCGCGTCTCCCGGGCCACCCCCGGTGGTGGTGTAGATCTCGGCGAACACACTGAGCAGGAAGATCATTTCGATCATCACGACCACCGCCACCGAGCGGCCCAGGTGCGGGAGGTAGAGGTAGCGCAGCTGCTGCAGGTAGGTGGCGCCATCCATGCGCGCGGCCTCCAGCTGCTCGCGGTTCATGCTCTGCAGCGAGGTCATGAAGATCAGCGTGGCAAACGGCAGCCACTGCCACGACACCATGACGATGACGGAGAAGAGCGGGTGGTCGGTGAGCCAGTCCACGGGAGCGGCTCCGAAGAAGGTCCACACCTGCGCGAGCACGCCGTAGATGGGGTTCATCATCATGTTCTTCCACAGCAGCGCATTCACCGTGGGCATGACGAAGAAGGGTGAGATCAGCAGCACGCGCACCAGGCCGCGGCCCGCAAAGGGCTCGTTGATCAGCAGGGCGATGGCCGTGCCGAAGCCCACGGTGATCAGGATCACGCTGCCCAGCAGGAGCAGGGTGTTGATCACCGCCGTGGTGAACGAGGCATCGGTGACGAAGTACTCGAAGTTCTCCAGGCCGGCAAAGCCGGTCACATCCGGCTGCATGAGGTTGTAGCGGATGAGGCTGAAGTAGATCGTCATCACCAGCGGCACGATCATCCAGAGGAAGAGCGTGGCCACGGCGGGCGTGAGCAGCAGGCGTGGAAGCAGGCGGTTCATGGTGAGACCCTGGAGAACAGCGGAATGATCGAACGCCCTCTCCCCTGTGTGGGAGAGGGTTGCGGCGAAGTGCCCCGCTTACTTGTAGTACCCGGCCTTCTTCATCTCACGCTCGGCCGCCGTCTGGCTCGCCTTCAGCGCCGCGTCCACCGTGGTCTTGCCGGCGAGGGCCGCGCTCATCTGCTGACCCACCGCAATGCCGATCGCCTGGAACTCCGGAATGGCGGCGAACTGCACGCCCACATACGGGCTCTTGGGCAAGGTCGAGTCGGTCGGGTTGGCCGAATCGATGGCCACCTTCTCGGCGGCCGCAAACCGCGCTGCCTTCTGGAACTCAGGCGAGGCATAGGTGCTCTTGCGCGTGCCGGTGGGCACGTTGGCCCAGCCGTTGGTCTTGGCGACCAACTGCACGTAGTCCTTGCTGGTCGCCCAGGTGATGAACTTCTGCGCCGCGTCCACCTTTTTCGAACCTGCGGGAATGGCCAGGTTCCACGACCACAACCAGTTCGCGCCCTTGGGTGTGACGGCGGTGGGGGCTTGTGCAAAGGCCATCTGGTCGGCCACCTTGGACTGCTTGGGGTCGCTCACGAACGAGGCGGCAATGGTCGCGTCGATCCACATGCCGCACTTGCCCGAGTTGGTCAGCGCCAGGATCTCGTTGAAGCTGTTGGCCGACGAACCGGGAGGGCCGTAGTTCTTCAGCAGGTCCACGTAGAAGGTGATCGCGTCTTTCCAGGGCTTGGTGTCGATCTGCGGTTTCCATTGCATGTCGAACCACTGGCCGCCATGGGTGTTGACCAGCGTGGTCAGGAAGGCCATGTTGTCGCCCCAGCCTGGCTTGCCGCGCAGGCAAATGCCGTACACGCCGTTCTTGGGGTCGTGCATCTTGGCGGCCAAGTCCTTGATCTGTACCCAGGTCGGGCGCTCGGGCACCTGCACGCCGGCCTTGTCGGCCAGGTCCTTGCGGTACATCAGCATCGAGCTCTCGCCGTAGAAAGGCGCGGCAAACAGTTTGCCGTCGATCGACAGGCCGCTGCGGATCGCGGGCAGCAGGTCGTCGACGTCGTAGCTGCCGCCGGTCTTGAGTTCCTGCAGCCAGCCCTTCTTGCCCCAGATCGGCGCTTCGTACATGCCGATGGTCATCACGTCGAACTGGCCGCCCTTGGTGGCGATGTCGGTGGTGACGCGCTGGCGCAGCACGCCTTCTTCGAGCGTGACCCACTTGAGCTTTATGTCGGGGTTGGCGGTCTCGAAGACTTTGCCGAGTTTCTGCATCTCGATCATGTGGCCGTTGTTCACGGTGGCGATCACGAGTTCGGTGTTGGCGTGCGCGAAGCCGGCGCCCAGGAGGGCGGCGGCCAGGACAGAAGCGAGGCGGAATTTCACGGTGTGTCTCCTGCGTTTTGGTGGAAAGCCGATGCGACGGTCTCCTGCAGACCGTGAAAGGATTCTGGCGACGGCGCCTGGCAAGGTTTGTACAGAAATGGGGCTGTTCCGTACTCTCTTGCATTCATGGGCAGGGATTTACCCTAAGAAGCGCGGGAGAGTTTGCGGCCTGGACCTGACCGACGTGCGCCGATCGGGCTCAGGAGCTGCCGCGAATCAAGGGCTCGAAGCCCAGGTCCACCGAATTCACCGCCGGCGCCTGGCCGCGCATCAGGCCCAGCAGCATCTGCGCGCTGGCCTCGCCCATGGCGCGGCGCGGCGTGCGCACGGTGGTGAGCGGCGGCAGCATCTGGTCGCTGCCCGAGAGGTCGTTGAAGCCCGCCACCGCGATGCGGCCCGGCACGTCCACGCCCAGCTTCAGCGCGGTGAGCAAGCCGCCTTGCGCCAGGTCGTCGTTGCAGAAAAACACGGCGTCCACGTCGGGGCGCGTGCGCAGCAGGTCTTCGAGCAGCTCGCCGCCCAGCCGCATGGACGAAGGCTGCGGGCTCAGCAGCTCCAGCCGTGCGTCGTAAATCCCGTGCTGTCGCAGGCAGCGGCGGTAGCCCTCGGCGCGCTGCATGGTGCGGGGGTCGAGCTGCGCGGCCACAAAGGCGATGCGCGTGCGCCCGCGCTGCACCAGGTGTCCGGTGATGGCGTGGCCGGCCTCGATCTGCGAGAAGCCCACGCAATACACGCCGGGCGCTTGTGTGAGCTCCATCAGGTGCACGCAGGGCACGCCGCTGGCCGCAATCAGCTGGCGTGCGGCCTCGGTGCGGTCAAAGCCGGTGAGCAGCAGCCCGGCGGGGCGGTGCGCCAGGTAGCTGCGCAGCAGCTGTTCTTCTTCGCGCGGTTCGTAGTGCGTCACGCCAATCAGCATCTGGTAGCCGTGCGGCAGCAGCGTGCGGTGCACGGCTTCGAGCACGTCGACGAAGAGGGCGTTGGAGAGCAGCGGCACGAGCACCGGTACCTGCGTGCTGCGCTGCGAGGCCAGCGCTCGGGCGGCCGGGTCCGGCACATAGCCCAGCTGCTCGGCGGCCCGCTTCACGCGCTCCACCAGCTCGGGCGCCACGCTGCGCTCGCCGCGCAGCGCGCGCGAGGCCGTGATAGGGCTGACGTCGGCCTCGCGCGCGACGTCGCTCAGGGTGGTGCGGCCGCTGTGGCGGCGCTTGCGTTCGGTCGGTTCCAAGGGTTTTCCCGGTATTTGAGTCCGTGGCGATGGCGTTAGGATAGCGCTGTCCAACACCTTGGACACCCGAATTTACCCTGAATCGTGGCGCTTGCAGCCGCTCTTCCCGCCACATGGTTTGAAGAGCCGACGGACTTGCAGGTCGCCGCTCTTTTTCAATCTCACGGGATAGCGCTACCCAATGAATGCACCGCCCGAAAACACCTCCCTCGTCGTCATGGGCGTGGCGGGTTGCGGCAAGTCCAGCCTGGGCCAGCTTTGTGCGCAGGCACTGGGGCTGCCCCTGCTGGAAGGCGACGACTTCCACTCCGCGAGCAACGTGGCCAAGATGCGCAGCGGCACGCCGCTGAGCGACGACGACCGCGCCGCCTGGCTCGACGCGCTGGCCGCCGAGCTGCAGGCGCGCCCGCAGGGCGTGGTGCTGACGTGCTCGGCGCTCAAGCGCCGTTACCGCGACCGCCTGCGCGCTGCCACGCCCGGCCTGCGCTTTGTGTTCCTGGAGCTCACGCAGGAGCAGGCGCGCGAGCGCGTGGCCGCACGGCCAGCGCACCTGTTCCCGGTGAGCCTGGTGGCGAGTCAGTTCGCCACCCTCGAGGACCCGAGCAGCGAGCCCGGCGTGTTGCCGCTGAATGCCAGCCAGTCGCTGCAAGACCTCGGCGCGGCCGTGGTGCGCTGGGTGCGCACCGAAACCCCTTCTCTGGAGACCCGCTCATGAAACTGGGCCAAGTTCTGAGGCATGGCATTGAAGCCTTGCTTGCGCTGTGCCTGCTGGGCATGGTGATCTGTGTGTTTGGCAACGTGATGCTGCGCTACTTCTGGGGCACCGGCTGGGTGGTGTCGGAAGAGTTGTCGCGCCTGCTGTTCGTCTGGCTGGTGTGTCTCTCGGCCACGCTGGCCTTTGGTGAACACAAGCACCTGGGCTTTGACCTGGTGACCGCGCGCCTCAAGGGCGCGCCTGCCGCGGTGTTCCGCTGGCTCACGCGCGGCCTGATCGCGCTGGCCCTGTATTACCTGATCGACGGCTCGTGGTCGCAGGTGCTGGTGGGCCTGGACAGCCGCAGCCCCGTGATGAACACGCCGCTGGCGGTGGGCGCGGCGGGCACGCTGGTGATGGGGGTGTGCATGGCGGTGCTGCTGGTGCTGCAAGCCTGGGACGACCTGCATGGCCGCGGCCCCGAAACGCTGAGCGAAGGGGAGCGCGCATGACCATCGCCATCTTCTTGCTGGTGCTGTTTGCCACCATGACGGTGGGGGTGCCGATTGCGTTCGCGCTGATGCTCACTGCGCTGGCGCTCATGGTGCACCTGGACTTCTTTGATGCCCAGTTGCTCGCCCAGAACGTGCAGGCCGGGTTCGACAGCTTCCCGCTGCTGGCCGTGCCGTTCTTCATTCTGGCGGGCGAGCTCATGAACGCCGGCGGCCTGAGCCGGCGCATCATCGACCTGGCGCGCGCGATGGTGGGCCATGTGCCCGGCGGTCTGGGCTATGTGGCGATTGCCGCCTCGGTGTTGCTCGCGTCCATGAGCGGTTCAGCCATTGCCGACACCGCCGCGCTGGCCACGCTGCTGTTGCCCATGATGCGGCGGCAGAACTACCCGGACGGATCGAGCGCAGGCCTGATTGCTTCGGGCGGCATCATCGCGCCGATCATTCCGCCGTCCATGCCGATGGTGATTTACGGTGTGACGACCAACACCTCGATCAGCAAACTGTTTCTCTCGGGCATCGTGCCGGGCTTGATGATGGCCGTTGCCCTGGTGCTGGTGTGGCGCTGGGTCGCCAAGGACAAGCAGCTCTCGGTGGCCACCAAAACCACCTGGCCCGAGCGCCGCCAGGCCCTGGCGAGCAGCGCGTGGGCGCTGATGATGCCGGTGATCATCATTGGCGGTCTGCGCATGGGCTTCTTCACGCCCACCGAGGCCGCCGTGGTGGCCGCGGTGTATGCGTTGATCGTGGCCACGCTGGTGTACCGCGAGCTCAACCTGGCCGGCGTGTACCGCGTACTGGTGGACGCTGCGCGCACCACCGGCGTGGTGATGTTCCTCTGCGGTGCCGCCACCGCGGCGTCTTACATGATCACGCTGGCCGATCTGCCCAACGAGCTGGCGCGCAACATGGGGCCGCTGCTCTCCGAGCCCATGCTGTTCATGGCGGTGGTGTGCCTGTTCCTGCTGGCGGTCGGCATGGTGATGGACCTCACGCCCACCATCCTGATCCTGGCGCCTGTGCTAGCGCCGTTGGCGGCCAAGGCCGGCATCGACCCCGTGTACTTCGGCTTTGTGTTCATCTTCGTGGGCTGCCTGGGGCTGCTCACGCCGCCGGTGGGCACGGTGCTCAACGTGGTGGCCGGTGTCGGGCGCCTGCGCATGGAGACCGTGATCCGCGGTGTCATGCCTTTCCTGTTGATCTACATGGCCATGCTGGCCCTGCTCATCGTGTTCCCGGCCATCGTGTTGTGGCCTCTCAAGCTGATGTTCTGACACTCAGCGTCCGTTCGTTCCCCCACGGCATTGCGCCGCATCCACTCCGAGGAGATAGACCATGAAATTGAAACAACTCGCCATCACCGCTGCGGTCGCGCTGGCCACCCTGGGTGCGGGTATTGCCCAGGCACAGGACATCAAGCCGCGCCTGATCCGCTTTGGCTACGGCCTCAACGAAGCCTCCAACCAGGGCCGCGCCACCAAGCTGTTTGCCGAAGAAGTTGAAAAGGCCTCGGGCGGCAAGATGAAGATCCGCGCCATCGGCGCCGCCGCGCTCGGCTCGGACGTACAGATGCAGCAAGCCCTGATCGGTGGCGCGCAGGAAATGATGGTGGGCTCCACCGCCACGTTGGTGGGCATCACCAAGGAAATGGCGATCTGGGACACGCCCTTCCTGTTCAACAACGCCCAGGAAGCCGATGCCGTGCTCGACGGCCCGGTGGGCCAGAAGGTGATGGACAAGCTCCAGGAAAAAGGCCTCGTGGGCCTGGTGTACTGGGAGAACGGTTTCCGCAACCTCACCAACAACAAGCGCGCCGTCACCAAGCTCGAAGACATGGACGGCATCAAGCTGCGCGTGATGCAGAACAACGTGTTCATCGACAGCTTCAAGACCCTGGGGGCGAACGCCGTGCCGCTGCCGTTCTCCGAGCTCTTCACCGCGCTGGAAACCAAGACAGTGGATGGCCAGGAGAACCCGTACAACACCATCCTCTCCAGCAAGTTCTACGAAGTGCAGAAGTACCTGACGGTGACCAACCACGTGTACAGCCCGTGGATCGTGACCGTGAGCAAGAAGTACTGGGACCAGCTGAGCAAGGACGAGCAGAAGGTGCTGATGGACGCCGCGAAAAAGAGCCGCGACTTCGAGCGCAAGGACACGCGCGCCGAAGCCGACAAGGCGCTGGCCGATCTCAAGGCCAAGGGCATGCAGATCAACCAGCTCTCGCCTGCCGAAGCCAACCGCATGCGCGATCAGCTGACCCGCATCAACGCGTCCATCGCCACCAACGTGGGCATGGACCTGTGGAAGGAAACGCAAGCCGCTGTGGCCAAGGCGCGCGGCGCGAAATAAGCCAGTCAGCCCACACCAGGCGCCAGTTCATGGACCGCCTGGTAGTGGCTGAGGAAGACCTTGCCGCTGAGCGTCTGCAGGAAATGCGTGCGCTTGAGCCGGTCCATTACCGGGCCTTTCACCTCTGAAAGATGCAGGCAGATGCCGGCGTCGTGCAGGCGCCGGTCGATCGCTTCCAGGCTTTCCAGTGCACTGGCGTCGATATCGTTGATGGCCGAGCACTGCAGCACCACATGTTTGAGCCCGGGGTGTGTGGCCACGGCGCTGTTCACACGGTCTTCCAGGGCGCGTGAGTTGGCAAAGTAAAGGCTCTCGTCCACACGAAGGCCCAGCACGTCGGGCGTGGTGAGCACAGCGTGCCGCTCGACGTTGCGAAAGTGCTGCGTGCCTGGCACCAGGCCCACTTCGGCCATGTGCGGGCGGCTGGTGCGAAACAGGTGGAGCGCCAGCGACACGCCCACGCCCACCACCAGGCCCGCCTCCACCCCCACACCCAGCGTGGTGAGCAGGGTGGCCAGCACGGCCATGAAGTCTGGCTTCGACACCGTCCACGTCTTGCGAAAGATGCTGAAGTCCACCAGCGACAGCACGGCCACCACGATGGTGGCGGCCAGGGTGGCCTGTGGCAGGTAGAACAGCGCTGGCGTGAGAAACAGCGAGGCCAGCAAGATGCCGCCCGCGGTGAACACCCCCGCAGCCGGCGTTTGCGCGCCCGCATCGAAGTTCACCACCGAACGCGCGAAGCCACCCGTGACCGGAAACCCGCCCGTGAAGGCTGCGCCCAGGTTGCTCGCGCCCAGGGCCACGAGCTCCTGGTCGGGGTCGATGCGCTGGCGCCGTTTGGCTGCCAGCGTCTGGCCGACCGACACCGACTCCACAAAGCCCACCACGCTGATGAGCAGCGCGGGCACCAGCAGCGACTGCCAGAGCGACAGGTCCCACAGCGGCAGCGTGAAGGGCGGCAGGCCTTGGGGCACCGTGCCCACGATCTTCACGCCCTGCTGCTGCCATTGCAGGGCCCAGGTCAGCAGGGCGGTGACACCGATCGCGGCAATCGGCCCTGTCTTGGCCAGCAGGTCGGCCGCGCGGGCGGGCAGGCCGGCGCGCACCAGCAGGGGCTTGAGGCCGCTGCGCACCCAGAAGAGAAACGCCAGGCTGGCCAGGCCCACCAGCGCGGTGAGCGCGTGCACGTGCGGCAGCTGCGCCAGCAGCGAACGAAACAGCTCGACGAAGTTGTGCCCTTCGGCTTTGACGCCCAGCAAGGTCTTGAGCTGGCTGGCCGCAATCAGCAGGCCCGACGCGGTGATGAAACCCGAGATGACCGGGTGGCTAAGGAAGTTGGCGAGGAACCCCAGCCGCAACACACCCATCAGCAGCAGCATCGCGCCCGACAGAAACGCCAGCGTGATGGCCACGGTCCAGTAAGCCTGCGAGCCCGCCACCGCATGCTCGCCAATGGCCGCCGCCGTCATGAGCGAGACCACCGCCACCGGGCCCACGGCAAGCACCCGGCTGGAGCCCAGCACCGCGTACAGCAACAGGGGCGCCACGCTCGCGTACAGCCCGACCTCGGGCGGCAGGCCGGCAAGCATCGCGTACGCCAGGCTCTGCGGGATCAGCATGACCGTGACGATGAGCGCGGCCACCCCGTCGCTCATGAGCGTGTCGCGCTGGTACCCGCGTGCCCATGCCAGCACGGGCAGCGAGAGCCGCCAGCGGGTGAGCGGGCCAGACGGTGCGGCGTTCATGTGAGGTCTTTCAGCCGGCAGAGTGACGACGGCTCGTGCGGCGCTCGGCCCATTCGTACACCGCCATGCCGACCACCATGGCCGCGACGAACACGGCGGCCTTCACCTCCCCGGAGGCCATCGACACGATGCCCGGTCCCGGGCAGAAGCCGGCCAGGCCCCAGCCTGCGCCGAAGGTCAGGCCACCGAGCACCAGGCGCCGGTCGATCTGCGTGGCCTTGGGCAGGTGCAGCGCACCGCCCAGAAAGTTGGTGGTGCGCTTGCGGGCCAGTGCGAAGGCAAAGAAGCCCACCGCGATGGCGCCGCCCATGACGAACGCGAGAGACGGGTCCCACGTGCCAAAGAGGTCGAGGAAGCCGAGCACCTTGCCCGGGTCGGTCATGCCGGAGAGCAGCAGGCCCAGGCCGAAGAGCAGGCCCACGAAAAATTCTGTGATGCGGTGCATGGTGGGGTTCCTCAGAGCAGGTGGCGGATCACGAAAACCATGGCGAAGCCCGCGCCCATGAAGGCGAGGGTGGCCACGAGCGAGCGCGGCGACAGGCGCGAGAGCCCGCACACGCCGTGGCCGCTGGTGCAGCCCGAGCCGTAGCGCGT
The DNA here is from genome assembly GCF_019264445.1 of Hydrogenophaga sp. Taxonomy (GTDB): domain Bacteria; phylum Pseudomonadota; class Gammaproteobacteria; order Burkholderiales; family Burkholderiaceae_C; genus Hydrogenophaga. Next base: position 119,722 of record NZ_JAHVAB010000081.1, read on the forward strand.
GCCCAGCCCGACGAGCAGGCCCGCGGCCACGATGGCGCCCAACCCGGCGTCAATGCGCGGTGCCTGCACGAAGCCCGCTGGCGCCAGCAGACCGAACACCAGCGGTGCGGCCAGCATGCCCAGCAGAAAGGCCACGCGCCAGCCGGCGTCGCCCGCGCGGGGTGGCAGCAGCCCACCCAGAATGCCGCTGATGCCCAGCACGCGTCCATTCAGAAGAATGAACAAGGCCGATGCGACACCCAACAGAATGCCGCCCGCCAGAGAGGCCCAAGGGGTGAAGTTCGCCCAATCGATCGTCATGACTTTCTCCGTTTCTTGCCGCAAAACTGGGCGTACAGCACCTGCATCACCGCCAGCGCTTGCGGGCTGTCGAGCAGGTAGTAAATGTTTTTGCCGTCGCGCCGCGTGGTCACGAGCGCCTCTTCGCGCAACACCGTGAGTTGCTGCGACAGCGTGGGCTGAACGATGCCCAACAGCGCTTCGAGTTCGCCCACGCGGTATTCGCCCTGGGAGAGTTGGCACAGGATGAGCAGGCGGTCCGGGTTGGACAGCACCTTCATCAGCCGGCAGGCCTCGGCGGCGGCAGCCTGCATGTCGTCGAGATCCAGTGTCTCCTTGTTCATCGGGGTTCCTTGGCGTTCAACATGGCGCTCATTCTATTGACTAACAATATATAAGTCAATAAACTATTTTGAACTTAATTGAAGGAGTTGCCATGAAGCCAGACACCATCGCCCCGCAAGTCCACGGCCTCTTTGACCCCGCCACCTGGACCGTCACCTATGTCGTGCACAACGGGGCGGGCAGCGCTTGCGCCATCATCGACCCGGTGCTCGACTACGACCCCAAGGCGGGGCGCACGGGCCACACCTCGGCCGACAAGGTGATCGACTACGTGCAGTCAAACGGGCTGCGGGTGGCGTGGATCCTGGAGACCCATGCGCATGCCGATCACCTTTCCGCCGCGCCGTACCTCAAGGCCCGGCTCGGGGGGCGCCTGGCAATTGGCAGCCACATCACCGCGGTGCAGAAGGTGTTCAAGGGCATCTTCAACCTGGAGCCCGGTTTCAAACCCGATGGCTCGCAGTTCGACCACCTGTTCAAGGATGGGGAGACCTTCGCGGTGGGCGAGCTCGCAGGCGAAGTGCTGTACGTGCCTGGGCACACGCCGGCCTGTGTGGCCTACCGCATCGGCGACGCCGTGTTCGTGGGCGACACCCTGTTCATGCCCGATGTGGGCACCGCGCGCTGTGACTTTCCCGGCGGTGACGCGAAAACGCTCTATGCCTCCACGCGCAAGCTGCTGAGCCTGCCGCCGCAGACGCGGCTGTTCATGTGCCACGATTACCCGCCCGGCGGCCGCGCCGTGCGGTTCGAGACCACCGTGGCCGAGCAGCGTGCCCACAACATCCACGTGCACGACGGGGTGAGCGAGGAGGCCTTCGTGGCCATGCGCACCCAGCGCGACGCCACGCTGGAGATGCCGGTGCTGATCCTGCCGTCCGTGCAGATCAACATCCGCGCGGGCCAGCTGCCGCCGGCGGAAGACAACGGCACGACCTACCTCAAGATCCCGGTGAACGCGGTGTGAGTCCTGTGGTCTAACGGGTGGTGTGGGTGGGCTGCCCGAGCTGGCAGCCTGGCAGGAGCCTCAGCGCCGCTGGCCGCGCTGGAAGGCTTGCAGCTGGGCTTTGGAGACGTTGCCTTCAAACAGCGGCGTGAGGTCGGCCACGGCGGCCAGTGCGCTGGACTCGTCGCGCTGCAGGCACAGGGCCTGCGCCAGGTCCGCCCGCAGAAACCAGAGGGCTTCAATGCTGGAGGCGTAGCGGATGCGGTGCTCAAGCTGGGGGTTGAGCTCGGCGCCGCGCAGGCCCAGCAGGCGCAGCATGGACTTCTGGATCAGCACCATCGTCTGGGGGTCTGGCGCCTTCACGGCCGACTCGGCGTTCGGCGTGAGGATCGACGTCAGGGTGCTGAGGAAAGTCTTGACTCTTTGCATGCTGGTGAGTGCTTCCCGTGTGTGCGGAACCTGCGTGATTCGCGCCTGTCGTGGAGAAAGCTGGAGCGGTTATACCCGAGACCGTATTTTCCGGGCAATTGTGCGTCATAACGCACGCTTTGACGCTTTATTCCACCGCAATGCACGCGCACCAGCCATCAGGCGACCAGCCGAGTGGCCGGCCGCCGGGTCACTTGCCGGCCTTTTCCATGGCCTTGGCCATCGTCTTGCCCAGCTCCACTCCCCACTGGTCGTAGGCGTTGATGCCCCAGATGGCCGCCTGCGTGAACACCTTGTGTTCGTACAGCGCGATCAGCGCGCCCAGGCGGGCCGGGTCGAGGCGGTCCAGCCACAGGAGGTGGCTGGGGATGTTGCCCTCGAAGCTGCGGTGGGGCGCCATGGCCGCCGCATCGGTGGCACTCAGGCCGTCTTTTTCCAGCAGTGCTTGCGTGTCGGCCAGCGTGCGGCCGCGCGCCATGGCCTCGGCCTGGGCGCGCAGGTTGAGGTTGACGACCGCGTGGTGCGTGGCGGCCATGGGCAGCGGGGTGTCTTCGTTCTGCACGCCGATGAAATCCACCGGCACGGTGTGCCGGCCCTGGTGGATGAGCTGAAAGTAGGCGTGCTGGCCATCAATGCCCAGGCCGCCCCAGACGATAGGGCCGGTGTCGATGTCCACAGGGGTGCCGTTGCTGTGCGTGCGTTTGCCGTTGGACTCCATTTCCATCTGCTGCACGAAGGGCGTGAAGCGCACCAGGCGCGATGCATACGGGACGATGAGATGCGTGGGCAGGTTCAGGAAGTTGCGGTTCCAGATGCCGTTGAGCGCCAGTTGCACCGGCAGGTTCTGCGCCAGGGGGGCGGTGCAGAAGTGCTCGTCCATGGCGCGCGCGCCGGCGAGGAAGAGGCGGAAGTGTTCTTTGCCGATGGCAATCGCCAGTGGCAGACCCAGCGACGACCACACCGAGTAGCGCCCGCCCACCCAGTCCCAGAAGAGGAAGGTGCGCTCGGCGGGGTAGCCCAGCCGGGCGGCGGTGTCCGGGCTGGCGGTGATGGCCACCAGGTGCTGTGCCAGCGCGTCCGGCGGGCAGCCGTGATCGGTGAGCCAGCGCTGCGCGCTCGCGGCGTTGGTGAGGGTTTCCTGCGTGGTGAAGGTCTTGCTGGAAACAATGAAAAGGGTGCGGCTGGCGTCCAGCCCGCGCAGCACGCTCCAGAGCGCCCATGCGTCGGGGTTGGACACATAGTGCACCCGCACACCGGGGTGGGCCAGGTGCGCCAGCGCGTCGGCCGCCATGCGCGGGCCGAGGTCCGAGCCGCCGATGCCGATGTTGACCACGTCGGTGATGGTGTCGCCGCGGTGGCCTTTCACGCTGCCCGCGCGCAGGGCTTCGGCAAAGTCGCCGATGCGCGCGAGCTCGCGCTGCACGTCGGCCTGCACCGCCGCACCCCAGGGGCCGGTGTGCAGCGGGTCGCCGCGCAGGGCGACGTGGAGCACGGGGCGGTCTTCGGTGGCGTTGATGCGATCGCCCCGGAACAGGGCTTCGCGCTGCGCCTCCACACCAGCCTGTTCGGCCAGGGCGACCAGAGCCTGCTGGATGGCGGGACTGACGCGCTGGCGGCTGGCATCGAGCGTGATGCCTGCGGCGCGCAGCGTCATGTGGTCGGGGCGGCCCGCGTCGGCGGACAGCAGATCGCGAAGGTGCGGCTGGGGCGCGTGGGCCAGGGATTGCAGCTGGGCCCAGGCGGGCAGGGTGTGGGGCGTCGTCATGGCGAGAATTTACACGCCCGCCGACAGGGTGCTGGCTTCGCGGGCGAGCCGGGCGATGCGCTTCCAGTCGCCCTGGCGCAGCGCATCGGAGGGCGTGAGCCAGGAGCCGCCGGCCATGGCCACGTTGGGCAGCGCCAGGAAATCGCGCAGGTTGTCGGTGCTCACGCCGCCGGTGGGGCAGAAGCGCACGTCGGGCAGCGGCGCCCCCAGCGCCTTGAGCATGCCGATGCCGCCGGCCTGCGAGGCCGGAAACAGCTTCATGAGCGTGAACCCGTGGTCGCGGGCGCGCATCACCTCGCCGGGCGTCATCACGCCGGGAATGAAGGGCAGGTTGGCCTTGCGCACGGCTTCCACGAGCGCGTCGGTGCAGCCCGGTGACAGGGCGAACTTCGCGCCGGCGTTGATGACCTGTGCGACCTCGGCCGCGCGGGTCACGGTGCCTGCGCCCAGGTGCATCTTGGGCACGGCGCGCGCCACGGCCTCGATGGCGCGCAGCGCCACGCCGGAGCGCAGGGTGATCTCCATCACGTCAATGCCGCCTTCAAGCAGCGCATGCGCCAGTGGCGCCGCCTGCGCCTCGTCGCTCAGGACGATGACGGGCACGACGCGGGAGGTGAAGCTGGGGTGGGAAAAACAGGTGGTCGTCATGGGGTCGGGCTCAGACAGGGTCGGTTTCAACAATGGCCACAGGGCGGTCCACCGCCAGCGGGCCAAACAGCGGTGAGGCGCCCCATTCGGCAGCGCCTGCGTTCTGGCGGAACAGGCCAAACAGTTCGCGCCCGGTGCCGTGTTCGTTGGCGCTCAGGTCGGGGTGGATCACTTCGCGGCTGGCCAGGGTGTGGGCGTCCACCTCGAGTTCGAGCACGCCGCGCTCGCAGTCCAGCGTGATCCAGTCGCCGTCGCGCACGCGCGCAATCGGGCCGTTGGCCAGGGCCTCGGGGCTCAGGTGGATGGCCGCGGGCACCTTGCCCGAGGCGCCCGACATGCGCCCGTCGGTCACCAGCGCCACCTTGAAGCCTTTGTCCTGCAGCACGGCCAGCGGTGGCGTGAGCTTGTGCAGCTCGGGCATGCCGTTGGCGCGCGGGCCCTGGTAGCGCACCACGGCAATCAGGTCGCGTTCGAGTTGCCCGGCGTTGAACAGGGCGAGCAGGTCCTGCTGGTCGCTGACCACCACGGCCTGGGCGCGCACCACGCGGTGCTCGGGCTTGACGGCCGAGACTTTCACCACGCTGCGGCCCAGGTTGCCCTGCAGCAGGCGCAGCCCGCCGTCGGCGCTGAAGGGTGCGTCCACCGGGCGCAGCACCGACAGGTCGCCGCTGAGTGCCGGCACCGGCCGCCAGGCGAGCTGGCCGTTGTCGAGCCAGGGTTCGCGCGCGTAGGCGTCCAGGCCCGGGCCCATGACGGTGTTCACGTCGGCGTGCAGCAGGCCGGCGGCGAGCAGTTCTTTCATGAGAAAGCCCATGCCCCCGGCGGCGTGGAAGTGGTTCACGTCGGCGCTGCCGTTGGGGTACACGCGCGCCAGCAGCGGCACCACGTGCGAGAGCTCGGCGAAGTCGTCCCAGTCGATCAGCACGCCGGCAGCGCGCGCCATGGCCACCAGGTGCAGCGTGTGGTTGGTCGAGCCACCGGTGGCGAGCAGGCCGATGATGCCGTTGACCAGCGTTTTCTCGTTGACGATGTCGGCCAGGCACAGCGCGGGCTCACCCGTGCGCCCGGTGTTGGCCACCGCGCGCTTGACGGCGCCCAGCGTGAGGGCATCGCGCAGCGGCGTGCCGGGGTTGACGAAGGAGGCGCCTGGCAGGTGCAGGCCCATGATTTCCATCAGCATCTGGTTGCTGTTGGCCGTGCCGTAGAAGGTGCAGGTGCCGGGGCTGTGGTACGCCTGTGCCTCCGATTCGAGCAGTGCGTCGCGGCCCACCAGGCCTTGTGCGTACTGCTGGCGTACCTTGGCCTTGGCGTCGTTGGACAGGCCGGAGGTCATGGGGCCGGCGGGCACGAACACGGTGCTCAGGTGACCGAACTGCAGCGCGCCCATGAAGAGGCCCGGCACGATCTTGTCGCAGATGCCCAGCATGAGCGAGGCGTCAAACACGTTGTGCGAGAGCGCCACGGCGGTCGAGAGCGCGATGACGTCGCGCGAGAACAGCGAGAGCTCCATGCCGGCGGCACCCTGCGTGACGCCGTCGCACATGGCGGGCACGCCACCGGCCACCTGCGCGGTGGCGCCCAGCGTGTGCGCGTGGTCGCGGATTTTTTGCGGGTAGGTCTCGTACGGCTGGTGCGCCGAGAGCATGTCGTTGTAGGCGGTGACGATGCCGATGTGTGGCGCACGCTCGGCGTGGATCTTGAGTTTGTCGGCCAGCGGCAGCGCGGCCGTGGTGTGGGCCATGTTGGCGCAGCCCATGCCGGAGCGCTGCGTACCCGCCTTGCGTTGCGCGGCGGTGGCGGCCAGGTAGGCAGCGCGCGTGCCGGCGCTGCGCTCGGTGATGCGGCGGGTGACGTGGTCGATGGTGGCGTGGAGTGGGGCTTGGGTGGTCATCGTGGGGATCTCGGTCAGGCCAGCCAGACACTGACGGGCGTGAGGTGTTGGTTGAGCACGAGCGAGACGGGCAGGCTCTCGTCCGCGGCGCGTTGGGCCTGCTGGAACACGGCGAGCTTGCTGGCGCCGGTGATCGACAGGGCAATTTCGCGTGTGGCCAGCAGGGCTGGCAGGGTGAGCGTGAGGCGCGGATGTGGTGCGTTCGACGCCGGGCCGGGGCGCAGCCAGGTCACGGGTCCGCTGCCATGCAGCGCACGGGCCAGGCCCGCTGCGCCGGGGAAGATCGAGGCGGTGTGGCCGTCTTCCCCCATGCCCAGCACGGCCACGTCCATGGGCCAGGGTTGGGCCGCCAGGCGTTCGTTGGCGGCGCCAGCCAGTGCCTCCAGCGCGCGGTCATCCAGCGAAGCAGGCAGCTGATCGAAGAAGGGCACGAAGTGAGCGGCTGCGGCGGCGCCTTGCAGCAGGTGGGTGCGCACCAGGGCGGTGTTGCTGTCGGCGTGGTCGTGCGGGACACAGCGCTCGTCCACCAGCAGCACGCTCACGTGCGACCACGCCACGGTCTGCTGGCGCAGCTGCTCGAACATCGCCACGGGTGACTTGCCCCCCGAGACCGCGAGCACCGCGTGGCCGCGCGTGGTGATGGCCTCGCGCAGGCGCCGCGCAATGTGGCGCGCCAGCTGCTGTGCGAGTTCCGCCGTGCTGCCGGCGGGGTGCACCTGCAGCGTGCCGGGTGGAAGGGGCTCGGTGTGCTTGTCCATGTGCTCAGGCTTCTTCAACCCAGGCCGAACCTTCGCGCGCCATCAGGGCGGAGGAGGCCGCAGGCCCCCAGCTGCCAGCGGTGTAGGGGCGCGGCTTCTCGCTGAGGTTGCGCCAGCCGTCCAGGATGGGTTCGACCCAGGTCCACGCGGCTTCGAGTTCGTCGCGCCGCATGAAGTGCGTGAGGCGCCCCTTGATCACGTCCATCAGCAGGCGTTCGTAGGCTTCGGCGCGGCGCGTGCTGAAGGCGGACTCCAGGTCCAGATCGAGGCTCACCGGGCGCAGGCGCATGCCGCTGCCGGGTTCCTTGGCCATCATCTGGAGTTGCACGTGTTCTTCGGGCTGCAGGCGGATCATCAGGCGGTTGACGGGCTGGCGCGGTGCGTCGGGGAAGATGGTGTAGGGCAGGTCGGCGAACTCGATGACGATCTCCGAGCGGCGCTCGGCCATGCGCTTGCCCGTGCGCAGGAAGATCGGCACGTTGGCCCAGCGCCAGTTGTTGATGTGGGCGCGCAGCGCCACAAAGGTTTCGGTGGTGCTGTCGGCAGGCACGTTGTCTTCTTGCAGGTAGCTCACGGCCTTGTCGCCGTTGGAGGCACCCGCTGTGTACTGGCCGCGCACCGTGTCGCGGGCCACATCGGCCTCGGTCATGGGGCGCAGCGAGCGCAGCACCTTGAGCTTTTCGTCGCGCACGGCGTCGGGGTCGAGCGAGACCGGTGGCTCCATGGCCACGATGCACAGCAGCTGCAGCAGGTGGTTCTGCACCATGTCGCGCAGCGCGCCGGTGCCGTCGTAGAAGCCGGCGCGGCTGCCCACGCCCACCGACTCGGCCACCGTGATCTGCACGCTCTTGATGTAGGGGCTGCGCCACAGGGGCTCGAAGATGATGTTGCCAAAGCGCAGCACCATGAGGTTTTGCACCGTTTCCTTGCCCAGGTAGTGGTCGATGCGGAAGGTTTGCGCTTCGGTGAAGTAGCGGCCCACCTCGTCGTTGATGGCGCGTGCCGAGGCCAGGTCGTGGCCCAGCGGCTTTTCCAGCACCACGCGTGAGCGCGGGTCGATCAACCCCGCGCCGTGCAGGTGTGCGCAGATGCCGGTGAACAGCGTGGGGGCGGTGGCCAGGTAGTACACGCGGTCCGAGCCCGGCTGCAGGGCGCTGGCGAGCTTGTCAAAGTCGCTGGCCTGGGTGGCATCGATGCACACGTAGTTCAGGCGCGCCAGAAAGCCCAGCCACGCGGCATGCTCCAGCGCCGGGGGATCGATGAAGTCGCGCACCTTGTCGTGCACGAAGGCGTTGAAGGCCTGGCGGTCCCAGGGCTGGCGGCCCAGTGCGTGAATGCGCGTGGCCTCGGGCAGGTTGTTGTGCAGGTGCGCCATGTAGAGCGCGGGCAGCAGCTTGCGCACGGAGAGATCACCGGCACCTCCGAAGATCACCAGATCGAGTGGCTCGGTGGAGGTGGATGCGGGCGTCGAGGGTGTCATGATCTAATTTAGTTACTTGCGTTTTTGGATTTTATTGTAATCAAGTTACAAACCGGGTTCTTTCTGCATGTCCGGTGCATCACCTTAACCCGATGCACCCCGCCTTGCACCTGCGGGATGCATCAGCATGTGTGCACCGAAGGCGGCGCTGCGCGCAGTCGGGTCTGGACTTCCACCAGGCTGGGCGGCACACAGCCGGTCTGCATCACGCACAGGCTGGCGCTGGCCACTGCATGGGCCAGCAGGTGCCGCACGTCGTCGTCGGTCAAGGGCATAGGGTCTTCGGTGCCGAGCGGATGCGGCGTGGCGCGCTGCAGCAGGGCCACCAGCAGTCCCGCCAGAAAACTGTCGCCCGCGCCCACGGTGTCCGCCACCTTGACCGGTGTGGTTTCGCTGGCGTGCCAGGCGCGCCCATCGCGGTGCAGCAGCATGGCGCCCTGCGCGCCGAGCGTGAGGGCCAGCCAGGTGGCCTGGGTGCGCGCGAGCAGGTCGCGGGCCTGGGCCATCGCATCGCCGCCTTGGAGGGCGAGCAACAGCAGGTCGTCGTCGCTCGCCTTGATCAGGTGGGCTTGCTGCAGGGCCGCCAACACGCTCTCGCGGTACGCACCCATGTCGGACGCCAGGGCCGGGCGCAGGTTGGCGTCCACCACCACCAGCAGGCCCGACGCGCGCTGGGCCTGCAGCCAGGGCAGGTAGCACGGGCTGTCCTCGGGCACCAGCGCGAGGCAGCCCGTGGCCACCACGCGCAGCGTGGGTGCGGCGGCGCAGGCGGCCTTGAGCCCGGCGGCGTCCACCTCGCGGTCGGCCACGCCGTCGCGGTAGAAGCTGTAGGACGCCTTGCCCTGCGCGTCGAGCCCGACCACGGCAAGCGAAGTGGGCTGGGGCACGGCGGCTTCGCGCGCCTGCACCACACCGGCTTGCAACAGACCCGCAGCGAGTTCGCGGCCGAAGCGGTCGTGCGAGAGCGGGTTGAGGTAGAGCGTGCCCACACCCTGCAGGCCCAGCGCCCGGGTGAGGTTGTAAACGGCGCCGCCCGCGCAGGGCCGCAGTCGGCCGTCGGCCTCTTCGATCATGTCGATCAGGGCTTCGCCGGCGGTGGCGATCTGGAGCGGTGGCGTGTGCTTAGGGAAAACCATAATTAAATCCACTTGATTTATTAACCTGCCGAGAAATATAGTTCAACCACCGCGCAGCGACCCTCGTGAAAACCCCAAGAACGCTGCGTTGTGCCCCGATGTCCGCCTTCCCGAAATGCCCTACAGGAGACAAGCCATGAACCGCATCCCCGCATCCTTCTTCGTCGCCTCCGCCCTGACCCTGGCCGCCAGCGCGGCCATGGCGCAGCCCGTGATTGGCCTGATCACCAAGACCGATTCCAACCCCTTCTTCGTGAAGATGAAAGAGGGCGCCGACGCGGAGGCGAAAAAGCTCGGGGCCAAGCTGCTCACGGCCTCGGGCAAGACCGATGGCGACAACGCCGGGCAGGTGACCGCCATGGAAAACATGATCGCCGCCGGCGCCAAGACCATCCTGCTCGCGCCGAGCGATGCCAAGGCCATCATCCCGGCCGTGCGGCGGGCGCAGGCGCAGGGCGTGATGGTGATCGCGCTTGACAGCCCGACCGACCCGGTGAGCGCGGTGGATGGCCTGTTTGCCACCGACAACTACAAGGCCGGCGTGCTGATCGGCCAGTACGCCAAGGCCGCCCTTGGCGGCAAGGCCCCGGTGATCGCCACGCTGGACCTGTTCCCCGGCCACCCGGTCGGCGCGCAGCGCCACAACGGCTTTCTGCAGGGCTACGGCCTGAAGTCGCTCGACGCCAAGAGCAACGACCTCGCCAAGCCCGCCGAGGTGGTGTGCATGGCCGACAGCTTTGGCGATGCGGCAAAAGGCCAGACCGGCATGGAAAACTGCCTGCAGAAGAACCCGGGCATCAACGTGGTCTACACGATCAACGAGCCCGCCGCCGCGGGCGCCTACAAGGCGCTCAAGGCCGCCGGCAAGGAAAAGGACGTGGTCATCGTCTCGGTGGATGGCGGTTGTGCCGGCATCAAGGACGTGGGCGCCGGCGTGATCGCCGCCACCTCGCAGCAGTACCCGCTGCGCATGGCGGCCATGGGTGTGGCGGCGGGCGTGGAATACGCCAAGACCGGCAAGAAGGTGAGTGGCTACACCGACACCGGCGTGACGCTGATCGCGGCCAGGCCGGTGGCCGGCGTGGACAGCAAGGATGTGAAGACCGGCATGGACCTCTGCTGGGGCAACAAGTAACGCAGGGGCCCGGACATGAAAGCCAAACTACCTCCCATGGGCACGCTCGGGCCCTTCATTGCCCTGCTGCTGGCTTGTGCCTTCTTTGCGTCGCAGAGCGACCGCTTCCTCACGCTGCAGAACTTCTCGCTGATCCTGCAGCAGGTGATGGTGGTCGGCACCATCGCCATCGGCCAGACGCTGATCATCCTGACCGCGGGCATCGACCTCTCGTGCGGGATGATCATGGCGCTGGGCAGCATCGTCATGACCAAGATGGCGGCCGACTTCGGGTTGTCAGCGCCGGTGGCGATTGCCCTGGGCATCGGCGCCACCGCGCTGTTTGGCCTGGTCAACGGCCTGCTCGTGACCAAGGCCAAGCTGCCGCCCTTCATCGTCACGCTGGGCACGCTCAACATCGCGTTCGCCATCACCCAGCTCTACAGCGGCTCGCAAACCATCACCGACATTCCCGAGGGCATGAACTGGCTGGGGCAGTCGTTTCGCATCGGCGGCGCCAACGTGCTCTACGGCGTGGTGTTGATGCTGGCGCTTTACCTCGTGACCTGGTTTGCGCTGCGCGAGACCGCGCCCGGGCGCCACATCTACGCGGTGGGCAACAGCCCCGAGGCCACCCGCCTCACGGGCATTTCCACCGACAAGGTGCTGCTCGGTGTGTACGTGGCGGCCGGTGTGTTCTATGGCCTTGCGTCCATGCTGAGCGTGGCGCGCATCGGCGCGGGCGATCCCAACGCCGGGCAAACCGAAAACCTCGATGCCATCACCGCTGTGGTGCTGGGCGGCACCAGCCTGTTTGGCGGGCGCGGCATCATCCTCGGCACGCTGGTGGGTGCGCTCATCGTGGGTGTGTTCCGCAATGGCCTCACGCTCATGGGCGTGAGCTCGGTCTATCAAATTCTGGTCACCGGCATCCTGGTCATCCTGGCCGTGGCCACCGACCAGATGTCTCGCAAGGGAGTCCGCTGATGAACCCGAACGCACCCTTGGTCATTCAGGCCAAAGGCCTGGTGAAGCGCTACGGCCAGGTGACCGCGCTGGACGGCGCCGATTTCGAGCTGCGGGCCGGTGAAATCCTGGCGGTCATCGGTGACAACGGCGCCGGCAAATCGAGCCTCATCAAGGCCTTGTCCGGCGCCACCATTCCCGATGAAGGCCAGATCCTGCTGGACGGCAAGCCCATCCAGTTCAAGAGCCCGATCGATGCGCGCCGCGCCGGCATCGAAACCGTCTACCAGGACCTCGCCGTGGCCCCCGCCATGACCATCGCCGAGAACCTGTTCCTGGGCCGCGAGATCCGCCGCCCCGGCTTTATGGGTCGCTTCCTGCACATGATCGACAAGAAGCAGATGCTGGCCGAAAGCATTGCGCGCATGAACGACCTCAAGGTCGGCATCCGCTCCATGACGCAGGCGGTGGAGACGCTCTCGGGCGGGCAGCGCCAGTGTGTGGCGGTGGCGCGTGCGGCGGCCTTTGCGCAGCACGTCGTGATCATGGACGAGCCCACCGCTGCACTCGGTGTGAAGGAAGGCAACATGGTCCTCGAGCTCATCCGCCGCGTGCGCGACAAGGGCCTGCCGGTGATCCTGATCAGCCACAACATGCCGCACGTGTTCGAGATCGCCGACCGCATCCACATCGCACGGCTGGGCAAGCGCGCGGCGGTGGTCAACCCCAAGGTGATCAGCATGAGCGACACCGTGGCCGTGATGACCGGCGCGAAGCTGGCCGAAGAACTCCCCGCAGAGGCGCTGGCGTAACCATGCTCAAAGGCATTGATCCCCTGCTCAGCCCCGAACTGCTGAAGCTGCTGGCCGAGATGGGCCACGACGACGCGCTGGTGCTGGCCGATGCGAACTTCACCGCCATGAGCCTGGGCGCGGGCAAGCCCGTGCTGCGCCTGCCCGGCGTGGGCATGGTGCGCACCGTGCAGGCCGTGGCCAGCGTGTTGCCGCTCGCAGCCGATGTGCCGCAGCCGGTGGCCTACATGCAGGTCGGCGGCACCGAAGCGCCGTACCGCTCGGCCTTGCAGCGCGAGGCGCTCGCGATGCTGGCCACCGAAGGGCTGGAAGAAGGCCAGGCCGAAGCGGTCGAGCGCTTCGCCTTTTACGAGCGCGTGAAAAAGGCCTACGCCATCGTGGTGACCGGCGAGTTGCAGCCCTGGGGCAATTTCATTCTGCGCAAGGGTGTCCTCGGCGACACTTTGCGCTCCTGATCCGACACCGAAACCGACGCAGTGAACCCAGAAGCCGCCACCGAAGCCACCCCTGATGTTGAACCGGGCGACCAGCCCCGCCTGCGCCCGCGCGGCTCCAACCAGATGGGCATGCGCCAGTTCAATGAACGCGTGGTGCTGCAGGCGCTGCGCGTGCACGGCAGCCTGGCCAAAGCCGACATCGCGCGCCTCACCGGGCTCACCGCGCAGACCATTGGCCTGATCACCGCGCGGCTGGACGAAGACCAGCTGCTGCGCCGCGAGGCCCCGGTGCGCGGGCGTGTGGGCCAGCCCTCGGTGCCGCTGGGCCTGCACCCCGATGGCGCGTTCGCCATCGGCATCAAGATCGGCCGCCGCAGCGCCGACTGGTTGCTGGTCGATTTCACCGGCCAGGTGCGCGAGCGCCTCGTTCTCGACTACGCCTTCCCCGACATCCCGGTGTTGCTGCCGGCGATCAAGGCCAACCTCAACCGCCTCCTGAAGAAGCTCGGCCCCTTGCAGGACCGCGTGGTGGGCGTGGGCGTGGCCGCGCCGTTTCAGCTGGGTGGCTGGCACCGCATGCTGGGGCTCACGAGCGAACAGTCCCAGGCCTGGAACGACATCGACCTGGGCGCGGAAGTGCAGCGGCTCACCGACCTTCCGGTGAGCTTCGCCAAAGACACCTCGGCCGCCTGCGTGGCCGAGCTGCTGCAGGGCCGCGGCCGAGACCTGCGCAACTTCCTCTACCTGTTCATGGACACCTTCGTGGGCGGTGGGCTGGTGCTCAACTCGCACCTGCACCGCGGCATTCATGGCAACGCCGCAGCCGTGGCCTCGCTGCCACTGCAGGTCGCGCAGGCGGGTGGCGCGCTGCCGCCGCAGCTGATCAGCCAGGCGTCACTGTGGGATCTGGAGCAGCGCTACCGCGAGCACGGCCTGGACCCGATGGCCGCCTACGACGCGCGCGCGCTGCAGGCACCCTGGCTGGTGCACAGCCAGGAGTGGATCGGCCGCGCCGCGCTGGCGCTGGCGCAGTGCGTGGTGTCGGGCACCGCTTTCCTCGATGTGGAGGCGGTGGTGATGGACGGCGCCGTGGCCCCCGACCTGCTGCGCGCGCTGTGCGAGCAGACCCGCGCCGCCCTGGCCGCCTACGACTGGGAGGGCCTGCACCGGCCGCGTCTGGAACTGGGCGGCATGGGCTCCGATGCGCGGGCGCTGGGTGGCGCGCTGCTGCCGCTGCACGCCTGCTTTGCGCCCGACCACGAGACGTTTCTGAAAGGCTGAGCGTGCGGCGTTCAGGCCGCCTGCAGGCCGCTGGCGGTGAGGTGCAGCACACGCTGAGCCCGCGCCGCTGCGGCGCTGGAGTGCGTGACCAGCACCAGCGCCGCGTCGCTCTCGGTGGCCTGCTGCTGCAGCACGTCCATCACCTGCGCGGCGGTGGTGGGGTCCAGGTTGCCGGTGGGCTCGTCGGCCAGCAGCAGGCCCGGGCGGTGCACCAGCGCGCGCGCAATCGCCACGCGCTGCAGCTGGCCGCCGGAGAGCTCGGCAGGCAGCCGCGCACCGAGGTCACCCAGGCCCACCGCGTCCAGCATGGCCTGCACGCGCGCGGCATCGGGGCGGCCCAGCAGCAGCAGGGGCAGCCCGACGTTCTGCGCCACGTCCAGATGCGGCAACACGTGAAAGGCCTGGAACACGAAGCCCAGGTGGGCGCGGCGCCAGTGCGCGCGCTGCGGTTCGTTCAGCGTGCCCAGGTCCACGCCCGCGTGAAGAATGCGGCCTTCGCTCCAGTCGTCCAGCGCGGCCAGGCAGTTGAGCAGGCTGGACTTGCCCACGCCCGATTCGCCCACGATGGCCACAAACTCACCCGGCGCCACGCTCAGGCTCACGCCGCTGAACACGGTGGTGCTGCCGTAGCGCTTGCCCAGTTGTTCCACCACCAGTGCCGCCTGGCTCATGCGGGTGCTCCCAGAAGTTGTTCCACGGTGTTGAGCACCTGAGCCAGTGCGTCGGGTGCGTCGCAGGCGATCACGCGGCGCTGCGGCATGGAGCGCAGCCAGGTGAGCTGGCGCTTGCCGAGCTGGCGCGTGGCAAAAATGCCGAGGTCGCGCAGCTCGGCCATGTGTGCGGGGGTGAGCGCATCGCCGTGGGCGTCCAGCATGTCCCAGGCCTGGCGGTAGCCCACGCAGCGCATGGAGGACAGGTCAGTGCAGAGGTCGCCGCGCGCGCGCAGCTTGCGCACCTCGTCGATGAAGCCCGCAGCGAGCATGTCGTCGAAGCGCTGCGCAATGCGCGCGTGCAGCCAGGCGCGGTCGTGCGGTTCCAGCGAGATCAGGTGCTCGGGCGCGAGTGGGCTGTCCGGGTTGTGCGAGCGCCCGGTCTGGAAGCTGGAGATGGGTTTGCCCGACACCTCGAACACTTCGAGCGCGCGCTGGATGCGCTGCGCGTCGTTGGGCGGCAGGCGCGCGGCGGTGGCGGGGTCCACCCGCGCGAGCTCGGCGTGCAGCGCAGGCCAGCCCGCTTCGCGCGCCCGCACCTCAATGCGTTCGCGCACGGCGGTGTCGGCCTGTGGCATGTCGTCCAGGCCCACGAGCAGGGCCTTGAAATACAGCATGGTGCCGCCCACCAGCAGCGCGGTGCGCCCGCGCGCCTGGATCTCGGCCACCAGGCGGGTGGTGTCACGCACGAAGTCGGCGGCGCTGTAGCTCTGCAGCGGGTCAAGGATGTCGATGAGGTGGTGCGGGACCCGCGCGCGTTCGGCGGCGCTGGGCTTGGCGCTGCCGATGTCCATGCCCCGGTACACCAGGGCCGAGTCCACGCTGATGATCTCCACCGGCCAACGCTCGGCAATGGCCATGGAGGCCGCACTCTTGCCACTCGCCGTGGGGCCGGCGAGGGCGATGCAACGCACGGGCAGTGCCATGGCCGTCAAGGTGCAGAGGCTGGCGCGACCGGCGCCGTGCGTTGGAGAGCGGGGCGGGCTTCACCGTGGCGCTGCACCAGCGTCCAGGCGGTGAGGGCGATCATCACGCTCCAGAACCACACGCCGTGGGTGAGCGGCAGCACCGAACCTTGACCCTGCGAGATGCCGGCCAGGCTCTTGCCCAGCCAGCCGCCGATGGCAAAGGCCACCACCATCGACAGGAAGCCACTGAGCGCCGAGGCCGCGCCGGCGGCCTGGGGGAACGGGCCCACGGCACCGCTCTGGCTGCAAGGCTGGTGCACACCGTGCGCCAGCATGAACAGCCAGAAAGGCACCAGGATGGCCCACATGCTGCGCACCCCCATCAGGCCCAGCACACCCATGACCGTGCCGGCGCTCAGCGTGAGGCACCCGGCAATCGCCACAGCGCGCCGCACGCCCACGCGCGGCAGCAGATGGCGGCACAGGAAGGTGCCCAGGATGTAGACCAGCGACATGCTGAACATCACCAGGCCGTAGGCGGTGGTGGACAGGCCCAGCACGCGGATGAACACGAACGACGACGCGGCCAGGAAGGTGAACAGGCCGCCATAGGAGGCGGTGGAGAGCAGCGCATAGGCCCAGAAGGTGGGGTGGCGCCCGATCAGCGCCCAGTTGGCCAGCAGCGTGCGAGGCTCCAGCGCGCGCGGGTTTTTGGTGGCCAGGGTTTCTTCAAAGCGCCACGCCACCACCACCAGCGCGATGGCGCCGAACACGGCCAGCGAGAGCAGCGAGATGCGCCAGCTGAAGAGGTCCGACAGCAGGCCGCCCAGCGGAGACGCGGTGCAGGCAATCAAGCCCAGGCCAGTGAGCCCCTTGGACATGACCCGCGCTCCCTCGTTCGGGGCATAGAGGTCGCGCACGATGGCGCGCGCACACATCACGCCCGCACCCAGCGCCACCCCCTGCACCGCGCGCCAGACGATCAGCTGCTCCATCGATGGCGCCAGGGTGCTGCCGATGGCGGCCACCACAAACGTCGACATGCCCACGATGAGCACCGGGCGGCGGCCAAAGCGGTCCGACAACGGACCCCACACCAGCTGCGACACACCGAAGCACAGCAGCAGCGCGGTGAGGGTGAGCTGCGCCTGCGACATGGGCGCGCCAAAGCCCGAGGTGAGCGCCGGCAGGGCCGGCAGGTAGAGATCGGTGGCGATGGGCTGCAGGCCCAGCAGCATCGAGAGCACCAGCACGATCAGGCCGGGCGACATGGCAGAAGGGGAGGGCGTGGCGGGCATCCGGTCGAGGGTAGCAGAACACCCCCGGTTGGCGCCCGCGGTGGGGGCTACTGCCTGACCACTTTCAGGGCATCTGCGCTGGCATCGCGCATGCCGAACAGGCTGGCCAGGGCGGTGCGGTATTGCGCCTGCCCGACCGAGTTGGTGTTGTGGTGCGAACCGCCTTCCACCAGCACGAAGGCCTTGCGCCCCTTGGCCGCTTCGTACAGCTTGCGGCCGAGCTCGGGTTGGATGAGCCGGTCCTCGCCGCCGTGCACCACCAGCAGCGGTGAGCCGATGTCGGGCACGCGCTTGACGGCCTCAAAGCGCTGGGTGATGAGCAAGGAGATCGGCAGCCAGCCCCACTTGAAGGTGCTCACCACGTCGGGGATGGAGGTGAAAGTGCCTTCGACCACCGTGCCCGCTTCGTCGTCCACCTGCGCGGCCAGCTCGATGGCAATGGCGCCGCCCAGCGAGTGCCCGAAGATGTAGCGCGGGCGCCCCGGGTACTTCGCGGCGAGCCAGTCCCAGGCCGCGCGGGCGTCTTCGTAGGCGGTGGCTTCCGAGGGGAGTTCGTTGGTGCTCTTGCCAAAGCCGCGGTAGTCGATGGCCAGCACCGAAAACCCCAGGTCTTCCATGCGCCGGGCCCGGAAGGCCGAGCCCGTGACGTTGAAACGCGCACCGTGCAGGTACAGCAGCACCGGGGCGTTCTTTTGCTGTTCGAAGTGGTCGTGCGCCGCCCACAGGCCATGCAGCTTGACCGGCTTGCCGGTCTTGGGGGACTGGAAGTCGATCCACACGTCTTCCATGCCCAGCGCGGCAAGCTCACCGCCGGCCCAGCTGCGGTCGGAGGGCTGGAAGATCCAGACCCGCTGCTTTTCATCCAGGGTGGCGCACCCTGCCAACAGGGCCAGCGCGGCGAGCAAAGTGGCAATGAGGCGCTTCATGGCGTTGATGGATGCACCGGGACGGGGAAAAGTTCAGCGACCCCGCCGATGGTGCACGTTCCATGCCACGAACGCTCCCCGTTGAAACCCGCAGCGCCGTGCGTTACACCACGCCCTGTGCCAGCATCGCGTCGGCCACCTTCACGAAGCCGGCGATGTTCGCCCCGTCGACGTAGCTCACCGTGCCGTCCGCACGCCGCCCGTGCTGCAGGCAGGCCTGGTGAATGCCCACCATGATGCTGTGCAGGCGCGCGTCCACCTCTTCGCGCGGCCAGCTCAGGCGCATGGCGTTCTGGCTCATCTCCAGCCCGGAGGTGGCCACGCCGCCCGCGTTGCTGGCCTTGCCCGGGGCGTACAACACGCCCGCGTCTTCGAAGCGCTGCACCGCTTCCATGGTGGTGGGCATGTTGGCGCCTTCGGCCACGCAGATCACGCCGTTGCGGATCAGCATGTCGGCATCGCTGGCGTCCAGCTCGTTCTGGGTGGCGCACGGCAGGGCCACGTCCACCGGCACCGCCCAGGGCTTCACGCCTGGCTCAAACCGGGTGTGGGTGCGCTCGGCGTAGTCGCTCACGCGGCCGTACAGGTGGTTCTTCACCTCCATCAGCTCGGCGAGTTTTTCGGGGCTGAAACCGTCTTCGTCGATCACCGTGCCGCTGGAATCCGACACCGTGACCACCTTGGCGCCCAGCGCCATGGCTTTCTCCACCGCGTATTGCGCCACGTTGCCCGAGCCCGACACGCTCACGCGCAGGCCCTGGAAGCCCTTGCCTCGTTGCTTGAGCATTTCCTCGGCGAAATACACCGTGCCGTAGCCGGTGGCTTCGGGGCGGATCAGCGAGCCGCCGAACGACAAGCCTTTGCCGGTGAAAACGCAGTCGGCGCGGTTGCTGAGCTTTTTCATCATGCCGGCCATGAAGCCGACTTCGCGCCCACCCACGCCGATGTCGCCGGCGGGCACGTCGGTGTCGCTGCCCACGTGGCGGAAGAGTTCCGTCACCAGCGCCTGGCAAAAGCGCATCACCTCACCCGGGCTCTTGCCCTTGGGGTCGAAGTCTGAGCCGCCTTTGCCGCCGCCCATGGGCAGGGTGGTGAGCGCGTTCTTGAAGGTCTGCTCGAACGCAAGAAACTTCAGGATCGACAGGTTCACCGACGGGTGAAAGCGCATGCCGCCCTTGTAGGGCCCGATGGCCGAGCTGTGCTGGATGCGGTAGCCGCGGTTGACCTGCACATCGCCGTGGTCGTTCACCCAGGAGATGCGGAACATCACCACCCGCTCGGGCTCGATGAGGCGGTCCAGCAGGCCGTGTTCGGCGTACTTGGGGTGGGCGGCAATGAAAGGCCAGAGGCTTTCCATCACCTCGCCCACGGCTTGGTGGAATTCGGGCTGGCCCGGGTTCTGGCGGGCGACGTGTTCGAGGAACTGGTGGGAAGAGGCGTATTTCATGGATCTCATGCTTCAAAAAGGTGCATGAGATTATGCGCAAGCCGCATGTTGGTGCTGATTTCGCCCGTTTTTGGAGCGTTCGAACCGCAATCGACCGTGGAAATGCCTTTATTTGGTGCAGCTTCGGGCGGCTGGGTCAGCGGATCTATCGGCCCCGCAGAAAGAGCGCGTCCAGCTCCTTCATGCCCATTTGCCGCCAGGTGGGGCGGCCGTGGTTGCACTGGTCGGAGCGTTCGGTGACTTCCATCTGCCGCAGCAACGCATTCATTTCGTCGAGGGTAAGGCGCCGGTTGGCGCGCACCGCGCCGTGGCAAGCCATGGTGGCCAGCAGTTCGTTGCGGGCCCTTTGCACCACGGTGCTGGCCTCGTGCTGGCCCAGCTCGGCCAGCACGCTGCGCGCCAGCTCCACTGGGTCGCCCTGCGCCAGCGTGGTGGGCACGGCGCGCACGGCCAGCGTCTTGATGGACAGCGCGGTGACCTCCAGGCCGAGCGTGGCCAGCACCTCTGCGCAGCTCTCGGCGGTGGCCACTTCGTCGGGCGTGGCCGAAAACGTGGCCGGAATCAGCAGCGGCTGGCTGGCCACCTGCTGGTCGTCGAGCTGCTGCTTGAGCCGCTCGTAGACGATGCGTTCGTGCGCCGCGTGCATGTCCACCACGACGAGGCCGTGTGCGTTCTCGGCCAGGATGTAGACGCCCTGCAGCTGCGCAATGGCGCGGCCCAGCGGCCAGTCACCTTCTGGCAAGGCTTGCAGGTGGGCGGGGGCTTCGACAGGCTCAGCCCGAACGGAAGGGGTCTGGGGCCACGCGCCTGAAAACGCATCCATCGGGATTGCGCTTGTCCCCGCTCGGCCTGCATCCTGCGCCACTCGGGTTGAGTCGTCCAGCGTTCTGGCTGAGCCCCCCTCCGTTCGGGCTGAGCCTGTCGAAGCCCCGCCCGAGCCCTGGCCCCACAACGCGCCCACATCGCTCACGCGGTGGCCGACCTCGGCTTCACGCGGGGCAAAGGAAAAGGGCGCCTGTCGGGCCGGTGGCGTCCAGGCGGGTGCAGGCGCCACGGGCGCGGGCTCCGGCGTGGCGCCCGAGCGGGGCACCGCCAACGCGGTTTCCACCGCGTGGTGCACGCCCTGGTGCACTTCGCGGCTGTCGCGAAAGCGCACCTCGATCTTGGTGGGGTGCACGTTCACGTCCACCCGCGCCGGGTCGAGCGAGATGAACAGGGCGTACACCGGCTGGCGGTGGCCGTGCAGCACGTCTTCGTAGGCGCTGCGCGCGGCGTGCGTGATGACCTTGTCGCGCACGTAGCGGCCGTTCACGTAGGCAAACTGCCAGTCCGCGCGCGAGCGGGCGGCGTCCGGCACGCCGGCAAATCCCCACACGCGCAGGCGCTGCGGGCCGTCGGCGCTGTCGTCCGCAGGCGCGTTCACCGGCCAGTCGACCGCGACCGCCTGCTGCACGAAGTCTTCACCCAGCACGTCGGCCAGGCGCTGGCGCAGCGCCTCCATGCCGCCACCGGCCACCGCGCGCCATTGCGCCACCAGCTTGCCGTCGTGCCAGATGGCAAAGCCCACGTCGGGCCGCGCGAGCGCGTGGCGGCGCACGGCCTCGATGCAGTGCGCGAGCTCGGTCGCGTCGGTCTTGAGGAACTTGCGCCGCGCCGGCGTGGCAAAAAACAGCTCGCGCACCTCCACCGTGGTGCCGGGCGCGCGGGCGGTGGGCTGCAGCTCGCCGCTGCGGCCATCGAGCAGCCAGCCATGCGGCTCTTCGTGCGTGTCCACGCGGGTGAGCAGCGACACCTCGGCAATGGAGCAGATGGCGGCCAGCGCTTCGCCCCGAAAGCCCATGGTGCCCACCGATTCGAGATCGGCCAGGCTGGCGATCTTGCTGGTGGCGTGGCGCTTGAGGGCGTGGGGCAGTTCGCTGCGCAGGATGCCGCAGCCGTTGTCTTCCACGCTGATGAGACGCACCCCGCCGGCCTGCAGCCTCAGCGTGACTTGTGTGGCACCCGCGTCGAGCGCGTTGTCCACCAGTTCGCGCACCACCGAGGCCGGGCGCTCCACCACTTCGCCAGCAGCAATCTGGCTGATGAGCTCATCGGGCAGTTCGCGGATGGGGCGGCGGGGGGGCAGGGCGGTGGGCGGCAGGTCAGTCACCGGCGCATTTTAGGTGGCAGGGATAATGCCCCCTCTATGGAAATCGTTACCTTCCTCATCGACTTCATCCTGCACGTGGACCAGCACCTGCAGACCTTCGTGCAGAACTACGGGGCCTGGGTGTACGCGCTGCTGTTCCTGATCATCTTCACCGAGACCGGGGTGGTGGTGATGCCCTTCCTGCCGGGGGACTCGTTGCTGTTCGTGGTGGGTGCGCTGTGCGGCGTGGGGCTCATGAACCTGCCGCTGGTGATGGCGCTGCTGGTGGTGGCGGCGATCCTGGGCGACCAGACCAACTACACCATTGGCCGCTACTTCGGGCCCAAGGTGTTCCAGTGGGAAAACTCCAGGCTGTTCAACCGCAACGCCTTCAACCAGGCGCATGCCTTCTATGAGAAGTACGGCGGCATCACGATCATCCTGGCGCGCTTCATGCCCTTCATCCGCACGTTCGCGCCCTTTGTGGCGGGCGTGGCCGAAATGACGCGCACCAAGTTCACCGCCTACAACGTGGTGGGCGCGCTCATCTGGGTGGTGGGGCTGGTGGGCGCGGGTTACCTCTTTGGCAACCTGCCCTGGGTGCAGGACAACCTCAGCCTGATCATCTGGGCCATGATTTTCATCCCCGGCCTGATCGCGATTTTTGGCGCCTGGAAAGCCAGCCGCGAAGCCAAGCAAAACGCGGTCTGAGCGCGCGGCGCTTCAGCGCTTGCGTGGCGGTGCGCGCTCGGGCTCGGCGTGCAGCTCGGCCACCAGCTGGCGCAGCCACTGGTTGGCCGGGTCCTTGTGGTACTTGGCGTGCCAGAACACATTGATGGCGATGCGCGGCAGCTCCACCGGGTGGGGCAGGTGCTTCAGGCCAAACGGCTGCACCATGCGCTCGGCCAGCTTCTCGGGCACGGTGGCGATCAGGTCGGTGGACTGAAGCAGGTGGCCGATGGCCACGAAGTGCGGCACCTTGAGCGTGACCCGGCGCTGCGGGGTGTGGTTGTCCAGAATCTCGTCCACCTGCCCGTGCCCCGTGCCGGCCGACACCACGGCCACATGGTCGGCCGCAAAAAAATCGGCCACCTTCATGCGCTTGCCATCCAGCCGGTGGCCCTGGCGAAACAGGCACACATAGCGCTGCTCGAACAACCGGCGCTGAAAGAAGCCCGACTTGAGTTGCGGCAGCAGGCCGATGGCCAGGTCCACCTGGCCCGCCTCCATGGCGTCGCGCAAATGCAGTGAGGTGTTGCGCACGGTGCTGATGGTGACACCGGGCGCCAGCTGCTGGATGCGCTGCATCAGGCGCGGCAGGAAATAGATCTCGCCAATGTCCGTCATGCCGACCGAGAAGCTGCGCTGGCTGGTGGCGGGGTCGAACGAGCTGCGCGCGTTCACCGCGCTGTGGATCATGCCCAGCGCGTAGCCGATGGACTCGGCGAGTTGCTCGGCAAAGGGCGTGGGCTGCATGCCCTGGGCGGTGCGCAGGAAGAGCTCGTCGTCAAACAGTTTGCGCAGCCGCGCCAGCGCATTGCTCACGGCCGGCTGGCCCAGGCCGAGGTTCTCGGCCACCCTGGAGACCTTGCGCTCGGCCAGCAGCTGGTTGAACACCACCAGCAGGTTCAGGTCGATCTCTTCGAGCTTCATGGGCGTGCCTTTCAGTCCGGTTTGCGTTATTGATCTGAATGATACGGATCATCGATCTCATTGCATTGACTGATTGTGGCGCGGCCGTGATCATGGCCGCCGTTCCCCACACCACAGCAGAGACAAGCCCGATGGACCTCCACATACGCCCGCTGCAGCGCACGCTTCGCGTGGAAGCCGGCGTGAACCTGCTGGAGGCGCTGCGCGCGCACGACATCCCGGTGTCGTACAGCTGCCTGGCCGGGCGCTGTGGCACCTGCCGCTGCAAGGTGGTGGCGGGCCAGGTGCTGGAGGCGGGCGGCGAGCAGCGGCCGCCCCAGGCGCTGGAAGCCGCCGACACCGTGCTGGCCTGCCAGACCTTCATCACCGAAGACTGCACGGTCGAGATTGCCGAGCCCGACGAGGTGGTGGTGCACACCGCGCGCATCGTCAAGGCCACGGTGCTGGGCATCGATGCGCCCACGCATGACATTCGGCGGCTGCGGCTCAAGCCCGCCAAGCCGCTGGATTTTTCGCCCGGGCAGTATGTGCAGCTGCAGTTCACGCCCGATCACATCCGCCCGTATTCGATGGCCGGCCTGTGCACCGATGGCGAGCTGGAGTTTCATGTGCGCTGCGTGCCCGATGGGCGCGTGAGTGGCTACATCGCCAACGAGCTGAAGGTGGGCGACGCCGTGCGCGTGACCGGCCCGCTGGGTTCGGCCTACCTGCGCCGCAAGCACACCGGGCCCATGCTCTGTGTGGCGGGCGGCACGGGGCTGGCGCCCATCCTGTCCATCGTGCGGGGTGTGGTGGCCGCCGGCATGCACAACCCGATCCACCTCTACCTGGGCGTGCGCGCCGAGCGCGACGTGTACGGACAAGCGTGGCTGGCCGAGTTGCAATCGCAGTACCCCGCGCTGCAGGTGCACACGGTGGTGGCCTCCGGCCATGCGCCGGGCTGCCGCAGCGGGCTGGTGACCGACGCCATCGAGCACGACTGGCCCAGCCTGAGCGGCTTTCGCGCCTACCTCTGCGGTGCGCCGCCCATGGTGGAGGCCACTTCGCGGCTGGTGAGCCGCCTGGGTGTGCTGCCCGAGCAGATTTACGCCGATGCGTTCTACGCCAGCGGCACTTGAAGAAGGAGACCCCCATGACCCACCCCACCACCCCGAACGGTGAACCCACGTTCCCGCAGCAGATCCGCTGGGAGAGCGAAGGCACGAGCCGCATTCCCTTCATGGCCTACACCGACGACGGGCAGCACAAGAAGGAACTGGAGCGGTTCTTCTACACCAAGCACTGGAACTACGTGGGCCTGGAGGCCGAGGTGCCGAACGCGGGCGACTACAAACGCACGGTGGTCGGTGAGCGCTCGGTGCTCATGGTGCGCGACGCCGATGGCAGCATCAGCGTGGTGGAAAACGTGTGCGCGCACCGCGGCATGCAGTTCTGCCGCGAGCGCCATGGCAACAAGAAAGAGTTTGTCTGCCCCTACCACCAGTGGAGCTACACGCTCAAGGGCGATCTGCAAGGCGTGCCGTTTCGCCGTGGGGTGAAGCAGGACGGCAAGGTCAACGGCGGCATGCCCGCCGACTTCAAGACGACGGACCACGGCCTCAACAAACTCAAGGTGGCCACGCGCGGTGGCGTGGTGTTTGCCAGCTTCGACCACGAGGTCGAATCGCTGGAAGACTTCATGGGGCCGACCATCCTCGGCTACTTCGACCGCCTCTTCAACGGCCGCAAGCTCACCATCCTGGGCTACAACCGCCAGCGCATTCCGGGCAACTGGAAACTGATGCAGGAGAACATCAAGGACCCGTATCACCCGGGCCTGCTGCACACCTGGTTCGTCACCTTCGGGCTCTGGCGCGCCGACAACAAGAGCGAGCTGAAGATGGACGCACGCCACCGCCACGCCGCCATGATTTCCACGCGCGGCCAGTCGGGCAAGGCCGAGCAGGTGACGCAGGTCTCCAGCTTCAAGGAAAGCATGCAACTGCACGACCCGCGCTTTCTGGACATCGTGCCCGAGGCCTGGTGGGACGGCCCCACGGCGGTGATGATGACGCTGTTCCCCAGTGTCATCCTGCAGCAGCAGGTCAACAGCGTGTCCACGCGCCACATCCAGCCCGATGGCCACGGCGCCTTCGATTTTGTGTGGACGCACTTCGGCTTTGAAGACGACACCCCCGAGATGACCCAGCGCCGCCTGCGCCAGGCCAACCTGTTTGGCCCCGCCGGTTTTGTCTCAGCCGACGACGGCGAGGTGATCGAGTTTTCGCAGCAGGGCTTCGAGCAGAAGCCGTATCACCGAGCGCTGGCCGAGCTGGGCGGGCGCGAGGTGGGCGACACCGATCACATGGTCACCGAGACGCTGATTCGCGGCATGTACGCCTACTGGCGCGAAGTGATGGAGGCCTGAGCATGAGCGAACCCCAACGCACCACGAACAGCCCGAGCTTCGAAGACCACATGGCCATTGCGCGGCTCTACGCCGACTACGCGCAGGCGGTCGACTCCGGCGACTGGAACCTCTGGCCCGAGTTCTTCATTGAAGACTGCGTCTACAAACTGATTCCGCGCGAAAACCACGAGCGCGGCTTTCCGCTGGCCACGCTGTCCTTCGAGAGCAAGGGCATGCTCAAGGACCGCGCCTACGGCATCCAGGAAACGCTGTTCCACGATCCGTATTACCAGCGCCATGTGGTGGGTGCGCCGTTGGTGCACAAGGCCGAGGCCGACCGCTTCGAGGTGGAAGCCAACTACGCCGTGTTCCGCACCAAGCTCTCGCGCGAGTCGACGGTGTTCAACGTCGGGCGCTACATCGACGTGATCGTGCGCACCCCCGAAGGCCTCAAGTTCGCTTCACGCCTGTGCGTGTACGACAGCGAAATGATCCCGAACTCCATCATCTATCCGATCTGACCAACCATGAGCAACACCACCCCCTGGCTGGATGCCGCCGACGCCAGCGATGTGCCCGACGACGACGTGATCGGTGTGGAAGTGGCCGGCCGCGACATCGCCCTCTACAAGGTCGACGGCAGCGTGTTTGCCACCGACAACCTCTGCACCCACGGCCACGCGCGCCTGTGCGACGGTTTTCTGGAAGGGCATGAAATCGAATGCCCGCTGCACCAGGGCAAGTTCGATGTGCGCGACGGCAGCCCCACTTGCGCGCCGGTCACCGAGGCCTTGCGCTGCTACCCGGTGCGCATCGAAGCGGGTCGGGTGTTTCTGCAGCTGGAGGGCTGAGCGCCGCCGCGGCTCAAATCTGCCGGTTGCGCGCCAGCGGTGGGTTTTTGGAGAAGTAGGCCACGATGCCGCGCAGCAGCGCATCGGCCAGGTCGTCCTGGTACTTCGGGTCGTTCAGGCGCTTCTCTTCGTCGGGGTTGCTGATGAACGCCGTTTCCACCAGCACGCTGGGGATGTCGGGCGCGCGCAGCACCGCAAAGTTGGCTTGCTCCACCTGCGGCTTGTGCAGTTTGCCGATGCGTTTGACGTGGCCCAGCATCGCGGTGCCCAGCTTCAGGCTGTCGTTGATCTGCGCGGTGGTGCTCATGTCCAGCAGGGCGCGGCGCACGTTGGCGTCGGCGGCTTTCGTGTTCAGGCCTCCCACCAGGTCGGCCGCGTTTTCCTTGTCGGCCATCCAGCGCGCGGCAGCGCTGCTGGCGCCGCGCGTGCTCAGCGCATACACGCTGGCGCCTTGCGGGCGCGGGGTCAGGAAGGCGTCGGCGTGCAGGCTGATGAACAGGTCGGCCTGCACCCGCTGCGCTTTCTGTACCCGCACCTGCAGCGGCACGAAGAAGTCCTTGTCGCGCGTCATGTAGGCGCGCATCGGGTTGCCATTGACGCGCGTGTCGTTGATGCGGTCGCGCAGCTTCTGCGCGATCTGCAGCACCACCTTTTTCTCGTGCGTGCCACCGGGGCCGATGGCGCCCGGGTCTTCACCGCCGTGGCCCGGGTCCAGCGCGACGATGATCAACCGCTCCGTCTTGCCCTTGCCCGCTGGCGGCTGTTTGGCCGGGCTGCCTTTGCCGCTGCCCGCCACCTGGGTGTCTTCGGTGTCGGGCGCGCCGGGTGTCTTGCCCGCGCTGGCGGGCGGCTTGGGCTGCTCGCGGCCTGCGATCAGGTCGCCCAGCGGGTCGTCTGCGCGGGTGGCGGGCTTGGTGACCTTGTCGGCCTCCAGGCCCAGCAGGCGCGCGGCGCGCTCGCTGGCGGCGTCCATGTCCTTCATGCGCTGGGCGATCAGCTGCTCCAGCGGGTCGGGCGGGTTCACGGGGTACAGGTCGAACACCAGCCGGTGCTGGTAGGCCGCCACGGGTTCGAGGTTGAACACCTGCGGCTTGATCGGCTTCTTGAGGTCGATCACCAGGCGCACCACGTTGGGCGCGTTCTGTGCCGCACGAATGCCGGCGATGTTGGGATCGTCCGACTTGAGCTTGCCCACCAGCTCCCGCAGGCCGGGCAGCAGGTCGATGCCCTCGATGTCCACCGCCAGGCGCGGCGGGTCGGTGACGAAGAACTGCCTGGCCTGCAGCGCGCCGTCGGACTCGATGGTCACGCGGGTGTAGTCCTCGGCCGGCCAGATGCGCACGGCCACCACGCTGGCACCGCGCGCAATCTGCTGCGCGCCCAGCAGCAGCACCAGCGAGCCGGTGCGCAGGAGCGTGCGGCGGGTGAGGGCGCCGCTCATGCGAGCGCCTCCAGCAGGCGCTGGCCGGTGGGGGTGAGCGCCGTGGCGTGCACGGTGCGCCGGGTGTCCTGTTCCGGGTCGGTGAGGTGGGAGGTCGTCATGTCGTCGGGTTGGATGTCGATCTGCAGATCGATCACCGGGAGAAATTCGCCGGCGCGCTCGGGCCACTCCACCAGCTTGAGACCGGGGCTGGCAAAAAGTTCGCGGAAGCCCGCGTCTTCCCATTCGCGCGGGTCGTTGAAGCGGTAGAAGTCAAAGTGCCAGATCTGCAGCGGCACGCCAGCCGGCATCAGCGGGCAGCCCACGGCGCTGTGAGGCTCCACCACCGCATACGTGGGGCTCTTGATGCGCCCTTGCACGCCGAGTGCGCGCAGCAGGTGGCGCACCAGCGTGGTCTTGCCGGCACCCAGGTCGCCTTGCAGCGTGAGCGTGGCGTGGGTGATGGCGGGGGAGCTGGCCAGCCGGCGCGCAAAGGCTTGTGTGTCGTCTTCGGTGGCCCAGTGCCCCTGCCAGCGGTGGGCCGGGGACGCGGTGCCCGCAGGCACCGGCTCGGTTCCTACAATGGGCTTCACATGAAGTTCGCTTTGGATGCCGCTCAACTCGTCTCGCAGATACAGGCCTGGGGCCAGGAGCTCGCATTTTCACAAATTGGCGTGGCCGGTGTGGATTTGTCGGCTGCCGAGCCGGGTCTGCAGGCCTGGTTGTCGGCTGGATGGCACGGTGACATGGGGTACATGGCCACGCATGGCATGAAGCGTGCCCGCCCCGCCGAGCTGGTGCCCGGCACGCTGAGCGTCATCACCGCGCGCATGGACTACCTGCCGCGCGACACCCCCGAAGACTGGCAGACCCGGGAGCTGCAGCGCCTGCAGCGCCCGGGCGAGGCCATCGTGTCGGTGTATGCCAGGGGGCGGGACTACCACAAGGTGCTGCGCAACCGCCTGCAGACGCTGGCCGAGCGCATCCAGGCCGCGGTGGGGCCGCTCGGGCACCGCGTGTTCACCGACTCCGCGCCCGTGCTCGAGGCCGAGCTGGCGCAGCGCAGCGGCCAGGGCTGGCGCGGCAAACACACGCTGCTGCTCCACCGCGAAGCGGGCTCCATGTTCTTCCTGGGCGAGATCTACCTCGACATCGCCCTGCCACCCACCGAACCCGTGACCCCGCACTGCGGCGGCTGCAGCGCCTGCATCGACATCTGCCCCACGCAAGCCATCACTGCGCCACACCGGCTCGATGCACGCCGTTGCATCAGTTACCTCACCATCGAACACGCCGGGCCCATTCCCGAAGCCATTCGACCCCTCATGGGCAACCGCATCTACGGCTGCGACGATTGCCAGCTCATCTGCCCGTGGAACAAGTTCGCCCAGCGCAGCCCCTTGCCCGACTTTGACGCCCGCGAAGGCCTGAGCGGCACCACGCTGGCGGCCTTGTTCGCCTGGAGCGAAGCGGAGTTTCTGCGCCGCACCGAAGGCAGCCCGATCCGGCGCATCGGGCACGAGCGCTGGCTGCGCAACATCGCGGTGTCGCTTGGCAACGCGCTGCGCGCGGGCGCTGGCGAAGAAGTGCGGCAAGCCCTGCAAACCCGCGCCGGGCACCCCAGTGAGCTGGTGCGCGAGCATGTGGCCTGGGCGCTGGCGCAGGCGTAAGCGGGCCACGCTGTTTGTTTCAACTCACGGACCAAAAAAATGAAGTTGGGATACACCATCGTCTACGTGCCCCATGTAGAAGCCTCGCTGGCGTTTTTTGAGCAAGCATTCGGCTTCTCCAGGCGGTTCCTGCATGAATCTGGCACGTATGGCGAGCTGCAAAGCGGTGACACGACCCTCGCGTTTGCAGCCCACGAACTCGCGTCTTCCAACTTTTCCGGCGGTCATGTTGCTGCTTCGGAATCGAAGGAGCCATTGGGCATGGAGCTGGGCCTGGTGACCGACGATGTGGAGGCTGCACATGCGCAAGCACTGGCGGCCGGAGCAACGCAACTGGCGGAGCCTCGCAGCAAGCCTTGGGGGCAAGTCGTGTCCTATGTGCGCTGCCCGGACGGCACGCTCGTTGAGCTTTGCACGCCCGTGGGGGGATGAGCTTGGCGGGCGCGTTCTGGTCAGTTCCCGGCGTTTGGATACTGGGTCACACGCCTCTATGGGTTTCGGTTGCTGCGTTGGCAACGATCAAGCAGAACGCGATTGAAGCAAGCGTGCTCGCCAAGGTGGGCGATGCCGCAGCGTGGCTCGACGTCGCGTACCCTGTCGAAGCAAAGCCAACGACGGAGACACTGACATGCCACCCATGACGCCCCAGCCACGCCGCTTCACGATGATCCGGGGCTTTCACCTGGCCGACTTCATCACGCTGGGCAATGCCGCCTGTGGCTTGTTGTCGGTGTTCCTGGCCATGATGTTCATGGCCAGCGGCTCGCTCACGCACTTTTGGCTGTCGGCCGCCATGACCCCGCTGGCCTTCGTCTTTGACGTCTTCGATGGCAAGGTCGCGCGCTGGCGCCACCAGCATTCACCGCTGGGCCGCGAGCTGGATTCGCTGGCCGACGTCATCTCCTTCGGCGTGGGCCCCGCAGCGCTGGGCTTCGCCGCGGGGCTGCAGGGCGGGTGGGACATCGTGCTGCTGTGCTATTTCGTCTGCTGCGGCGTCAGCCGGCTGGCGCGCTTCAACGTCACCGCCGAACAACTCACCACCGACTCGGGCAAGGTCGCCTACTTCGAAGGCACACCGATCCCCACCAGCGTGATCCTGACGGCCGTGCTCTCATGGGCCGCCTGGCAGGGTGCGCTGGGTGCGCAACTGTGGGGCGGCGTGTGGCAACTCGGGCCCTGGCAGCTGCACCCCATGAGCCTGCTGTTCGCGCTGTCGGGCACGGCGATGATCAGCAAGACCTTGCGCATCCCCAAGTTCTGAAGGCGGTAGGTGGTGTAACGCTGGATTCGGCCAACAGAGAGCGATGCTGCGACGCCCTGTTGCCCTGCAGATAGGCCGGGCGGGTGCGCGGCTGGCTAGACTTCGGGAATTGGCCAGAAGCGGCCGCTCGATGAAATCCTAGACGCACCTGCTGCTCGTTGTCAGATTCGATTGTTGGCCTGTAGCCCGTGGCGATACTTTCACCAAGAAGAACATGCTGTCCTCACTCTCATTGTCTGGCGCGGCCGCAATCCTCCTGCACATTCCGATGCTTGGCATTATCTTGATGGTGGTAGTACTCGCCACGGGCGACAGTCATCTTCGACAATTTGCTCGTGGCCCAGCCGTCTTGTTGTTGGCGTACTTGGTGACCGTCGCGCTGGTATGGTCATCGGGCCTTTGGGGAGGCTGGTTCGGTGCTGGGTTTTGGTTACTTATCTTGCTGTTTGCAGTACCTTTGCCGCTGTTCTTCGTCGTGCTGGTCATGTTCCTTAAGAGCCATGGCATGGCGAAGATTCTTCGAAATGGCGCGAGCAGTACTTAGCTATTTCTGGATGAATCGAGGTGTTGCGTCAAACTTCCGCTTAGGGCCCGTTGCAGACGTACATATAAACGTTGATTAGTTGAAGTCTGGACGATCATTTCCCTGTTCTCGATGGCGTAATGGTGTTTAGAACATCAAATGCGAATTGAGTAAATTCTGCGCCTGAGCCTATTCGTGGAAGTTGCTCGCACTGGGCTGCGATTTCCCACATGGTATTACCTTGTCTGCGCGGCTTCGTGAAGGCAATCAAGAAATTCCGCCGAACCGCCAGTACCTCTTGGGTCTGCAGGTCGTAAATGAGCAGTTCACCGCCAGAAATGCCATGCTCACGGTCCCGCGCTCGAGCAATGCCACGCCAGGTGTAGCCATATCGGGCGGTTATGGCGGGAATGCCGATCACCTGCATGGGAGTGGCCTCCTTGAGATGTGTGGTCACTCTGCCGTTTTGATCAAGCGCAGGAACCCGTGTGAATCCAAACAACCGGATGTATGGCGCACGAATGTCTGCCTGCCACTTCACATCTCGACGGG
Source organism: Hydrogenophaga sp. (assembly GCF_019264445.1). Taxonomy (GTDB): domain Bacteria; phylum Pseudomonadota; class Gammaproteobacteria; order Burkholderiales; family Burkholderiaceae_C; genus Hydrogenophaga. The sequence continues at coordinate 151,745 of NZ_JAHVAB010000081.1, forward strand.
GGTATTCGACGAATTGGTAGTTATATATAGGAGGCTGCACAAACCGCATTCCATGCATCTTCAAGCTATCTCCATCCAACCTGAATATCCGTTGAATCCACGGCATCTCCAATGCATACGGCAGAGTCAGAGGGTCGTCATGTTTCGCCGACGCCGGTGAGGGGCTGCCCTGCGGCCGCGCAAAGTAAAGGCCCTCCACGTTGGGCACGGTCCTCACGATCCATTGCCCTGCTTCGGTGCTGCACAGGTGCGCGCAGTGACGTAGCCGAGATAGATGTGGGTCATGTCGTTGGTGTGCGCAGCGTAGCTGACTTCCAGGCCGCCGCCCCCGGAGTAGGGCTTCGCACTGCGGCTGACAACCGTGAGTGTGTCGCCACAGGCCTCTGCAAGGGCCTTGTGTCGGCCCTCCAGAGTCACCTCCGCTACGTTCGCCCACTTGCTCTCGGGCACTTCATAGAAGTCCACGCTGACGATGATTTCGGCCTTGAGTTTGTCTGAATACCACCGCAGCGTTCTGTCCTTGGAGACCGGAACTTGTCGCCAGTCCGCCGATAGGCTAAGCAGGAACTCGTTGTAGTCGTAGGGGTGAAGTTCCTCCGAAGCCACTTGGGGAGCCAGTGCGGGGAGGCTGAAGGAGTAGCTGAACTTCATCGTGCGTTGTGATGGATTCGAAAGTCTGGTTCTGGCCGAAAACACCATGCTAGCTCAGGCTGTACCGGGACCGTAGCGGAAGTTCAGCTACTCTGTGCTTCGTATCTCAAGGAATACAGAGCCAACCATGAAGCGTCATGGGACTACGCGGAGATTCGGCTCACCAGGCCAACAACAGCTAGCCCCTGCCGACCTGATTCGGCTAACCCATGCAAACTACCGCAGTGAATGCTTTATAGAAGCTCTTGGGACGTCCGCTGATGGCCGATAGCAGGCATGCTAGCTGAGGTCTGCCTTGGGCCCCCGACTAAACGCAAACCCAAGCTACGCTCCAGCCGGCGTCCGCCTCAACGCCAGAAAACTCCAACTAACATCCACGCGCCCCAGCATGTCCTCACGCTCGGCCCTGTGGCTGCAGCTCAACCCATGCACGGCTGCCAGGCTAATGGTTTCCTCGGCCGAGACGTCAAACATTCTTCTGCCTTCGGGGATCGGGCCGTGTCGAAGCGACATGAAGACCTGGCCGTTGTCGGCCGTCAGTTCGGTGATGGCCTGCATGGCCATCTCCCGTTCTTGTAGGTCCAGGTGCATCCACACGGCGGTGAGCAGGACGACATCGAAGCGTCGCTGGGCCTCCCGCAACACCTTCAGGTGGGGCAGATGGTCGTCAACCCATTCGATGGGCAGTGCGCCATGCAGGCGCTGCCCTTCGTGGCGCAGTTCGGTGGTGGGCTCCACCGCCACCACGTGGTGACCCAGCCGGGCGAGCGCTGCGGCATCGCGGCCTGAACCGGCGCCGATGTCCACCACCGAGGCGGGCTGTGCCGGGAACAGGTGGATGAGGTCGCGGTAGACCTCGGCGAAGGTGATGCTTTCGTATTGAGCCGCCAGGGCGTTTGCGTTCGCGCCGTAGCCGGCTGCGCCGGGGACTTGTGCGGTCACGCGGCGTCCTCGCCCACGTTGTCCTGCAGCCGGCCCAGCAGGGCGAGCAGGGTGGAGCGCTCGGTGTCGCTCAGGCCGGCGGTCATGGTTTTTTCAAACCGCACGCGGTGCTGGTGCAGCTTGCGGTGCAGCGCCTGGCCCTGGGCGGTCACGCTCACGCGCTGGCTGCGTCCGTCGTTCGGGTCGGGCTGGCTTTGCAGCAGGCCGCGCTCGTGCAGGGCTTTGACGATGCGGGCGATTTGCGCCTTGTCGCGCCCGGCGTGCTGCACCAGCTCGCTTTGCGTGGCGCCGCCGTGCCGCATGAAGTAACCCAGGCAACGGATCTCCATGGGCCCCAGGCCTTCGCCGTCCGCGCGCGCGGCCTCCTGAACGTGCCGGCGCAGGCCGTGCATGAGGGCGTGGATGCGGTCGAGCACGTCGGTGTTGGCTTGTCGGGTCATCGTGGGCAGGTTAATTGGTTGACACTGTCATCCAGTCGTGACATGATGGTTGTCATTATCAACCAAATGGCAACATGAACACATCAACGACTTCCCTGGCTGTGGAGCGCGTGCGCCACACCCTTCTGGTGCGCCGGCTGCGGGTGCAGCGCATCGAACCGGTGAGCGCGCATTTTCTGTGCGTGCGCTTCGCTGGCGACGCCTTGCGCGATTTCGTCAGCGCCTCGTTTGACGACCACACCAAGCTCATGCTCCCGGCGCAGCCCGGCCTGCCGCTGGTGTTGCCCGAGCCCGGCCCGGACGGCATGGCCTTGCCGCCGGGCGCCGACAAACCCGCCATGCGCGACTACACACCGCGCCGCTTTGACCGCGCCGCAGGCACGCTCGACATTGAGTTCGTGCTGCACGGCGAAGGCGTCGCGTCGAGCTGGGCGCAGGCCGCCAGGCCGGGCGACGAGGTGGGCCTGGGCGGTCCGCGGGGTTCGTTTGTGGTGCCCACCGGGTTTGACTGGCACCTGCTGATCGGCGACGAGACCGCCTTGCCCGCCATTGCGCGGCGGCTGGAAGAGTTGCCCGAGACCGCGCAGGCGATCACCGTGATCGAGACACAAGACCCGGCCGACCGCCGCGCGCTGGCGTCTCGCGCGCGGCTGCAAACGCACTGGGTGCAGACCGGTGCCACCGACGCACTGGCCCAGGCCGTGGCGGGCCTGCGGCTGCCGGCAGGCGAGGGCTTTGCGTGGGCGGGTGGGGAAGCCGCCAGCATCGCCGCGGCACGGCAAGCGCTGGTAAACCGCCACGGGCTGGACAAGGCGCGCGTGCGCGCCTCGGCCTACTGGAAGCGCGGCAGCGTGGGGCACCACGGGGCCATTGAAGATTGAGCTCCAGGACTGAGCTTCAGCCCGTGTAGCGCTGGCGCAGTTCGCGCTTGAGCAGCTTGCCGCTGGGGTTCTTGGGCAGGCTGTCGGTGAACAGCACGCGCTTGGGCGCCTTGAAGGCGGCCATGTGGCGGTTGCAGTGGTCGATCACCTCGGCCTCGGTCAGCGTGTGCCCGGCCTTGACGACGATCACCGCCGTGACCGCCTCCACCCACTTCGCATCCGGCAGGCCGACCACCGCCACCTCGCTCACGGCGGGCAGGCGGTAGACCATTTCTTCCACCTCGCGGCTGGCCACGTTTTCACCGCCAGTCTTGATCATGTCCTTCTTGCGGTCGACCACGGTGATGTAGCCCTCGGCGTCGATCACCGCCAGGTCGCCGCTGTGGAACCAGTCGCCGTCAAACGCGGCCTGGGTGCGTTCGGGGTCGTTGAAGTAGCCCAGCATGAGGTGCGGCGAGCGGTGCACGATTTCGCCCACCTCGCCCACGGCCACGTCTTGCATGGTGTCGGTGACCACGCGGGTTTCCACGTTGAGCACGGCCTTGCCGCACGAGCCGGGTTTGCGCAGCTGGTCGTCGGGGCCGAGCATGGTGGCCAGCGGGGCAATTTCGGTCTGGCCGTAGAGGTTCCACAGCCGCACGGCGGGCAGGCGCGAGGCCAGTTCCTTGAGCACCTCCACCGGCATGATGGACGCGCCGTAGTAGCCCTTGGCCAGGCTCTTGAGCTTGGTGGCGTCGAACGCGGGCGAGCGCAGCAGGGCGATCCACACCGTGGGCGGTGCGAAGAAGCTGGTGATCTGGAATTTTTCGATGAGCGCAATGAGGTGTTCGGGCACAGGCTTGGCAGTGATCACGTTGCTGCTGCCGATGTAGATGGCGGGGCCGAAGAACACGTCGAGCTGGGCGCAGTGGTAGAGCGGCAGCGCGTGCAGGGCGTGGTCGTGTTCGGCAATTTCAGCGTTCACCACGCAGCTCACGTACTGCCACAGCACCGCGTCGTGGGTGAGCATGGCGCCCTTGGGTGTGGACTCGGTGCCGCTGGTGTAGACGATTTGCGCCAGGTCGAAGCTGCCCAGCGTCACCTCGGGCAAGGGGTCGGTGCAGGCGGCGAGTTCATCGAAGCGGTGCATGCCCGGCACGGGCTCGCTCGGGTCTTCGGATGGCAGCCACACGTACTGGCGCACCTGCGTGTCCAGCGCTGCTGCGGTGCGGGCCAGCTCGGCCAGTCCGCTGTCGGTGGCGAGCGTTTTCGCGCCCGCATGCCGCTGGATGTAGGCCACCTCGTCGGCCTTGAGCATGAAGTTGATGGGCACCATCACTGCGCCGCGGCGGGCGAGCGCGAAGCGCAGCGCGGCAAAGCCATGCGAGTTGCGCGCCAGCACCGCCACCTTGTCGCCCTGCGCCACGCCGATGCCGGCCAGCCCGGCCGCCAGCCGCGTGACGAGCGCGTTGAACTCGGCGTAGGTCCATTGCGTGGTGCCGCACACCACCGCCGATTTCTGGGGGAGGCGCTGGGCCGTGCGGTGCAGTGCGTCGGCAATGGTTTGTCGGCGCACCACGGGGTGTAGGGCAGCGTGCATGGGTGGTCTCCTCATGGCAAATGGGCTCGGCGGATTCTGGCCGCTGCGGCGTCTGCATGCTGTCACATTTGCAGGCTCCCAAGGGGATGGCCGCGCGCAGGCCCACGGCTATCATCGGCCGATGCAACCCGTGAACGCCGCACACGACACGCTGGTCCGCTGGGCCCGTGGCGCGCGTGCGAGCTGGGACGCCTGGTGGCACACGCTGTTGGTAGGCGCGCAGATTCTGGTGCTGGCGCTCTCGCCGGCGAGCTACCGCGCCGGCGCGCACCGCCATGCGGTGCTCAGCAGCGTGTACCGCGCCACCGCGCCTTTGCTCACCTGGTTCATGGTGCTCTCTGCGCTGGTGAGCCTGGTGCTGATCCGCATCGTCGTGGCCACCGCGTACAGCTACGGGCTGTCGCAGTACGCGCTGGAGGTGCTGGTGCGCACGCTGGTGCTCGAACTCATTCCGCTGTATGTGGCGCTGTTTGTGGCCGCGCGCTACGCCATGCCGGGCGCGCAAGAGGTGCGCAAGCACCTGGCGCTGCAGCAGCGCGAAGGCGTGTTGCCGCAGCGCCAGGCCTTGCTGGTGGACCAGCTGTTGCCGCGCGCGCTGGGCAGCCTGTTTTCGGTGCAGCTGCTCGCGGCCCTGAGCTCGGTGGTGGCGCTGGTGCTCACCTACCTCACCGTGTACGGCTTTTCGCCCTGGGGCTTCCCGGGCTACACGCGCGCTGTGGGCGGTGTGTTCACGCCGGCGGTCACGCTGATCTTTGGCCTCAAGACGCTGTTCTTCGGGCTGGCGGTGGCGGTGGTGCCGCTGGCCGCCGCTGCGCAGCCCGACCGCCTGGGCCGCTACACGCGGCGCAGCGACATGAGCGAGTTCGCGCGCCTGTTTTCCGTGGTGCTGCTGATCGAGGTCGTCTCGCTGGTCGGCAACTACTATTGACGAACCCATGAATCCGACGCCTGCACCGCCTCCGTCGCCCGACGCACCGCCCGTGAAAAACCTGGAGTTCAAGGCCGGCCTGCTGCTCATGCTCATGGCCGTCTTGCTGGTGGGCTCGGCGGCTTACATCCTGTATGCGCGGGGCGTGCTGGAGCCCACGCAGCGGCTGGTGCTCATTTCCGACGATTCCGAAGGCGTGGTGGTGGGCATGGACATCACCTTCGCCGGCTTTGCCATTGGCCGCGTGGCGCGCATCGAGCTGGGCGACGACGGCAATGCGCGCATCCTGGTCGACGTGCCGCGCAAGGACGCCAAGTGGCTGCGCACCTCCAGCATCTTCACGATGGAGCGCGGGCTGGTGGGTGGCACGCGCATTCGCGCTTACAGCGGCGTGCTCGAAGACCCGCCGCTGCCGCCCGGCGCCGAGCGCCAGGTGCTGCGGGGCGACACCGCGGCCGAAATTCCGAAGCTGGCCGCCAGCATGCGCGAGGTGCTCGACAACCTGGCCGCCCTCACGGCCGCCGACGGCGCTGTGGCCGGCACCCTGGGTGGCGTGCAGGTGGCCACTGAGCGGCTCAAAGGCCCGCACGGTGGGCTGGGTGTGCTCATGGGCAACGACGACGATGCCAAAAAACTCGTACTCACCATCGACCGCACCAACGCGCTGCTGCTGCGCGCCGACGCTGTGGCCAGGCGGCTGGACAGCCTGGCCGCCAACGCCGACCGCCAGGTGTTTGGCCAGGGCGCTGCGCCCGGTGAGGCGGGCCTGGTGGGCGATGCGCGCGCCACGGTGCAGCAGCTCAACGGCCTGCTGGCCGAAACGCGCACCAGCCTGAAAAAGGTGGACGCCGTGCTGGTGGAGGTGCAGGGCATTGCCGGCAACACGCGCGAGGCCACGAGCGACCTGGGGTATCTGCGTGGCGAGGTCGAGTCCAGCCTGCGCAAGGTGGACAGCATGATCAACGACATCAACCGCAAGTGGCCTTTCAAGAGCGACCCGGAGATCAAGCTGCCATGAAGAGGCCCACCCCTGCGCCGGTCCCTTCGGTCCCGTCACCCCCTCAAGGGGGCAGCACCTGCGGCCCGGCGAAGCCGGTTCTGCGGTGCTTCTGGACGGGCGTTTCGATTCTCGTGGCGGGCCTGGCGCTCGCAGCCTGTTCCAGTGCGCCGCCGGCGCCCGAATGGCAGATGAACGCCAAGGGCAGTGCCGAGCGCGCGGCCGACGCCTGGCTGGCGGGGGACGCGCGCGTGGAGGCGGCGGAATGGGCCCGCGTGCGCGCCGAGCTCACCCGCACCGGGCGGTCCGACCTGCTGGCGCGTGCGGAGCTGCTGCGCTGCGCCACGCGGGTGGCCGCGCTGGTGTTTGAACCCTGCGCAGGCTTCGAGGCGCTGGCGCAAGACGCTGCGCCCGCCGAGCTGGCCTATTCGCGCTACCTCGCCGGTGCCAGCCAGCCTGGCGACGCAGCGCTGTTGCCCGAGGCCGCGCGCGCGGTGGTGGCCACTGGTTCGCCCGAAGCGGTGCTGGCCGGTTTGAAAGATCCGCTGTCGCGCCTGGTGGCAGCCGGCGTGTTGCTGCGCAGCGGGCGCGCCACACCGGCCGTGCTGGCGCAGGCGGTGGACACCGCCTCTGCCCAGGGCTGGCGCCGGCCGCTGGGCGCCTGGCTCACGCTGCAGCAGCAGCGCGCGCAGGCCGCAGGCGCCACTGACGAGGCCGCGCGCCTGCAACGGCGCATCGACCTCGTGCTGGGCACCTCGCGCTGATCAGTTGACCTTGCCGATCTTCTGCACCACGGCCGACATGGCCTTGGCGTCGGCCTGCACGAACTTGTCGAAGTCCGCCGCGTCCTGAAACTGGAACGAGGTGCCGGCGGTGGTCATCACCTGCACCGTGCGCGGGTCCTGCGCGGCCGCGCGCGCGGCTTCGCGCAGCTTGTTCACCACCGCGGCCGGCGTGCCGGCCGGCACGAAGATGCCCGACCACTGCGAGTAGCTGATCGGCACGCCGAGTTCCTTGAAGCTGGGCACGTCGGGCAGCAGCGCCAGGCGTCCTTCACCCCAGTGCGCCAGCGCGCGCAGCTTGCCCGCCTTGATCTGCCCCACCGCGCTCGCCGGGCCGGTGGCCACCGCATCGACCTGGCCGCTGAGCATGCCCAGAATGGCCGGGCCGGCGCCCGTGTAGGGCACGTGCAGCAAGTAGCTGCTGGTGGCGGCCTTGAGCTGTTCCATGGGCACGTGCATGGTGCCGTAGTTGCCCGACGAACCAAACGTGATCTGGCCGGGGTTGGCCTTGGCGTGGGCGATGAACTCGGCGTAGGTCTTCCAGGGGCTGTCGGCGCGCACCACGAGCACCGTGGGGTCGGCCGTCATGCGGGCCACGGGGATGAGCTGGTTCAGTTCGAACATCGGCGCGCGGCCCAGGATCTTGTCCGCTTCGGGCAGCACCACGATGGACGACAGCGCCATGAGCACGTTGTAGCCATCGGGTGCGGCCTTGGCCACCTGCGCCATGCCGATGCCGCCGCCCGCGCCCGCACGGTTGACCACCACCACCGGCTGGTTCAGGTGGCGCGCCATGGCTTCGGCCACCGGGCGGCCCACCACGTCGGCCACGCCGCCGGGCGGGAAGGGCACCACCATGGTCACGGGCTTGCTGGGGTAGGCGTCCTGTGCGTGGGCGGCGCCCACCGTGGCGGCCAGTGCGAGGGCCAGGCTGCACAGCTGCAATGCGGTTCGGTTCATCGTTGTCTCCTGTCGTTGTGGGTGGTGAAGGCCGCGCGGGCGATCAGACGAAGCGGTTCTGCAGCGTGCCGATGCCATCGATCTCGATGCGCACCACGTCGCCGGTTTTCAGGAAGGTGGGCGGCGTCATGCCCAGGCCCACACCGGCGGGCGTGCCGGTGGCGATCACGTCGCCGGGGTAGAGCGTGATGCCGCGCGAGATCGTTTCGATCAGTGTGGGGATGTCGAAGATCAGGTCTTCGGTGCGGCCGTCCTGGCGCGGCTGGTCATTGACCCAGCAGCGCACGCGCGTGTGCTGACCATCGAGCTCGTCGGCCGTGACGATCCACGGCCCCATGGGACAGAAGGTGTCGAAGCTCTTGCCCATGTCCCATTGCTGGTGGCGCATCTGCACGTCGCGAGCGGTCACGTCGTTGACGATGGTGTAACCGTAGATGTGCTTCATGGCGTCGGCCTTGGCGATGTTCTTGCCGCCGGTGCCGATGACCACGGCGAGTTCGGCCTCGTAGTCGATCTGCGGCGAGATGTCATCGCCCGGCAGCAGCACGTCGGCGCGGTCGGCCACCACGCACTCGGGCACCTTGGTGAACACGATGGGCCACACGGCGGGGTTGCTGTTGTTGTTCTTGAACACCGAGCCCTGCAGCTCCTTGGCGTGCTCGTGGTAGTTGCGGCCCACGCACCAGAGGTTGCGCCGGGGCAGCGGCAGCGGGGCCTCCAGCGTCACGTCGGCCAGCGGGAGCGCCGCGCCGGCGGCAGCGGGCAGCGGCTGGCCCTGGGCCGCGCCTTCAATGATCGGCAGCACGCCGCGCTGGGCCACCGCCGCGTCCAGCGCGAGCGGGGTGACGGTCTGGCCGTCCGGTGAAACGATGCCGACCCGGCGTTGACCCTGATGAACGAAAGTGGCGAGGCGCACGCAAACTCCTTGTTGAAACTGTCCAGATGAAGTACCAAAAAATACCAATTGGTACCAGGTGGTTGATCGTAGGGCAGAGGAGCGGTTTGCGGACTGGGGAAATCACTGAGTGCCGGTGAATGCCGTCGATTGGTCTGCTTTGGTACAGTCTTCAGCCATGAGCTTGTCCACCCCGCTTCGCGATGCCATCCTCGACCGCTTGCAGTCCGGCCACTGGCGCGCAGGCGACCGCCTGCCCACCGAGCGCGAGCTCTCGGAGCGCTTTGGCGTGAGCCGCACCACGGTGCGCAAGGCGCTGCTGGAGCTCAAGCAGCAAGGGCTGATCGAGCAGACCGTGGGCAGTGGCACCTTCGTGGCCGAGCAGGTGGGCGCCAGCCTGGGCCGCCGTGTGCAGCAGGACTCGTCACAACACACCAGCCCGGCCGAGCTGATGGAGGCGCGCCTGGCCATGGAGCCGGCCATCATCGACATGGCGATCCGCAACGCCAACCAGGCCGACCTGCAGCGTATGGACGCCTGCTGCGCCAACGCCGAGAGCGCTCAGACGCTGGAAGATTTCGAGCATTGGGACGCCGAGCTGCACCAGGCGATTGCCGACGCAGCGCACAACAGCTTTGTGGTCAACGTGTTCACCCTGATGAAGACGGTGCGCGCGCAGGGCGACTGGGGGCAGCTCAAGAAAAAGAGCGTGACGCCCGAGCGGCGGCTCGCGTACCAGCGGGAACACCGCGCCATCGTGGACGCCCTGCGCGACAGGGATGCCGCGCGCGCCCGTGAGCTGACCCTGGCGCATCTGCTGCATGTGCGGCAGAACTTGCTGGGGTACTAGGCTGCAGGCACCTCAGGGCAGGTTGCTGAGCACGCCCAGTGCAAACGGCAGGCTCACCATGCCCAGCAAGGTGGAAAGCGTCACCAGCCCGGCCACATACGGGCCGTTGTAGCCCATGCGCGCGGCCAGCACGTAGCAGCTCGATGCCGTGGGCACGGCCGAAAACGTGAGCAGCACCGCGGTTTGCAGCGGGTCGAGCTGGAACAGCCGGGCCAGCAGGAAGGCCATCACGGGCACCACCGCGTGCTTGAGCGCCAGCACGGCCACCGCCAGCGCCTTGGCCGAGGCCATGGACGCGAACTGCATGCCCGCGCCCGCGGCCATGAGCCCCAGCGCCAGCGATGCCTGCCCGATGCGGTTGACCGTGGGCTCCAGCCAGACGGGCATGGAGAAGCCCAGCAGGTTGGCCACCAGGCCTGAGGCCGTGGCCACGATCAGCGGGTTGCGGACCAACTCGCGCGCAAAGCCCCGGTTGGCGTGGCGCGCCATCGGCCACACCGCACCGATGTTGAAGATCGGCACACAAAAGCCAATGATCACCGCCACCAGCAGCAGCCCCTGCGGGCCGGCCACGCGGTCGGCCAGCGCAAGCAGGATGAACGAGTTGAAGCGAAACGCCACCTGCGCACTGGCGGCGTGCAGCCGCACGTCGATGCGCTTGCCCAGCCACGGCCAGTGCGGCAGCGAGTACGACAGCGCGATGGCGCACACGGCCAGCGAGATGGCCGCGCCCACCAGGCTGGACGCCGCAGAAAGATCGAGCGGGCTCTTGACGATGCTGTGGAACAGCAGCACCGGGAAAAGGAAGTAGTAGACGAGGCTCTCGACCTGTTCCCACACCGTGCGGTTGAGCTTGGTGAAGCGGCAGACGAGGTAGCCGCAGAGGATGAGGGAGAAATCCGGGAAGAGCAGTTGGGCGAAATTCACCGTGCGAGCATAGCCGCTGGAGGGAGCGGCTTTCGGGTTAATACGTATGTAGTCTCCCCATGTTCATGCACCCCCACCCCGTCTACAGTGCGGTGCTGGTAGGGGTATGCTGCGACCCCTTTATTCTTTCGATGTTTCAACGCAAGGAGTACATGTCATGGTTTCTCGTCGTCAGATGGTGGCGCTCGGTCTGGTGACCGCTTCGGTGGCTGCGGCCGGTGGTGCGTGGGCGCAGGCCTACCCCAACAAGATCATCAAACTGCAGGTGCCCTTCGCGCCCGGCGGCACCACCGACATCATTGCGCGTGTCATGTCCGACTCCCTGGGCAAGGCCCTGGGCCAGAGCATGGTGGTGGAAAACAAGGCCGGTGGCGGCGGTGTGGTGGGTGCCACCGAACTGGCGCGCACACCAGCCGACGGCTACGTGCTGGGCATGGCCACGGTGTCGACCACGGCGGCCAACCCGGCCATCAACGACAAGATTCCGTACAACACGCTCACGGACTTCACGCCCATCGTCAACATCGCGGCCACGCCCAACGTGATCGCGGTGCACCCCAGCTTCCCGGCCAAAGACTACAAGTCCTTTGTGGCCGAGCTCAAGAAGAACCCCGGCAAGTACAGCTACGCCAGCTCGGGCACCGGCGGCATTGGCCACCTGCAGACCGAGCTGTTCAAGAGCCTGACCAACACCTTCATCACCCACATTCCGTACCGTGGCGCGGGCCCTGCGCTCAACGACACCGTGGGTGGCCAGGTGCCGATCATTTTTGACAACCTGCCTTCGGCCCTGCCGCACATCAAGTCCGGCCGCCTGGTGGCCATCGTGGTGGCCGCGCCGCAGCGCCTGGCCGTGCTGCCCGACATCCCGACCTTCAAGGAAGTGGGCCTGGAGCCGGTGAACCGCATGGCGTATTACGGCCTGATCGGCCCGAAGGGCTTGCCGCAGGACGTGGTGGACAAGGTCTACAACGCCACCAAGCAGGCCCTGACCGACCCGGCCGTGAAGAAGCGCATTGAAGACACCGGCTCGCTGATCGTGGGCAACACGCCCGCCGAATTCACCGCGCAGATCAAGGCCGAGTTCGAGGTTTACAAGGAAGTGGTCGTCAAGCAGAAGCTCAAGCTGGAGTGATGGACCCGGCCCTGGCGTCGGCCAGCGAAGGCCTCGCCGGGGCCTTCGTGGACAGCCTCTGGCTGGAAGAAGGCCTCTCGCGCAACACGCTCGATGCCTACCGGCGCGATCTTGTGCTGCTCGGCCAGTGGCTGGCCGGGCGTGGCAAGACGCTGCCCGAGACGCAGGAAGCCGACCTCAACGCGTATTTCAGCGAACGCCACGCCCAGACGCGCGCCACCACCGCCAACCGGCGGCTCACGGTGTTCAAGCGCTACTTCCGCTGGGCGCTGCGCGAACGCTTCATCCACACCGACCCCACGCTTCGCCTGGTGCCCGCGCGCCAGCCGCTGCGCGTGCCCAAGACGATGTCGGAGGCGCAGGTCGAGGCGCTGCTGAATGCGCCGGACGTGGGCACGCCGCTGGGTCTGCGCGACCGCTGCATGCTGGAGCTGATCTACGCCAGCGGCCTGCGCGTGAGCGAGCTCGTCACGCTCAAGACCTGGCATATGGGCATGAACGAGCACGTGCTGCGCATCACCGGCAAGGGCAACAAGGAGCGCCTGGTGCCCTTCGGGCAACTGGCGGGCCAATGGCTGCAGCGCTACCTGGCGCAGGCGCGTGGCGAGATCCTCAATGGCCTGCAGAGCGAAGACCTGTTCGTCACCTCGCGCGGTTCGCGGGCGGGCGAGGCCATGACGCGGGCGATGTTCTGGCAGCTGGTGAAGAAGTACGCGCAGCAGGCGGGCATCACCTCACCGCTGTCGCCGCACACCTTGCGCCACGCGTTTGCCACCCACCTGCTCAACCACGGCGCCGACTTGCGCGCAGTGCAGATGCTGCTGGGCCATGCCGACATTTCCACCACCACGATCTACACCCACGTGGCGCGCGAACGCCTCAAGACCATCGTGGCGCAGCACCACCCGCGCGGCTAGTGCGCCAGGCGAACAAGCGCTACGGCTTGCCCCAGAGCTGTTCGAGGCGCGCATCGCGCCCGCAGCTGGTACGGTAGTACTTGTAGCGAATCGGGTTCTTCAGGTAGTAGTCCTGGTGGTAGTCCTCGGCCGCGTAAAACGGCCCCGCGATCACGATCTCGGTGACGATGGGCTCCTTGAACGGCTTGCTCTTTTCGAGCGCCTGCAGCGAGCGCCGCGCGGTCTCCAGCTGGGTGGCGTCGTGCGCAAAGATCGCCGTGCGGTACGGGTTGCCGCTGTCGCAGAACTGGCGGTCTTTGGTGGTGGGGTCGATGGTGCGCCAGAACTTTTCCACCAGCGTGGCGTAGCTCACCTTGGCCGGGTCGAACACGATTTCCACCGCCTCCGCGTGGCCCGTGCTCTTGCGCGAGACCTGCTGGTACGTGGGGTTGGCCACGGTGCCACCGATGTAGCCCGAGGTGGTGGATACCACGCCGGGCACCTTGTCGAAGTCGGCCTCCACACACCAGAAGCAGCCGCCGGCAAAGGTGGCCTTGGCGGTGGCTTGAGCGTGGGCGGGCAGGGCGCCGGTGGCGAGCAGCAGCGCCAGCAGCGGGGCCAGACGGCCGGGCAAACGGCGCGCCATCATGCCGCCGCCGGCGCAAAGCGCAGCGCCACCCCGTTGTTGCAGTAGCGCTGGCCGCTGGGCTTGGGGCCGTCGTTGAACACGTGGCCCTGGTGGCCGTCGCAGCGCACGCAGTGGTACTCGGTGCGCGGCAGGATCAGCTTGTAGTCGGTCTTGGTGCCGACCGCCCCCGGCAGGGGCGTGTGAAAGCTGGGCCAGCCGGTGCCGCTCTCGTATTTGGTGTCGGACGCAAACAGCGGCAGGTCGCAGCCCGCGCAGTGGTAGGTGCCTTTGCGCTTCTCGGCGTTCAGCGGGCTGGTGCCGGCGCGCTCGGTGCCTTCGTTGCGCAGCACCTCGTATTGGGCTGGCGTGAGGCGCTTCTTCCACTCGGCAGCAGGCAGTTTCCAGGGGTCGGTGGCGGCGGTGGCGCTGGCCACAGGCGCAGCGGCCTGGGCGCCGAGGCCGAAGAAGGCGAGCAGTTTCACGGTGAGGCGTCGGTTCATGGTGGTGGGCTTCATGCGTATGGGTCGGGCTGGACGGCACAACCTTACAAGGCTCCCCGTGGGAGTCGGGTGCGCCGCGCAAGTTCAGTTCGGTGGCGGACGCCCGGGAGCGCTAGAGCGGCTTGAGCACGAGGCCCACCACGAGGCCGGTTTTCGTCACCGTGATGGCGCCGGGCTGCATGCCCATGGCGTCCACGGCGCGCAGGTCTTGCGCCGTGAGTTCGTGCACCACCACCTCGCGCAGCGACTGGTCGGCCAGCGTGGGGGCGTAGAGGTTGATCATTTCGGTGGCGCGCGCAGGCAGGGTGGGGAAGGTCAGGCGCGCCAGTCGCAGTTGGTGGGCGCGCAGGGTGCGGTCGCTGGGTTCGTAGCGCAAGGCAAAGTCCACGTCGAAGCTGCCCTGGTGCACCCGGTTGAGCGCCGGCCCGGCGGCCGCCACGGCCATTTCGGCGCGCAGGCGGTTCTGCTCGGGCAGCAGGTGCAGGCGCGGGGTTTGCAGGTCCAGGTCCAGCAGGCCCTGCACGGGGTAACGGCGCGGAAAGCGTTGGGCCAGTGCCTGCTGCATTTGTGCCAGCGACACCGGGTAGCCCTTGGGCTGCTCGGGGCGGTCTTCGGTGTCGGTGCCGGCGGCCAGCCCCATGGCGGGGCCGCCCATGGCCAGGGGGAGGGAGATAAGGAGGGTTCTGCGTCGCATGGTGGTCTCTTTCGAGCCGATTCTGCGCGGCAGGTTCGCGGCGAAACGTCTCTATTTGTAGAACGCTTCGACGGTGCCCTTGAGCTGGATGAGCAGCGGGTTGCCCTTGCGGTCCAGCGTCTTGCCCGAAGGCACCTTCACCCAGCCTTCGCTGATGCAGTACTCGGTGACGTCAAAGCGCTCCTTGCCGTTGAGGCGGATGCCGATGTCGTGCTCGAACACGGCCGCCACGTGGTGCGGGCTGCGCGGGTCGATGGACAGGTGGTCGGGCAGGGGTGGGCGGGAGGGGGATGCGGTCGTGTCGTTCATGGGTGAATTGTCGGCCAGTTCGGGGCGCGTTCAGCCGCCCAGGCCGGCAAACACGTTCTGCACGTCTTCGTTGGCGTCGAGTGCGGCGAGGAAGGTTTCCACCTCTTCCAGCTGCTCGGCGTTGAGGCTGCCGGGGTCGACCGGGTTCTTCGGCAGGTAGCCCAGCCGCGACGACAACACGGTGAAGCCCTGCGCAGGCAGGGCTCGGCTCACGAGGTCGAGGTCGGTCGGGTCGGTCTGGAACAGCGTCACGCCGTCTTCGTCTCCGGGCTGGAAGTCCTGTGCGCCGGCTTCGATGGCGGCGAGCTCGGGGTCGGCGCCCGCGGTGCTGGCTTCGGCTTCGATCAGGCCGACGTGGTTGAAGTCCCACGACACGCTGCCCGAGGTGCCCAGCTGCCCCTTGCGGAACAGCACGCGCATGTCGGAGGCGGCGCGGTTCACGTTGTCGGTGAGGCACTCCACCATGACCGGCACGCGGTGCGGCGCAAAGCCTTCGTAGATCACGTGTTCGAAGTGCACCGCTTCACCGGTGAGGCCCGCGCCCTTCTTGATGGCACGGTCCAGCGTGTCCTTGGGCATGGAGACCTTGCGCGCCTGCTCCACCACCAGCCGCAGCCGCGCGTTGGAGGCCGGGTCGGCGCCGTGGCGCGCGGCGATCATGATGTCTTTGGCCAGCTTGCCGAACAGCCGGCCCTTGGCGTTGGCGGCGAGGTCTTTGTGCTTGGCTTTCCACTGTGCACCCATGGTGATGGTCTTTCGTGAGGTTGAGTTGGGAACAGCCTAGAGGCCAGACGTGGCGGTGCGGCGTTCGAAGCGGTAAAACAGGTTGGGCTCGGAGAGCACGTACAGCGCGCCATCGGGGCCCACGGCCAGGCCTTCGGGCTGGGGCACCTTGCGCTGCAGGCCGTTGAAGCCGCGCCACAGGGGCAGCACGCTGATGGGCTGCCCGTCGGGCGCGTATTCCACCACCAGGGCGGACTCGTCGCTGAGCAGCAGCAGGTGGCCGGTGGGTTCGTGCAGCGTGAGCGAGGAGAGGTCGCTCATGAACAGCGAGGCGGCGTCGGACGACTTCCATTCGCTGATGTCGATGTTGAAGCCGGCGGAAGTGTTGAACACGTCCAGCCCGCGAACCACGAGCACGCGCAGGGGCATCTTTTCTTTCACCACAAACAGGCGGTTCTGTTCGCTGTCCCACGAGACGCCCTCAAAGCCGCTGTTGTGCACAGCGTCGATGTTCACGCCCAGGCTGGGCTTGCCGGCCACCGACACGCGCGTGGTCTGTGGCCCGATCTGCAGCCAGACCATGCTGTGGCTGTCTTCGTCGGAGATGACGTAGGTGTCGCCCTGCACGTAGGTGATGCCCTCGGGGTCTTTCGCGCCTTCGAGCTCGATGGTGCGCAGCAGGCGCCCGTCGGTGGTGAGCTCGGCAATTTGTGGCGGGCGGTTGATCACGGTGAAGAGCGTGCCGGTCTCGGTGTTGAACGTGAGTCCCGAGGCGTTGCGCGAGAGGCCTTCGATGGCCAGACCTTCCACCGTCACCTCGTACCCGGGCAGCCAGAGCGAGGCGTCTTTCCACTGCGCGGCGTTCAGGGTGGTGCTGAGCCAGTAGTAGCCGAGTGCCAGCACCTTGAAGTACCAGAAAATCAGGATGCCGATGCCGATCAGCGCGGTCCAGAGACAGGGTTTGCAGAGTGTGACGCGGGCCATGCTCAGGAGTGTAGGGGGCGGCCGCGGCGCGGGCTCCGGCGCGCGGTCGGGGCGGTGGCGCCGATGTCGAGCAGGTGCCCTGCCAGGCAGCCATAGCGGGCCTGTGCGCGCTCCACGAGCTGGCCGCCGGTGAACAGCGAGAAGGCGGGCAGCACGAGTTGCTGTTCGACCAGCGCGAAGGCAGGAAAGCGGCCGCGAAAGCCCGGCACGCGCACCACCGGATGCACGTGGCCGCAGATGGCCAGGCGGGCACCGTGTGGCAGGTCGGTGCACGGGGCGTGGGCGAACACAAACGGCCCGTCCTGCACGCGTTCGCCTTGCAGCTGTATGCCCAGCGCGGCGTGGGTCGCCGCGCGGTCGTGGTTGCCCTCGATCAGCCGCATGTCCATGCCCGCGTGCCGCGCCCGAAACGCCTGCCACGCTTGCGTCCACTGGGTGTCGATGTGCCGGCCGTGCAGCAAGTCACCGAGGTACCACACAGACTCGGCGCCGCTGCGCGCGATCAGGGCCGTGAGCCGGTCCAGGTCCTGGTGCGCGCCGCCGGTGGGCAGCGCAATGCCGGCGGCGCGAAAGGCATCGTCCTTGCCCAGGTGCACATCGGCCACCAGCAGGCGGCGGCGCGCGGGCCAGTAGAGGGCGCGATCGGCGAAGAGGCGCACCGGCTCGCCGGCCAGCACGATGTCGAGCGCATCATCCATGGCGGGCCTGCAACTGTTCGGCCGCGCGGCGCACGCGCTGCGACCAGTCTTCGGTGCTGAGCTCGCCGCGCACGGTTTCGGCCCACAGCGGGAACGACAAGGGCGTGAGGGTGCGTGGGTGGTGCAGGTCCAGGCGCCGCGCGGCGCACCGCGCCAGCGTGGCGGCCAGGGCCTGCACATCCATCTGCGCGTCCAGCACCTCGCGCGCGGCCTGCGCCAGCAGCAGGTGCTGCGGGTCGTAGCGCTGCAGCACGTCAAACAGCAAGCCGCTGGACGCCTGCAGCTGGCGCTGGCTGCGCTGCGCCGCGCCGGGTAACGAGGGCGTGAGCATGCCGGCCACGCGGGCGATGTCGCGGAACTGCCTGCGTGCCATTTCCGTGAGGTTCATGCCGGCCTGCAGGTCTTCCATCAGCGCATGCGGTGCCAGCAAGCGCTGGATCAGTTCAGCGTCGACCGGGGCGGGCGTTTGCGAGGTGAGCACGAAGCCGTAGTCGTTCACGGCGTACACGAAGGTGTTGGGCGCATGCCTGGCCCAGCGCAGCGCGAACAGCGCCGCCATGCCCTCGTGCACGGTGCGCCCGGCAAACGGATACACGAACAGCGAGCCGCCGCGCCGCGTCTGCACCGATTCCACCAGCAAGGTGTGTGGTGTGGGCAAGGCCGAGTCGCGGGCCTGCAGGTCGAGCAGCGGCGCGAGGGCGCGCAGCTCGGGCTCGTCGCGCGGGCCCGAAAGCGCCGCCTCCACCGCCGCGCCCAGCTCGGTCGACAGCGGCATGCGCCCACCCTGCCAGCGCGGCACGGTGGCGCTCACCCCTTTGGCCGTGCGCACATAGGCCGTCATCTGGTCCACCGTCACCAGCTCCAGTGTGCGCCCGGCGAACTGGAAACGGTCGCGCGGCTTGAGCCGGCTGATGAAGCTTTCTTCCACGCTGCCCAGCGACGCGCCGCGCAGAAAGCGCACTTGCATGGCGCCGTCGGCGGTGATGGTGCCGATGGAGAGGCGGTGGCGCAGGGCCACGCGCCGGTCGGTGACGCGGACCAGGCCGTCGGCGTCGCGCACGGTGCGGTGAAAGTCGGGGTACTGCGCCAGGGCTTGCCCGCCGCGTTCGATGAACTGCATCACACCCGCCCACTGGTCGTCGCTCAGCGCGGCGAAGGCGTGTGTGCCGCGCACCTCGGCGAGCAGGCGCGCAGGCTCGAACCCGCCGCCCAGGGCCAGGGTGATGCAGTGCTGCGAGAGCACGTCCAGCGAAAGCACCAAGGGCTTGCGCGCTTCGATGTGCTCTGCGGCCACGGCGCGCCGCGCGGCGGCGTACTCCACCAGCTCCAGTGCGTGCGTGGGCACGCAGTGGATCACGCCGGGGGCGCCGGGGCGGTGGTGGGCGCGGCCGGCCCGCTGCAGCAGGCGGGCGATGCCTTTGGGGCTGCCGATCTGCAGCACCAGGTCCACCGCGGGAAAGTCCACGCCCAGGTCCAGGCTGGAGGTGGCCACCACGCAGCGCACGCGGCCGTCGCGCAGGCCCTGCTCGGCCTCCAGGCGCAGCGCCGTCTCCAGCGAGCCGTGGTGCAGGGCCAGCGTCTCGGGCGCCTCCAGCCAGATCGACGAGAGGGCGCGGTGCCACAGCTCGGCCTGGGCCCGCGTGTTGGTGAACAGGATGGCCGTGCGCGCCCCTGCGATCAGCTGCATGACCCGGTCGATCTGCGAAAGGCCCAGGTGGCCCGCCCACGAGAACCGCTCGCCCGCCGCAGGCATGAGGGTTTTGAGGGTGAGGCGGCGGCGCGGTGCGTTGCGCACCAGCGGTGCATCGGGCCGGTGGGGCAGCAGCACCGCGCGGGCTTCCTCCAGGTTGCCAATGGTGGCCGAGAGCCCCCAGGTGACGGCCTGGGGTGCGAGCGAGCGAATGCGCGCCAGGGTCAGCTGCAGCAGCACGCCGCGCTTGTTGCCCAGCAGTTCGTGCCACTCGTCCACCACCACGCCGCGCAGGCCGGTGAGTTGCGCCGCCGTCTCGGGGTACGACAGCAGCAGCGAGAGCGACTCGGGTGTGATCACCAGCACCTCGGCCTGGCCC